>NZ_CP133888.1:0-660000 GCF_041228405.1 Salinilacustrithrix flava
CGACGGTCGAGCCGGACACGGAGCTTGCGGTCATCCCGGTCGCCGATGCCGACCTGGACCAGGCCGGACGCACCGAGATCTCCCTCGTCGAGACCGCCGTCGTCCGCCGGCACGACCCTAGCAGCGGCGACTGGGCCGAGGTGCGCTCCGACGGGCGCCGCATCGTCGTGGCGTCCGGCGGGACCGGGAACCGACTCGATCCAGGTCGCCGCGTCCGCCGGAGCGGCTGGGAGATCCGCCGCAGCGGCGACCAGCTCGAGCTGCTGTCCACCTGGCCGGTGCCCGAGCTGGTCACGCACCGGATCGGCGAGCACGTCGCCCAGCTCGGCGACGACGTGGCCCGGGCCGGCGGCCGCGCCCGCCCGCGAGCGGGGGGTGGCGTCAGGCGTGGTGGGCTATCTTGCGCTTGTGACGACGGTGGCTGGGGGGGGGGGTGGGCCCCCCCCCCACCACATCAGCTAGGACCTGGACCTACTGGTCGTCGTTGGCGGCGGCCTGGTCAGCCTGAACCGTCGGCGTCTGACCGTCCTGGGTCGCGATCAACTCGATCGTCCCGGACGCCGAACGGCTTGCCCACACGTTGCCGGCATCTTCGTCGAGGCTCGCGGCAACCGTCACCGTCCGAGCGGTGCTTGCGGCGACGTTGTCAGCAACCTTCACGGGTCCACCGGCTGCCATGGTGAACAGCTGGCAAGCGTCGAGCGTCGTGCTCCCGAGGTCGCCGGTGATGGCGAACGTTAGGTACCCGCACTGGCTCTGAAGGGTGGCCGCATCGGCTGCAGTCAGGCCCGGAGGCATGCCAGCGCTGAGATCGACGTAGAGGTCAACCGCCTCGGTGCCCACGTTCTTCACCGTGTAGGTCTTCGAGGACGGGGCGCCGCCTGGCATCAGGTTGGCGAAGTTGGTGTTCAGCGTGGTGCCGCTGGCCATCTTGATGTCGACCTCACCGGTCGAACCCTGGATGGAGCCGGTTTCGGTGTCCTGGAAGTAGGCACCGGTCATGGAAACGCCTCCGCCGACGAGGCCAGCGGTCATGCCCGCTGCGGCCACGAAGCCGGCCAGGCGGCCGATCTTGCGCTTGTTCATCTGTTTCTCCTGTGTGTCCATCAGGAGGTCGGTTTCGCCACTCGCTCCCCACCGAGCCCAGGCGACCAGGTCAGCTCAGTGGATCATCGCTCCGCTCCCGCTTCGATCACCATGCGACGCCGGGCACACGCCGCTCATCGTCAGGATTGATGAAAACCTGATTCAGCCCTCGGGTGGCACCCACTCGGCAGCGCGAGCCAGCGCCACGGCGGCCAGCTGCGAGCTCACGCCGAGCTTTGTGAGGATCGCTCGGATCTGGCTGCGGATCGTGGCGATCGAGACGAAGTCGCGCTCGGCGATCGCTTCGGCGCTCAGGCCGTCCATGAGCGCACCGAGCACTGCCTGCTCCCGAGCAGTCAGTCGCTCGAAGGGCTCCCGGCGCTCACCGTCGGCCAGCCGGGCCTCGCGAAGCAGCCGCAGCAGATCGTCCCGCTCGCCCTTGCTGAGCAACGTCCGCAGCCGGGCGACGTGGCGCACCGCCTCGAGGAGCTCGTCGAAGGACACGGCCTTGTCCACCAGGCCGATGGCGCCGGCTTCCACACACTCGGCCAGGCGGAGCCGGTCACGCTCGCCGGTGACCATCACCACGCTCGCACCGCCGTCGCGCAGCGGGGCGATCATCGGCAGCGCCGTCGCGTCGCCGTCGAGGCGGAAGTCGAGCAGCGCCATGTGCGGTCGTGCGTCAGCGGCTTCGGCCAGCACCGTCTCCACGTCGAGCGTGACCGGACGCAGCACCTCGAAGCCCTCAGAGCACAGCGCTGCGCCCAGGCTGTCGCCCAGCAAGCCGTGGTCTTCCACGATGAGCACGCGAACCGGCTCGCCCTCCCCAGCCTGCGTTCCCATCACTCCGCCGTCACCGTGTGGTCGACTTCATCCGAATGGATGATGACACGCACCCGCCGCAGGACGAACCTGGCGTGGTGTCCGCTGCGACGCAACCCCCCGCAGGTCCCAGCGTGGCGCTCGCCCTCGAGCCGCGCCTGCTGAACGACGCGCTCGCGGTCGCCCTGCGCGACCGCGGCTTCGTCGTGCTCGACGGAAGGTCGCTGATCGGCGGCTGCGACGTCCTCATCACCAGCGACGAAGATGTGGTCGACGTGCGGGCCGGGGTGGTCGTGTACCTCGACGAGCACTCAGCGGCCACCAGCATCGCTGAGATCGTCGGGCTGATCGCCGACGCCAGCGGCGACGACGTCCCGGCCGACTGATGCAAGGTCGAAGCCGAACACCGCGCCCCCGCCCGGCCGGTCCGTCACCCACAGGTCGCCCCCCTGGGCCCGGGCCAGCCGGCGACTGACGTACAGCCCGAAGCCCGAACCACCGGTCCCCTCACCGCAGTGGCTCCGTTCGAAGAGGACCTCGCGGTGAGCCGGCGGGACGCCGGGCCCGCTGTCGCAGACCAGCACGACCGTTCTGACACCGTCGCTGTGCGCTCGGACCGAGACGCCTCGGCCACCCGCGTGGCGCTCGGCGTTGAGGAGCAGGTTCTGCACGATGCCGGCGATCGCATGCGGCTGGCCGACGACCACCAGATCGTCCGGGACGCCGACGTCCACGCGGAGCCCCCCACCGACCGCACCCATGACGACTGGGTGCAGCACCTCGTGGAGGAGGAACGCTCGCTCGGGCTCCGGGTGTTCATCGAGGTCGATCAGCCGCTGGAGGCGCGCCAGCTCGGAGGTGACGCCGGCAGACAGCGTGCGCTTGGTCTCGTCGTCCAGGCGCTCGTGGTATCGCTCGAGCGTCTGGATCGCAGCACCGACCGCGTGGAGCGCGTTGCGGGCCTCGTGGGCACGCTCCTCCGCAGCGGCCCTGACCCGTCCGGCCTGCGACTGCTCCTCGTTGACCCGCTCGCGGGTCGCTTGGAGCTCGCGCCCCTGGGCCTCCACCGCATCCCGAAGACTCTCGATGCCTCCACGCAGCGCCGCGAGCGCTCCGAAGACGAGGAGCACGGCCCCCGCGACGCCGACCGGACGACCGGGTGATGCTGCACCGACGGCAGCTGCTTGCCATCCGGCAAGGGACATGAACAGCACGCTCCCCCATGCCAGTCCCCAGTCCCTGCGCCGGCGTCCCTCGCGGATCCACAGGCCGGCGATGACTGACCAGCCGACGGTCGCAAGCGAAGCAAGGACCGCGGCGGCAACACCCTCCTCCGGCATCCCGAGGCCGACCGCATGCAGCGCTGCGGTCCCTGCCACGAGCGCAGCAGCGAGGCCGACGAGCACATGCCAGGCGCGTGCGCCGGTGTCGATCTCCGGCACCCGAGTGACGCGCCAGGCAACGACCATGGTCGCGATCGCAACGACGGGGAGCGCGTGTCGGTCCAGCCCGACGCCGAAACCGAAGACCGAGGTGTCCGACGCGACCATGGTCAGTGTCGTGCCAACCAGCGCGGCGGCGCCCCACAACGACGTGTTGTGGTGCATCAACCGCCACCGCAGCACCAGGAACGCTGCGCTCGACGCGACGAACGCACCAGCGACGAGCAGCAGACGATCGTCGAGCGGTCCCTCCGGACCAGACAACGGGTGCTCGTCGGTCAACGTGGCGACGGCGGACACCGCGACCACCACCGCCGCCATCGCGAGCCACCCCTGCGTGCGATCACGCGACGGGGCACACGTCAGGCGCCGCCGATCCTGACCTCGGTACATCCCACTGCCTTCTTCCCAGCACTTCACTTCTTCCGCCGCAGGCGAGGGTAGGTGGCCGAACGGTGCTGCGGTACAGGCCGAACGGCTCAACGTGGCCGACGCCCTCTGCTGATGCCTCGGTAGGTTCGATGTCGATGAGCATCGACGAACGCACCGACCTCGACTCCATCCCCGGCACCGTCGCGGCGATCCGGCACACGTTCCAGAGCGGCCGGACCCGCCCGGTCGAGTGGCGCCAGCGCCAGCTCGACGGGCTCCTGCGCGTCCTGGACGACCACGGCGACGACCTGGTCGCCGCCATGCAGCGGGACTTCGGCAAGCCGACGCTGGAGGCGTACTCGACCGACATCGCCTTCACCGCGACCGAGGTCAAGTACATGCGCAAGCACGTGGCCGACTGGATGAAGCCCCGCAAGGCCAAGCTGCGCCTGCAGGACATGCCCGGCAAGGGCAAGGTCGTCCCCGAACCCCTCGGCGTGGCACTGGTCATCGCCCCGTGGAACTACCCGGTCCAGCTGCTGGTGTCGCCGATGGCCGCCGCCTTCGCGGCCGGCAACGCCGTGGTGGCCAAGCCGTCCGAGATGGTGCCCGAGACCTCGGCGCTGCTGTCGCAGGTCCTGCGCGACAACCTCGACCCCGACGCGTTCGCCGTGTTCGAGGGCGGGCCCGACGTGTCCACCAAGCTGCTCGAGCAGCGCTTCGACCACATCTTCTTCACCGGCTCGACCGCGGTGGGCAAGATCGTGGCCCGGGCCGCCGCCGAGAACCTCACCCCCACCGTGCTGGAGCTGGGCGGCAAGTCCCCCGCCATCGTCGCCCCCGGCGCCGACCTCACCGTCACCGCCCACCGCATGGCGTGGGGCAAGTTCCTCAACGCCGGCCAGACCTGCATCGCCCCCGACTACGTGCTGGTCGACCGCACCCGCAAGGACGAGCTGGTCGACGAGCTGGTGAAGACGATCGAGGAGTTCTACGGGGCCGACCCGGCTGCCTCACCCGACCTCACCCAGGTCGTCAACGACCGCCACGCCGACCGGCTGGCCGGCCTGCTCGATGGCCACGGGGGCACCGTCGTCACGGGCGGCGCCGTCGACAAGGCGACCCGCAAGCTCCCGCCGACGATCATCGTCGACCCCGACCCGGACAGCCCGATCATGCAGGAGGAGATCTTCGGACCGATCCTGCCGATCCTCGCCGTCGACGACCTCGAGGAGGCCATCGCCTTCGTGAACGGCCGGCCCAAGCCGCTGGCCCTCTACGTCTTCACCGACGACGACGCCGCGGCGCGCACGGTGGTCGACCGCACCTCCTCGGGCGGGGTGTGCGTGAACCACACGCTGTTCCACATCACCCCCCACGACCTGCCCTTCGGCGGCGTGGGCGACGCCGGCTCGGGCCGCTACCACGGCAAGTCCGGGTTCGACGCGTTCTCCAACATGAAGCCGGTGCTGACCAAGCCGACGAAGCCCGACCTGTCGCTGATCTACCCGCCGTACACGAAGTTCAAGGCCAAGGTGATGAGCAAGCTGCTCTGACAGTGGGTAAGGGGTGACCTGCGCCGGCGACCCCCTGCCGCCGGCACGACCCAGGAGGCACCACCTCAATGCTCGGCTTCATCATCGGTCTCATCATCGTCGGCCTGATCGCCGGCTTCATCGCCCGGGCGCTCGTACCGGGCGACGACTCCATGAGCATCGTCGCGACCATCGTGCTCGGCATCGTCGGCAGCTTCGTCGGCGGGTTCCTCGGCGCCCTGCTGTTCGGCACCGACGGCGACGAGACCACGCTCGGCCCGGCCGGCATCATCGGCTCGATCATCGGCGCCATCATCGTGCTGCTGATCTACAACGCCGTCACCGGCCGCAAGAACGCAACCGCTCGACGCTGAGCGTCCTCCACCTGACGCGCCGCACCGCCGCTGCTCCCAGCGGCGGTGCGGCGCGTCCGGGGTCGGTCAGCCCACGTTGCGGCCGTGCCCCTCCCAGTACGGGGCGCGCAGCTCGCGCTTGAGGACCTTCATCGCGCCCGACAGGGGCAGCGGCTCGTCGCGGAAGTCGATGGACTTGGGCACCTTGTACCCGGCGATGTGCTCACGGGCGTGGGCGATCAGCTCGTCCGCCTCGACCGAGGACCCCTCGATCCGCACGACGATGGCGTGGACCGCCTCGCCCCACTTCTCGCTCGGGATCCCGATGACCGCGACCTGGTCGACCTCTGGGTGGCTGCCGATCGCGTCCTCGACCTCGGAGGAGTACACGTTCTCGCCGCCGGTGACGATCATGTCCTTGACCCGGTCGACCAGGTAGACGAACCCCTCGCCGTCGATGTGGCCGGCATCGCCGGTGTGGTACCAGCCGCCCCGGAACGCCTGAGCGGTCTCCTCGGGGCGGTTCCAGTACTCCCGCATGAAGTTCCCCGCCCGGGCGCAGATCTCCCCGGTCTCCCCCGAGGGCAACAGGTTGCCGTCGTCGTCCTGGACGCTCAGCACCACCCCGGGGACAGGGCGACCGGCCGACCGGAGGACATCGCCGCCGCGCCGGTGGTCGTCCGCATCCAGGAAGGTGAGGACCGCGGACGCCTCCGTCATGCCGTAGCCCTGGCTCAGCTCGAGGTGCGGGTACAGCTCCAGCAGCCGGTCGAGGATCGCCTCGGGCATGGGGGACGCGCCGTAGGTCAGCTTGCGGAGCGAGGCCAGCCGCTCTGGCCGGAACGCCGGGTGCCGCAGCACCATGCCGACCATCGTGGGCACCATCACGGTCCAGTCGACGCCGTGCTCCTCGATGATGTCCATGACCTTCTCGGGGTCGAACAGGGGGAGGAAGACCGAGCGGGCGCCGGATGCGGGGATGCCGAGCAGCCCACCCATCGACGCGGCGTGGAACATCGGGGTCTGGTGCAGGTACGTGGACTGCTCGTCGATGCCCACCGCCATGATCACGTGGTACAGGTTCAGCATCTCGGCCCGCTGGTCGAGCAGCACGCCCTTGGGCAGACCGGTGGTGCCGCCCGTGTACATGAGCACGACGGGGTCGTCCTCCTCGGGCTCCTCGGGGACCACCGGCTCGCCGGCGGCCAGGAGGTCCTCGTACTTCAGGTCGTGGGGCGAGTCCACGTCGGGCCCGATCAGCACCACCTTCTCGATGCCGGCCGCCTCGCGGATCATGTCGATGTTGTTGGCGAAGAGGAAGTCGACGAAGACGACCTTGGTGCCCGAGTCCTTCAGGATGAACTCGAGCTCGGTCGGGGCGAGCCGCAGGTTCAGCGGGTTGACGATGCCGGCGCCCAGGAAGGCGGCGTGGTACAGCTCCAGGTACTGGTGGCTGTTGGTGGCCATGATGGCGAAGCGATCGCCGGGACCCACCCCCAGCTCGGTGCGCAACGCCGACGCCAGCTTCGTCGTGCGATCGAGGTGCTCGGCGAGCGTGCCGCGGTGGTCACCGTCGATGATCACCTCCCGGTCGCCGTAGCGCTCGACTGCCGGCAGCAGCAGGCGGTGGTACACGAGCTCCTTCACGACCAGACCCCCGATTCGTCGACGAACAGGGGACGAGCATCGCACGTGGAAGCTAGGCGGCGCCTGCGTGCTTGGCTGCGCCCCGCTCGGACACGACCTTGGACGAGCCCCCCGGCGACATGGTGACGCCGTAGAGGATGTCTGCCGCCTCCATGGTCCGCTTCTGGTGCGACACGATGACGAGCTGGGCCTCGCGGCGGAACTCGGCGACGAGCTCGAGGAAGCGGTGCAGGTTCACGTCGTCGAGGGCGGCCTCGACCTCGTCCATCACGTAGAAGGGCGACGGCCGGGAGCGGAACACGGCGAAGAGGAACGCCAGCGCGGTGAGCGAGCGCTCCCCGCCCGACAGCAGCGACAGCTTGCGGACGTTCTTGCCCGACGGCTTGGCCTCGACCTCGATGCCGGTCTCGAGCAGGTCCTCGGGGTCGGTGAGCTTGATCGAGCCGGTGCCGCCGGGGAAGAGGGTGGAGAACAGCTGGGTGAAGTTCTGCGACACGTCGGCGAAGGCGGCGGCGAAGACGTTGACGATCTCCTCGTCGATGGCGCGGATGACCTTCGAGAGCTCCCGGCGGCTGCCCTTGACGTCGTCGAGCTGGCCCTGGAGGAACTCGTGGCGCTCCTGGAGCGCCTCGTACTCCTCGAGGGCGAGGGGGTTGATCGGGCCCATGAGGCGCAGCTCGCGCTCGAGCTCCCGGGACCGCGCCGCGGGGGCGACGTTCTCGGGCAGCTCGGGGCACTCGGCGGCGATGGCGGTCTCGGGGTCGACGTCGAGGTCGCGGCGCATGGTCTCGACCGAGGTCTCGATGCGCAGGTTGATCTCGTTGAGCTCCAGGTCGGCCCGCTGGATGCGCTCGCGCACCTCGTTGAGCTGCTTCTCGACCTGGACGCGCTCGCGGCGCAGCCCGTCGAGTGCGACGGCCACGGCCCGCTGGGCCTCCGACTGCTCCTGGCGCTTGGCCCGCAGCCCCACGAGGCTGTCCTCGACCTCGGCCAGCGACGCCTGGCACGCCGCAGCGAGGCCGTCGAGGGCCTTGGCCCGCACGTCGAGGGCCTCGCGGCGCACGGCGGCCTCCTGGGCGGCCTGCTGGTTCCGGGCGACCCGGGCGTCGACCTCGACGAGGCGGGCCTGCAACGACGTGCGCCGCTCCTCGACCTGGGCGACGCGGATCTCGAGGTCGGAGCGCAACGTGGCCACCGCGGCAGCCCGGTCGTCGAGGGCAGCACGGGCCTCGGTCATGGCCCGGGCCGCTTCGGCGGCGGCGGCCTCCTCGGCTTCGAGGGCGGGCAGCATGGCCTCGAGCTCGGCGACGCGGTCGCGCTCGGTGCGCAGGCGCTGCTCGACCTCGGTGCGCACGCCGGACTGTCCGTCGAGCTCCTCGGCGGCCTCGGTGGCCTGCTGCTCGACGCGGGCGAGCCCGTCGGCGGACCGGCGCAGCGCGGCGGCGGTCTGCTCGGCGGCCTGCCGGGCGTCGCCGGCGGTGCGCTTGAGCTCGGCGAAGCGGGAGCGGGCCGCGTCCCGGGCCGCGGTGGCGGCGGTGACGGCTTCGGCGGCGGCCTCGACCCGGGTGCGGGCCTCCTCGAGCGCAGCGCCGGTGGCGCCGGTGGCCGAGCCGCCGACCCGCCAGGCGCCGGCACCGAAGCGGGCGCCGTCGGCCGTGACGACGATGGCGTCGGGGTGGGCGAGGGCGACGTCGAGGCCGGCGGCCCAGTCGCCGTCGATGCGCACGGCGGCACCGACGACGGCGTCGAGCAGCGTGTCGACTCCGGGTCGGTTGGAGCGGACGTGGCGGCGCACGGGCTCGCCCACGGGCGGGGCGGTGCGCGCCGTGCGGTCGACGCCGAGGGCGAGCACGGCGCCGGTGGCATCGCCGGCGGTGAGCGCGGCGAGGGCCTGGCGGGCGGCACCGGCGCCGTCGACGACCACGGCGGACAGGGCCTCGGCTGCGGCGGCCTCGAAGGCCCCCTCCCAGCCGGCGTCGACCTCGACCAGGTCGAGCAGCGTGCCGATCACGCCGTCGACCTCGGCCAGGCGCTCAGCACCGGCGGCGGAGCGGGCCTGGTCCAGGGCGAGCTCGAGCGCCTCGGCACGGGCCGACCAGGAGCGGCGCTCGGCATCGGCCTCGGCCAGCGCGGCGGCGGCGTCCTCGACCTCGGCTTCGGCGGCAGCGCGATCTGCCAGCAGGCGATCGCGCTCGGCCTCGAGCTCGGGCAGGCGGGTCTCGGCGTCGGTGACCTCGCTGCGGAGGCGCTCGGCCTCGGCGGCGAGGCGGTCGCGCTTGTCGGCGAGGGACCCGGTGCGGCCGTCGGTGCGCTCCAGCTCGGCGAGGGAGCGGCTGACGGCCTGGCGCAGCCCGCCCAGCTGGCCGCGGACCTCGGCGGCCTCACCGGAGGGCGAGGCGATGCCCTCACCCCAGCGGTCCTCGAAGGTCGCCCGGGCGTCGGCCAGGCCGCGCTCGGCCCGGTCGACCTCCTCGGCCTCGGGCAGCAGCTCGGCCGCGGTGGTCTCGATCGTGGCCAGCTCGTCGCGCAGGCGGGCCTGGTCGGCCTCGAGCGAGGCGATGAGCGCGGCGTCGACGGTGGACTCTCGCTCCTTGGCCAGGCTGCGCTGGCGCTCGGCGAGCACGGCGGCGATGCCGCGGCCGCGCTCGCGCAGTGCCTCGTAGCGGGTGAGCTCGTCGCCGACGTCGGCGCCGCCCATGGCGTTGAGCTCGGCTTCGGAGCGGAGCACCGACGCATCGAGGTCGCGGAGGCGGGCCCGGAGGGTCTCCTCGGTGCCGGCGTGCCCGGCGCGCTCGTGGGTGGTGGTGTCGAGGCGGCTCCGGAGGCGGGCCAGCTCGCGGCCGGCGAGGAACCGACGAAGGGCGTCGAGCTCGGTCACCAGGTCGCCGTGGCGGCGGGCGGCTTCGGCCTGGCGCTCGAGCGGGCGCAGGCCCCGGCGGACCTCGCGGAGCAGGTCCTGGACGCGGGTGAGGTTGGCCTCGGTGGCGGCCAGGCGGCGCTCGGCCTTCTCCTTGCGCTTGCGGAACTTGAGGACGCCGGCGGCCTCCTCGATGATCAGCCGCCGCTCGGTGGGCTTGGCGTTGAGGACGGCATCGATCTGGCCCTGGCTGATGATCACGTGCTGCATCCGGCCGACGCCGGAGTCCGACAGCAGCTCCTGGATGTCGAGCAGGCGGCACGGCACGCCGTTGATCGAGTACTCCGACTCCCCCGTGCGGAAGAGCGTGCGGGTGATGGTGACCTCGGAGAAGTCGATCGGCAGCAGGCCGGCGGTGTTGTCGAGGGTCAGGGCCACCTCGGCCCGACCGAGCGCGCTGCGCTTGGACGTGCCGGCGAAGATGACGTCGTCCATCTTCTGGGACCGCACCGACGACGGCGCCTGGGCGCCGAGCACCCACGCGATCGCGTCGACCACGTTGGACTTGCCCGACCCGTTGGGGCCGACCACGACCGTGACACCGGGTTCGAGGTCAAGGCTCGCCGTGTCGGCGAAGGACTTGAACCCCTTGATCGTCAGGTTCTTGAGAAACACCGCTCGTGACGGTACTGGTCGGGCTCCGCGCGAACGCGGACCTCAACCAACCTTCATCTCAAGTCTGGCACTGCTCGCAGAACCAGGTGGTCTTGCCGCCGAACTTGGCCTTGGAGATCACGTCGCGGCAGCGCCGGCAGGGCTCGCCGTCGCGGGCGTGCACCTGGTGGTGGCCGGTGTAGCCGCCCACGTCGCCGTGGAGGTCGTGCCAGCCGTCGTCGGCGAGCGTGGTGCCCCCGTGCTTGATGGCGTCGTGGAGGATCTCCACCACGCTCCGGTAGAGGCGGCGGACCTCCTGCACCGACAGCGAGTCGCTCAGCCGGTCGTAGCGCAGGCCGGCGTCGTAGAGGATCTCGTCGGAGTAGACGTTGCCGATGCCGGTGAGCAGGTCCTCGTCGGTCAGCAGGGTCTTCAGCTTCACGGAGCGCTGCAGCACGAGCTTGGCGAAGTCGGCCCACGGCACGGGCTGGTCGACCACGTCGTAGCCGAGCAGCTCGATCTCGTCGACGCCCTCGGCCACCTGCTCAGGCGTGAGGATCCACAGCTCGCCGGTGCGGCGGGGGTCGATGTAGCGGAGCTGGCCGCCCTGGGTGAAGGTCAGCACCACGGCCGTGCCGTCGGCGAGGTCGTCCTTGGACGCGGTCTTTCGCAGCTGGCCGCCGAGGCCGGGGCGCACGATGAGGCGGTCGCCGGTGTCGAGGGTGAAGATCAGGAACGTCCCGCGCCGGATGAGGGACTTGAGCTTGGCCCCCTCGAGCATCCCGGCGAACTGCTTCTTCGTGCTGTGGCGCGGGATGACCTTGGTGTCGTGCACGTCGACGGTCTTCACCTTGCGCCCCACCACGTCGCGCTCGAGCTGTCGGCGCAGCGTCTCGACCTCAGGCAGTTCAGCCATCTGTGGGCCCTCCCAGGGCATCGGGGGCGCCGGGGTAGCCGGTGCCGTCGTCGCCGAGCAGCTCCAGGGCGGCACGGGCCGCCTGCTGCTCGGCTTGCTTCTTGGATCGGCCGGTGCCCACGCCGAGCTCGTGCCCGCCGGCGCTCACCGTGACGGTGAAGTGCCGAGCGTGGTCCGGGCCGGTGGCGTCGAAGGCATAGGTGGCCGTGGCGGTGGTGACGGTGGCGAGGCGCTCCTGGAGGCGGCTCTTGTGGTCCTGGTCGCCGCCGCCGGCATCGATCGCCGACTGGATGCGATCACCCAGCAGGTCGAGCACCAGGCGCCGGGCGGGATCCAGGCCGCCGTCGAGGTAGACGGCCCCGAGCACGGCCTCCATGGCGTCGGCCAGGATCGAGGGCTTCTCGCGACCCCCGGACTGCTCCTCGCCCTTGCCGAGCCGCAGGTGCTCGCCGAGGCCGAGCTCGATGGCGACCTCGGCCAGGCAGACCGAGTTCACGACCGCCTTGCGCACGTCGGTGAGGGCCCCCTCGTCGAGGGCGGCGTCGGTCCGGTACACGTGGTCGGCGACGAGGAAGCCCAGGACGGAGTCGCCCAGGAACTCGAGGCGCTCGTTGCTCTCGTACTCGGCGTGCTCCGCGCACCAGGACCGGTGCGCGAAGGCCTGGGCCAGCAGCGCTTCGTCGGCTGGCGCGTAGCCGAGCGCGTCGAGGAGCCGATCGCGTCCGAGCAGCGTCGGGCGGTGCGTGCCGCCGGGCGCAGTCGCCACGGATCCGGACCGGGTACCGATCAGAGGCGCGCGACGACGTAGTCGACGGCGTCCCGGACGGTCTTCAGGTCCTCGAGGTCTTCGTCCTCGATCCGGAAGCCGACCGTGCGCTCACCGATCTCCTCCTCGAGGCCCTCCACCAGCTCGATCAGGGCGAGGGAGTCTGCGTCGAGGTCGTCGACGAAGCTGTCGCCCTCCTTGATGGAGTCGGGCTCGATCTCGAGGATGTCAGCGAGGCGATCTCGGATGAGGGTCAGGACCTCGTTGCGATCCATCTTGTCGCCCTCCACGTGGGTCTCTGCGGGCAACGGGTGCCCCTCCTGGTCGGAAGCTTCTCTGGCGATCGGCCACCATAGCCGGAAGGGGCGGAAAAGCCCCGGATGACGCCTGAACGCCCAGGTCAGCGGGTATGCGCGACGGTCAGGCGACCGAGGCGGCGAGGTGCGCCGGGACGTTGCCGGCCACCATGTCGCGGGCGACGCGGACGGCGTTGACCACCGCGGTCGGACCCGAGGACCCGTGGCTGATGATGCACACCCCGTCGACGCCGAGCAGCATGGCCCCGCCCGTGTTCTCCGGGTCGAGGGTGGCGTAGAGCGGCAGCAGCTCGGGCATGAGGACGTCAGCGGCGGCACGCGTCTCGTCGTTGGTGTCGAAGGCCTCGAGGAGCCGGTTCACCAGCCCCTTCATCCCGCCTTCGAGGGACTTGAGCGCCACGTTGCCGGTGAAGCCGTCGGTCACGACCACGTCGACGGCGTCGGTGAGGATGTCCCGGCCCTCGACGTTGCCGATGAAGGTGCCGCCGGCCGCGGCGAGCACGCCGTCGACCGCGAGCAGCTCGTAGGTCTCCTTGCGCAGCGTGTCGCCCTTGCCGGGCTCCTCGCCGATGGACAGCAGGCCGACCCGCGGCTCGGCCACGTCGTAGCGGGCGCGGGCGTAGGCGGCGCCCATCTGGGCGAACTGCACCAGCCAGTCGGGCTGGCACTCGGCGTTGGCGCCGGCGTCGAGCAGCACGGTGTGCCCGCCGGAGGGCACGGGCAGCGGCGTGGCGATCGCCGGCCGCTTCACGCCCTTGAGCCGGCCCATGCGCAGCAGGGCCGACGCCATCGTGGCGCCGGTGTTGCCGGCCGAGATCATGGCCGACGCCTTGCCGTCGCGCACCGCCTCGGCGGCGCGCACGAGCGTGGCGTCCTTCATCCGGCGCACGCTGGTGCCCGGATCGGCGTCCATGGCGATGACCTCGGATGCCTCGAGCAGCGGGAGGTCGCCGGCCAGGTCGGCCACCTCGGGGGTGCCGACCAGCAGGATCTCCACGCCGAGCTCGTCACGGGCCTGGCGGGCGCCCTCGACGATGTCCGCCGGCGACCTGTCGCCGCCGTTGGCATCGATGGCGATGGGGAGCATCTAGGGCGTGATCAGTCCACATCCACGGCCTGGCGACCGTGGTACCACCCGCAGTTGGGGCAGACGACGTGGGGGACCTTGACGACGCCGCAGCGCGGGCAGAGGCTGCGCGACGGGCGGCTGAGACGCCAGTTCGCGGCCTGACGGCTGCGGCCCTTCGCCTTGGAGGTCTTCTTCTTGGGGACGGCCATGGCTGTTCAACCTCAGATGCGGTGCCGGGAGGGCGTTCGAATGCGTCCGGGCCAGTCGGTTGCCGACCAGGCGGACGCGAAGGAGACACCCTAGCGGTCAGCCCTCGTCGAACCTCAACTCGGACAGGGCCGCCCAGCGGGGGTCCGGCGGGGGCTCCTCGGCCGCTGCGGCGGCCGCGACCTCGTCCTCGGTGACGGTGGGGAACCGCTCCGGATCCGGGCCCGGGCAGTCGTCGGCGCAGAGCGGGGCGATGGGCAGGCTGGCGAGCACGAGCTCGTCCACCATCGGCTGGAGATCGAGCAGGTCGTCGTCGATGGGGTAGATCTCGTCGTCGATCGGCGAGCGCTGGGCGATCTCGCGCAGGGCCACGTCGACGTGGCCGGTGACGTCGTCGAGGCAGCGGCGGCACGCGCCGTACCAGTCGAAGCCGAGCGTGCCGATGACCTCCACGCCCCCGGCCATGGCCACGACCGCGCCCTCGAGGGTCAGCGGGGTGCCGGGGATGGTGCTGGCCGCCGAGGTCTCGAGCCGCTCGGCCTCGACCTCGACGTCGATGAGCCGGCGGCTGCCCGGCTCCCGCAGCAGGTCGCCGACGCGGACGATGAAGGGCTTGCCCACCTAGCGGTCGTCCTGGTCGAAGAACCCCTGACCCGAGTCGGGGACCGCCTCCAGCCGGCGTCGGGCCCGTCGCTCGTGGGCGGCCTGCTCGTCCTCGGGGGTGTGCACGTGGCCGCCTTCGGGGGCGTCGCCGAGGTCTCGCTCGTCCTGGGCGGCCTGGCTGCCCTGCAGCTTGGCCCGCCCGGCGGAGACGACCTTCATGGTGCGCTCGAGCACGATCTCGAAGCTGGCCAGGCGCTGGTCGCAGAAGTCCTCGGCCTCGAGCTTGAGGCGCCGGGACTCGGCATCGGCGGCGTCGACCACGGAGCGGGCCCGGGCTTCGGCGGCCTTGACCACCTCGGTCTGCTGCACCAGCTGGTCGGCCTTCTGGCGGGCCGCCTCGAGGATCTCGTCGGCCTCGCGCCTGGTCCGGGCCAGGAACTCCTCGCGCTGCTTGAGCAGCCACTTCGCCGACCGCAGCTCCTCGGGCAGGCGCTCGGTGGCCTCGTTGAGCAGGTCGAGGACCTCGGCCTGGTTGATCATCACCGAGGTCGACAGCGGCATCGGCCGGGCCTGCTCGATGAGGTCGCGCAGCTCGCGGAGCACCGACTCGACCTGGGGCGCCTCGTAGGGCGACTGGCCGGGGCGGTCGCTCATCCGAACTTCTCCGCCAGGCGCTTCACCACGGCGTCGGGGACCATCTCGTTCACGTTGCCGCCGAACCGGGCGATCTCGCGCAGCAGCTTGGAGGCGACGAAGGAGTGCTCGGTGGCCGAGGGGATGAACAGCGTCTCCAGCCCGGAGATCTTGCGGTTCATGTGGGCCTGGTGCATCTCGGATTCGAAGTCCGACACGGCCCGCAGTCCCTTGACGATGACATCGGCACCGACCTCGCGAGCCAGGTCGACGACGAGGCTGGAGAACTGCACCACCTCGACGTTGTCCAGGTGCGACGTGCTCTCCTCGATCATGGCCCGGCGGTCCTCGAAGGAGAACAGCGGCTCGCCCTTCTGCGGGTTGCGCATGGCAGCCACGGTGACCTTGTCGAACAGCCGCGAGGCGGTCTCGATGATCTCGAGGTGACCGTTGTGGATCGGGTCGAACGTCCCGGGATAGAGGACCGTCCTCACGGATGTGCTCCTGTCGGATCGGGGGCGCCGGTGGCCGGTGGCTCCGGCCGGGCGAACAGCACAACCGTACCGCCGTAGGTGCGCTCCCTCACCCTTTCCCACCCGGGGGGGAGGTCGACGGCACGGCCGGACTCGATGACGACCAGACCGTCGTCGGCGAGCCGCGTGGCGAGGTCGGCGAGCAGCGCTGC
The DNA here is from genome assembly GCF_041228405.1 of Salinilacustrithrix flava. Taxonomy (GTDB): domain Bacteria; phylum Actinomycetota; class Acidimicrobiia; order Acidimicrobiales; family Salinilacustritrichaceae; genus Salinilacustrithrix; species Salinilacustrithrix flava. Next base: position 15,965 of record NZ_CP133888.1, read on the forward strand.
CCATCCGTCGAAGGCGTACGGAGGGTCGGCCAGGACCAGGTCGAGGGGCACCGGCAGGTCGTCGAGGGCGACCTCCACCGGTCGGCGCAGCACCACACCGCGGTCGTCGAGGCCGAGGGTCGCGAGGTTCTCCTCGATGACGGCGACGGCTCGCCGGTCCGACTCCACGAAGTGCGCGCTGGCCGCGCCCCGGCTGAGGGCCTCGATGCCGAGCGCGCCGCTGCCGGCGAACAGGTCGGCCACCACGGCGCCGTCGACGGCACCCAGGCTGCCGAGCGCGTTGAACATCGCCTCCCGGACCCGGTCCGTGGTGGGCCGGGTGTCGGTGCCCGGTGGCGCGCTGATGCGCCGGCCCCGCACCGATCCGGCGACGACGCGCACTACCTGAACGAGGAGCCCGGGCCGTAGGGCAGGGCGATCCAGGTCTTGCCCGGGGCGAGCACGATCTCGTTGCCCTCGACGTCCCGGTATGTGGTCGGCGTGGCGTTGTCGGGCTTGTGCCAGGTGCCGGTGGCGACCTTGCCGCCGCTGAACACCCACGCCTCACCCTCGCCGACGACCTGGGCGGTCGGGACCCGCGAGCCGGCCTGGTCGACGGTGCCCGAGTCCAGCGCCTGCGTGAAGCGGACGATGACGTTGTCGACCCCGAGCTGGCCGCCGCCGGCCGCGTCCACGTGGGCGTGGCCCGCCTGGAAGCGGACCCAGCGCGAGCCGTCCCACTCGAAGCGCACCGCCGTGCCACCGCCGCCCCGGGCACCGAAGGGGGGCGGGAACGCCAGGCGGATCGACGTCGCCGGCAGGGCGTTCGGCGACGGGACGGCCTCGCCCGGCTGGGCGAAGCGCAGGATCGGCTGGAGCGGCCCGGTCGAGCCCTCCGGCGCGGTGGCCCGGATGTCGGCGGTGCCGACGGCGAAGGAGTTGTAGGGGGACCTCCGGGACCGGTCGCGGTAGTAGAGGTGCGGCACGTCGTCGATGGATCGGGGCACGACGCTCGAGCTCCGGACGTGGCTGTTCAGCAGCGCGTTCGCCCCGTGCCACGCGAACAGCGGGCCGTTCAGCTCCTCGAGCAGGCCGATCTCGGAGCCGCGGGCGGAGCGGATGGGCCCGATCGGGGAGGCGTCGATGGACTGGAACAGGGCGAGGAAGCGGGTGACCTGGCCCTCGACCGGCACCTCGTAGACGACCTCGGCCGAGCCGATGCCGACCTGGGGGGACGACCTGCCCTCCACGTTGTCGTACTTCACGGCCACGACCGGCCGGGACTGGACCCACTGGTCCACGAGGGGCAGCCCGGTCAGCATCGACACCGGGGCGGCAGCGGCCGGTGCCTCCGTGGTGGTGCTCGTGGTCGTGGTGGTCTCGTCGACCTCGGTCGTGGCGGTCGACGAGTCCGTCGTGGCGGCCTGCTCCTCCTCTCCGCCGCCGCAGGCGACGAGGAGAGAACCGGCGAGCGCGAGGGCGGCGAGGGGGCGCGTTCGCATGGCCCGCGAGTGTTCCATGGCCCACGGCCGCAGCCGTGCATCCCCACCCGGCCCGGATACCGTCGGTCCGGTGTACGAGCCCGACCCGGTCATCACCTGCATCGACTGCGGCGGCCGCGCGCACCTCAACGGGCACCCGCCCGAGGAGGGCTGGCAGCCGGGGATGCTGACCATGTACCGCTGCGAGGACTGCCTCGACGGCTGGTACCTCGAGGTCCCCGACTGGGACGACTTCTGACCCTCAGCTCTTGAAGAGGAACGCCTCCTCGTCCTCGTCGAGGAAGAGGCGGACCTCGTCGACGAGCGCGTCGGGCGGGCCACCGGGCGCGTCGACGAGCTCGAAGGCGATCGCCCGCGCCGTGTCCACGACCTCGCGGTCGTCGCGCAGCGACGCCAGCTTCAGGTCGTTGCGACCCTTCTGCCGGGCGCCGAGGATGGTGCCCTCGCCGCGCAGGTCCAGGTCGACCTCGGCCAGGACGAAGCCGTCGGTGGTCTCGACCATCGCCTCGAGGCGGCGCTCGCCGTCGTCGGTGGCGCCCTCGCCGAGGAGGTGGCAGTACGAGCGGTGCGCCCCACGGCCGACGCGCCCCCGGAGCTGGTGGAGCTGGGCGATGCCGAAGCGGTCGGCGTCGAGCACGACCATGACCGTGGCGTTGGGGACGTCGACGCCGACCTCGATCACGGTGGTGGCGACCAGCACATCGAGGCGGCCCTCCCGGAACTGGCGCATGGTGGCCTCCTTCTCGGCCGGGGGCACCCGGCCGTGCAGGAGCCCGAGGCGCAGCCCGGCCAGCTCGCCGTGGGAGAGCTGCTCGTAGGTCTCGGTGGCCGAGGAGACCTCGAGCTTCTCGGACTCCTCGACGAGCGGGCTCACCACGTAGGCCTGGCGACCGGCGGCGACCTCGGCCCGCACCTGCTCCCAGACCTGGGCCTGCTCGGCCTCGGTGCGCGCCCACGTGGTCTCGATCGGGGTGCGGCCCGGCGGCAGCTCGTCGAGGACGGACACGTCGAGGTCGCCGTAGACCGTCATCGCTGCGGTGCGCGGGATCGGCGTGGCGGTCATGACGAGGACGTCGGGGACGGTGCCTCGGCCCTTGTCCCGCAGCGCGGCTCGCTGCTCGACGCCGAAGCGGTGCTGCTCGTCCACGACCACCACTCCGAGCGATGCGAAGTCGACGTCGGCGGACAGCAGGGCGTGGGTGCCGATGGCGATGTCGACCTCGCCGGCAGCCAGGCCCTCGGTGATCTTGCGCCGCTCCCCCGCCGGCACGCGGTTGGTCAGCAGCTCCACCCGGAGCGGTCGGTCGAACAGCGCGCCCTCGTCGCCGACGCGGAGGTCGGCCAGCAGCTCGCGGATGCCGAGGGCGTGCTGCTCGGCGAGCACCTCGGTGGGGGCCATGAGCGCCCCCTGGTGGCCGCCCTGGACCGCCACCAGCATCGCCGACACCGCCACCACCGTCTTGCCGGCGCCCACGTCGCCCTGCAGCAGCCGGTGCATGGGCACGGGGTCGGCGAGGTCGGCCTCGATCTCGGCGATGACCCGGCGCTGGGCGCCGGTGAGCGGGTACGGCAGGGCGTCGTGGAACCGCCCGACCAGCGCCCCCGCGAGTTCGTGGGTGACGCCGACCGTGGTGCGCTCCACCTGGCGCTTGCGCAGGACGAGCGCCAGCTGCAGGCGCAGCAGCTCGTCGAATATCAGCCGCTTGCGGGCCACGACGTAGGCGCCGACGCTGTCGCCCGGCGCGTGCACCATGCGCATCGCCGCCGTGCGGTCGACCAGGTCGAGGCGGTCGAGGAGGGGCTCGGGCACGGGGTCGACCAGGTCGCCGGCGCGACGGAGCGCCTCGTCGACCCAGCGGCGCACGTCCTGGGTGGTGATGCGCGCCTTCTCCGACTGCGGGTACACCGGCACGACCTGGCCGGTCTGGTCACCGACGAGGTCGACCACGGGGTTCGTGAGCTGCTTGGTGCCCCGGAAGTCCTCGAGCTTGCCCCAGAACACGGCTTCGGTCCCCGGGGTCAGCTGCTGCTCCCGCCAGGCCTGGTTGAAGAACGTGATCTTCATCCGCCCGCTGCTGTCGGACACCGACGCCTCGACCATCACGCGGCCGCCCCTGCCGCGCCCACCGCCCAACCGGCGCGACGAGATGCGGTCGACGCGCGCCAGGACGGAGGCCACCTCGCCGACGTGCAGGTCGGCGATGCGGGCCTCCTTGGTGCGGTCGATGTAGCGGCGGGGGTAGTGCGTGAGCAGGTCGAACACCGTCTCGATGCCCACGGACGCGAGCGCCTTGGCCCGCGCCGGGCCGACCCCCTTCAGCTCGGAGACGGGGATGCCGCTCAGGAAGCGCAGCGTGCGGGCCATCCCCCGATCTTGCCCGCGCGCGCCGACACCGCCGGACGATGCCGGCGGTGTCGTTCGGGATCCGCTCGGGGCGGAGCGTTCGGTGGCTGGCTCAGGCGGAGCGGAGCGCCTTCACGAGCTGGTCCTTGCTCATGGTCGAGCGACCGTCGAGGTCGAGCTCCTGGGCCCGCTCGTACAGCTCGTCCTTGCTCCAGCTCTCATAGGGGCCGGAGGGACGGTTGGCGCCGGTGCGGCCGGTCTCGGCGACGCCGGTGTCGGCGGCCTTGACGACCTTGTCGGCAGCAGCCTCGGTCTCGGTCTCGACCCGGTCCTCGACCGTGCCGGCGCGGTCAGCGACGACGCTGAGGTTGCGCTGGACCTGATCGGCGGCGCCGCGGGCACGGTTCGTGATGGTCGAGCTCGCCTGGCGGGCATCGCCCACGGCGCGGCGACCGGTGGTGCGGAGGGTGCCGGCGGAGGCCTCGAGGGCGTCGCCGCTGGCATCGATCAGCTGGGCCGCACCGGTCCAGGCGACGTTGACGACGCCGTAGACGGCATCGACGGTGGTGGCGGTGACCCGGCCGTACTGGCGCAGGGCCTCGGCGTTGACCGCACCCAGCCGCAGCGCGAGCGCATCGACCGGCGCCGGCAAGCGCTCGGCGACGGCAACGGTGCCTTGGTCAACCGTCTTGGCCAGGTCGGCGAAGGTCGAATCGATCGTGCTGAAGAGTTCCATGCTCGGCTCGGTACCCGAGCGCTTGATCCACCATGCAAGAGGTGACGGAACTCACTCGATGCCGAACAGGTACGGGTACAGCGGCTGGCCACCGTGGTGGACCTCGGCCTCGACGTCGGGGTGGTGCTCCTCGAGCCACTGGGTGATGTGGCGCGTGCACCCGGGCGACGCGCCGTCGCCCTCGATGATGGTGACGAGCTCGTGGTCGTCGAGCAGACGGTCCAGCAGCTGGCACGCCGCATCGTCGAGGTCCGGGGCCACGACCTGGATGCCGTCCCGGCTGATGCCGAGCCAGTCGCCCTCGGCGATGGGGCCGGCGTCGCAGGTCGAGTCCCGCACGGCCTGGGTGATCTCGCCGTTGACGACGGCCTCGGCGTGCTCGCGCATCGCGGCCACGTTGGACTCGGCCGTGGACTGCGGGTCGTAGGCGAGCAGCGCCGCGAACCCCTCGGTGATCGAGCGGGTGGGCAGCACCCGCACGGTCTTGGCGGTGAGGGCGTCGACCTGCTCGGCCACGGCGATGATGTTCTTGTTGTTCGGCAGGATGACGACCTCCGGGGCCGGCACCGCCTCGACCGCCTCGAGCAGCTGGGCCGTCGAGGGGTTCATCGACTGGCCGCCCGTGACCACCTGCTGCACCCGCAGGTTCCCGAAGATGCGGCGGATGCCCTCGCCCGTGGCCACGGCGACGACCCCGCAGGGCACCGGGTCCGGCTCGGGCCCGGGGTCGCCCTCGGCGGCGGCCTCGCGGACCCAGCGCTCCTCTTCGATCTCGTGCAGCTCGTCGAGCAGGTCGGTGACCCGGATCTGGCGCGGGCGGCCGATCTCGATCGCGGCCTCGATGGCGGGGCCGATGTCGTCGGTGTGGATGTGGCAGTTGAAGATGCCGTCGCCGCCGACCACGACGATGGAGTCGCCGATGCCGGCCCACACCTCGCGGAACGCCGGCATGGCCTCGTCGGGTGCCTCGAGCAGGTACATGACCTCGTAGCGCAGCTCGGACACGTGCTTGCCGGTCTCGGGGGTGACGTCGCCACCGCCGCGGACCCGGTCTGCCGCCCCCTCGGGCGCGTCCGGCGGGGCGGGCACCTCGCGCCCGTCGACGACGTGGAGCAGCGCGTCGAGCAGCAGCAGGAAGCCGGCGCCACCGGCATCCACCACCCCGGCCTCCTTCAGCACGGCCAGCAGCTCGGGCGTGCCGTCGAGGGACACCTGCCCGGCGGCCCGGGTGCGGGCGAGCACCTCGACCAGCGCGGTGCCCCCACCGGCGGCACCGCGCGCCGCCTCGGCGGACTCGCGGACCACGGTGAGGATGGTGCCCTCGACCGGGCGCTGCACGGCCTCGTAGGACAGCTCCGACGCTCTTGTGAGGGCGGCGGCGAGCACCTCCCCGTCGAGGGCGTCGTGGTCGCGCACGACCTCGGTCATGCCCCGCAGGAGCTGGGACAGGATCACGCCCGAGTTCCCCCGGGCCCCCATCAGCGAGCCGTGGGCGATGGCCTTGCACACCGCGGCCATGCCCTCGTCCGCCACGCCCGCCACGGCCTCGGCCACCGACCGCAGGGTCAGGGTCATGTTGGTGCCCGTGTCGCCGTCGGGCACCGGGTACACGTTGAGGCGGTTGATGGCCTCCTGGTGCATCGACAGCGCGTCGCCGAAGGTGGCGATGGCGCGGCCGAGCTCGGCGGCACCGAGTCGGTCGAGCGTCGTCATCGGCGGGGAACCCTATCGACGGGTCGCCAGCCGGAGCGGACCAGGGTCCTTCGCCTCTTGCGAGCCCTGGCGTTGTGACCGGAATGTGGACACGTGGGTATGGTGGCCGGACCCAGTCAACCGATCGATGCAGGAGCCGTCGTGCAGGGTGTCATCAAGTCGTACGATCCCGGGACCGGGGATGGCGTGATCATCGCCGACACCGACCTGTGCGAGTACGACCTGGCGCCCGGCGCACTCCACGGATCGGTGTTCAGGATGCTGCGGCAGGGCCAGCGAGTCGTGTTCACACCCGACGACGCCGGCCGCGCTGCGGACCTCCTGCTGGGCTCCGAAGTTGACATGGGCACGCCGCGCTTTCCCCAGGACGACGTGCCGCTGGAGACCGGGATCTGACCTCCAGGCCACCCGGCTCGGAGCTGATCCCTCGACTTGTCGCAACGGCGCGACGGAGGCGAGAGACAAATGGCCGCAACGACGACCAACGAGAGGCTGCAGGCCTGGGTGGACGAGTGGGCGGAGATCTTCCAGCCCGACGCCATCGAGTGGTGCGACGGCTCCGATGAGGAGTGGGACCGGCTGACGAGCCTCCTGGTCGAGCAGGGATCCTTCACCCGCCTCGACGACTCGAAGCGGCCGAACTCCTTCCTGTGCAACTCCGACCCCGCCGACGTCGCCCGGGTCGAGGAGCGCACCTTCATCAACTCGACCCTCGAGATCGACGCCGGCCCCACCAACAACTGGCGGGCACCGTCGGAGATGAAGGAGGAGGTGCTCTCCTTCTACCGGGGTGCCATGCGGGGCCGGACGATGTACGTCATCCCGTTCTCGATGGGCCCCCTCGGCTCGCCCATCGCCCACATCGGCGTGCAGCTCACCGACAGCGCCTACGTCGTGGTGAACATGAAGATCATGACCCGCATGGGCCAGGGCGCACTCGACGTCCTCGGTGACGGCGAGTGGGTCAAGTGCCTGCACTCCGTCGGCTACCCGCTGGTGGACGGCGACGGCAACGCCCGAGACGACGTCGCCTGGCCCTGCGACGCCGACAACAAGTACATCTGCCACTTCCCCGAGGACCGCGAGATCTGGTCCTACGGCTCCGGCTACGGCGGCAACGCCCTGCTCGGCAAGAAGTGCTTCGCCCTGCGCATCGCCTCGACCATGGCCCGCGACGAGGGCTGGATGGCCGAGCACATGCTCATCATCGGCGTCACCCCGCCGAACGGCGAGAAGAAGTACGTCGCTGCCGCCTTCCCCTCGGCCTGTGGCAAGACGAACATGGCCATGCTCGAGTCCACCCTGCCGGGGTGGAAGGTGGAGACGGTCGGCGACGACATCGCCTGGCTCAAGTTCGGCGACGACGGCCAGCTCTACGCCATCAACCCCGAGTCCGGCTTCTTCGGCGTCGCCCCCGGCACCAGCGAGGAGACCAACCACAACGCGCTGCGCTCGGTGGACGCCAACTCGATCTTCACCAACGTGGCCAAGACCGACGACGACGACGTGTGGTGGGAGGGCCTCTCCGAGCCGCCGGCCCACCTCATCGACTGGAAGGGCAACGACTGGACCCCCGAGTCCGACGCCCCCGCCGCGCACCCCAACGCCCGCTTCACCGCGCCGGCGTCGCAGTGCCCGGTCATCGCCCCCGAGTTCGAGGATCCCAAGGGCGTGCCGATCTCGGCCATCCTCTTCGGCGGTCGCCGCGCCACCAACGTCCCGCTGGTGACCGAGGCCGAGTCCTGGGAGGACGGCGTCTTCCTCGGCTCGATCATGAGCTCGGAGAAGACGGCAGCGGCCGCCGGCAAGGTCGGCGAGGTCCGCTTCGACCCCTTCGCCATGCTGCCCTTCATCGGGTACAACGCCGGCGACTACATGCAGCACTGGCTCGACATCGGCGAGCGGGCGGGCGCACAGCTCCCGAAGCTGTTCTGGGTCAACTGGTTCCGCCGGGGCGAGGACGGCTCGTTCCTGTGGCCGGGCTTCGGCGACAACATCCGGGTGCTCAAGTGGGTCCTCGAGCGCCTCGAGGGCACCGCCGACACGGTCCAGACCCCGATCGGCCTCGTGCCCACGTCGGCGTCGCTCGACACCGAGGGCCTCGACATCGACCCGGCCGTGCTCGACCAGCTGCTCGAGGTCGACGCTGAGTCGTGGCGCCAGGAGGTGCCCTTGATCGAGGCGCACTTCGACTCCATCGGCGAGCGCCTGCCCGAGGCCCTGCGGGACCGGCTCGAGACGCTCGAGAAGAAGCTGAGCCAGTAGCGCACCGCCTGCAGCTCGGCGACGAGGGCCCCAGCCGATCCGGCTGGGGCCCTCGTCGCGCACGGCCCAGGGGGGCGGGCCGCCGTGGTGGTGCTGGGGGTCTAGGCGGGTCGCGAGGGCAGGGGGAGCAACCCGAGGCCACGGCAGCGCTCGGCCAGGTCGGCCAGCTCCGTGACGTAGGCGTCGCGGTCGATGGTGCCGTCGAGGTAGGACTCGCGCAGGTCCAGGAACATGGCCTCGACCAGGAGGTCGACCAGCTGCTCGAACAGCCGGTCCTGCAGCGTGCCGTCGCCGTCGACGAGCTGGATCGTGCCGAGGATGTCGTCCTGCTCGTCGGCCACCCGGCTCACCAATCGCTCGTGTGCGTCCATGGACCCGTTCTTCGCCGCTCCGCAGACGACCTCCTTCCCCACGTAGCGTCGTTTTCCGGGACTGAGCAAAGTTGCGTTGTCAACACTCAGGTTTCTTGTTACCGTTTCTGGCGGACAGATCCCACCGATGGACACAGGAGGCCGTGATGCTGCTCCGCTTCGACCCGTTCCGTGAGCTCGATCGCCTCGCCGACGAGCTCGACCGCTCGGTGGCCCGGACGGCCACCGCCCCCCTGCCCATGGATGCCTTCCGACGCGGCAACCACGTCGTGGCCCAGCTCGACGTCCCGGGCGTGCGCGCCGAGGACGTCGACATCACCGTCGAGCGCAACGTGCTGACGGTGCGGGCGACCCGCCACCTCGACGTCGGCGAGGACGACGAGCGCATCGTCGCCGAGCGACGCCACGGCGAGCTGGTGCGCCAACTGCAGCTGGGCGAGTCCCTCGACCCCCAGCGGGTGGAGGCCGACGTCACCGACGGGGTCCTCACCCTGCGCATCCCGGTGGCCGAGACCGCCGCGCCCCGCAAGGTCGAGGTGGGCACGGGTGGCGGCCGCGACGAGCAGGCCGCCCTCTCGGCGTAGCCCGGACCGCACCACACCGCACGGGCCCGCCGCAGGCGGGCCCGTGGTGCGCGTAGGCTCCGCCCATGTCCGTCAGCGCGTACATCCTCATCCAGACCGAGGTGGGCAAGGCCGCCGACGTGGCCGATGCCGTCGGGGCCATCGAGGGCGTCGTCACCGCCGAGGACGTCACCGGCCCCTACGACGTGATCGCCCGGGCCCAGTCCGACGACGTCGACCAGCTCGGCCGCATGGTGGTGTCCAAGGTGCAGCTGATCCCGGGCATCACCCGGACGCTGACCTGCCCCGTCGTGCGCCTCTAGGAGCTCGTCAGCTCGAAGCGGCCCGGACCCACCTGGTGGTCGGGCGCGACATCGGCGAGGAGCGCGTCGACCGGCACGGCCGCGCCGTCGACGTCGGTGCCGGACACCTCGACGGTGACCTGGCCCGGTGCAGCCGTGACGTGGAGGACGGCCGTGTCGGCGGCCTTGGCCACCCGCCCGATCAGCTCCTGGACGAGGGCCAGGGCGCGCACGGCGAGCGCGGGCGGGGCCACGGCGGCACCGGTCCACACGAGCTCGATCGATGCGCCCATCTCCTCGCGCGCCGCGTCGACCTCGATGCCGACCGCCGCCTGCAGCTCGTCGTCGGTGTCGTCGAGCGGCGAGGGAACGCCGGGCGATGGCGACACGCTGATCTCCCACGTGCGCCGCACGGCGGCCACGGCCAGGCTCCAGAGCTCGGCGGCCTGCTCATCGCTGCCGGTGGCCGCCGCCTCCGCATCTGCCAGCGCGACCTCGGCCGCGGCGCGGGCTGCCGCCTCCTGCTTCATCCGCTTGGCCACGTCGGCCGCGTCGCGCCGGGCCCGGCTGGCCCGCTCGAGGGCATCGTCGCGCTCGCGACGAGCATCGACCGTCTGTCCGTCGGCGAGGCGCCGAGCCGACTCGGCGGCGCTGAGGGACCGCTTCGCCTCCTCGAGCTCCCCGGCCACGTCCTGCAGCCGGCGGTGCGTGCGCAGCAGCTGGACGCCGAGCCCGACGGCGACGACGGCGAGGATGATGGCGACCGCGAGCACGGGGTCGAATGTAGTGAGCGGCCGGAGCGCCGCCGGTCAGGCCGGCTGGCTGAACTGCATCGAGCGCAGGGCCAGGCCCATCAGGAACAGGCCACCGCCGCCGTAGAGCAGGTAGCGGTGCGCGGCCAGCTGGGCCCGGTAGCTGTAGATGATGCCCACGGTGGCGATGGCCACGAACCCGTAGAAGAGGTGGAACTGGTCCGGGTCTCCCTCGATCTCGCCGAGCGCGGCCACCCCGAGGGCGACCTGGACGATGATCGACACCTGCACCACAGCGGTGGCGATCCACAGGGCGCGGACGCGGGCCGGCTCCCACCAGTGCGCGGCGAGCGCCCACGCCCCGGCGAGGCCGTTGCCCACCACCACGAACCACGCGAACGACGCGTGGAGGTCGCCGACCACGGATCAGCCGGCGGAACCGCCGGCGACCTCGTAGCTCCACAGCTCGGCCGAGACCGACACCGGCGCGCCGGACTCCGTGGGCTTGTCGGCACCCCGGTGGCCGTGGGCGAACCCCGGCGATGCCACCCAGGCATCGAAGGAGGCCTGGTCGGCCCAGCGGGTGACGACGAGCCACACGTTGCGGTCGTCGGTGGGCTTGAGCAGCTCGAAGCCCTCGAAGCCCTCCTGCCCGTCGACGGCACCGGCCCGGGCGGCGAAGCGCTGGGCGAGCTCGTCACCGGAGCCCTCGGGGACGGTGATGGCGTTGATCTTGATGACGGTCACCGGCCCATCCTGGCTGCTGGCCCGGAGCCCGGGCCAGACGCCAGGGGGCCGGCGGTCGTCACGCGATGGCGCCGCCCTCGCGCAGGGCCGCGATGCGGTCGCCGTCGAAGCCGAACTGCCCGAGCACCTCGTCGGTGTGCTGGCCGGCGTGCGCCGGCGGGCGCTGGATGGTGGCCTCGGTCCGGCTGAACCGGGGCGCCGGTGCCGGCTGGAGCACGCCGTGCTCCTCGACGAAGGTGCCGCGCTCGACGTTGTGGGGGTGCTGGGGTGCCTCCCCCAGGCTGAGCACCGGGGCGAAGCACACATCGGTGTGCTCCATGATCTCGCACCACTCGTCGCGGGTCTTGGTCTTGAAGATCTCGGCGACCCGCTCCTTGAGCGCCGGCCACTGGCTGCGGTCCATCTGGTGGGGCAGGTCCTCGTCGGCGCCGAGGCCGGACAGCTCCAGCAGCTCTGCGTAGAACTGGGGCTCGATCGAGCCGATCGACACGTACTTGGCGTCGCTGGTCTCGTACACGTCGTAGAAGTGGGCGCCCGTGTCGAGCAGGTTGGTGCCCCGCTCGTCGTTCCAGATGCCCATGGCTCGGAAGGCGTGGAACATCGTGGTGAGCACGGCGGCCCCGTCGACCATGGCGGCGTCGACGACCTGGCCCTCGCCGGAGCGCTGGGCCTCGAGCAGGGCGCACACGATGCCGAAGGCGAGGAACATGCCGCCGCCGCCGAAGTCCCCGACCAGGTTGAGCGGCGGCACGGGGGCCTCGCCCCGCCGGCCGAGGGGCTCGAGGGCACCGGCGAGCGCGATGTAGTTGATGTCGTGGCCGGCAGCCTGCGCGTAGGGACCGTCCTGACCCCACCCGGTCATGCGCCCGTAGACGATCTTGGGGTTGCGAGCCTTGCACTCGTCGGGGCCGATGCCGAGGCGCTCGGCCACGCCGGGGCGGAAGCCCTCCATGATCACATCGGCCTTCTCGACGAGCGAGAGGACCGTCTCCACGCCCTCGGGGCTCTTCAGGTCGACGCCGATGGAGCGACGACCGCGGTTGAGCACATCGGCCGGCGGCGACTCGGGGTCGCCGCCCATCACCTGGCCGGCGCGGTCGACGCGGATCACGTCCGCTCCCATGTCGGCGAGGAGCATGGCGCAGAACGGGCCGGGCCCGATGCCGGCGATCTCGAGAACGGTGGTGCCCTGGAGCGGTCCCATGGTTGGTGGGGTTCCTCTTTCGTGGTGGGGGTGGTTCAGTCGGTGTGGCGGGTGGGGTCGGTGTCGCGCGTGCGCGCCACCGTGGCGTCGATCTCGTCCATGATCCGCGGCCACAGGGCGCGGGGCAGGTTGTGGCCCATCCCCTCGAGCTCGACGTGCACGGCGTGGGGCACGGCGTCCGCGGTGCGGCGACCGCCCGAGGGCGTGACGAGGGTGTCGGCCTCGCCGTGGATCACGGTCACGGGCACCTGCACCCCACCGAGCGCGTCGGTGCGGCTGCCGGACGCGTTGATCGCCACGATCTGGCGGCCGACGCCGGCCGGGTTGCGGACCCGGTTCCACTCCCGGCGGGCCCGCTCGGCTGCGGCATCGGGATCCCGGTGGGCGGGGCTGCCCCAGGTCGATTCGGACTCACGTGCCCGCGCGACGGCCTCGTCCTCGGTGGTGGGCGGTGGCGCGAACAGCAGCTGGCTGGCCTCGGCGGTGGGCTGGCCGACGTCGCGGTCACCCGTGGTCGACATGATCGACACCACGGAGCGCACGGCCTGGGGCTGCTCGATGGCCATGGCCTGCACGATCATCCCGCCCATGGAGGCACCGACGACGTGGGCCGGTGCCATGCCGAGCTCGTCGAGCAGGGCGGCGGCGTCCGCGGCCATGTCCGAGAGCGTGTAGGGGACCTCGACCTGCTCGCCCTTGGCCAGCGCTCGCAGGGTGGCCATCACGTCGATGTCGGCGTCGTCGAAGTGGGTGGACCGGCCGACGTCCCGGTTGTCGAAGCGGGCGACGCGGTAGCCCCGGTCGACCAGACGGCTGACGAAGTCGTCCTCCCAGCTGACCAGCTGCGCTCCGAGCCCCATGACGAGGAGCAACGGGACGCCGTCGGTGGGTCCGCGCACCTCGGCGCAGAGCTCGATGCCGTTCACCTGATGGATCGTCTCCCCCATGCCGGGATGCTTGCCGTTCCTTGACTGCTCGGTCAAGAACCGGCCCGGTACGGTCGGCGCCGTGTCGATGCAGACCGACGTGGCGGCCTTCGCCCCGGGGCGGGTGAACCTGATCGGTGAGCACACCGACCACACCGGAGGTCGCTGCTTGCCGATGGCGGTGGCGATGGGCGTGACCGTGCACGGCCGGCGCGAGGGCGACCGGGTGCTGCTCTCTTCGGCCGAGGTGCCCGGCGTCGCCGACATCGCGCTCGACGTGGCGGACCCGGCCGCGGTCGAGCCGGCGTGGGCCCGCTACGTCGCCGGCGTGGTCGCCGAGCTGCGACCCGAGGTCGGGTTCACCGGCGGGCTCCGCTCCGACGTCCCGGTCGGCGCCGGCATGTCGTCGTCGGCGGCCCTCGAGGTCGCGGTGGCCTTGGCGCTGGGCCACGACGGCGACGTCGAGGACCTGGCCCGGCGCTGCCAGGCGGCCGAGCAGCGCGCCACCGGCGTCCCGTGCGGGATCCTCGACCAGCTCGCGTCGGCCGCCGCCCGGGACGGGCACGCCTTCGTCCTCGACTGCCACACCCTCGGGCGCACCCACGTCCCGGTGCCCGACGACGTCGAGATCCGGGTGGTGCACTCGGGCCAGGAGCGCACGCTCGTCGGCTCGGCCTACGCCGAGCGGCGAGCCCAGTGCGAGGCGGCCGAGGCCCTCATCGGCCCGCTCCGCCTCGCGTCACCCGCCGACGCCGACGCGATCGACGACCCGGTGCTGCGCCGGCGCGCCCGCCACGTCACCACCGAGAACCAGCGCGTGCTCGAAGCCGCCGACGCGCTGCGGTCCGGCGACGTCGTCGGACTGGGCACCCTGCTCGACGAGGGCCACCGCTCACTGCGGGACGACTTCGAGGTCTCCACGCCGACTGTGGACGCCACCGTGGCGCGACTGCGAGCGCAGCGGGGCGTCCACGGCGTGCGCCTGATGGGCGGCGGCTTCGGCGGCTGCGTCGTCGCGGTCACCGACCCCGGCGCGCTCGCCGAGGGCTGGCACGCCCGGCCCGGTCCCGGCGCCCACCTCATCTGACGTTCTGGCCTACATCCGCCCGCGCATGTGAGGGATTCGGTAGGCCAGAACGGATCTAGTGGCCGAGGAGGCGCGCCTTCTGGGCGGCGAACTCCTCCTCGGAGAGGATGCCGTTGCGGCGCAGCTCGTCGAGCTTGGCCAGCTCGTCGGCCACCGAGCCGCTGCCCCCGCCGCCGTGCCCCTGGCCGATGCGGTCGAACTTGCGGTTCTCGTTGGCCTCGATCTGGCGGTAGATCTCGTTCTGCACGGCCGAGGGCTTGCGCACGTCGGAGAACGCCTGGCGTCCGCTCTCGCCGGCGGACTCGATGACCAGGTCGCCGGCACCGAGCATCCGCTCGAACAGGCGCTGGGAGAACAGCACGTTGTTGACCCGCTCGAGGGGGATCTCGATGCCGTGCTTGGCCACCACACCGTGGCGGTAGATCAACCGGTCGCTCGTCACGACGAAGTTCGTGGTGCGCCAGTCGAGGTAGCGGACGATCCACCAGCCGAGGGCGGCGAGGATCAGCACGCCGGCGAGCAGCTGGACGATGCCGTTGTCCACGTTGAGCAGCACGAGGGCGCCGATCACGATGGCGGCGAGGAGGGCGAGCGTCTGCTTGGCGAGGAACCACCAGTGCGGGTGGAGGTCGAGGACGACCTCCTCGGTCTCGTTCAGCAGCTTGCGCGGGAAGGGCACAGGCAGGATGGTACGTCTACGCCCAGCCCAGCTCGTGGAGTCGCTCGTCGTCGATGCCGTAGTGGTGGGCGAGCTCGTGGATGACGGTGATGCGCACCTGCTCGGTCACCTCGTCCTCGGTCTCGCACATCGAGCAGATCGGCAGCCGGTAGATCGTGACCCGGTCCGGCATGGGCGGGCCGCCCGCGCCGTAGTCGCCTCGCTCGGTCAGGGGGATCCCCTCGTACAGGCCGAGGAGGGAACCGGTGGGTCGCCCGGTGCGGATGCGGACCATCACGTTCTCGAGCCCCTGGGCCAGCGGGCCGGGCAGCTCGTCCAGGGCGGCCGCCACCAGCTCCTCGAATCGATCGGGGTCGACGTCCACCATCGCCGCCGACGCTACCGGGGCAGCCTCTAGCCTCCGGGTCGTGATGGACCCCGAGGCGGTGCTGGCCGGCCTGGACGACGACCAGCGCCGCGCCGCGACCTCACCGGCGACGCCTCTGGCCGTCGTGGCGCCCGCCGGTTCGGGCAAGACCCGGGTCCTCACCGCCCGGGTCGCCCACCGCATCGCGGCCGGCGAGATCGAGCCCGCCCACGTCCTGTGCGTCACGTTCACCCGAAAGGCCGCCGGCGAGCTCACCGGCCGCCTGCGGCGCATCGGCATCCGCGACCGCATCGAGGCCGGCACGTTCCACGCCGTGGCGTGGCGCCAGCTGCGGGACCGCTGGTCTGCCCAGGGCCGCACCGAACCCCAGCTGCTCGATCGCGTCCGCCCGTTCCTGCGCGAGCAGCTCGATGTCACCGCGCCGGCCGTGCTCACGGAGCTGGCCAGCGAGATCGGGTGGGCTCGGGCTCGCATGGTCCGCCCCGACGGCTACGCCGATGCGGCGCGGGCGGCCGGTCGTCGCACCCGCCAGCCGGCCGCCGAGGTCGCCGAGCGCTTCGCCCAGTACGAGGCGGCCAAGGCCAAGCGCCACGTCGTGGACTTCGACGACCTGCTGGCCGCGTGCGCGGCCGCGATCGAGGGGGACCCGGGCTTCGCTGCCGCGCAGCGCTGGCGCTTCCGCCACCTCTTCGTCGACGAGTTCCAGGACGTGAACCCCCTGCAGTTCCGGCTGCTCGAAGCCTGGCGCGGCGACCGGTGGGACGTCTTCGTCGTCGGCGACACGCACCAGTCGATCTACGGCTGGAACGGCGCCGACCCCGGCCTGCTCGACGAGCTCGGCCGCCGGTGGCCGGCGGTCGAGACCATCCACCTCGACCGCACGCACCGCTCCACCCCCCAGATCACCGCCGCCGCTGCGTCCGTCATCGCCGCTGCCGGCCTGCCTGACCGCCACCCGGTGTCGAGCGGCGCCCCGGGCCCACCGGCGCGCTGCCTGGAGCACGAGGACGAGGTGGCCGAGGTCCGCGCCATCGGCCGGGCCATCCGACGGCGTCGAGGATCCGACCTGCCGTGGAAGGCGTTCGCCGTCCTGGCCCGGACGCACGAGCGGGTGCTCGACCTCGACCGGGGCCTCGGAGCGCTCGGTGTCCCCACACGGATGCGCCGCCAGGCCTCCCTCCTCGACGACCCAGCGGTGCGGCGGGTGCTGCACCGGCTCCGCGACGACGAGCGGCCGCTGCTCACCGCCCTCGGCGACGCCCTCCGCGGTGACGCCGACGACCCCGCCGTCATCGCGCTGGCCGAGGCGGGTGAGGGGCAGCGGACCACCGACGGCGCCATGACCGGGCGGGCCTTCGTCGGCTGGGCCTACGCCAACCTCTCCGACGACGACCACGAGCCCGACGCCGTCACGATCTCCACCATCCACGCGGCCAAGGGCCTGGAGTGGCCGGTGGTCCACATCGCAGGCTGCGAGGACGGCTCGATCCCGATCTCCTCGGCTCGACGGCGCGAGGCCCGCGCCGAGGAGGCTCGCCTGCTGTACGTCGCCGTGACCCGGGCGGAGCGGGAGGTGACCCTGCACTGGGCCCGCGCCCGCACCCACCGGGGAACGCGCCGGCCCCAGACCCGGAGCCCGTTCCTCGAGGGCTTCGAGGCGCGCGTCGCGGCGGTGACCGATCCGCCCACGTCGACCGGCGTCCCCCAGCTCGCCGCCCTCCGCGACCAGCTGCGCCCACCGGAGGTCACCGATCCCCTGCTGGCCGCACTGCGGGCATGGCGGACGGCGCGGGCCCGAGCGGCGCGGACCGAACCGGCGACGATCGTGCCCGACGAGGTCCTCGAGGAGATCGCCGTGCGCCGGCCCCACACGCGCCCGGAGATCGACGAGGTCGCCGGGCTCGGACCGGCCCGGCGCAACCGGTTCGCCGACGAGCTGCTGGCGGTCGTGGCCCGGGCGGAGCACGCGCGATGAGGTTCACCGTCGAGCAGCGGTTCCGCACCGGTGCCGAGGAGACGGCGCGGGCCTTCGCCGACCCCGACCTGTACGCGGGGTTCGCCGCGCTGCCGAAGGTGTCGGTGCCCGACGTCCTCTCCTGCGAGCGCGACGGCGAGCTGGTCCACCTGCGCATCCGCTACCGCTTCGCCGGCCACCTCTCCTCCGCGGCGCGGGCCGTGATCGACCCGGAGCAGCTGACCTGGGTGGACGAGTCCACCCACGACCTGGCTCGCCGCCACGTCCGGTTCGTGCTGCGACCCGACCACCACGCCGGCCGCTTCCGCTGCTCCGGCGACTACCGCATCGAGCCACTGGACGACGGCTGCCGCCGGCACGCCACCATCGACCTCAAGGTGTCGGCGCCCTTCGTCGGCGGCGCCGTGGAACGAGCCATCGAGTCCGGGCTCCGCGAGCACCTCGCCGACGAGACCCGGGTGGTGGAGGCCTACCTGGCGGGCCGTCGATAGGTTCGCCTGGTGCGCCTGGCCACCTGGAACGTGAACTCGCTGAAGGCCCGACTCGAGCGCGTCGAGGCCTGGCTCGGGGAGGTGTCCCCGGACGTCCTGTGCCTCCAGGAGACCAAGATGGCCGACGACGCGTTCCCGGCGCTGGCCCTCGGCGCCCTCGGCTACGAGGGCGTGCACCACGGGCAGGGCCGCTGGAACGGCGTGGCGATCCTGTCCCGCATCGGCATCACCGACGTGGTCCACGGCTTCGCCGACGGCGGCCCGCCCGACGACGAGGCCCGGCTGCTCACCGCCCGCTGCGGCTCCGCGGTGGTGGTCACCGCCTACGTCCCCAACGGCCGCGCCGTCGGGCACGAGCAGTTCCACTACAAGCTCGCCTGGCTCGAGCGCCTCGCCGCCCACCTCGACGTCGTCGCCGACCCATCCGAGGAGGTCGTCGTCTGCGGCGACCTCAACATCGCCCCCGAGGACCGCGACGTCTGGGACGTCGACGCCATCCACGGCGCCACCCACATCACCGACGACGAGCGAGCCCGCTTCCAGCGTCTCCTCGACTGGGGCCTGGTCGATGCGTTCCGCCGCTGCTACCCCGACGACGACCGGCTCTTCACCTGGTGGGACTACCGGGCCGGGAACTTCCACAAGCACAAGGGGATGCGCATCGACCACGTGCTGGTGAGCGAGCCCCTGGCCGAGCGGCTGTCCTGGTCGCTCGTGGACCGCAACGCGCGCAAGGGCACCGGCCCCTCCGACCACGCGCCGCTCCTGATCGAGGTCGCAGCCGAGGCGGTGCGGTCGTGAGCGAGGACGAGGTCCCCACCGCGTTCGGGCCGAACAGCCCGACGTGGCCGAGCCGGCTCGCCGAGCTGGCCACCGAGGAGCCCACCCCGCGCCGCCGCGAGCTGCGCCGCCTGGCCGACGCCACCCGCCGGGTGCTGCACACGATGGTGATGAACGGCGCCGACGCCGACACCCTCGCCGCAGCCGCAGACGCGCTGGAGGCCGTCGCCGACGACCTCCAGCACCACGCCCAGCCGAGCCAGTCGATCTACGAGGGCTTCGGGGAGGCGGCGACCAGCGGCAACCCGCACGGCTTCTTCGACCACAGCCCGATGCTCGGCGTGGCCAACCCGATCGCCCCGCCCATCGTCCTGCGCGGTGTCGACGAGCGCACCATGGAGGGCACCGCCACCTTCGGCCCCGCCTACGAGGGACCGCCCGGGTGCGTGCACGGCGGTTACATCGCGGCCGCGTTCGACGAGGTCCTCGGCGCCGTGCAATCGCTGTCGGGGCAGCCGGGCATGACGGGCACGCTCGTCGTGCGCTACCGCTCCCCCACGCCGCTGCACGAGCCGCTGCGCTTCACCGGCCGCTTCGAAGGTGTCGAGGGGCGCAAGATCCTCACCACCGGCACGCTCCACGCCGGCGATCGGCTCTGTGCCGAATCGGAGGGGACCTTCATCTCCGTGGACTTCGACCGGATGGCCGAGCTGCGATCGCGGCGGGCCGAACAGCAGGCCCGCCGCGACGACCAGACCTGACCTAGGAGCGCTTCGTGGCCCGCTTCGCGGCCTTCTTGGCGGGCGACTTCTTCGCCGCAGCCTTCTTCGTCGTGGCCTTCTTGGCCGGCGCCTTCTTGGCTGCAGCCTTCTTGGCCGGCGCCTTCTTCGCCGTCGACTTCTTCGCCGCAGCCTTCTTCGTCGTGGCCTTCTTGGCCGGCGCCTTCTTCGCCGTCGACTTCTTGGCCGCAGCCTTCTTCGTCGTGGCCTTCTTGGCCGGCGCCTTCTTCGCCGTCGACTTCTTCGTCGCCGCCTTCTTGGCGGGCGTCGCCTTCTTCTTGGTCGCGGCCTTCTTGGCCGCAGCCTTCTTCTTGCTCGCTGCCTTCTTGGTCGCCATGGCTGACGTCGCCTTCCTGTCCGTTGCCTTCTGGTCCGGTGCTGGCTTCTTCGCCGCAGCCCGTGCCCGGGTGCTCGATGCGGCCTTCTTCGCTGGTGCGGCCGCCTCTGCCGCGGCAGCCGCTTCGGCGGCCTCGGCATCGGCTTGCTGCTGGGCACGGAGCTTGCGGCGCTGGGAGACCGACAGCTTGCGATCCCCCTCCTCCGGCGGCCGAGCCGGCGCTGCCGCCGGGGCTGCCTCGCGGGCGGGTGCGTCGTCGGTGGCGGCGTCCTCGACGGCCGGCGCTTCGGCGTCGGGCGCGTCTTCGTCGGACACGTCGTCATCCGACGCGTCGAGCGCCATGCCGGGCATGGCGAGGTCGATGCCACGGCGTGGGGTGTCGATGGCCTTGACCACGAACTCGCGGGTCTCACCCAGCTCGAGGACCTCGCGCGCGCTTCGAGGTGGCGGGTCGGAGATGGACTTCAGCGAGATGTAGGCGCGGGTGCCGTCGCAGAGGACGTAGGCACCGTGGCTGGCGAACTGCTCGACCTCGGCCTCGATCACCGAGCCCACCGGGTGGGCGCCGACGAACTCGATGAAGGGCAGCGGCTCGTTGTAGGGCTCGGGCTCCTTGCCCCCGCGCTTGCGCCCGGCGGGCTCGTCGGCCTTGGCCTTGGCCTTGGTCCGCCCGGATGACTTCGCCGACTTGGACGACGACTTCGACCGCGACGACTTGGACGACTTCGAGGAGGACTTCGACGGGCGCTTGGACGCGGGCGTCTTCGTCTCGGCGGCCTTGGAGCCGCGGCGCTTGCGCTTCGCGTCGGACACGGCGCGGCGGCTGGTGGGCCCGCGCACCGGCGAGCGGGCGAGGAAGATCCACCCGACGCCGGGGACGTGCTTGCCACCCAGCAGGCGGCCCTCCTGGAAGAGCCAGTCGTAGGTGCCGTGGAACTCCTGGAAGGAGTCGTTGGACAAGATGATGGCGTCGGCGCGGTCGGCGACCTCGAGGATGAAGGCGTCACCGCGACCGATCACACCCGCGGGGGGCGTGATGATCTGGCCGCTGTTGACCTTCTCTTCGTACTGGTCGCGCTCGGAGGCGTCGATGCGGTGCCCGAAGGTGGCATCGACGATGACCGTCACGTTGGCGTGGTCGAACTCGGCGGTCACCGCGTCCACGGCCTCCAGCAGCTGCTGGAGGCTCGGGAGGGATCGACCCTCGGTTGCGATGTTGGATCCGTCGACGACGAGATGCGTGGTTGGCAAAGTGGGACGCAGCAGGTTCGGTGGTGCAGGGCCCGCAGCTGCGATGCCGGACCCGCTCGACGTGACCCTACTGGCGGGACGCCCGCCATCCGCGGAGCACCACCATCTCGACGTCGTGGTAGGAACGCCGCCGTGCCCGACGCCGCCCCTCAGATCACCGCCGCGCTCTTCGACTTCGGAGGCGTGATCCTGTCCAGCCCCTTCGACGCGTTCGCCGACTACGAGCGCGAGCACGGCCTGCCCGACGGGTTCATCCGCGGCCTCAACGCCACGAACCCAGACGACAACGCCTGGGCGAAGATGGAGCGCAACGACGTCACCATCCCAGAGTTCTGCGCGCTGTTCGAGGCCGAGGCCCGGGCTGCGGGCGGCGAGCTGGACGCCGCCGCCGTGCTCGCCCGCCTGCGCGGCCAGATCCGACCGGCGATGGTGGAGGCGGTGCGCCGGTGCAAGGCGCGCCTCAAGACGGCGTGCCTCACCAACAACTTCGTGGCGCCCGATGCCAGCCACCCCGAGGGACGCATGGACCCCGAGAGCTTCGACGGCGTGATGGACCTGTTCGACGTCGTCGTCGAGTCGTCCAAGGCCGGGTGCCGCAAGCCCGACCCCCGCTTCTACGAGATCGCCTGCGAGGAGCTCGGCATCGAACCGGCCGAAGCCGTCTTCCTCGACGACCTCGGCATCAACCTCAAGCCGGCCAAGGCCATGGGGATGACGACCATCAAGGTCATCGATCCGGACGAGGCCATCGCCGAGCTCGAGCGCGTGGTCGGCTTCCCCCTCCGCTGAGAGGAACGACCGATATCGTCCGGGGCGTGACCATCCGCACGCGCCACAACGTCCACGTCAGCGGTCCCGACGACGGCCAGCCGATGGTGTTCGCGCACGGCTTCGGCTGCGACCAGGCGATGTGGCGCCACGTCGCCCCCCGGTTCGCCGACCGCTACCAGGTGGTGCTGTTCGACCACGCCGGCGCCGGTGGCGCCGACCCAGCCGCCTACGACGCCGAGCGCCACGCCCGCCTCGAGGGGTACGCGACGGACGTCGTCGCGCTGCTCGAGGGCCTCGACCTGCGCGACGTCGTGTTCGTCGGCCACAGCGTCAGCGCGATGATCGGCGCCCTGGCCTCCGCCGAGGTGCCCGAGCGCTTCGCGCACCTCGTGATGGTCGGCCCCTCACCTCGCTACCTCGACGACCCCGAGACCGGCTACGTCGGAGGCTTCGTGCGGGAGGACATCGACGGCCTGCTCGAATCCCTCGGGTCCAACTACCTCGGCTGGTCGGCCGCGATGGCACCGGCGATCGTCGGCAACGCCGACCGTCCCGAGCTGGGATCCGAGCTCACCGAGAGCTTCTGCCGGGCGGACCCCGAGATCCAGCGCCGCTTCGCCACGGCCACGTTCCTCGCCGACAACCGGGCCGACCTCGCCCGGGTCAGCACCCCGACGCTCGTGCTGCAGTGCCAGGACGACATCATCGCCCCCGATGCCGTCGGCGAGTACGTCCACCGTCACCTCTCCGACAGCGAGCTCGTCCGCATGGCGGCAACCGGGCACTGCCCGAACCTCAGCGCTCCCGAGGAGACCGCCGCGGCGATCGACTCCTACCTGCGCGCCCGTCGATGACGGGCCGGTGACCGGGCCGATGTCGGCACCAGGAGCCGAACCGACCGAGGGCTACGTCCGCGCCCTGATCGAGGACGACCCGCTCGAGCTCTACGAGACAGCGCCCTGCGGCTACCTCTCCGCCGAGGAGGACGGCCAGATCGTCAAGGTGAACCGCACCTTCTGCGATTGGACCGGCTTCCGGGCCGAGGACCTCGTCGGCCGCCGGTTCCAGACGCTGCTCGCCGTCGGCGACCGCATCTTCTACGAGACCCACTTCGCCCCGTCGCTGTCGCTGCAGGGGACCGTCCGGGAGATCGCAGCCGATGTGGTGTGCGGTGACGGCCGACGCCTCCCCGTGCTGATCAACGCCGTGCGGGCGGAGGGCCCGCACGGGATGCTCCGCACGCGCATCGCCGTCTTCGATGCCCGGGAGCGACGCGCCTACGAGCGCGAGCTGCTGGCCGAGCGGGAGCGCTCCGAGCGGGCCGCCCAGGAGGCCAGGACGCTCGCCGAGACCCTCCAGCGCACGCTCCTCCCCGCGTCGATGCCGACCATCGCCGGCATCGACGTCGGCGCGGCCTACCGCCCGGCGGGCGACGGGACGGTCGTGGGCGGCGACTTCTACGACGTGTTCCAGCTCGACGATCGGGCCTGGGGCGTGAGCCTCGGCGACGTCTGCGGCAAGGGCCCGGGCGCGGCGATCATCACCGCGCTGGCCCGGCACACGATCCGGGCGCTCGCCGTCCACACCGCGTCGACGAGCTCCGTGCTGGAGGGCCTGCACCAGGCCATCCTCCGCAGCCCCGACACCGACGGCTTCTGCACGGCGCTGTTCCTCACCGCCAGCGCCGGTGCCGCCGGCGAGGTGCACCTCCGCATGTCCGCGGGCGGCCACCACCTCCCGCTCCTGGTCGGCACGGACGGCACCGTCTCGGAGGTGGGCCGCCGCGGCCACCTCCTCGGCATGCTCGAGCCGCTGCGCCTGCACGAGGCCGAGGCCACGATCGCCCCGGGCGAGTCGCTGGTGCTGTTCACCGACGGCGTGATCGAGGCCCGGCGGGGCGAGGAGCTCTACGGCGAGCAGCGCCTCCGCGAGCTGCTCGGCGACCTCCGCGACGCGGGCGCGCAGGCGCTCGCCGATGCGGTCACGGCCGACGCGGTCGACTTCCAGGGCGGCGAGCGGACGCGCGACGACATCGCGGTCGTGGTCCTGCGGGGCGCGGAGCGCCCCCCGGCTCAGTAGGACAGCGCCTTGTCCAGGATCATCGCTTGCTCCTGGTGGTGGATCTTGTTCGCGCCGGTGGCCGGGGAACCCGACTCGTAGCGAGAGACGCGCTGGATCTTGTGGCTGTCGCCGAAGCCCTCGTACAGGCGACGGCTGGCGAAGTTCCACGGGCCCATGTTCTCGGGCTCCTCCTGGAGCCAGATCAGCTCGGTGGCCTTCGGGTAGCGATCGAGCTCCTCGGCCAGGCGCGTGGCGGGCCACGGGTAGATCTGCTCCACGCGCACGATGGCCACGGGCACCTGGCGCTCGTCGCGGGCGGCGATGGCATCCTGGGCGACCTTGCCGGCGGCGAGCACGACCCGCCGCACGTCGTCGGCGTCGATCGCGCCGGTGGCCACCGCCGGGTCGGGCAGGACCTCCTCGAAGGAACCGTGCGTCAGCTCCTCGATCGTGGATCGGGCCGGCTTGGCGCGCAGCAGCGACTTCGGCGTGAACACGACCAGCGGACGCCGGACCTCCTGGTGCATCTGGCGGCGCAGGAGGTGGAAGAACTGGCCCGCGGTCGTGGCGTTGACGACCTGGATGTTGTCCTCGGCGCACAGCAGCAGGAAGCGCTCCATGCGTGCCGAGCTGTGCTCGGGGCCCTGGCCCTCGAAGCCGTGCGGCAGCAGCATGATGAGCCCGGAGTCCTGGCGCCACTTGTCGGCGGCCGCGACGATGAACTGGTCGATGATGATCTGGGCGCCGTTGACGAAGTCGCCGAACTGGGCCTCCCAGGCGACCATCGCCTTCGGGTTCTCCACCGAGTAGCCGTACTCGAAGCCGAGGGCGGCGTACTCCGACAGCAGCGAGTCGTAGATCCAGAGCTTGCCCTGGTCGTCGGCGATGTTGCCGAGCGGCACGTACTCCGCGCCGTTGGTGTGGTCGTGCAGCGTGGCGTGCCGATGGGCGAAGGTGCCCCGGCGGGTGTCCTGGCCGGCGAGGCGGATGTCGATGCCCTCGAGCAGCAGGGTGCCGAAGGCGAGGGACTCGGCCAAGCCCCAGTCGACCTCACCGGACTCCCACATCTTGCGGCGGGTGTCGAACTGCCTGGCCAGCTTCGGGTGGAGGTTGAAGTCCTCCGGCGTGGAGTCCAGCGCGGCGAACACCCGGTCGAGCACCTCGCGGTCGACGCCCGTCTCGATGTGGGGCAGCACCCCGCGCGGCGCCGGCGGCTCGGCCGCCATGTGCTCCTCCGGGGACGAGCGGGTCTCGTCGAGGGCGTCCTGGAGCCGGGCCTGGAAGTCGTCGAGCGCGGCCTCGGCCTCCTTGAGGGTCATGTGGCCCCGCTTGACGAGGGACTCGGTGTAGAGCTTGCGGACCGACCGGTGCTGGTCGATCTTGGCGTACATCATCGGCTGCGTGTAGCTGGGGTCGTCGCCCTCGTTGTGACCGTGGCGCCGGTAGCAGACCATGTCGATGACGACGTCCTTGTTGAACCGCTGGCGGAACTCGAAGGCGAGTCGCGCGGCCCGGACGCAGGCTTCGGGGTCGTCCCCGTTCACGTGGAAGACCGGCGCCTGGATCATCTTGGCCACGTCGGTGGAGTAGAAGCCCGAGCGGCTGGCCTCCGGCGTGGTGGTGTAGCCGATCTGGTTGTTGACGATCAGGTGCACCGTGCCGCCGACGCGGTAGCCGCGGATGTCGGACATCTGCAGGGTCTCGGCCACCACGCCCTGACCGGCGAACGCGGCGTCGCCGTGGATGAGGATGGGCAGGACGCTGAACGCCTCGGGCTGGTCGATCTGGTCCTGGAGGGCCCGGACCATGCCGACCACCACCGGGTCCACAGCCTCGAGGTGGCTCGGGTTGGCAGCCAGCTCGACCGTGATCTCCTGGTTGTGCCGCGAGCAGTACACGCCCTCCTGACCGAGGTGGTACTTGACGTCGCCGCTGCCCTGCACGGAGCCCTCGGGCACGTAGCCCTCGAACTCGCTGAACAGCTGGTCGAGGTCCTTGCCGGCGATGTTGACCAGCACGTTGAGCCGGCCGCGGTGGGCCATGCCCATGATCGCCTTGTCCATGCCCTCGGCCGCGGCGCGCTCGAGCACGGCGTCGAGGATCACGATGGCGGACTCGCCGCCCTCGAGGCCGAAGCGCTTCTGGCCCACGTACTTGGTGGCGAGGAACTTCTCGAAGGCCTCGGCGGCGTTGAGCCGGCCGAGCACGTGGTGCTGCTCGTCGGCCTCGAGCTCGACCTCGACCCCTTCGACCTGGTCCTGGATCCAGGCCTTCTGCTCCGGGTCCTGGATGTGCATGTACTCGATGCCGAGGGTGCGGCAGTACGCATCGCGCAGGACCTTGAGGATCTGGCGCAGCGTCAGCTTCTCCCGGCCGGCGAGGCCGCCGGTGAGGTACTCGCGCTCGAGGTCCCAGATCGTGAGCCCGTAGGTGAGCGGGTCGAGCTCGGTGTGCATGTTGGGCTCGCGCCAGCGCAGCGGGTCGAGGTCGGCCATGAGGTGGCCGCGCACCCGGTACATGTTGATGAGCCGCTGCACGGCCATCTGCTTCTCGCGCCGGTAGGCCTCCTGGTCCACCGGGCGCACGTCCTGGCGCCACTGGACGGCCTCGTAGGGGACGTCGAGGGCGCGGAAGATCTCGTCGTAGAAGCCGTCCTCGCCGAGCAGCAGCTCGTGGACGCGCTTGAGGAAGACCCCGGACTCGGCACCCTGGATGATGCGGTGGTCGTAGGTCGAGGAGATCGTGATCACCTTCGACAGGCCCAGATCGGCCAGCGTCTCGGGATCGGCCGCCTGCATCTCGGCCGGCCAGTCGATGGAGCCCACGCCCACGATCAGGCCCTGGCCCGGCATCAGGCGCGGCACGGACTGGACCGTGCCGATGGTGCCCGGGTTGGTGAGGCTGACCGTGATGCCGGAGAAGTCGTCCGGGGCCAGCTTGTTGTTGCGGACCTTGCGGATCAGCTCTTCGTAGGAGCCCCAGAAGCCGCGGAAGTCGAGGGTGTCGGCGTCCTTGACCACGGGCACGAGCAGCGAGCGGCTGCCGTCGGCCTTCTCGATGTCGACGGCGATGCCGAGGCCGACGTGATCGTTGCGCACGATGCGGGGCTTGCCGTCGGCGCCCTCGACGTAGCTGTTGTTCATCGCCGGGACCGTGTCGGCGATGGCGCGGACCACGGCGTAGCCGATGAGGTGGGTGAAGCTGACCTTGCCGCCGCGGGTGCGCCCCAGGTAGCCGTTGATGACGGCGCGGTTGACCTCGAGGAGCTTGGCCGGGACGTTCCGGTAGCTCGTGGCCGTCGGGACGGCGAGGCTGCGCTCCATGTTCTCGACGATGCGGGCACCGACGCCACGGATGGGCTCGCCGGCCTCCTCCTCGGCGGCCTCGGCCTTCTCGGCGTCGGGCTGCTTCGCCGCCGGCTTCGGCGCCGGGGCGGGCGTGGCCGGAGCACCGGCACCGTTGGTGGACGCGGGTGCGGGCGCGATGGGGTCGGCGTCGGAGTCGCGCTTGTAGTCGGCGAAGAAGTCCTGCCAGGACTCGCTCACGGACGAGGGATCGGCGAGGTACTGCTCGTACATCTCGTCGACCATCCAGGCGTTCGGTCCGACGAGATCCGGGGTCTGCTTGTCAGCCACCTGGCGAGCGTACCGCCGGTCCCCGGCGGCGCCGTTGCCCAGGACCGCCGGATCAGCCCGCGGAGGCCAGCGACCGGCACCGCTCGGCGTCGAGCGGGTGGCCGGCGGCCGCGAAGCCCGACACCGCCCGAGCGAAGTGCTGCTTCGCCAGCCCGGGGTCGCCGGCAGCGAGGCGAACGTGCCCGCGGACCTCCTCGTGGGCTGCGTGCCATGCAGGCAGACGCATGACGACCTGGGCGAGCCATGCGCTCGCCTCCTCGTACCGGAGGGCGCGATCGAGCTCACCGGCGGTGGCACACGCGATGGCTGCGGGCACGGCGAAGGTGATCCGGCACCCCGGGCAGGTCTCGAGCTGGCCCTGCACCGCGCTCTCGGCCTCGTCGACGGCCGCCAGCGCGGCCTCGGGGTCGCTCCCGGCCAGCGTGACCCGGGTCCCGTAGATCCGGTCGAGCAGGTGGAAGCCGATGTCGGTCACGCGAGCCAGGTCCAGGGCCTCGTCGAGGATCTGCGCCGCCTCGAGTGGCCGGCCGCGGTGGTGGGCGACCTCGGCCAGGCGCTGCAGGGCGTGGGCCTCGCCGACCGCTCCCCCGATGGCCCGGTGCAGCCGCGCCCCCTCCGCGAGGTCGCCCGCCGCGTCGTCGATGCGCCCGGCGTGCAGCTCGGCCTCGCCCCGGAGGTTCATGGCGAAGGCGTGGCCGCGCATCGCCCCCAGCCGCAGCGCCTCGTCGGCGAGCGCGTCTGCGAACGCGATGACCTCGTCGTAGGGACGGGCGCCGTAGAG
Organism: Salinilacustrithrix flava; assembly: GCF_041228405.1. Classification (GTDB taxonomy): domain Bacteria; phylum Actinomycetota; class Acidimicrobiia; order Acidimicrobiales; family Salinilacustritrichaceae; genus Salinilacustrithrix; species Salinilacustrithrix flava. Next base: position 44,363 of record NZ_CP133888.1, read on the forward strand.
GAAGCGCTGGGTCATGCAGAGGTGGCCGTCGAAGACCCGCACGGCGAGGTGAGGCACGTGCGCGGTGTCCCGCAGGTCGGCGAGGACGGAGTCGTGCAGCTCCCCTCGGGCGTGGGCGGCGGCGGCCTGCGCCCACGACGCGATGACGATCGATGCCGTGTCCCCGGTCTGCAGGGCGAGGCGCCGGCTCTCCGCCGCCTTCGCGGTGCCGAACGCCGGGTCGGCGAAGCCGAGCGCGGCTGCACCGGCGTAGGTGAGGGCCTCGCTCAGGCGGCCGACCACCGAGGTCGGGCTGGCGCCGGCGATCGCCTCCAGCCCACCGGCGGGATCTCCCTGCTTGATCTGGGCGAGGGCCCGCATGGCCATGAGGTCGTGGGCCGTCACCGGCTCGGCTGCGGCGATGGCGGCGTCGTAGGCGCGCAGCGCTCGGGGGTCGCCCATCATGTCGAGGGACTGGGCTTCGATGCGCAGCGCCGAGGCGTTCGCGGGATCGTGGGCGAGCACCGGCTCGACGTGGCGTCGCGCATCGGCGAAGGCGCCGAGGGCCACCGCACGCTCGGCCGCGGCGAGCGAGGGATCCACGGCCTCGGCGGGGCGCTCGCCGGCGAGCCAGTGCCGGGCCACGGCCGCCGGAGCGGCACCGCTGTCGGCCAGCGCGGCCGCCGCCCGACGGTGGACCTCGAGGCGGCGGTGCGGGGGGAGCTGGCCGGCCAGCGCGCTGCGGACCAGCTCGTGGGCGAAGCGGTAGCGGTCGCCCACGACCACGAGCACGCCGGCATCGAGCGCGGTGTCGAGGAGGTCGTGCAGCTCCGGTTCGGGGCCGGCGAACAGGGCGAGCGCCGTGGACTGGTCCAGGTCGCCGCCGCCGAGGGCGAGCCGCCGCAACCCGTCGACGTCAGCCTCGGCGAGATCGGCGAGGCGTGCCGTCATCGCGGCACCGACCGTGGCCACCGCGTCCGCGTCCTGGCCGGCGATTCGGGCAAGCTCCACCAGGATGAAGGGGTTCCCCGCCGCCTCGTCCCGGAGCCGGAGGCGGGTCGGCTCTGCCAGGTGCGGCGCGACCGCCCGGAGCAGCTCGTCGGCCTGGCGGTCCCCCAGCGGTCGCAGCTCCAGCTCGTGGCACCGACCGGCCCGGTCGAGCCGCCGCAGCACCTTGGCCAGCGACGCGTTGGCGGGCGCGTCGCGGCGCGCGAGCACCACGACGACATCCCGCACCGAGGCCGCGATGTGCCCCACCACGTCGATCGTCGCCTCGTCGGCCAGGTGGGCGTCGTCGACGACCAGCACGGCCGGCCCGCCAGCGACTGCCCGGAGGAGCTGCTGCACGGCCCCGACGACCTGGTGCCGGGAGAGCGGCCCCTCGGTCGGTCGGCCACCGAGGCCGGGAACCAGCGCGCCGAGGACCGCTGCGGCGTTGCCGGCGAGCTGCGGCAGCACGTCCCGGTCGTCCACGAGCAGCTCCTCCAGCAGCGGCAGCAGGGGCCCGTAGGGCTGGGCACCCCCGTCGGCGGTGGCCCAGAAGCACCGCCAGCCGGCCTCGGTGGCGAGCTCCCCCAGCTCCTGGCAGATGGTCGTCTTCCCCGATCCGGCGCCCCCGTGCACGACGACGGCTCCCCCGCGCCGGTCGGCGGCCGACCGCATCGCACCTTCGAGCACGGCGAGCTCGGCGTCGCGGCCGATGCACGCCACCGCATCGCTCCGGGAGCCGCTCGCCAGGCAGCGCTCGTGGAGGGTCCGAGACCGGTCGTCGGGCGCGACGCCGAGCTCGGAGGCGAGCGAGCGGCGGAGTGCGGCGTACCACCGCAGTGCCTCGGCGCGGGAGCCACGACGGAGGGCCGCCTCCATCAGCTCCTGGTGCGCCGGCTCGTCGGTGGGCTCCAGGGCCACGACATCGGCCCACCGCCCCGCGGCGCGGAGCAGGTCGAGCCGGAGCGCGCGGACGCTGCGCCGGCGGTGCTCGGCCCAGTCCTCGTAGCGAGCGACGGGGAGGAGCTCACCACCGCACGAGTCGGCGGCGGCGGCACACTCCTCCGGATCGGCGGCCGCGAGCGCGTCACCGCCGGCGACCTCGAAGGCGTCGACGTCGACCAGCACCTCTCGGTCGGGGAAGAGCGCGACGGTCCCGCCTCGGAGCACGACCGCGTCGGCCTCACCGAGCACCTGGCGGGCGTGGTGCGCCGCCTTCCGCAGGTTGTTGGCGGCGGCGTCGGGCGACAGGTGCGGCCACAGCGCGTCGCACACCTCGTCGCGGAGGAGCTGGCGACGTTCCGAGAGCGCGAGCAGCTGCACCAGCTCGGCCGAGCGGCGGCTCGGCCAGTCCCCCTCCTCCACGAGCACGTCGTCGGCGGCGACGCAGAAGCGGCCGAGGACCTCGATGCGCACCGCTGCTGCGGTCACCGACCCGTCGGCTGCAGCCACGCTGTCACCCTACGCCTCGTCCGCCGGATCAGAGCCGGACGACGTCGCCCTTCATGGAGTAGAGGATGTGGAGGACCTCCGCCTGCTCACGCTCCCCGACGCCGAGCGACCCCATGGCGGCGATCGCATCGTCGAGCACGGCGACGAACTCGGCATCGTCGATGTTCATCCCGGTGTGCACGTCGGCGAGCGGACGCCCCTCGTAGGTCGGCACGCCGGACAGGCCCGTGCAGAAGAACTCGGTTGCGCCGTCCACCAGCTGCTCACGGTCCATGGAGCCGTTGGCGTAGCGGGTGGCGATGAGCGGGTTCTGCAGGTGGTTCTCCAGCAGTCGCTCGGCCATCGCCCGGATGCCGTCGCGACCGCCGAGGCGCTCGAAGAGTGGGATCTGTTCCATGAGGTGCTCCTTGTGTGTGGGTGGTTCGGGATCAGTGCGTGGCGCGGGCGTCGAGGACGAACCCGTGCGGCGTCGCCGCCAGGAGCCGCACGCGGGCCGCGCCGGCCCGGAGGAGCCAGCCGCCGATCGTGATCGGACCGTCGACGAAGCCGTCCGGGCGGGAGGCCTCCACGACGACGAACGCCCCGGTCGGCCGGACCAGGCGCAGCGCGCGTCGGGCCGTGCCGACGGGATCGGCCAGCTCGGCGAGCCCGTCGAGCGCGCAGACGAGGTCGTAGGACCCTGCGGCGAGCACGCCGGCGTCGGCCTCGACCGCGTCGAGGCTCGCGAGCGGATGGGCGGCCGCGAGCAGGGCGACAGCGGCGCCATCGCCCCCCACCGCGGCAACCCGGCCGCCGTAGTCGAGCCGGTGCACGACGGGCCCGAGGGCCAGCAACCACTCGGCCATCGCCGGGCCGGCGGTGGCCTGCACCGCTCGCCGGTCGCTCGGTTGGATCAGCGTGTTCACAGACATCTGTGCCCCCTCGGTCGGTCAGGGGTGCAGCGTCCACGACGCGCGTTCCTGGAACGTTCCCCGGTGTGTCGGGAGCGTTTCCACCCGGTCACGATCCGGTCGGCAACCACCAATCGACGTCCGGGCTTCTGTAGAACCGTGGACATGGCAGACACCGCAACGACCCCCGGGTCCCTCGGTGCGCCGGTCTCGCAGCTCAAGTCGCTCACCGACCAGCTCGTGACCGTCACCACCGATCGCGGCGACGTGACCGGCACCGTGCTGTCGTGCACGCGCCAGTCGGTCTGGCTCGTCGCCGGTGACGACGTCGACATCGTCGTGGCCCTGGACGACATCACCGGCCTCGTCCACCACCCGGCTTCCGCCGCCGCCTAACCCCCAGCGGTCGGCGACGCCGTGCGGGCCAGCCGGCCCAGCTGCATCGAGCGCGCCACCTCGGCCAGCTGCGCGGGCGCCAGCACGTCCGATGACAGCTCGATCGTGACCCCGACCTCGTGGTCGAGGACGAGGCGGGCCCAGCCCCGGATGCGGCGCCCGCGGTCAGGCCCCGGACCGTGGTCGAGCGCCGCGGCGCTGACGATCCCCGGCAGGTCCGTGAGGTCGATGTCGACGGCATCGCCGAGGGTGCGGCGCACCCGCGACGCGGTGACGAGCTGATCCTGGACGACGCTGACCAGCAACGGATCGGCGCCCGAGCGGTGCAGCTGGCCCTCGACCGAACCGCCGCCCGACTGCCCGATCATCGGGCTGCCGTACGCCGTCGCGGTCCCGCTGCGCCGCTCCGTGACCGACAGGCCGATGGCGGCGAGCGCGGCCTCGTCCAAGCCGGGAGCCCGGCCGTGCTGCAGCGACGGCCCCGGCGGCAGCTCCACCGCGTCGGCCACCGCCTGCTGGTCATCGAGGGACAGGCCCTCGCTGGTGAGCGACAGCCCGTAGCCGCCGGCATCCCACTGCAGGGTCCGCAGCCCCCGCCCGCCCGGTGCACCGAGGACGCGGGTGCTCGAGATGGACGACGTGTGCTCGGCGCCACCGAACGCCCGCCGGGTGGCGTCCACGACCAGGAGCACGCGGGCGTCTTCGCCGTCCAGCGACACCAGGTGCACCCGCGGCACCGACACCATCCCCCGGGTGTCCGGATGGTGCTCGAAGACGCCGCCCCAGGGTTCGGCCAGGACGCTGGCGGTCGCGATCGCGACCGGCCCCGGCTCGGACACGACGGCGTGGGTGACCGGCGGGTCGGGCGAGGCGGCCGGTTCGTTGCCGTCCGAGCGCGCCAGCTCGACGCCGACCACCACGACGAGCAGCGCAGCCGACCCCACGGCCCACGGCCAGAGCGAACGCCGGCGGGGCGGCGCAGGTGGGGTCCGGACCGGGGCGGCGCCGACCTCGCCGACCCACGACGGCCGGTCCGGCGGTGCATCCACCTCGAGCTCCAGCAGGTCGCCCGCGTGGCTCCGGACGGACCGCCCGTCGGCGGCCTCCCGGTAGGTCACCCGGCACCGCGCCATCACCTTCGACGGTAGCCCTGCGCCGCATCCGGGGATACGGCGCCCAGGACAGCGGCCAATAGGGTGCCCACGTGGCTGAGTTCATCTACACCATGCACAAGGTGTCCCGCTTCTACCCGCCGGACAAGGAGGTCCTGAAGGACGTCTCCATCTCGTTCTTCCCGGGGGCCAAGATCGGCATCATCGGGCACAACGGCTCGGGCAAGTCGTCGCTGCTGAAGATCATGGCCGGCGTCGACGACGAGTACACGGGCCAGGCCCGCCTCTCCCCCGGCTACAGCGTGGGATACCTGTCCCAGGAACCCCAGCTCGATCCGAGCAAGGACGTGCGGGGCAACATCATGGACGGCGTCGCCAACGTGGCCGCCCTCCAGGAGGAGTACGACGCCCTGCTCGCGTCCTACGCCGACCCCGACGCCGACTACGAGAAGATCGGCGCCCGCCAGGCGGAGCTCGAGGCCAAGATGGCCGCCAGCGGGGTGGACGACCTCGACCGCACCGTCGACATCGCCATGGACGCCCTGCGCACGCCCCCGGGCGACGCCGACGTCACCGTGCTCTCCGGTGGTGAGCGACGGCGCGTGGCGCTGTGCCGGCTCCTGCTGTCCAAGCCCGACCTGCTGCTGCTCGACGAGCCGACCAACCACCTCGACGCCGAGTCGGTGGCGTGGCTGGAGCGCACGCTGAAGGACTACCCGGGTGCCGTCCTGGCCGTGACCCACGACCGGTACTTCCTCGACAACGTCGCCCAGTGGATCCTCGAGCTCGATCGGGGCCGCGGCTACCCGTTCGAGGGCAACTACTCGAGCTGGTTGGAGCAGAAGCAGACCCGGCTCCGCCAGGAGGAGAAGGCCGACGAGCGCAAGCGCGAGACCCTCCAGCGCGAGCTCGAGTGGATCCGCATGTCCCCGAAGGCCAAGCAGTCGAAGGGCCGGGCCCGCATCAACTCCTACGAGGAGCTGCGTGCCCAGGCCGACCAGGGTGCCGGCCGCCTCGACAAGCTCGAGATCGCCATCCCGCCGGGCAACCGCCTCGGCGACCAGGTCATCGACTTCGAGGGTGTGGCGAAGGGCTACGAGGACCGGCTGCTCATCGAGGACCTGAGCTTCAAGCTGCCGCCGGCGGGCATCGTCGGCGTGATCGGCCCGAACGGCGCCGGCAAGACCACGATGTTCAAGCTCATCACCGGCGCCGAGAAGCCCGACGACGGCGACATCACCATCGGCAAGACGGTCGAGCTGTCCTACGTCGACCAGGACCGCGACGTCCTCGACGACGAGCGCACCGTCTACGAGGAGATCACCGGCGGGGTGGACAACCTCCAGATCGGCAAGCGCGAGATCCACGGCCGGGCCTACGTGGCGTCGTTCAACTTCAAGGGCTCCGACCAGCAGAAGAAGGTCGGCGTCCTCTCCGGCGGCGAGCGCAACCGGGTGCTGCTCGCCAGGAAGATCCGAGAGGGCGGCAACGTCCTGCTCCTCGACGAGCCGACCAACGACCTCGACGTCGACACGCTGCGCGCCCTCGAGGACGCGCTGGAGACGTTCCCCGGCTGCGCCGTGGTGATCTCCCACGACCGCTGGTTCCTCGACCGCCTCGCCACCCACATCCTCGCCTTCGAGGGCGACAGCCAGGTGCGCTGGTTCGAGGGCAACTTCACCGAGTACGAGGAGTGGCGACGCAAGGAGTTCGGCGCCGACGCCACCGAACCCCACCGCCTCAAGTACAAGCCGATCACCCGCTGAGGGGTGGATCGTCTAGAACCGCGGCCATGACGGTCACGGGGACGGACACGGAGCAGCCAGCCGCGGGTGGGAGCATCCTCGGCACTCGCGTGCAGCGCATCGAGGACCCGGCGCTGCTGCGCGGGCGGGGCACCTACATCGACAACGTCGCCCCCACCGATGCGCTGCACGTGGCCTTCGTACGGGCCTTCACCGCCCACGGCACCATCGAATCGATCGACACCTCCGACGCCGAGGCCATGCCCGGCGTGGTCGGTGTGCTCACCGGCGCCGACCTCGACATCGGACCGCTCACGTCCAGCCCCCTCCTGGCCCACACGGTGTCCCAGCCCGTGCTCGCCGTGGACCGGGTCCGCTACGTCGGCGAGCCGATCGCCGTCGTCGTGGCCGAGACCAAGGCCCAGGCCGTCGACGCCGCCGAGGCCGTGTGGGCCGACGTCGAGCCGATCGAGCCGATCCTCGACCCCGAGGCCGCCGCCAGCGACGACGTCGTGCTCCACCCCGACCTCGGCACCAACGTCGTGCTCGACCAGGGGGAACCGGTCGGGCCGGAGCAGCTCGAGGGCGACGGGGTGGTCGTCGTGTCCGAGCGGTTGATCAACCAGCGCATGGCGGCGGTGCCGCTGGAGGGCCGCGTCGTCGCCGCCCGCTGGGACGACGGGCGCCTCACGCAGTGGTCGTGCACCCAGGGCGCCCACGGCACCCGCGACGAGCTGGCCAGCGTGTTCGGCCTCGACCCCGCCCAGGTGCACGTCATCACGCCCGACGTCGGCGGCGGCTTCGGTGCCAAGCACGGGACCACGCCCGAGGAGCTGGTGGTCACCTGGCTCGCCCGCCACCTCGACCGGCCGGTCCGCTGGGCGGAGACCCGTTCGGAGAACATGGTCGGCATGGTCCAGGGCCGGGGCCAGGTGCAGCACGCCAGCATCGCCGGCACCCGCGACGGCACCATCACCGGCTACCGCCTCGACGTGATCCAGGAGGGCGGGGCCTACGCCGGCAGCGGCTGCGTCCTGCCCTACATGACCCGGATGATGGCACCGGGTTGCTACGCCATCGACGACGTGCGCGTCCGCATCCGCTCGGTCGTCACCAACACCTCCACCGTCGGCGCCTACCGCGGCGCAGGTCGTCCCGAGGCGGCGGCGGCCATCGAGCGGATGGTCGACCGGTTCGCGGCCGAGATCGGCATGGACCCGGTCGAGGTGCGGCGCAAGAACCTGCTCCAGCCCGACGCCTTCCCGCTCCGCACCGCCACCGGCGGCAGCTACGACAGCGGCGACTACCCCGCCGTGCTCGACAAGGCGCTGGAGGCCGCCGGCTACGAGGACCTGCGGGCCCGGCAGGCCGAGCTCCGCGCCGAGGGGGGATCCAAGCAGCTCGGCATCGGCGTGTCCGCGTACGTCGAGATCACCAACGTTCTGCGCCAGAGCGAGTACGGCTCGGTCGAGATCACCGCCGAGGGCGGCGCCATCGTGCGCACCGGGTCGTCCGCGCACGGCCAGGGCCACCACACCGCCTGGGCGATGCTCGTCTCGGACCGCACCGGCATCCCCTTCGACCGCATCGAGGTCCGCCACGGCGACACCGACGACGTCCCCCGCGGCGGTGGGACGGGTGGGTCGAAGTCCCTGCAGATCGGCGGGGCGGCCGCGGCCGCCGCCGCCGAGCTGGTCGTGGAGCGGGCCAAGCAGCTCGCCGCCGACCTGCTCGAGGCCGACCCGTCCGACATCGTCCACGACCAGATGGCAGGCACGTTCGCTGTCGCCGGCACCCCGGTCACCGCGAAGTCGTGGGCTGACCTGGCCGCCGCGGCACCGGCCCAGGGCATGGAGGTGCTGGCCGCCGAGACCGACTTCGAGCCCGGCGGCTCCACGTTCCCCTTCGGCGCCCACGTCGCCGTGGTCGAGGTCGACACCGACACCGGCAAGGTCCGCCTGCTGCGCCACATCGCGTGCGACGACGCCGGCACCATCGTCAACCCGCTGCTGGTCGACGGCCAGGTCCACGGCGGCGTCGCCGCCGGCATCGGCCAGGCGCTGTTCGAGGAGGTGCGCTATGACGAGGAGGGCAACCCCCTGACCACGACCTTCGCCGACTACGCGTTCCCGTCCGCGGCCGAGATGCCCTCCTTCGAGCGCATCCCGCACGAGACCCCCACGCCGCACAACCCGCTCGGTGCCAAGGGCATCGGCGAGTCCGGCACCATCGGCGCCACCCCCGCCGTGCAGAACGCCGTCGTCGATGCCGTCGCCCACCTCGGCGTGCGCCACATCGACATGCCGCTCACCGCCGAGCGGGTCTGGACCGCCATCCGACAGGCCGGCTCGGGCTCCTAGGGACCGGTGCCGGGTCGGGCTGCGGGATCCGCGTCGCGGCCAGCATCTTCTCCACCACGCCGACGTGGGGGACGGTCAGGGCGCTGAGGGCCACGAAGCTGAGGGCGGCCAAGCCGGTCGGCGTCCGGACCGCAGGCCACGCCAGCGCGGCCGCGCCGAGCGCCAGCGTCGGCACCAACCCGTCGACCAGGGCAGGGCGCAACGCCGGACGCAGGGTCACGCGGTGGTCCTGCAGGAAGGTGATCGCTCCGCCCAGGTGGGCCGCGGCGTGCCAGAGCGCGAAGTAGCAGGCGAAGCCGACCAGCGGGTCGGCGACCACGAGCACGACCGCGAGGGCCGCCACGCCGGCGGGGTGCACGGCCAGGGCGCGGAAGCCGGCAGCCGGCGTCAGCCCGTCGCCCACCCACCACGCCCACAGCCGCACGGCGACGTGGGTGCCGGCAGCAGCTGCCGCCATGCCCGGCCCGACACGGACCAGCGCGTCTCGCACGACGCCGCCGATGCCGAGGTGCTCGATGACGGCGGCAGCATCCGCGGCGTGCAGACCGATCGGCGCGGCGAGGACCGCCGCTCCCCAGGTGACCTCACGGAGACGGGCGAGCGCCGTGTCCGATCCCGACGGGCCGAGATCCGACCGACCGAAGTGCCAGGCGGAGAGGGCGACGAAGCCGAGGAGCGCCACCACCGGGGCGACCACCCATGCCGCAGCCGCTCCGACGAGCGCGAGGGCGTGGGTGCGGAGCCGGCGGTACCTCGCCCGGGGCTCCCGGTCCACGACGGCCGACACGGCCGAGTCCAGCGCACCGTGGGGGATCCCGACCGTCACGACGGCGAGCAGCAGCACGGCTGCCGATGCCGGTCCCGGCGCTCCGGCGGGGTCGCCCATCACGAGGGCGACGGCCAGAGCGACGGTGACCGACAGCGGCACCATGCCTGCCCCCTCAGCCGGCGATCGACCCGACCCGTGGGTCGTCGTCGGTCAGCGCGGCCACGTCGTCGGGCTGAGCTTCGAGCGCACCGGCGCGACGAGCCTTCATGAAGGCGATGGCCAGGATCATCAGGCCGAACACCGGCTTCGCCAGCACGTCGGCGACGGAGTAGCCGACCTGACGGATCACCTCGGCCGTCGCGGCGTCGTCGATCACCTGCGGCGCGAGGTACGCGAGCGGGTAGACGCCCCAGGTGGCCAGCAGCAGCCAGCGCAGGCCGTCGAACCACGGGCGGGACTCCTCTGGCTGCGTGCGGATGACCGACTGCAGCTCGGCGAACAGCACCCAGAGGATGTAGACGAACGGCACGGTCGACACGACGCCCCAGAAGGTGCGGGTGAAGCTGTCCGGGTCGGCGATCTCGCCCGGGTAGCCGGTGGCGATCATCAGCACGGCTGCGATCGTGAGGCGGGTGATGAGGCTGCGGGTGCGACCCTTGCTGAGCCGCAGCACGAGCACGAGCTCGGCGAGCAGGAGCGGGACGGTCAGCAGCCAGTCCACGTACCGGTACCCCTCGTTGAAGGTCCCGTCCATGACGTAGCGGCCATCGACGAGCGTGAAGGCGCTCTCCCACGATTCGAAGATGCGCAGGTAGTGGTAGAGGGCGATGCCCACCACGAGCGCAGACAGCGTGACGGCCCCGCGGTACGGGACCGGGAGCTCGGTGCGCTTCAGGAGGAAGAAGAGCAGCGACGCGCCCATCGCGGCGATCGCGAACGAGAACGAGTTGTAGACGATCTCGAACTGTCCCTCACTGAGGCTGAACGGTTCCATGACATCTCCTTCGACGGATGCACCGGTCATCGGATCAGCCAGTGCAGGACCAAGTTAGCGTGACTCATTCTGAATTAGTCCGCGTCATTGCGGATTTCTGTGAATACGCTCCTCCTCGTGGCGGAGTTCCTGGATCTGGCCGAGGCGGCCGACGAGCTCGGCGTCCACTACCAGACCGCGTACCGGTGGGTGCGCGAGGGCCGGCTGACCGCTGAGCGGGTCGGTCGCCGCTGGCGCGTGCCGCGCTCGGCGCTCGCCGACGCCACCGCCGAGCCGCCGGCCGTGCGGGTCCGGGAGATCCGGGCCACCCGACACTGGCCCCGCCTGCAGGCGAGCCTGCAGACCGCCCTCATCGAGGGCGACGAACTTCGAGCCAGAGCGGTCGTGGGCCGGCTCCACCGGGAGGGCGAGACGTTGCGCTCGCTCGTCACCAACCTGATCGCCCCCACCATGGCTGCCGTCGGGCAGGGTTGGCGGGAGGGTCAGGTCACGATCGCCCAGGAGCACCGGGCCACGGCCATCGTCGAGCGCCTCCTCGCCAGCCTCGACACGGCGCGGCCCGGCCGGCCTCGGGGTCGAGCGGTGGTCGCCTCCCCGAGCGGCGACCAGCACGGGCTCCCGGTGGCGATGGCCGCTGCTGCCCTACGGGAGGACGGTTGGGCTGTGGACATCCTCGGCCGGGACGTCCCAGCGGAGACCCTGGCCGAGCACGCTCGGACGACCGGCGCCGATCTCGCCGTGCTCACGGTCACGAACCCCGAGGTCGGGGACGCCGTCGACCATGCCGTCGACGCGCTCCGCGCCGTCAGTCTGGCCGTGCTGGTGGGAAGACCGGGTGCGACCCTCGACGACCTCGTCAACGACGCCCGGACCGCCGGCCCGGCCTGAGCCACGGCGCGGGGTCCCGCCAGGTGGGGCCGGTCAGCGCTCCTCGGGTCTCGGCCGGTCGACGGCGTGGGCCTCGAGGTCGGAGAGCGTGCACCACTCGAGCGTCTGGACGTGGGTGGCCTCGAGCACGACCTGCGGGGCCTTGCCGGCTTCGAACGCCTCCTGCCACCGCGGGGCGCACAGGCACCACTGGTCGCCGTCGCGCAGGCCGGGGAAGCCGAACTGGGGCATGGGCGTCGACAGGTCGTTGCCGGCGGCCTTGGAGAACTCCAGGAAGTCGTCGGTGACCACCGCGCACACCGTGTGCACCCCGACGTCGTCACCACCGGTGCTGCAGCACCCGTCCCGGTAGAACCCGGTCATCGGGTCGGTGGAGCAGCTCTGGAGATCGGTGCCGAGGACGTTCTTGGCCATGTCCCAGTGTGGACCGCTCAGAGCCCGATCGTGGACGCGTGGTACTTCGCCAGCGCGGCGTCGCTCCCCTCGAGCGTGCTGGCCGACTCCCGACCGAAGAGCGCGAGCATGATCTCACCCGGGCGCCCCCGCAGGGTCACGGACTCGTCTCCGTCCTTCACCTGCCGGCTGCGACCGTCGTGGGCCACCAGCTCGACACCCACGTCGGCCTTGCGGGTGAGGATCTTGCCCCACCGTCCCAGCGCGACCCACAGGGCTTCGTCGAGGTCGTCGTCCAGCCGGGGCAGCTCGCCGTTGGCCCGGCGGACGTCCTCGTGGTGCACGAACCACTCATGGATGTCGCCCGCCGGCACGTAGCGCCCGAACCACTGGCGGGGCGGACCGTCGCGCAGCTCGGAGACCAGCTGGGCGTAGGGACGTTCCGCAGCCTTGGCCTCGAGCTTGGCGGTGTAGCGGGCGAAGGGCCCACGGCCGAGCAGGCCGGGGCCGGCGTCGAGGCGGTGCTCCCGGGTGTGGAGGTGGGCGGCGAGCTCGGTCGTGCGCCATCCCTCGCATCGGGTGGGCGCGTCCGGGCCGAGCTGCTCGAACAGGTCGCAGAGTGCGGCTCGCTCGCGGAGGGAGGGGTGCATCGGCCCTGTCTACCGCCGGTCGGGACCCGTGCAGCCGCGCCTACCGTGACCACATGGACGACGAGGCCCAGGGACGACGCCGGCGGGGCCTGATCCTCGCCGGGATCGTCCTCGTCGTCGGCGTGCCCCTCACCGTCACGACGTGGCTGTCGGAGCGCAACGTGGACCGCCAGGCCAGCGAGCTGGCCGAGGACCTGCGCCGAGCCGGCCGCCAGGTGGACGACGTCTCCGCGCTCGCCGGCGACGAGCTGACGTCGTACTGGAACGGCTCCAGCGACCCCCTCACCGACGCCCTCGGGCACGGCGACGCGTTCCGGGGTGCTGCCTTCGGCACGACCGGCATCAGCCTCGCCTACGAGACGAGCTGGGGGTTCGGCCGTCGATGCGTCCACCTGCTCCTGCGCGACGACGCCCCGGTGCTGACCGAGATCACCGACGCCGCGAGCTGCCAGCCCCTTGCCATCGACTAGCCACGAGCTCCTCGACCTCGGCGCGGAGCTCGGCCAGCGCCGCGTCGGTCATGGCCGCGAGCGATCCGCCCGAGAAGCGATCGTCATCGGTCACGTCGCAGCACGCGAACGGCGGCATGGGCATGCGCTCCTCGCGGATGCCCAGCTCGGTCTCGGCCAGGATCAGTCCATCGAAGCGCTCGTGGAGGACGTCCACGGCCACGTGGCGCCCGTCGAGCTCGATGCGCCTGCGGGTCTTGCGCAGCTCCCGGCCCGGCAGCGAGATCAGCGCGGTCACCTCGTGATCCGGCACGTACATCGTGGTGAGCATCACCCGGCTCGGGTCGTCCGGGACGGGGCGGACCTTCTGGGTGAGCTTGTGCACGACGCCGTCCGCCCCCTCGACCCGCCGGATCCGAAGGTTGGTGCCCTCGAGGTAGCGGTCGGTGATCTCCGCCCACGGCGTGGCACCGTCGGGCACCTCGGCGAGGAGCCATCGCTGCTCGCGCTCGGGGTGGGCGTAGCGCCCCTGGCCGGGTCGGCGTCGCTCCATGGAGGCACTGTCGCACGGCGACGTCGGGTGTGGGCAGGGGCGGAGGTCCCTGGTCGGCCGTGATGGGTGGCGGGGGCAGCGGCCCTCGGGCAACCTCTTGCGGGTGACCGGTGCGAGCAGGGCCCGACGCAACGCCATGGACCGGCTCCGGCCGATCCGTCGTGCGCTGCGAGGTGTCGAAGCCGTCCAGGTCCGCCGCTTCGGCCGGAGCGTCCTCTCGACGATGTTCCGCACACCGGTGCTGGTGCTGGAGACGACCGGGCGCAGGAGCGGCCGGCAACGACAGACCGCGCTCGCCTTCCACCGCCGCCCCGACGGCGACCTCGTCATCGTCGGGGGCGCCGGAGGGCAACGTCGGACGCCCGACTGGGTCGCCAAGGTGCGCGCCCACCCGGACGTCCACGCCATCGTCGACCGGACGCGCCGGCCGATGACCGCCACCGAGCTGGGGCACGACGAGCGCGCGACCGCCTGGGACGAGGCCCGCCGGGTCTGGCCGCAGATCGAGCGCTACGAGCGGCGGGCGGGCCGCCCGGTCCCCATCTTCCTGCTACGTGCGAAGTAGTCCCCGTCACCCCCTCTGAGGCGAACGGCGCCCGGCACCCCGGCACGGCGGGTGTTCCGTGGCCGCTGCCAGTTCCGGAACCGAGGTTCAGCCGGCCAGCGTCTCCAGGAGCGCGAGCACCTGGGCGGCTTGAGCGTCCGGGGCACCGTCCTCGGGGGTCAAGCGCAGCTCCGGTGACGCGGGCGCCTCGTAGGGGTCGTCGATGCCGGTGAAGCCGGTGATCTCCCCGGCCCTCGCCTTGGCGTAGAGCCCCTTGGGGTCCCGGGCCTCGCACACCTCGAGCGGCGTGTCGACGAAGACCTCGAGGAAGGCCAGACCGGCCAGGTGGTGGATCGAGCGGACCCGGTCACGGTCGGCGCGGTACGGCGAGATGACGGGCACCAGCGCGACGACGCCGGCGTCGGCGAACAGGCGGGCGACCTCGCCGACCCGTCGGACGTTCTCCGTGCGGTCCTCCGCGCTGAACCCGAGGTCGCCGTTCAGGCCCTGGCGCAGGTTGTCCCCGTCGAGCAGGTACGCCGGGCGACCAGCGGACACGAGCAGCCGCTCGAGCTCCACGGCCACGGTCGACTTCCCCGAGCCGGACAGGCCGGTGAACCAGACGGTGGCACCGAGGGAGGGTCGCGCCGAGCGATCCAGCGCCGAAGGGTGCCAGACCGTGTTCGGGGTGACCCGGGTCAACTTTCCCCGAGGATCATCCCGGCGGCCACGGTGTTGTTGGTGGACTCGTCCACGAGGATGAAGCTGCCGGTGAAGCGGTTGCGCCGGTACTCGTCGAAGAAGAGCGGCGCGGTGGTGCGCAGCGACACCCGGCCGATCTCGTTCAGCGCGAGCGCCGAGGCCTCCTCGTCGCGGTGCAGCGTGTTCACGTCGAGGCGGTACTGGACGTCGTTCACCATCGCCCGCGCCCAGCGGGTGGTGTGCTTGATGGCCAGCTTCTGGCGGGGCTGGAGCGAGCCGACCTCGGACATCCAGCACACCATGGCCTCGACGTCCTGGGACGCGATCGGCTGGTTCTTCGGACGGCAGATCATGTCGCCCCGGCTGATGTCGATCTCGTCGGTGAGCCGGATCGTGACCGACATCGGCGGGTAGGCCTCGTCGATGGGCCCGTTCGGCCCGTCGATCGCCGCGATGGTCGAGGTGAACCCCGACGGCAGCACGACGACCTCGTCGCCCGGCTTGAACACGCCACCGGACACGGTGCCGGCGTAGCCCCGGTAGTCCATGCCCGAGGAGCTCATCGGGCGGATGACGTACTGCACGGGGAAGCGGCTGTCGATGAGGTTGCGGTCCGACGCGATGTGGACCTCCTCGAGGAACCGCAGCAGCGGCAGACCCTCGTACCACTTCATGTTGTCGGACCGGTCGACCACGTTGTCGCCGAGCAGCGCCGAGACCGGGATGAAGGTCAGGTCGTTGATGTCGAGCTTGGTGGCGAACTGGCGGAACTCGGCCTTGATCTCCTCGTAGCGGTCCTCGCTCCAATCGACCAGGTCCATCTTGTTGATGCACACGACGAGGTGCGGGATGCGCAGCAGGGAGGCGAGGAAGGCGTGGCGGCGGGACTGCTCGACGATGCCGTTGCGGGCATCCACGAGCACCAGGGCCACGTTCGCCGTGGAGGCACCCGTGACCATGTTGCGCGTGTACTGGATGTGGCCGGGGGTGTCGGCGATGATGAACTTGCGCCGGGGGGTGGCGAAGTAGCGGTAGGCGACGTCGATGGTGATGCCCTGCTCGCGCTCGGCGCGGAGGCCGTCGGTGAGCAGCGCCAGGTTCGTGTACTCGTCGCCGCGCTCGACCGAGGTGCGCTCGACCGCCTCCAGCTGGTCCTGGAAGATCGTCTTGGAGTCGTAGAGCAGCCGACCGATGAGGGTGGACTTGCCGTCGTCGACCGAGCCGGCCGTGGCGAAGCGCAGGAGCTCCATCAGAAGTAGCCCTCCTTCTTGCGGTCCTCCATTGCGGCCTCGCTCACGCGGTCGTCGGCGCGGGTGGCGCCTCGCTCGGTGATGCGGGTTGCGGCGACCTCTTCGATGATCGCCTGCAGCGTGGCCGCCCCGGACTCGACGGCCCCGGTGCAGGTCATGTCGCCGATGGTGCGGTAGCGCACGGTCTCGGTGAAGACCGTCTCGCCCTCGAGCAGCTCGATGTGGGGCGACTCCGAGAGCAGCATGCCGTCGCGCTCGAACACCCGGCGCTCGTGGGCGAAGTAGATCGGCGGGATCTCGACGTCCTCCTCGTGGAGGTACTGCCACACGTCGAGCTCGGTCCAGTTGCTGATCGGGAAGACCCGGATGTGCTCGCCCTTGCGGTGGCGGCCGTTGTAGAGGCTCCACACCTCGGGACGTTGGCCCTTGGGGTCCCACTGGCCGAAGTCGTCACGGAAGGAGAACACCCGCTCCTTGGCTCGAGCCTTCTCCTCGTCGCGCCGAGCCCCGCCGAACACGGCGTCGAAGCCGTGCTCCTCGATGGCGTCGAGCAGCGTCACGGTCTGCAGCTGGTTGCGGCTGGCCCGCGGACCGGTGACCTCGGTGACCCGGCCCTGGTCGATCGAGTCCTGCACCGAGGCCACGATGAGGCGGGCCCCCGCCCGCTCGAGGCGGCTGTCGCGGAACTCGATGACCTCGGGGAAGTTGTGGCCGGTGTCGACGTGCATCACCGGGAACGGGATCTTCGCCGGCGCGAACGCCCGGATCGCCAGCTCGAGCATGACGATGGAGTCCTTGCCGCCCGAGAACAGCAGCACGGGGCGCTCGAACTCGGCCGCCACCTCGCGCATGATGTGGATCCCCTCGGCCTCGAGGGCTCGGAGGTGGGACAGCTGGTAGCTCATCGGGTCCTGCTCGTCGTCCGGACGTGAGTGGGCAAATGTACGGTCGGTGCCGGTTGGTAGACAATCCAGCGTGCCAGCCCACGCCGCCGTGTCCGACACCGACCACGCATTGGCCAAGCGGCTGGCCGTCGCGGCCGGCGACCTGCTCGTCGGCCTGCGTGACCAGATGGTGGCCGACGGGGCCGACCCGAAGGAGCTGAAGGACGAGGGCGATCGGCGCGCCAACGACCTGCTCCTGGCCGAGCTCGACGCGCACATGGCCCCCGGCGACGCCGTGCTGTCCGAGGAGGCCCGCGCCACCCACGACGACGGGGTGCGCCTCGGTGCCTCCCGGGTCTGGATCATCGACCCGCTCGACGGCACGCGCGAGTTCTCCGAAGCGGGCCGCAGCGACTGGGCCGTGCACGTGGCCCTGTGCGTCGACGGCGCCCCGGTCTGCGGGGCGGTCGCCCTGCCCGCCCTCGGCACCGTGCTGTCCACCGCCGATCCGGTCCTCGAGCTGGCGCCGATCGGAAAGCCCCGCATCGTGGTCAGCCGCACCCGGCCCCCGGCGGAGGCCGAGACGGTGCGCGCCGCTCTCGACGGCGTGCTGGTGGAGATGGGCTCCGCCGGAGCGAAGACGATGGCGATCCTCCGGGGCGAGGTCGACTGCTACCCGCACTCCGGCGGTCAGTACGAGTGGGACTCCGCGGCCCCGGTCGCCGTCGCCCTCCACCACGGCCTGCACGCCAGCCGCCTCGACGGCTCGCCGCTGGTCTACAACCGGCCCGATCCGTACCTGCCCGACCTGCTGGTGTGCCGGGCCGAGCTGGCCGAGCGCTCCCTCGCCGCGCTCGGGACAGGGAGCCGAGCCGACAGGCGAGGCGACCCATGAGCACGTGCCCTTCAGCGGCGAAGCCGCCGAACCGAGTCGCGTGAGGAGGTGGACCATTCGCGCAGATCGTGAACCGGTGGAGCTGAAGGCGATCCGCTACGAGGTCGCCGACCGCGTCGCCCGGCTCACCCTCGACCGGGCCCACCGGGGCAACGCGTGGACCGGCCGCATGCACCTCGAGTACCGCTGGGCGATGACCGAGGCCGAGGCCGACCCCGAGGTGCGCGTGGTGGTCGTGACCGGCGCCGAGAACCCGGACGGCCGCACGGCGTTCTGCGTCGGCGCCGACGCCAAGGCGTTGGAGGGCCACGTCGACAAGGGCGGCTACGACGACGGCCTGCGCGGGTCCGAACCGCCGATGCCCGACGTCGACGCTCCCTTCGCCGCCGACTTCGCGTTCCAGCTCGGCATGCGCACCCCGGTGGTGGCCGTCGTGAACGGCGCCGCCGCCGGCGTCGGCCTGGTCATCGCCTGCTTCGCTGACATCCGCTTCGGGGTGCAGGGCGCCAAGCTCACCACGGCGGCGCCGAAGCTGGGCTTCCCCGCCGAGTACGGGCTGTCCTGGCTGCTCCCCCGCCTGGTGGGCGCCGGACGGGCAGCGGACTGGCTGCTGTCCGGGCGGATCTTCCTCACCGACGAGGCCGCCGAGGCCGGCCTGCTCTCGGCGGCGTTGCCCGCGGACGACCTCGGTCCCCACGTCGAGCGCTACGTCACCGATCTGGCCCGCCACGTGTCGCCGGCCTCCGTCGCCGCCACCAAGGCCCAGCTCTGGGGCGATCTGCTGCACGACGACCCCGCCGCCTCCGTGCGGCACTCGATGGCGCTGCTGCGGGAGATGTCGACCGGGCCCGACTTCGTCGAGGGCGCCCGGGCGCTGTCCGAGCGCCGGCCGCCGGAGTTCTGACGCCTTCTATGACGCATCGTCCGGGGGTACGGGGCTGACATGGCTGCCAAGGACCGAGATCGCGACGACTCCGAGGTCGTCAACCGCTACGCCGGCACCGGCGTCACCCCCACCGTCATCGCCCTGGCGCTGCTCGCCATCGCCGTGGTGATCCTGCTGGCCCAGAACACCGCGAGCGTCCCGTTCCAGTTCCTGACCTTCGAAGCCGACGTCCCCCTCTACGTCCTGTTCCTGGTGACGGCGCTCGGCGCGTCGCTGATGACCGTGCTGGCGTCGGCCATCTGGCGACGTCGCCGGCGCCGCGCCCGGAACGAGCACGAGGAGCTGGAGCGCTTGCGTCAGCGCTGACGCACCTCGGCGAGCACCTCGTCGGTGTGCTCCCCCAACCCCGGGACGCCGCGTCGCGGGCCGGCCGGCGTCGACCCGAAGTCCACCGGCGTCATCACCGCCCGGTGCGCCGCTGACCCCTTCCCCTCGGGGACGTCCACGAACGCCCCCGCCGCCAGGGCCTGGGGGTCCTCCACGACCTCGGCGAGGGTGTTCACCGGCGCCCACCACACGTCGTGCTCGTCGAAGCGGGCCGTCCAGTGGTCACGGTCGGCGGTGGCGAAGGTCTCGTCGAGCAGGGCGATCAGTGCCGGCGCGTTGATGCGTCGACCCTTCGCCGACCCGAACCGCTCGTCCTCGGCCAGCTCCGGCCGCCCGATCGCCCGCAGCAGCGGCGGCCAGTGCCGGTCGGCCTCGAGGCCGAGCAGCCAGAACCAGCGGCCGTCGCCGGCCTCGTAGGAGTTGATCAACGGGTTTCCGACCGTCGTGCGCGGGTCGGTCGGCAGGTGCTTGCCGTAGCGGAGCTGGATCGTGAGCGGCCACCCCATCGTGTAGATCCCGGCCCGCAGCAGCGACGTGTCGACCAGCTGACCCCGACCCGACCGCTCCCGGGCGAACAGCGCGGCGCAGATGCCGGCGGTGATCGTGGTGCCGGTGATGTGGTCCCCGACGCCGCCGGCGTTGGCCACCGGCGGCTGGTCCGGCGGCACGGCCTGGCTGGCCATGCCCGACCGGGCGAAGAAGGCGCCCAGGTCGTAGCCGGCCCGGTGGGCGTCGGGGCCGGTGCGGCCGAAGCCGGAGACCTGGGCGTAGACCAGCCGCTCGTTCGCCTCGAGCAGCACGTCGGGGCCGAAGCCCAGGCGCTCGACGGCGTCGGGTCGCAGGTTGGTCAGGAACACGTCGGCGGTGGCGACGAGGTCGTGCAGGTCGCGCCGACCCTCCTCGCTGCGCAGGTCGAGCACGACGGAGCGCTTGCCGCGGTTGTCGAGATCGAACGGCGGCGACTGCGGCTCGCCGTGCCCGGACAGGACGGCGAAGAGCCGGCGCATCGGATCGCCTTCCGGCGCCTCCACCTTGATGACGTCGGCACCCCAGTCCGCCAGCAGGCCGCCGGCACCGGGTCCGGCCACCCACGCCCCCAGCTCGACGACGCGGATCCCCTCGAGAACGGTCATGACCGCATCCTGTCGCGGATGGCGAGGTGTGGAAGCGACAGGTGCCTGCGATGATGGGCCGATGGCGTCGCCCGACCCGACCGAGCCCCCCGCAGACCACGAGCTCGGTTCGTTCTCCGACACGCCCCCGTGGACGATCGAGCGCGACCAGCTCACGTGGTTGCCGCCGCTCGCCCGCGTCCGGCGCGAGGTCCGGGCCGAGATCCCCCGGCTCACCCGCCCGCACTGGATCCCGCCGGTCCGGCGGGTCACCACCGTCACCCGCCACCTCGGCTGGGCGGTGGGGCGGTGGTACGTCGGCAAGCGGCGCACCGGCGGCTCGATCTCCCGGGCCGACCTGTCCCGCCGGCTCCGCATCGCCGCCGAGGCGCTCGGACCCACCTACATCAAGCTCGCCCAGATCATCTCCAGCGGCGAGGGCCTGTTCCCCGAGGAGCTGGTCGCCGAGACCAAGAAGTGCCGCGACCAGGTGCCGCCGGAGCCGTGGGACGAGATCCGGGCCGTGGTCGAGGCCGAGCTCGGCACGCCGATCCACGAGCTGTTCAGCCACTTCGACACCGAACCGCTCGCGGCCGCCTCCATCGCCCAGGTCCACCGGGCGACGCTGCACACGGGCGAGGACGTCGTGGTCAAGGTGCAGCGTCCGTCCGTGGCCTTCCGGGTCAAGGAGGACCTGCGGGTCATGGCCTGGCTGGCACCGAAGCTCATCGGACGCATCCCGGTCTCGGCGCTGGCCAACCCGCCGGCGCTGGTCGAGCTGTTCGCCGAGACCATCAGCGAGGAGCTCGACTTCCGCCTCGAGGCCGAGAACATGCTCGACGTCGCCGCCAGCTTCGCCGAGCTCGGCCAGCGCGACTACGTCATCCCCCGCCCCCACCCCCAGCTGGTGACCCCCCGGGTCCTGGTGATGGAGCGCCTCGACGGCTTCAAGTTCGACGACGTCGCCGGCATGAAGGGCGCCGGCGTCGACACCGTGCAGGTGGTCCGCACCGGGATGATCGGCTTCATGGAGGGTGCGCTGATCCACGGCATCTTCCACGGGGACCTGCACGGCGGGAACCTGTTCGTGATGCCAGACGGCCGCACGGCCCTGCTCGACTTCGGCATCACGGGCCGCCTCGACGACTTCAAGCGCAACGCCTTCCTCCGGCTGCTCATGTCGGGCACGTCGAACGACCCGATCGGCCAGCTCGCCGCGTTCCGCGACCTCGGCGCGCTGCCGCCCGACACCGACCTCGACGCGGTGGCCCGCGACCTCGGCCTCGACAGCCCCGAGGTGTTCGACCCCACCAAGGTCGACGGCGACGCGCTCGTCGCCGAGATCCAACGGGTCATCAAGGCCCTGCTCGGCTACGGCGCCAAGATCCCCAAGGAGCTGATGCTCTTCACCAAGAACCTGATGTTCGTCGACGGCGCCATCGCCACCCTCGCCCCGGACCTGGACATCCTCGAGGAGATCGCCCACATCACGATGTACTTCGCAACCACCCACGGCGAGAAGATCGCGGCCCAGATCGGGATGGCGCCCGACGCGTGGGAGCTCGACATGGAGGGCGTGAAGGCCGGCTTCGGCATCTCCGACGACGTCGACCGCCTCACCTACCGGGACCTCCAGCAGCGCCGCGAGACCATCCGGAAGCGGCTCGAGGGTCGCAGCCTCCAGTAGCGGTGTCCGCGAACCGCCTCGGCGAGGTCGCGCCCGGCGTCCTGGTCGCCACCAGCCGCTTCATGGCGACCAACACCGTGGTCGTCGTCCACGGCAGCGACGCCCTCGTCGTGGACCCCGGCGTCCACCTCGACGAGCTCGAGTCCCTCGCCGGCGAGCTGCTCGCCCGCCGGCTCCAGCCCGTCGGCGGGTTCGCGACCCACGCCCACTGGGACCACGTGCTCTGGCACCGAGACCTCGGCGACGTGCCCCGTTGGGCGTCGCCGGCCACGGTGACGGAGGGCATCGCCCACCACCACGAGCTGGTGGACCAGGCCGAGGCCGTGGTCGAGGTCGACGACGAGCGCCTCGGGCTCTCGCTCATCCCCGTCGAGGGCGCGCTCCCGTGGACCGGTCCGGATGCGTTGCCGGTCGTCCACGACGCCCACGCCACGGGCCACGCGGCCCTCCACGTGCCCGAGCTCGGGTTGCTCGTCGCCGGGGACATGGGCAGCGACATCGAGGTCCCGCTGCTGGAGCACGGCGTCCCCGGCCCGCAGGCGCTGCTCGCCTACCACGAGGGGCTCGAGCGGCTGGCTGCGCTCGGGCCCGTGGACGTCGTCGTGACCGGCCACGGGCACGTGTGCGACGGGGCCATGTGGCGCCGGCGGCTCGACGCCGACCGCCGGTACCTCGACGACATCGCCGCCGGCCGCCCGACCGACGACACCCGCCTGGTCGAACCGTGGATCGAGGACGCCGACGCAGGCATGCGGGCATCGCTCACCAAGCGGGAGTGGCGGGTCTGGGCCCGCACGCTGGCCCCGCCCGACGAGACGGCCACGCTCGCCGTGCGCGACGGGATCACGACGTTCCTCGGGCGGCGGCCCGGCGTCGTGGCCGCCTACGTGCCGCTGCCCGGCGAGGTCGACCTCGCTGGACTCCTCGACATCGGCGCCGATGTGGTCGCCCTGCCCTGCATGGAGCCCGACGGCACGATCAGCTGGCGCCGCGACGAGGGCCGGCGCGAGCGCAACCGGCTCGGATTCGACCAACCCGGCGCCGACCTCCCCATCGTGGACCCCGTCGACTTCGACGTCCTCCTCGTGCCCGGACGGCTGTTCGACCGCCACGGCGTCCGCCTCGGCCGGGGCGGTGGCCACTTCGACCGGCTGCTCCCCCGCCTCCGTCCCGGCGCGGCGGTCGTCGGCGTCACCGTGGACGAGCGCATCGTCCCCCGGCTGCCCACCGAGCACCACGACCGACCCATGACCCACCTCGCCACCCAGTCCGGCGTTCGCGCCGTTCGCGGGCCCCGGACCTAGCCTCGCCCGTCGTGCGCCTCGTCATCGCCCGCTGCTCCGTCGCCTACCGCGGCAAGCTCGCCGCCCACCTCCCGAGCGCCCAGCGCCTCATCCTCGTGAAGGCCGACGGCTCGATCTCCATCCACTCCGACGACCGGGCCTACAAGCCCCTCAACTGGATGAACCCGCCGTGCTCGATCGCCGAATCGACCGACGACGACGGGCTGCCCCGCTGGCTCGTGCGGGGCAAGGGTGGCGACGAGCTCGAGATCACCATCGAGGACCTGGTCAGCGATTCGGCCCACGACCTCGGCCCCGAGCCCGGCTTGCAGAAGGACGGGGTCGAAGCCCACCTGCAGGCCCTGCTCGCCGAGCGCTGCGAGGTGATCGGCGAGGGCTTCCAGCTCGTGCGCCGCGAGTACCCCACCGACATCGGCCCGGTCGACCTGCTCTGCCGGGACACCGACGGGGTGGCCGTGGCGGTCGAGGTCAAGCGCCGGGGCGAGATCGACGGCGTGGAGCAGCTCACCCGCTACCTGGGGTTCCTCAACAAGGACCCCCGCCTCTCGCCCGTGCGCGGCGTCTTCGTGGCCGAGCAGATCAAGCCCCAGGCCAAGGTGCTCGCCGCCGACCGCGGCATCGCCTGCGTCGAGGTCGACTACGACGAGCTGCGCGGCATCGAATCCTCCGAGCTGCGGCTGTTCTGACGTGGGCGCCCGCAGCGAGGTCGAGGTCGTCCACCAGCCCTGGCCCGTCGTCTACGACGCCCTGCTGCGCTGCCTGCCGAGCGCCGGCTTCACCATCGCCGGCACCGACCCGGACCGCGGCCGCATCGAGCTCGAGACCCGGAACACGCGCCTGACCGTCGCCGTGGGCGCGGTCGATGCGATCACCAGCGAGTGGGTGGCCACCTCGGAGCTGAAGCTGGGCCTGTTCCGGGAGCGCCACGAGCAGAAGTTCGCCGCCATCCGCGACGCGCTCGACCGCTACCTGGCGACCTACTACGGCTGACCCGCCCGTTCCCCCTCGCGTCGATCGAGCGTCGCCCACCGTTCACCCGGACGCCGGCCAGAACCGATAGAGGTGGAGCTGTGGAAGATGGTGGCGATCAGGACGAGGAGCTCGAGGATCTGATCGCCGAGCTCGACGCGCTCGACGCCATGGTGCGAGCGGCAGGCGAGGAGATCTCGCTCGAGCACATCCACCCCGAGCAGCGGGTCAGTGCGCAGAACATGGCTCGCTACCTCGCGCTGCGCAGCCAGGACGTGCGGGGCCTGCAGCACCGGCTCGCCGAGCTCGGCCTGTCCTCGCTGGGACGCGCCGAGGCCCACGTCGCGGCGACCTTGCACGCGGTTCGGCGCACACTTCGCGCCCTGGCGGACGTGCCGCTCCCGGACGACGTCCCACCGCCTCCCGCCTTCGCCGCCGGATGGGCGCAGCTGCGCGACAACAGCGTGCTCCTGCTCGGCCCCGAGCAGGAGCACCGGCCGACCCGCATCATGGTGACCCTGCCGTCGGAGGCAGCCGACGACCCCGACCTCGTGATGGACCTCGTCCGTCGTGGGATGGACATCGCCCGCATCAACTGCGCGCACGACGAGCGAGAGCGCTGGGAGCGCATGGCGCTGCACGTGCGCCGCGCAGCCGATCGCACCGGGCGGGAGGTCCGGGTGCTGATGGACCTGGCCGGGCCGAAGCTGCGCACCGGGTCGATCGAACCCGGCCCACCCGTGCTGCGCGTGCGGCCCCGCCGGAACGCCTACGGCCGACCCGTCGCTCCGGGGCAGGCGCTCCTGCTCGCCGACCCGACGGTCGAGCCGGACACGGAGCTTGCGGTCATCCCGGTCGCCGATGCCGACCTGGACCTGGCCGGACGCACCGAGATCTCCCTCGTCGACGCCCGCGGCGCCACCAGGCGCGCCATCGTCTCGGCGCGTCTCGACCACGGCTGCATCGTCGACGTGTGGCGCACGACGTGGTTCACCGAGGGCAGCGAGCTCCGAGCCGACGGACGTCGGGTCGGGACGGTCGTCGACCTGCCCCGAGCCGAGCGCGCGCACCTGCTCCGGACCGGTGATCGCCTCCGCCTGGTGGAGGACCTGGAGCCAGCCCAGGCGCTCGACGACCCGGCGCCCGGCTGGATCCCCGAGATCGGCTGCACGCTGCCCGAGGCACTCACGGCACTGCACCCCGGCGACCGCGTGCTGTTCGACGACGGCACGATCCGCACCGAGGTGGAGTCCGTGGACCAGCGCGGCGTGCTCCTCCGCGTGACCTTCACCCGTCCCGGCGGTCGGCGGCTGCGCGGCGGGAAGGGGATCAACCTGCCCGACACCCCCCTGCCGGTGACGGCGACCACCGAGAAGGACATCGAGGACCTCCCGGTCATCGCCGAGCTCGGCGACGTCGTGGCACTGAGCTTCGTCCGCCGGCCAGACGACGTCAGTGCCCTCCTGGATCGACTCGACGAGATCGGTTCGGATCTCGGCGTCGTGCTCAAGATCGAGACGGTCGCTGCATTCGAGGCGCTGCCCGAGCTGCTGCGCACGGCCATGCGCCGCCCGGTGGTCGGCGTCATGATCGCTCGTGGTGACCTCGCTGTCGAGGCCGGGTGGATCCGCCTCGCCGAGGTCCAGGAGGAGATCCTGTGGCTGTGCGAGTCAGCCCACGTTCCCGTGATCTGGGCCACGCAGGTGCTGGAGACGCTGGCCAAGACGGGACAGGCCTCTCGCTCGGAGATCACCGACGCAGCGATGTCGGAGCGCGCCGAGTGCGTGATGCTGAACAAGGGGCCCTACGTGGGGGCTGCGGTCACCGCGCTGGACGACATCCTCGCCCGGATGGGCAGCCACCAGCACAAGAAGCTCAGCCTCCTGCGCCGACTCCAGGCGTGGTCGCAGACCGATGGTTGAGGGCCACGTCTCGGCCCGGGTGGCTCAGACCAGCCCGAGCGCGTCCATCGCGGTGGCCACCTTGAGGAAGCCGGCGATGTTGGCACCCATCACGTAGTTGCCGGGGGCGCCGTACTCCTCAGCTGTGGCGTGGCACGTGGCGTGGATCGAGCGCATGATCTCGGCCAGGCGGTCCTCGGTGTAGGAGAAGCTCCACGAGTCGCGTGAGGCGTTCTGCTGCATCTCCAGCGCCGAGGTCGCGACGCCGCCCGCGTTGGCAGCCTTGCCGGGGCCGAAGGCGACGCCGGCCTCGTGGAAGACGTCGACGGCCTCAGGGGTCGAGGGCATGTTGGCGCCCTCCGACACGGCGATGCAGCCGTTGGCGACGAGCGCCTTGGCGTCGCGGCCGGTGAGCTCGTTCTGCGTCGCGGACGGGAACGCCACGTCGCAGGGGATGTCCCAGATGCAGCCGCGATCGGTGTAGGTGGCCGACGGCTTGCGCTCGACGTAGGTGCTGATGCGTCCCCGCTCGACCTCCTTGATCTGCTTGAGCAGGCCGAGGTCGATGCCGTCGGGGTCGTGCACCACGCCGCTCGAGTCCGAGCACGCGACGACCTTGCCGCCGAGCTGGTGGGTCTTCTCGATCGCGTAGATGGCCACGTTGCCGGAGCCCGACACCACGCACGTGCGCCCGTCGAGGTCCTCGCCCCGCGCCCGCAGCATCTCCTGGGCGAACAGGACCGCGCCGTAGCCGGTGGCCTCGGTGCGCACGAGCGCCCCGCCCCACTCGATGCCCTTGCCGGTGAGCACGCCAGACTCGTAGCGGTTCGTGATGCGCTTGTACTGACCGAACAGGTAGCCGATCTCCCGACCGCCGACGCCGATGTCGCCGGCCGGCACGTCGGTGTACTCGCCGAGGTGGCGGTAGAGCTCGGTCATGAAGCTCTGGCAGAACCGCATGATCTCGCTGTCGGAGCGACCCTTGGGGTCGAAGTTCGCGCCACCCTTTCCGCCGCCGATCGGCATGCCGGTGAGGGCGTTCTTGAAGATCTGCTCGAAGCCGAGGAACTTGACGATGCCGAGGTTCACCGACGGGTGGAACCGCAGGCCGCCCTTGAACGGCCCGAGGGCGCTGTTGAACTCCACCCGCATGCCGCGGTTGATGTGGAACTCGCCGCTGTCGTCCTGCCACGGCACGCGGAACAGGATCTGGCGCTCGGGCTCGCAGATGCGCTCGATCACCTTGTGGTCGAGGAACTCGGGGTGCTTGGCCACCACGGGTCCGAGCGACTCGAGCACCTCGCGCACGCTCTGGTGGAACTCGGTCTGCCCGGGGTTGCGGGCGATGACCTCGCTGATGACGGATTCGAGCTTCTCGTCGATCACGTCGGCTCCTGTGGTCGGACGGCAGGGGGGGGCTCCCAGGTTAGGGAGCCCCCCGGACTGAACCGAATCTGAACCCGACATGGTGGTCTGCTCAGGTGTAGGAGCAGGTCCCCTTGTCGAGCACCACGCGGCCGTCGCTGCCCTCGGTCTGGAAGACGGCTGTGCTCGCGCCATCGGGGCCGTCGCCGGTGCGCCACACCTTCACGGTGAGGTCCTCGCCGGGCAGGACCGGCGAGGAGAAGCGGCCGTACATGGAGCGTAACCGGGCCGAGTCCCCGTCGCAGAGGGCCCGGAGCAGACCGCGACCGGTGAAGCCGTAGGTGCACAGGCCGTGCAGGATCGGCCGGTCGAAGCCGCCCATCGCCGCGAACTGCGGGTCGGCGTGCAAGGGGTTGCGATCGCCCGACAGGCGGTAGATCAGCGCCTGCTCGGGGCGGGTCGTGTAGGTCACGACCTCATCGGGGTCGCCGTCGGGGCGCTCCCACTCGAGCGCCGGCCCGGAGTCCCCGCCCCAGCCGCCCTCACCGCGGATGAAGGCCGACATGGTCTTGGAGAAGAGGGGCTCGCCGTCGGAGACGAGCGTGGAGGTCGCCTCGCTGACCACCACCGCGCCCTTGCCCTTGTCGTAGATGCCGGTGATCTCGCTCACCGTCTCGATCTCGCCCTCGACCGGGATCTCCCGGTGCAGGGAGATCTGCTGCTCGCCGTGCACCAGCATCGCCGGGTTGAAGCTGCCGATCTGGGCGAAGGCCCCGCCGCCACCACCGAGGACGACCGCCATCGTGGGCAGCACCCTCTGGTCGATGTCGGTGGAGTTCTCCGTCGTGTACTGCAGCTCCTCGAGGGGCTCCTGGCCGGCGCCCACGCCGACGGCGTAGAGGAGGGCGTCCTTGGAGGTCCAGGACTGACGTGTCGGTTCGCTCTTGGCGCCGACGGCATCGGGGTTGATGGGCACGTCCTACTCCTCGTCGTAGCCGGACATGTTGGCGTTCGGCCGGGCCTCGGAGACGATGCGCTTGACGTCGTCGGCCAGGGCGGCCGGATCGTCGCTCGGCAGCTCGATGGTGGGGCCCCGGTGCCAGCCCTCGGACACCGACAGCGCCCGGCCGGACACGTCGAAGACCCGTCCGGTGACGTCCTTGGAGTCAGCGCTGGCGAGCCACACCACGATCGGGGCGATGTAGCGCGGCGACATGCGCTCCTTCTGCTCCTCCGGGAGCTGGCCCATCCCGAGGTTCTCGGTCATGCGGGTCAGCGCGGCGGGGGCGATGGCGTTGACCGTGACGCCGTAGCGGCCCAGCTCCTTGGCCGCGATGATCGTGAAGCTGGCGATGCCGGCCTTGGCCGCGCCGTAGTTGGTCTGGCCCACGTTGCCGTAGATGCCCGAGGGCGACGACGTGTTGATGATGCGCCCGTCGACCTCGTTGCCGGCCTTGGACTGCTCCCGCCAGTAGGCGGCGGCGTGGCGGCTCGGGGCGAAGGTGCCCTTGAGGTGCACCTGGATCACCGCGTCCCACTCGGCCTCGGTCATGTTGGTGAGCATCCGGTCCCGCAGGATGCCGGCGTTGTTGATCAGCACGTCGAGGCGGCCGAAGTGCTCCACGGCCTGGTTGATCAGGCGCTCGGCGCCGTCCCAGCTCGAGATGTCGTCGGTGTTGGCGACCGCCTCGCCACCCATGGCCGTGATCTCGTCGACCACCTGCTGGGCCGGACCGGCGTCGTCGCCGGTGCCGTCCATCGAGCCGCCGAGGTCGTTCACCACGACCTTGGCCCCCTGCTCGGCGAGCATGAGGGAGTGCTCGCGGCCGATCCCCCGTCCGGCTCCGGTCACGATCGCGACCCGTCCGTCACAGATGCCACTCATGAAGTGTGTGTCCCTTCTCGTCTCCTCGCCGGTTCTCGGTCGAGGGCCGCGTGACCATAGGCACGCGACGTCGGCGCCGTCATGTACGTCAACGGATCGTCATCGGTCTCGACTACGTCGGCCTCGGAACCGCGTGCCAGGGTTGCCCGTCGTATGGGTCGTGGGCGACAGCTGATCTGGGCGGGTGCGATCGCCCCCGTCGCTGCGATCCTCCTGGTCGTCGCCGCCTGGGCGATCGACACCGGTGTCGCCGGCGGCGAGGTGGCCCGCAACGTCGAGCTGGCCGGCACCGACATCGGCGGGCGCAGCGCCAACGAGCTGCTCGAGCACGTCCGGGCCCTCGATGCCGAGATGCACGGCCGGCCGGTGCGCATCATCACGCCCGACCAGACCTACGAGACGACGGCCGGCGAGATCGGGCTGTCCATCGACACGCGCCGGACCGCCAGCCTCGCCCTCGACGTCGGTCGCACCGATCCCCTGCCGATCCGCCCCCTCGCCTGGGTCGCCAGCTTCCTCGAGGCCCGGGTGTCCGACGTGCGCTACGACGTCGACGCCGAGACGGCCCGCTCCACCATCCGCGCGCTCGAGGGCGACTCGCTGGTCGCCCCGCAGGAGCCCACCATCCAATCCCTGGACGGCGAGCCGTTCCGCGCCGTCCCCGGTCGCCCCGGCTCCGGCATCGACCCCGATGCGCTGGTCGTGGCCCTCGAGGCCGCCGCCGCGGACCAGCCGGTGCACGAGGCCGTCACGGTGTCCATCCGGCCCTCCGAGCTGGCGCCCATGCTCGACGACAGCGTCGCCGAGGCCGCTGCGGAGACGGCGAACGAGATGACCGACGAGACGATCTCGGTCACGGCGGCGGATCGCACGATCGACCTGGTCCCGCGGGAGCTGCGCCAGCTCGCCCAGGTCTCCGAGGTCGACGACGGGATCACCGTCTCACTCCCGCCCGAGGGGGTGCTCGGCGTGCTCGAGGCCGAGTTCGGCGACCTGGCCGTCGAGCCGCGCAGCGCCAGCTTCTCGGTGTCGGGCGGCCAGGTGCAGCTCCAGCCCGCCGTCACCGGGCTCACGTGCTGCTCACCCGAGTCGGCACAGACCGTCGTCGACGCGTTCGCCGCCGGGATCACCTCGGTCGAGATCGACCTGCAGGAGACGGAGCCGGCGGTCACGACCGAGGAGGCGGAGGCCTACGGCATCGTCGAGGAGGTCGGCAGCCCGAACGAGTTCGGCCCGACGACGCGACACGCCTGCTGCCAGAACCGGGTGACGAACATCCATCGCATCGCCGACATCATCCGCGGGGTGGTCATCCCACCCGGCGGCTCCTTCTCGGTGAACGACTACGTCGGTCGCCGCACCATCGAGAAGGGCTTCGTGTCCGACGGGGTCATCTACGACGGCGTGCTCACCGAGGACGTCGGCGGGGGCATCAGCCAGTTCGCCACCACGTTCTTCAACGCCGCCCTGTTCGCCGGCCTCGAGTTCGGTGAGTACCAGAGCCACAGCCTCTACATCTCCCGCTACCCCCGGGGGCACGAGGCCACGATCTCGTTCCCGGCCCCTGATCTGGTGATCGAGAACCCGAGCCCGTACGGCGTGCTCGTCTGGCCCGAGTACACGAGCACCTCGATCACCGTGCGGCTCTTCAGCACGACCTGGGCCCAGGTGTCCGTGGGCGAGCCCACGCCGAGCCCGCAGGGCAACTGCACCCGGTGGACCACCCCCCGGACCCGCACCTATCCCGACGGCTCCACCGAGACGGACACGGTCGCTGCCGTCTACCGTCCCGAGGAGGGCGTGAGCTGCTGAGCCGGCTCCCGAACAGGGACATCTGACCCTGGCGACGAACGTTGCCCCGGTGCACCCTCAGACCCCGGGAGCGACGATGCAGTACGAGACACGGATGAGCGACAGCGATGCGCTCATGTGGAACATCGAGAAGGACCCGATCCTGCGATCCACGATCACCGCGGTCGCGGTGCTGGACCGCCGGCCCGACCGGGAGGCCCTGCTCCACCGGATCGATCGCGGCACCCGGCTGATCCCCCGGATGCGCCAGCGGGTGATCGGCAACCCGTACTCCATCGCCCCGCCCCGGTGGGAGGTCGACCCGTACTTCGACCTCCGCTACCACGTCCGGTTCCTGAACGCCGGCGGGAACGGGACGCTGCGCGACGTGCTCGACATCGCCGAACCCATGGGGATGCAGGGCTTCGACCGGGCCCGGCCGCTGTGGGAGTTCGTGATCGTCGAGGGCCTCGAGGGCGACCGGGCCGCGATCATCCAGAAGATCCACCACGCCATCACCGACGGGGTCGGCGGCATGCAGATGGTGATGACGATGATCGACCTCGAGCGCGAGCCGGCGCCGACCGATGAGGAGATGCCCCCGGCACCCGAGGCCGAGCACATGGGACCGCTGCGGCGCACCGCCGACGCCTTCGGCCACGTCCGGCGCCGCAACCTCGGCATCGCCCGCCGGGCCGGCGGCAACCTCGTCGCCGCCGCATCGACGGCGGCGTCGCACCCGGCCGCCGTCGTGGCCGGCCTCGGCGCCACCGCCGGGTCGGTGGGACGGCTCCTCGCCCCGACGCCGACCCCGCTCAGCCCGATCATGACCGGGCGTTCGATGTCGTTCCGGTTCCAGACGCTCACGTTCCCGCTCCCGGACCTGAAGGCCGCGGCCAAGGCGTCGTCCGGGACCCTCAACGACGCCTTCGTCGTCGCGGTCGCCGGCGGGCTGCGGCGGTACCACCAGCGCCACGGCACGGACGTCGAGTCCCTGCGGATGACGATGCCCATCAACATCCGCACCGAGGACACCAGCGACGTGGCGGGCAACCAGTTCGTCCCGGCCCGCTTCGTCGTCCCGGTCGCGATCGACGACGTGACCGAGCACATCCGGGCGATCCACGAGCTGGTCGACCAGCAGCGCCACGAGCCGGCCAACGCGCTGGTCGAACCCCTCGCCGTCGTGCTGAACCGGTTGCCGACCACGGCAGTCACCGCCCTGTTCGGATCGATGATCAAGGGCTCGGACTTCACGACCTCGAACGTGCCCGGGGCGCCGATCCCGATCTACATCGCCGGCGCCCGGGTGGAGTCCATGATCCCCTTCGGTCCCCTCGTCGGGGTGGCCGTCAACGTGACCCTCCTGTCGAACCTCGACGACGTCCACGTCGGGATCAACTCCGACATGGCGGCCGTGCCCGACCCCGAGGTGCTGCTCGAGTGCCTGCAGGAGTCCTTCGAGGCCGTCCTGAAGCAGGCGTGACCTCCCGCGCTCAATAGCCTGCGCTCGTGCTGACCTGTGACGTCGTCGTCGTCGGCGCCGGACCGGCCGGGTCCAGCGCGGCCACGAGCCTGGCTCGCGCCGGCCGGGAGGTCCTCCTCGTCGACAAGGCCACCTTCCCGCGCGACAAGTGCTGCGGTGACGGCCTCACCGCGCTGGCCCTGCGCCTCGCCGAGCGCCTCGGCCTCGACCCCACGACCCTCCCGTCGTGGACGACGGTCGACAGCGCCGTGGTGTCGGGCCCGTCGGGCCACGCCGTGCGGTTCCCGCTGCCGGAGGGCCCCGGCACCCACGCCGCCGTGGTCCGTCGCAGCGAGCTCGACGCCGCGCTCGTCGACCTCGCCCGGGAGGCCGGCGCCAAGGTCCTCGACGGCCACGCCATGGTCGGCATCGCCGAGCACGACGACCGGGTGGTCCTCGACGTGGCCGGCCTCGGCGAGGTCCACGCCCGGTACGCCGTCGCCGCGGATGGGATGTGGTCCCCGACCCGCCGCGCCCTCGGGCTGAGCGTGCCCGGCTACCGGGGTGAGTGGCACGCCTTCCGCGCCTACTTCCGCGACGTGTCCGAGACGGCCCAGCGCGACCTGTGCGTGTGGTTCGAGGCCGATCTGCTCCCGGGCTACGCCTGGTCGTTCCCCGTCGGCGACGGCACCGCCAACTTCGGCTTCGGCATCCAGCGGGGCGGCAAGGTCGCCGTCGGCGACATGAAGCAGGTGTGGGACGACCTGCTCGCCCGGCCCGCCATCCGCGAGGTCCTGGGCCCCGACGCCGTCCCCGAGGCCCGGTTCACGGCCTGGCCCATCCCGGCCCGCGTCCACGACATGGCGCGCACCGCCCGGCGGACGTTCTTCGTGGGCGACGCCGTCGCCGCCACCGACGTGATGACGGGCGAGGGCATCGGCCAGGCGATCCTCACCGGGATGCTGGCCGCCGAGGCCATCGAGGAGACCGGGCCCCACGGCGCCCGCGTCGCCACCGACCGCTACGCGGCCGCGGTCGACCACCACCTCGTCGCCGACCACCACGTCAGCGCCCTGCTCGTACGGGCGCTCCGCCACCGCAAGGGCGCCCGCGCCGCCATCCGCGTCGCCGGCCTCACCCCGTGGACCCGCCGCAACTTCGCCCGGTGGCTGTTCGAGGACTACCCGCGCGCCATCGTCGGCACGCCCTCCCGCTGGCACCGGGGCGTGTTCACCGGGCCCGGCGCCTACGCCGACCCCCCTGCTTGACCGCTCGGTCAACGCCTGGCCACGATGCCGGGATGCGCACGCGACTGACCGACATCCTCGACATCGAGCACCCGGTGATGCTCGCCGGCATGGGTGGGGTGTCCTACTCCGACCTGGTCGTGGCGGTGTCCGAGGCCGGCGGGTTCGGCTGCCTCGGCGCCTCGACGATGTCCGACGACGAGCTCGACGCCGAGATGGCCGATGTCCGGTCCCGCACCGACAAGCCCTACGGGGTCGACCTGCTCACCGCCGCCGGGGACCAGACGGCGAAGGTCGAGCGCATCATCGCCGCCGGCGCCACGGTCTACGTGGCCGGCCTCGGCGTGCCCCGGGAGGTCATCGACCTGTGCCACGCCAAGGGCGTGCTGGTCATGAACATGTGCGGCAAGGTGCGCCACGCCGTCGACGCCGTCGAGGCCGGCTGCGACATCGTCGTGGCCCAGGGCACCGAGGCCGGCGGGCACACCGGTCGCATCGCCACCAACACGCTGGTGCCGCTCATCGTCGACGCCGTCGGCGACCGGGTCCCCGTCGTCGCCGCCGGCGGCATCTTCGACGGGCGCGGCCTGGCATCGGCCCTCACCCTCGGGGCCGACGGCATCTGGGTCGGCACCCGCTTCATCGCCACGCCGGAGGCGCACACCGTCGAGGGCTACAAGGAGAAGCTGGTCGCCATGGCCGAGGACGACACCACCGTCTCGCGCGCCTACACCGGCAAGACCTGCCGCGTGGTGCGCAACCGCTACACCGAGGAGTTCGAGGCCGCCGGCGGCCAGGCCGAGCCGTTCCCGATGCAGTACATCAAGTCGGTGCAGGACGGCGCGAACCACCTCGGCGCCGAGGGCCGGCCGGAGGGCTTCGACCCGGACAAGGAGTTCTGGCCGGCCGGCCAGGGCGCCGGCGGCATCCAGGACCTGGTGCCGGCCGCCGAGCTGGTCGAGCGCTTCGTGGCCGAGGCCGAGCAGGCGCTCGCCCGGGCCCAGGGCGCGGTCACCGCGTAGGCACGGACGGGGTCACGGCACCCCCGTACCGACCCTGGTGCCCGCCCTCGTCGAGACCGCCGTCGTCCGCCGGCACGACCCGAGCAGCGGCGACTGGGCCGAGGTGCGCTCCGACGGGCGCCGCATCGTCGTGGCGTCCGGCGGGACCGGGAACCGACTCGATCCAGGTCGCCGCGTCCGCCGGAGCGGCTGGGAGATCCGCCGCATCGGCGACCAGCTCGAGCTGCTGTCCACCTGGCCGGTGCCCGAGCTGGTCACGCACCGGATCGGCGAGCACGTCGCCCAGCTCGGCGACGACGTGGCCCGGGCCGGCGGCACCCCGGACCAGGACCTTGCCGCTGTCACCGACGCCGTCGCGGCCCTCCTCGACGAGGGCGGACCGGCCGGCCCCGCACCCCTCGACGCCCTGCTGTGGGCCCGGGCCTACCCGCTGCTGCGGGTCCCCATCGAGCAGGGCGCCCACCTCGACGCCGTGCCCGTGGCGCTGGACCAGGTGCTCCGGGCCGCCGACGCCCGCCGCGCCGCCCGCCGCGCCTTCGGCCGGGTCACCCGTCCTCTGGTGCGGGCCCTCGCCACCAGCCTCCTGCCGGCGCCGGACGGCCGCGTGCCGTTCGAGCCGGCGCTGCTCGCCCTCATGGCCAGCCCCTGGTGCGAGCCCGAGCAGCTCACCGAGCTGCTCGGCCGCCAGCCGCACCGACCGGGCGCGGTGGCCTTCGACGTCGGCGAGGTCGACCGCGCCCGGTCCATGTTCGAGGGCGTCTCGTCCCGCCGGATCGCCACCCGGTTGGGCCGCGCCCTCACCGAGCCCGACGGGCTCCGGACCCTCGCCACCGACCTCGCCACCTGGGTGCCGCCGTCCAGCGAACCCCGGCCCGGGCCGGCACGACCGGCGAGGGCACCTGCGGCTGTGCTCGCCCCGCCCGCCCGCACCGACGTGCCCCTGCGCCACCCGCCGGCCCTCCAGGCCGTCGACGGCCTGGAGGTCGGGCACCGCCGGCTCGTCCTGCCCCGCACTGCCGACGAGCTGGTCGAGTGGGGCGCGGTGCTGGACAACTGCCTCGGCGGCTTCCGCCACGCGGTCGCCGCCGAGCGCACCCACGTGCTCGGCGTCGTCGTCGGCGGGCGGCTCCGCTGGGCGGTGGAGGTCACCCGGGCCGGCGTCCTCCGGCAGTTCGAGGGCGCCGGCAACCGCCAGGCGCCGGAGCACGTGGCCCAGCCGGTGCTCGCCGCGCTCCGGTCCCACGGCATCGTGCGCGCCGACGGCCGGCGGGGGTACTCGCTGATGGCGCCCCGCTGAACGGAGCGGTCGGTGCGGCCGGGCTACGCGCCGAGGCGCTTGCGGGCCGCCGCCGAGCGCTCGATGAGGTGCGGCGGGATGGAGACGCCGTTGACGACCGGGGCCTCGCCGCCGAGCGCCTCGCCCTCGCCCTCGGCTTCGGACTCGTCGACCTCGGGCTCGTCGAAGGCGCCGGACTCGAGTGCCCGGCGGCGCTTCTCGACCATCTCGTCGTACTGCTTGGCCGGCACCAGGTGCTCGCGGTTGATGGAGCCCAGGTTCACGCCGTTGGCGAACATGACGTGGTATCGGATCCACAGGTCCCAGCCGTTGACCAGGACGACCTTTCCCGGGGTGCCCTCGGGGACGCCGGGCAGCGGCGTGAAGGCCCGGACCTTGGACTTGCGCTTCAGCTCGCCGTCGTTGCCGATCTCTGCGGCGATCAGGGCGGGATCGACGTCGTCGCGGGTCGCGGGCTCGGGTGCCACCTCGGGCTCGACCAGGGTCATGAGCCCAATGCTGGCACGGCGGCCGCCACGGTGCGGAACCCGCGGGGCGCTCAGCCCCGTCGAGCGTCCGCCCAGCTCCTGCCCGCCTCGACGTCGATGTCGTGGGGCAGGCCGAGGACGCGTTCGGCGACGATGTTGCGCTGCACGTCGCCGGTGCCGCCGCCCACCGTGAGGGCGGGCGAGAACAGGTAGCCCCAGTGCCAGCCCCAGAGGTCGGGGGCGCCGCCGGCGCGCTGGTGCTCGAGCATGCCGTGCGGGCCGGCGAGGTCCTTGGCCAGCTCCATGATCCGCTGGCCGTGCTCGTCGGCGAGGATCTTGCGGATCGACGCCTCCGGCCCGGGCTGCTCACCCCGGATGCGGGCGGTCACGGTGCGCAACCGGATGAGGCGCAGCAGCTCGGCCTCGATGTGCAGCTGGGCCAGGTGGTCGCGCCGGACCGGGTCGTCGCAGCCGCCGCCGCCCCGGACCTCGTCGAGCAGGTCGGACGCGGCGGGACCCATGCCCCACAGGGCCCCTCCGGAGGACAGCGACACCCGCTCGTTGCCGAGGGTGACCTTGGCCAGCGACCAACCGCCGTGGACGTCGCCGACCCGGTTGGCGTCGGGGATGCGCACGTCGGTGAGGAACACCTCGTTGAACGTGTGGCCGCCGGTCATCTCGATGATCGGCCGGATCTCGATGCCCTCGGCGTCCATCGGGCAGATGAAGTAGGTGATGCCCTGGTGCTTGGCCACGTCCGGGTCGGTGCGGGCGATGAGGATGCCGAAGGCGGAGTGGTGGGCCAACGAGGTCCAGATCTTCTGCCCGTTGACGACCCATTCGTCCCCGTCGCGCACCGCCCGGGTGCCGAGGTTGGCCAGGTCGGAGCCGGCGCCGGGCTCGGAGAACAGCTGACACCAGATCTCCTCCCCGGCCAGCAGCGGGAACAGGTACCGCTCCTTCTGCTCCTGGGTGCCCGCGTGGAGGATGGTCGGGCCGGCCCATCCGATGCCGATCTGGTTGGAGGGCCGCTTCACCCCGGCGGCCGCCAGCTCCTCGTCCACGATGATCTGGTGGATCGGATCGGCGTCGAGGCCCCACGGGGCCGGCCAGTGCGGGGCGACGTAGCCGGCCTCGGCCAGCGCCCGGCCGGTGGGCTCGGGGTGCTCCGCGAGCCAGGCCCGCACGACGAGGCGCCGAGGGTCGTCGTGAGGTGGGAAGTCGAAGTCCACGACGGCACACTAGGAGTCGTCTCCGCTCCCCGATCCCGTCCGCTTTTCTTCCCTGTGCTCGCCCGTTTCGGGTTAGCATCGGAAGTCGGGCTCGTGCCGGTGCCACCAACCGGTTCCACTTCGGTGTACCCGAACGCAACTCGCCCCGCTCCTTGGAGGTCCTCGTTTCCGTGAGTCCCGCAGCACGCGCCACACGCTCAGGTGAGTCCGACGAGGACATCGTCAGGCTGTACCTGAACGACATCGGGCGCCACGCTCTGCTCACCAAGGAGGACGAGGCTCGCCTCGGCGCTCTGGTGCAGGCCGGTGTCGAGGCGCGCGAGCGCCTGGCCGCCGACGACGAGCTCTCCCCGTCGGAGAAGGCCAAGATGCGCCGTCAGGTGCGCGCCGGCGACCGGGCCACGGAGCAGTTCGTCAACGCGAACCTGCGCCTCGTGGTCTCCATCGCCAAGAAGTACCACCGCACCGAGCTGCCGCTGCTGGACCTCATCCAGGAGGGCAACCTCGGCCTGATCCACGCGGTGGAGAAGTTCGACCACCGCAAGGGCTTCAAGTTCTCCACCTACGCCACGTGGTGGATCCGCCAGGCCATCACCCGCGGCGTGGCCAACACCGCCCGCACGATCCGCCTCCCGGTGCACGCTCACGACCTGCTCAAGCAGATCGACAAGGCCCGCGGCATGCTCGAGTCCAAGCTCGGCCGCCCGCCCACACTGGACGAGCTCTCCGTCGAGGTCGGCCACCCGCCGGCCAAGATCGAGGAGATCCTCGCGTCGGCCCGCATCGCCAAGTCCCTCGACGACGGCTTGTCCGACGACGGCGACATGACCCTGGGTGACCTCGCCGCCGTGGCCGAGGACGACCCCGAGGGCGACGCCGTCACCGAGGCCACCCGCGGCGACGTGCTCGCCGGTCTCAAGGGCCTCGACGAGCGCGAGCAGCGCATCCTGATCCTGCGCTACGGCCTCGACGGCCACGAGCCGCGCACCCTCGACGAGGTCGGTCGCCACTTCGACCTCACCCGTGAGCGGATCCGCCAGATCGAAGCCCGAGCCATGTCGAAGCTGCGCCACCCGGCCAACGCCGGCATCCTCGCCGACCTCGCGAGCTAGGAACTGGCAGTGCTGGTGTAGCGCCGGCGCCCAGGAGCCGAGCCGCCAGGCGAGGCGACCCGTGGGCACGGGCCCTGCGGCGGCGCAGCCGCCGAACCGATCAGCAGGTGGGCGTGACCAACTGCGTCAGGTCCTAGACCGTGATCGATGCCCCGGCCCCGTCCGGGGCATCGTCGCGTGGTGCCCGGTAGCGGGCGAACCCGGGGAGGGCCCGGGCCAGCACCAGCATCACCACCACGCAGCCGAGCCCGCCCGAGACGATGGCGAAGTTCACCGAGGTGAACGAGGCCACCGACCCGGCCCGCAGATCGCCGAGGCGAGGCCCACCGCTCCAGATCGCCATGCCCACGCCCTCCATGCGCCCGACGAGCTCCGGCGGGCTCGCCAGCTGCAGGATCGCCTGGCGGGAGATGCCTGAGATCATGTCGGCCGCCCCGCCGACGGCGAGGGCGAGCAGGGACAGGGCGACCCCGTCCACCAGGCCGAACGCGGCGATGGCGAGGCCCCAGACGATGATGCAGACGGTGACCACCCGCCCGTGCGCGGTGACCCGGCGGGCCCAGCCGCTGGCCAGGCTGGCCACGAGCGACCCGGCGAAGGGCGCCGCGTAGAGCAACCCGAGCACGTGGGGTTGGTCCGGGAAGCGCAGCACCGCGACGGCGGGGAACAGGGCCACCGGGAGCGCCAGCACCATGGCGTTCAGGTCGGACACGAACGACCCGAGCAGCACCGGCTGGCGGCGCAGGTGCCGCATGCCGTCGACCACCAGCCCGAACGTGGGGTTCATCCCCACGATCTCGGGCCGGAGCGGGCGCATCCGGGAGATGACGACGGCGGCGATCACGAAGGTGGAGGCGTCCACGGCGTAGGCCCAGGTGGTGCCGACGCTGGCCAGCACGACACCGGCCAGGGCCGGTCCGGCGACGTGGGCCAGGCTGCTCGAGACGGCCTTGAGCGCCATGGCCGACGGGACGTGCTCCCGGCCCACGACGCGGATCACCGACGCCCGCTCGGCCGGGGCGCCGAGCGCGAACGCGCAGATGTCGATCGCACCGAACACGTAGATGGCGACCAGGTTCGGTTGGTCCAGCGTGGAGTTGACGACGAGGCCGAGGGTGCCGGTGAGGCCGAGGAGCTGGCACCCCACGATCCAGCGCCGGCGCTCGACCTTGTCGGCGATGGCCCCGCCGACCACGTTGAGCACCAGGAGCGGCACGAGGGTGACGGCGCCGAAGACGCCGATGGCCAGCGTGGACCCGGTCAGGTCGTAGATCTGGAACGGCACGGCCACCGTGGTGAAGGCGGAGCCGATCTGGCCCACGGCGGTGCCGGCGTACAGGTACCGGAAGTCGCGGGACCGCCGGAGGGGCGTGATGTCCACGGCGACGCCCGCCAGCCGCTGCCTCATCCCGCGCACCGGGGAACGCTACCGGTCGCTCGTGAGGAATCCGGACGGGTTCGTCCGTACGATCGCCCCATGCCCGGATGGAACTTCGCCGATGCCTGGGAGACGGTCGCCGAGACCCTCCCCGACGCCCCCGCCCTGCTACACGGCGACCTGGTCCGCTCCTGGAGCGACTTCGATGCCCGGGCCGACGGGGTCGCGGCGGCCCTCCTCGAGGCGGGCGTCACCGAGGGCACGAGCGTGGCCCAGTACCTCACCAACCGGCCCGAGTACCTCGAGGCCGTGTTCGCCGCGTTCAAGCTCGGTCTGGCCCCGGTGAACACCAACTACCGCTACGTCGAGGACGAGCTCCTCTACCTGTGGGACAACGCGGACTCCTCGGCCGTGGTCTTCGAGGGGCAGTTCACCGAGCGCATCGAGCACATCCGGGACCGGGTCCCCGACGTGCGGGTCTGGCTGTGGGTCGACGACGGTCACGGCGAGTGCCCGGACTGGGCCACGCCCTACGAGGCAGCCGCCACCAGCGGCGCGGGCCGCACGTCCGCGGCGTGGGGCCGCTCGGGCGACTCGCTCTACCTGCTGTACACGGGCGGCACCACGGGCATGCCCAAGGGCGTCATGTGGCGCAACGACGACCTGCTCCTCGTCCTGAACGACGGTGCGCCGCGGGCTCGCAAGCTGCCCGAGGACGTCGACCTCGACCACCTCCGCCAGGTCGTCTCCTCCCCCGGCATCCGCACCCTGCCGGCCTGCCCGCTCATGCACGGCACCGGCGCGTTCAACGCCTTCACCGCGCTGACCGTCGGCGGGTCGGTCGTCACGCTGACCAAGTCCAGCTTCGACGCCGTCGAGCTGCTCGACGCCGTCCAGGACAAGCAGGTGAACAACACCGCCATCGTCGGCGACGCCTTCGCCCGCCCGATCCTGGCCGCCCTCGACGCCCACAACTCGGGAGACGGGCCAGACCGCTGGGACATCTCCTCCCTGAAGGTCGTGGTCTCATCGGGCGTCATGTGGAGCCAGGCCACCAAGGACGGGCTCCTGCGCCACAACCCGAAGATGCTGCTCGTCGACACGCTCGGCTCCTCGGAGGCCATCGGCATGGCCAGCTCGGTCTCCAGCGGCTCCGGCGACGGCGCCAGCGCCGCCCGCACGGCCACGTTCACGCTGGGCCCGTCCACCAAGGTCATCGCCGACGACGGCACCGAGGTCCACCCGGGCGACGACGCCATCGGCAAGATCGCCATCCAGGGCCGAACCCCGGTCGGCTACTACAAGGACCCGGCCAAGTCGGCCGAGACCTTCGTGCGCATCGGCGACGCCACCTACTCCATGCCCGGCGACTACGCCCGGGTCGAGGCCGACG
Organism: Salinilacustrithrix flava; assembly: GCF_041228405.1. Taxonomy (GTDB): domain Bacteria; phylum Actinomycetota; class Acidimicrobiia; order Acidimicrobiales; family Salinilacustritrichaceae; genus Salinilacustrithrix; species Salinilacustrithrix flava. The sequence goes on from NZ_CP133888.1 coordinate 86,155, forward strand.
GCACCCTCGTGCTCCTCGGCCGCGGGTCGGTGTGCATCAACACCGGCGGCGAGAAGGTCTTCCCCGAAGAGGTCGAGGAAGCCCTGAAGGAGCACGCCGACGTCCGCGACGCCGTCGTGGTCGGGCTCCCCGACGAGCGCTTCGGCCAGGCCATCACCGCGGTGGTCGAGGTCGTGCCCGGCACCGACCCGAGCCCCGACGAGCTCATCGCCACGGTCAAGGCCCACCACGCCGCCTACAAGGCACCGAAGCGGATCGTGTTCGTGGACTCGCTGTCCCGGGCCGCGAACGGCAAGGTCGACTACAAGCGCTGGACCCGCCACGCCGCCGGGGTTTTGGGAGCGGACGAAGGGTGAGTCGTAGCCTCGCCGCCATGACTCTCTCCTTCGACGGCAAGGTCGCGATCATCACCGGCGCGGGCGGTGGCCTCGGCCGCTCCCACGCACTCGAGCTGGCCCGGCGCGGCGCCTACGTCGTGGTCAACGACCTCGGTGGCTCCGTCGATGGCGTCGGCGGCGACGACTCCGCCGCCCAGAAGGTGGTCGACGAGATCAAGGCCGCTGGCGGCGAGGCCGTCGCCAACCACGACTCGGTCGCCACCCCTGAGGGCGGCAAGGCCATCGTCCAGACGGCCCTCGACACCTGGGACAAGGTCGACATCGTCATCAACAACGCCGGCATCCTGCGCGACACCAGCTTCGCCAAGATGACGCCCGAGCAGCTGAACCCGGTGCTCGACGTGCACCTCAAGGGCGCGTTCTACGTGACCCAGCCCGCCTTCGTGCAGATGAAGGAGCAGGGCTTCGGCCGCATCGTCAACACCGCCTCGGGCGCCGGCATCTTCGGCAACTTCGGCCAGACCAACTACGGCGCGGCGAAGATGGGCCTGGTCGGCTTCACCAACGTCCTGGCCCAGGAGGGCGCGAAGTACAACATCAAGGCCAACGCCATCGCGCCGGTCGCCGCCACCCGCATGACCGAGGGCCTGCTCGGCCCGCTCGCCGACAAGCTCGGCCCCGAGTACATCACCCCCGTGGCCGTGTACCTGGCGCACGAGTCCTGCGAGGTCACCGGCGAGATCTACAGCTGCGGCGGCGGCCGGGTCGCCCGCATCTTCGTGGGCGTCACCCCGGGCATCGTCGACGACGAGCTGTCGGTCGAGATGATGGGCGAGCGCCTCGCCGAGATCCGCGCCGAGGACGGCTACGAGATCCCCACGTCGATGAACGAGGAGATGGGCATCGCCATCAAGGCGATGAGCTGATCGGGCCGCCCGGCGCCGCGCCTCACCCGAGGCGCCGGGCGATCCACGCCTCGCACCGGTAGGCGACCTCGAGCTCGCCGCCGTGGTCGTCGATCACCTCGGCCACGGCCCGGTGCAGGGCGCGGCGCTGCTCCTCGCCGAGCAGCACGTGGTCCGAGTGGGTGCCGAGGTACCCGACCCAGCGATCGGTCGTGTAGCGGATGGCGTGGCGGTACGTGCGCTCGACCGCGTCGACGAAACCATCGGGTGCGGGGTCCACCGCCGGGGGCACACCCTTGGACCCGCTCGCCTTCGACGCGAGCGAGGAGCGCATGTCCGGTGCGAGCCGGGCGTAGACCCCGTCGAGGTCGGCGCGGAGCTCGGTGTCGGGGAACGTCGGCCGATTCCAGAAGATGGCGGCCACGCCACCCGGGCGGAGGGCGTGGCGGACCTGGTCGAGGCCGCGCGCCTGGTCGATCCAGTGCCAGGCCTGCCCGCAGGTGAACAGGTCGTGGGCCGCTGCCGGCAGCTCGGCGGACTCCAGCTCCCCCACGAGGACCTGCCAGCCGGCACCTTCGACGTGCCGGCCTGCGACGGCGGCCATGTCCGGATCGGGCTCGAGCGCCGTACCGGTGAGCCCCCGTGCAGCGAGCGCCGCCGCGACCTTCCCGGTGCCCGCCCCGGCGTCGAGGGCGCGAGCATCGGTGCCCACCATCGCCACGAGGTCGTCGAAGAGCTCATCGGGATAGCCGGGGCGGTGGGCGTCGTAGGCCTCGGCGACGGCGCCGAACACGAGTCGCTGGGGACGGTCCACGGCGCCATCGTCGCACGGTCGGGCGGCGGCTGCGCCCGGGATCAGCGCACGACGTCGTAGACCCGCTGCACCATGCCGCCGTCGAAGGTCTCGCAGGACACGAGCTCGAGGCGGATGTCGTCGCCGGTGCCGCCGAAGAGCGGGATGCCCTCACCGATGAGCACCGGTGGGGTGGAGATCGTCATGCGGTCGATGAGCCCGGCGGCCAGGAACTGGCGGATCACCTTGCCACCGTCGACGTAGACGTGGCCGATGCCGTCGGCGACCAGCCGAGCGACGACCTCCTCGAGGGACCCGGTGACGGGGCGCAGGACCGCACCCTCCCTCGGGGCCAGGTCGTCGGGGTGGCTGGTCCAGACGTAGACGGGCGTCTCGCCGTAGAACCAGTCCCCGGCGAAACCCGACACGACGTCGTAGGTGCCGCGGCCCATCAGGAGCGCATCGACGCTGGCGAAGAAGTCGCCGTAGCCGAAGTCCTGGTCCGGGTCGTGCTCGCCGGTGAGCTCGTCGTCGGGCTGGCCGGTGAGCCAGTCGAGGCCGTCGTCGGGGCGGGCGATGAAGCCGTCGACGCTGGTGGCGATGAAGACCGAGGCGCGCGGCCGTTCGGCAGGAGTGGTGGTCACGTCTCGACGGTATGCCCGGGCCGTGACCGCCTCCCCCGAACGCACCTGAGGCTTCTGGCAGCGGGGACGGAACGCGTTCCGTGGCCGCTGCCAGTTTCCCCGCGATGGCGGTGCCGTGGCCTAGGAGACTGCTGAGCAACTGGCTTCTAGGCTTGGCGGTGGGTCCGGGGAAGTGACCGAACCGAAGAGCCGGCGTGAAGAGGGTGTGAGCCGGTCACCCGGGATGGGTTGAACCCGTAGGTGTGGTCCCTTCCTTGTCCTCCCCGGGCCCGCCTTTAGGTGATGGCCCAGCCGGTGGGTGCGTGGTGGAGGCCGAGGTTGAGCAGGCGTCGCAGGTTGAGCGCGGCGGCCCGGTGACTGAGACCGAGCCGGTTGCGTTGGACACCACGGAAGCGGACACGGCGATGGCCGTTGGCGACAAGCCAAGCGATGGTGCGCTCGACCATGGGACGGTGCTGGCGGTAGTCGGCCAGGTGGGTGCCGGCTCGCCAGTTCGCCCGGGCGGTGACGAGCCATTCGTCGTGGTCGGTGAGCTTGACCGTCTTGCCCTTGGCAGCGCTGGTGCAGCGGTGCCGTGATGGACAACCACGGCAGCGGGCGCCGAAGGTTGCGTTGCCGCTCGCGTGGATCGAGATCGTGATGCCGGCGGGGCAGGTGACGGTGCGGGCGGCGTGGTCGACAAGGAAGTCGTCTCGGTGGAACTGGTCGTCACCGAGGTTCGGGTTCCTCCCGAGCGGCCAGGGCTTGATGACCGCCGTGTGGTCGTTCGCGGCGAGCGCTGCTCGGACCGGGCCGGAGCCGTAGGCGGAGTCGGCCAGCACGTCCAGGCCAGGGTCTTCGCCCTCGAGGAGTCGGGCGCCGACGGGACCATCGCCTTCGTTGGCCGGGGTGAGGTCACAGTTGGTGATGATCCCGGTGTCGGGCTCGACCACGACGTGGGCCTTGTAGCCGTCTCGGTAGCTGGACCGGGACTTGTGCATGTGCCGCGACTCCGGGTCGACCGTGGAGATCACCCGCTCCGAGGCGACACCACGAACGATCCGCCAGGTGCCCTCACCCCGTTCCGGGTCGGGTTCGACGTCCTGTCCGGCCACGAGTGCCAACAGCGCCACGAGTTGGCGTTGGTCGTCGTCGAGGTCGATCCCGTCGAGCGCGTTGAGGATGGCGAGGGCGTCGTTGACGAGCCCGGTGATCAGCTCGTCACGGGCAGCCGGGTCGTCCCACGCACATGCGGGTTTGCCGGGCGAGTCGTAGTCATGGCCGGACACCTCGACCGTCGCCGCGGCGGGGACAGCCTTGCGGACCCGGCGGATCATCGACACGAGCTGGGTGACCGTGTCCTGGGTTGCGACCGCATCATCCAGCAGCGTCGAGTCCAGCGCCCGGCGAGTCTTGCCGGCCAACACCCCGGTCTCGGCCACGACCGCTCGGACGGCGTCGAAGATCCGCTCCGGGGACTCGCTCGCTCGCAGCTTGTTGCGCCACAACGTCAGCACCGTCGGATGGAAGCCCTCATGATCCAACGCCAATCCGGCGGCAACCTTCCAGCGCAGATCGGTCCGCAAGGCGTCGATCGCTTCGCGGTCCGAGCGGCCCTCCAACGCTTGGAGCACCATCACCGTGGCGATCACATCGGCTGGCACCGACGGCCGCCCACGCTTGGAGGGGAACAGGTCCTCGAACATCGCATCAGGGAACAGCCGGTGTCGGTGATCGGCCAAGAACCGATGCACCGACCCCTCCGCCACCAGATGCCCGACCAGAGCACCCGCGTCGAGCAGTTCTCGGTCCTGATCGCTGCTGCCCTGCATACCCGCGGTCTACCGAAACCGCCGCGAGATCGCGAGCACCCCGATCACACCGGTTTGCTCAGCAGTCTCCTAGAGCGTCTTCACCCAGCGCTCGCCGGCGACGAGGCGGCGCTGCAGCTGGTCGGCGGTGGCCTCGGTGACCTTGTTGACGCCGGCCAGGCGGTTGAGCTCGCCGTTGACCTCGCGGTGGCTGCGGCCGGTGACCGCGACGAGGTGGGCGACGAGCGCGGCGTTGTCCTTGCGCAACTTGGACTTGGCCTCGGCGAGCGAGGTGTCGCGCCCGACGACCACCCCGGTCAGGCGCCGGGGTCGGGGCGGCAGGGCGATCTCCAGGGACTCGTCGCCGTCATCCTCCACCCACACCAGCTCCTCGGGCGAGGCGGCGTCGTCGGCGTCGGGGTCGTCGGCGTTCTCGACCCCGGTGGCGACGGCGGACATGGCCTGGAACAGGGACAGCTGCTCGTCGTCGCCGACCTCGTCCAGCCCGGCTCCGTCGATCTGGTCGAGGGAGTCCTCGTCGTCGGCGCGACGACGCTTGAACAACGAGTGGCGGCGCTGCTCGGCGATGCCGTCGGCCAGCTTCCGCAGGCGCGGGTCGTCGGGGATGTACATCCAGGCCCGCTGGGTGCGCAGGCCGCGGGTCCAGCGGACGAGGCGGCCCAGCGCCTGGCGGAAGAACAGCTCGGTGGTGGTGTTGGTGGCGAACACGCCGACGCGCAGGCGGGGGATGTCGACGCCTTCCGACACCATGCGGACGGCCACGATCCAGGGGTCGCTCGACTTGGCGTAGCGGGCGATGCGGGCCGAGGCCATGGGGTCGTCCGAGGTCGCCACCGTGGGGCGGATGCGCCAGCGCCGCTCGATCAGGTCGGCGATGGCCCGGGCGTGCTCGACGTCCATGCAGATCACCAGGCCGCCGGCATCGGGCTGCTTGCGGCGCACCTCGAGGAGGCGGCGGTGGGCGTCCTCGAGCACCGAGGCCATCCACTGCCCCTCAGCAGACAGCGCCGTGCGCAGCCGCTGGTTGGCGCGGGCCCGGTCGAGGTCGTCGTCGAAGTCGTGGGAGTGGAACTGGCCGTCGGCGCCGACCCACTCCATGTGGCCCTTGATCCGGGGGAAGTGCACCGGCCGGACCACGCCGCCGTCGCCGAGGGCGTCGCCGTAGCCGTACTCGAAGTCCGGCACCGCCTCCTCCCACTGGTAGGAGACGAACGGGATCGGGTTGGTGTCGGACCGGAACGGCGTCCCCGACAGGCAGAGCCGGCCGCGCGCACCGGAGAAGGCGACGCGCAGCCCGTCGCCCCAGGCGCGGTCGTCGCCGGCGTGGTGGACCTCGTCGAGGACCACGAACCCGCCGTGGGCGACCTGGGCCAGGGCCACCGGGTTGGAGGCCACCTGCTGGTAGGTGGTGACGAGGCCGTCCATGTCAGCCGGGATCGGGTCGCCGGCCCGCCAGGACGGCTCGAGCGCCAGGTCGAACGCGGCGGCGGCGCTCGCCCACTGGCCCTTGAGGTGCTGGGTCGGGGCGACCACGACGAGCCGGGCGTCGGGATGGTCGTGCAGCCAGTGCAGGGCCGCGGTGATAGCGAAGGTCGTCTTTCCGGCGCCCGGCGTGGCCACGGCCAGGAAGTCCACGCCGCCCTCGGCGCCGAAGCCCTCCGCCGCCTTGGTCCGGAACCGCTCGAGGGCCTCCTTCTGCCAGGGGCGGAGTCGGATCGTGCGGGCCATGGGGCGTCCGATCCTAGGAGCGACCCCCCGACGACCGGCGCATCTGGTTGGGAACGGCTGTTGCCAGTATCGTCGGCACCGTGATCGAGGTCGAGGAGTTCCGCGCCGGCGCCGAAGCGTGGCTGGCCGACCAGAAGCCCACCGCGCCACCGGACTGGGGGGCGATCATGCCGCCCGAGCGCCGGGACCAGGGCATGGAGTGGCAGCAGCGCCTGCACGCCGCGGGCTACGCCGGCATCCACTGGCCGACCGAGTACGGGGGCCAGGGCCTCACCGTCGCCCACAACCAGGCCTGGATGGAGTCCTGCGCCGATGCCGGCGTGCCGCCCTTCCTCAACATGGTCGGCCTCGTGCTGGCCGGCGGGTCGCTGCAGCTGTTCGGCACCGAGGACCAGAAGACGGCGCACCTGCCCGAGACCGCCGCCGGGGAGCGGGTGTGGTGCCAGCTGTTCTCCGAGCCCGGCGCAGGTTCCGATCTGGCGTCGCTGCAGACCCGGGCCGAGCTCGACGGCGACGAGTGGGTCGTCAACGGCCAGAAGGTCTGGTGCTCGGGCGGCCGGGCATCGGACTGGGGGATCCTGCTCGCCCGCACCGAGCGCGACGTCCCCAAGCACCAGGGGATCTCCTTCTTCCTGATCGACATGCGCAGCGAGGGCGTGGAGACCCGCCCCCTGCGCCAGATGACCGGCGATGCCGAGTTCGACGAGGTCTTCCTCACCGACGCGCGCCTGCCGGCCGACGCCCTCCTCGGTGAGCGGGGCCAGGGCTGGAACATCGCCATGGCCACCCTCACCAACGAGCGAGGCCACATCGGCGGCATGGGCCGGGCCCTCACCAAGCGGCTCGAGGCGATCCAGTCGCTCGCCGCGACCAAGGGCCTCGACGGAACGGCCCGGGACCGGCTCGTGCAGCTCTACTCGCGGGGCAAGGCCTACCTGTACATGACCCAGCGCCAGGGCCCGATGGCCACGGTCGGGTCGTCGCTCGGCAAGCTCGGGATGACCGGCTTCATGTTCGACCTGGCCGAGCTGCGGGCCGACCTCGCCGGCGCCGACGCGATGCTCGTCGGGCCCGAGTCCGACGGCCTGCTCGCCGCCCCCGGCGGATGGTTCGGCGGCGGCACCAGCCAGGTCCAGCGCAACATCATCGGCGAGCGCATCCTCGGCCTGCCCCGGGAGCCACGACCGGCGGAGTAGCCGCTCAGCGCCGCGGGCAGTCGTCCCGCGTGCCGTCACCGGCCAGCAGCCGCTCGAACCAGCGGTGCACGGCGGGCATCGACGCCCCGACGATCGTGCTGTGGTCGGCGACGGCGTGCGACAGGTACCGCACGGACCGTCCGGCCACGCACAGCTGGGCGACGGTGACGTCCACGAACGGGCGGGGCACGATGACGTCCTGCCCACCCTGGGCGATGAGCACCGGCCCCTCGACTCGCGCCGCCTTGATCGTGTTGTGGTCGATCCGGGCCGCCCACGCCGGCAGCTCGGCCGGCGGACGGACGCGCAGCGAGTCCAGATCCTCACCGGCGAGGATCGACTCCATCTCGAACACGCACGCCTCCCGGGCGTCGTCGAGCAGCTCCATGCCGGCTGGGGTGAGCAGGTCCGCGGGGTCCAGCTCCGGATGGGCAGCCGGCCACCCGGCCGCGACGTAGATGCCGAGGGCCAGGCCCAGGGTCGACTCGAACATCGCCGGGATGATGTTCTCGAGGTCGGTGACCGGCGCGAGTGCGGCCGTGCCGACGAGCTCGAGCTCCGGCGCCCAGCCGGACGCGTGCTGGGCGGTGGCGAGCGCTGCGTGGCCGCCCTGGGAGTGACCCACGACCACGAACCGTGATCCGGCCACGTCGGTGCCGAAGAGCTCCCGAGCGGCCCGGACCGAGTCCAGCACGCTGCGCCCCTCGCTCTCGGCCACGAGGTAGGGGTGGATGCCGGGCGTGCCGAGGCCCTCGTAGTCGGTGGCGGCCACCACGTAGCCGGCCTCGAGGTGCTGCTCGAGGAGCGGGAGCGCCCGGATCCCGAGGCGGGAGGGCGCGCAGTCGTCGCCCACGCCGGTCGTGCCGTGCGCCCACGCCAGCACCGGGTGGCCACCCGGTGGTGGTGGTGCGTCGGGGACGGCGACGAGCCCGGAGACGGGGACGTCGTCGCCCGTCGTGCTCTGCGACCGGTACGTGACCCGGTGGACCGTGCCGGGCAGGTCGGCGTCATCGATCTCCTCGGACCACAGGACGGTGCCCGGCGGCTCCGGAGCCTCGTCGCGGCCGGGGATCGTCACCTGGGGTCGCTCGGGCATCGTCGACGAGGTCGTGGTGGGGGCCGACGTCGTCACCGTCGTCGAGGTGGTCGAGGCGGTGGTCGTCGGTGCGAGCGCGTCGTCGGCCTCCGTGCAGGACATCGCCGTGAGCGCGACGATGCCGAGGGCGGCCCACCTGCGGATCACGAGTTGCGGGCCCGGGCCTGCTGGACCACGGGTGAGCCGTGGTGGTGGACGAGGTGCCAGCGGCCCTCGTCGGCGACGAACACGTTGGTGGCGGCCACGGCCTGCGTGCCGCCGCCGTCGATCAGGTTCTCGTTGCAGGTGACCCATGCGGTGGTGCCCTCGACGTGGACGTGCTCGTCGGTGACGATGAACTGCAGCCGCTGGGGGCCGTCGAAGAGCGCGAACCAGGAGGCGGCCACGGACGCCCAGCCGGAGAGGATCGGCCACCCCGGGTGGACGCAGGTGACCCGGTCGGTGTGCTCCCAGACATCGGACATGGCGTCGAGGTCCCGCGCCTCGAACGCCGCGTAGAAGGCGGTGTTCGCCGCGCGCACCGCGCTGGTGTCGGGGTCCTCGTCGGTGGCGTCCATCCGGGCGACGACCGTATCGGTGCACCCGCCCATGTCCACCGTGCCCGCAGGCGATGCCAGGATGACCGGCGATGATCACCGTCGACTCCACCGACGGGGTGCGCCTCGCCGTCCACGAGCTGGGCCGCCCCGACCCCGACGCCCGTCCCCTGCTGCTGTGCCACGCCACCGGCTTCCACGGTCGGGTCTGGCGCGCCCTGGCCGAGGAGCTCCCCCACCGCCGGTGCCTGGCCCTCGACTTCCGCGGCTACGGGGACTCCACGGAGCAGGACGGCGAGCTGACCTGGCACGGATTCGGCCAGGACGTGCTGGCCGTGGTCGACGCGCTGGACCTCGGCCCGGTCCAGGCGGTCGGGCACTCGAAGGGCGGGGCGGCCATCCTCCTCGCCGAGCAGGCCCGGCCCGGCACCATCGAGCGGGCCGTGTGCTTCGAGCCCATCGTGCTCCCGCCGATGGAAGGCGAACCGGGCCCGAACCACCTCGCCGAGATCACCAAGAAGCGTCGCGAGGTCTTCGACTCCTTCGAGGACGCCATCGCCAACTTCTCGGCCAAGCCCCCGCTCGGCTCCCTGCGCCCCGACGTGCTCGAGGACTACGTCCGCCACGGGTTCACCCAGCAGGCCGACGGCAGCGTCCGCCTCAAGGCCAGCCGCGACCACGAGTCCAAGACCTACGAGACCGGGTCGGGCCACGACGGCTTCGCCCACCTCGGCGAGGTCGCCTGCCCGGTGCTGGTCGCCCACGGCGGCGACGCCGACGGCCCGGCCCAGATCGCCCCACTGGTCGCCGCCGCCCTCCCCCACGGCGAGCTGCGGGCCTTCCCCGAGGTCGGCCACTTCGGCCCCCTCGAGGATCCGACCTGGTTCGCCGGCCTGGTCCGGGAGTTCCTGGACGGGTAGCTCGAGCACCCCGGCGCTGTCGGACCCCCGGCGTACGCTGCCCCCATGGCCCTGGCGCTCCCCAGCTCGCTGTCGCCGTCGCGGCTGTCGAGCTTCACGTCGTGCGGCCTGCAGTTCCGGTTCTCGGCCATCGACCGCCTGCCGGAGCCGCCCACCGTGGCCGCCACCCGCGGCACGCTGGTGCACGCCGCCCTGGAGGAGCTGTTCACCCTGCCGGCGCCGGAGCGCGTGCCGGCGGCCGCACCGGCCTGCCTCGACGCCGCGGTCGAGCGGCTGCGCACCGACCCGGACTGGACCGGGCTCGGGCTGGACACCGCCGGCGAGGAGCGCCTCCGCCACGAAGCCGCCGTCCTCGTCGAGAAGTACTTCCGGCTGGAGGACCCGAGCACCGTGCACCCGGTCGGGCTGGAGCTGAAGCTCGAGGTCGAGGTCGGCGGCGTGCGCCTGCGGGGCATCATCGACCGGCTCGACCTGGTCGACGGCGAGCTCGTCGTCACCGACTACAAGACCGGCCGGGCCCCGGGCGATGCCTGGGCCCGCCAGCGGATGACCGGCGTGCACGTCTACTCGCTCATGTGCGAGCGGTGGTTCGGCCGACGCCCGGTCCGGGTGCAGCTGCTCCACCTGGCCGAGCCGGTCAAGATCGTGGCCGAGCCGTCCGAGCAGTCCACCCAGGGCCTGGCCCGCCGGCTCGAGGCCGTGTGGCAGGCGGTCGAGACCGCCTGCGAGCGGGAGGACTTCCGACCCCGGCCCTCCTCGCGCTGCGACTGGTGCGCCTTCCAGCAGTGGTGCCCGGCCTTCGGCGGCGACCCGGCCCAGGCCGTCGTCGACCTCGAGCGCCGCGCCGTCGAGGATGCCGGCCAGGGCACCCTCCTCGAGGTCTGATCGGTGGAGAACCCCGACGTCCCCACGCCGCGGCAGCTCGCCGCGCCGATCCGCCGCTTCGACACCGCCATCGAGCGCGTGTTCGACACCATCCGCGGTCGGCCCCTGGTCGACCGCGTCTTCTACACCGCCTCCGAGCTCGGCAACCACAGCCTCATCTGGCACCTGCTCGCCACCGCCCAGGGGGTGCGGCGCGGGGGCGACCTGGCCGGCACGGTCCGACTGGTGACGATCATGGGCCTGGAGTCCGCCATCGTGAACGGGCCGGTCAAGTCGCTGTTCCGCCGCCAGCGCCCGGTGCACGACGGGCCCCGACCGTTCCAACTCCGCCAACCCCGCACCTCGTCGTTCCCGTCCGGGCACGCATCGGCCGCTGCCGTGTTCGCCGTCGTCGCCGGCGAGGACGATGCGCTCGCCCCGGCCTACGCCGTGCTGGCCACGCTGGTCGGGGCGTCCCGCGTGCACGTGCGCATCCACCACCCCTCCGACGTGGTCGGCGGTGCGGCTGTCGGCATCGCGCTCGGCGCGGCCCTGCGCGCCTGGTGGCCGGCCGGGCAGGTGCTGCCGCGCGGGCTCCGCCGCCGGCGCTGATCCCTACCCTGGGCCGGTGCAGTACGAGATCGTCCGCCGTCTGGCGCGTGGGGGCATGGGGGTCGTCGACCTCGCCCGGCGCGACGACGGGACCCTCGTCGCCCTGAAGCGCCTCGCGCTGCAGGGCACGCCGGCGGAGATGCGCCAGGCCACGGTCCGCTTCCAGCGCGAGCTGGACGTGCTCGCCCGCCTCGACCACGAGGCGGTCGTGCCCATGCTCGACGTGATCGAGGAGGCCGGCGACGTCGTCCTCGTCATGCCCTACCTGCCGGGCGGGAACCTGGCCGAGCGGGTGCGCGACCACGGGCCCCTGCCCCCCGAGGAGGTGCGGGCCGTCGCCGACCGGCTGCTGCCCGCCCTCGCCGCCGCCCACCGGCTCGGCATCATCCACCGGGACATCAAGCCGGCCAACGTGCTCTTCGACGCCGACGGTCGTGCCCACCTCGCCGACTTCGGGGTCGCCCGGACACGGGAGATCACCGGCGGCCTCACCCGGCCCGGGGTGGTGCTGGGGACCCCCGGCTACCTCGCCCCCGAGCAGGCCCGCGGCGAGGAGCTCACCGCGGCCGCCGACATCGCCAGCCTCGGCGCCACCCTGCACTTCGCGGCCACGGGCCAGAGCCCGTACAGCGGCGGGGAGGACCACGCCGTCCTGCTCCGGACCGCACGGGCCCGCCCGAAGCTCGACAAGGACATCGAGCCGGCGCTGCGCCGGATGATCTCGGCCATGCTGCGCCCGGACCCGAGCAGCCGGCCCACCGCGGCCTCGCTCGCCGGCGGCGCCGACGGGACGCGCGTGCTCCCCCTGCTCCGCCCCCGACGCCGCGTCGCCGTCGTCGTCGCCCTGGCCGCGGTGCTCGCGCTGGCGGCCACGGGGATCACCGCGCTCCTCGTCGACGGCGACGGTGACGTGGAGGCGACGGCGACGACCACCACCGAGCCCCCCTGCGAGCCGCTGCCCTACCAGCCCTGCGATGGCGAACCGGCGCCCAACACCGACGGCAGGGTGTGCATCGATGATCACGCCGACTACGACGGGGACCCGGCCAACGGCTGCGAGGCGGCGCCGGACCAGGCCGACGGCACCGAGCTCGTCGACCGCATCGCGGCGAACATCGTCCCGGCGGACGACATCGACCTCTACCCGCTGACCATCGAGGACGCTGGCGACATCTTGTGCAACAACACGTTCCGGCTGCGGCTCGTGGCCCCGCCCGGCGTCTCGCTGCGGGTCGAGCTGACCGACGACGAGGGCAGGTCCTTCGGGGAGGCCACGTCGTCGGACGGCACCCCCGGCGAGCTCGCCGTCGAGGACCCGCGCTGCTTCCAGGACGACGGCGGCAGCTTCATCGCCGAGGTCACGCCGATCGGCACCGACCGCAGCGCGGAGTCCTACATCCTCACCCGCACCGGCAGCTTCTGACCGCTGTCCCGGGCGCTGCCGTCAGCGCCCTAGGAACCGGCGGAGCGACCCACCGGCGGCGGCGGGGGCGTCCTCGGGCTCGAGGTGCGGTGCTTCCTGGCGGATGGCGGCGAGCACGTGGTCCGCGCTCGGGTTGACCATGCGGGCCTCACCGATCACGACGGTCGGGACCGTCTCGCTGCCGTTGGCGATGCTCCGGACGGTCGACGCGGCCTCGGGGTCCTCCCAGATGTTGCGCTTGTCCAGGGGCACGCCGAGGCGGACGAGGCGTCGCTCGAGGCTCATGCAGAAGCCGCAGCCGGGCCGCCAGTAGAAGGTGATCGCATCGGGGGTCGTGTCGGTCACGGTCCGTACAACCCTGGGAGCGGAACGGGCATTCCGCAACCCGGCCGGGGGTGGGGCCGCGGCTACGGTCCGCCGCCATGACGAGCCCCATCGAGCACGCCGGCTTCACCTTCGCCAGCATCATGGCCCTCGGTCCCCAGCTCGCGGTCGAGACCGCGCGCCGCGCGGAGCAGCTGGGCTACGAGTCGTTCTGGACCGCCGAGACCACCGGACCCGAGGCGTTCACCACCCTCACGGCCGCCGGCGCCGCCGCGCCGTCGCTCGGGCTCGGCACCGGGGTCATCCCGATCCAGCTGCGCACGCCGATGACCGTCGCCATGGCGGCGGCGACCCTGCAGGCGCTGAACCCGGACCGGGACGTGCTGGTCGGCATCGGCATCTCGTCGCCCGTGGTGACCGAGCGCTGGCACGGGGTCGACTACGGCGACCGCCCCCTCGCCCGCTGCCGGGAGTACATCACGCTGCTCAAGGAGATCTGGGCGGGTGACGCCGTCACGTTCGACGGCGACTTCTGGTCGCTGAAGCGCAGCCGCCTCGGCGTGCGCCTCGGCGAGCGCAAGCCCAAGGTCGTGCTCGGCGCGCTCAACCCGAAGATGCTGGCGCTCGGCGGCGAGCTGGCCGACGGCGTGCTGCTCAACTACCTGCCCGCGTCCCACGTGCCCTGGTCGGTCGAGCGCATCCGTGAGGGCGCATCGCTCCGGGGCGACGGGACCGCTCCCAAGGTCTACGCCTACGTGCACGCCGGGGTCACCGAGCGCGAGCACGGCATCGACAACGCCCGCAAGGACCTGTTCTCCTACGCCGTCGTCGACGCCTACGCCAAGAGCTTCGAGCGGGCCGGCTTCGGCGACGACGTGGCCGAGCTGCGCGAGCGCCATGCCGCCAAGGACCGGGAGGGCGCCGTCGGCGCCGTCAGCGACGCGTTCGTCGACGCCATCGACTTCATGGGCACCCACGACCAGGTCCGGGACTTCGCCCGGGAGTACGCACAGGCGGGCGTCGACGTGCCGATCCTCATGCCGCTGCCGTGGGGCCCGGACCGCCGCCAGGTCATCGAGGACACCATGGGAGCCTTCGTCTCCGCCTGAGCGGACCTTCGACCCTGGGCAGGAGCAGCGGGGCGGGCCACGCTGCCCGCATGACCGCGGTCGCAGGTCGCACCCAGCCCGGCACCGGCCACCTGGGACCCAAGCTCGCCGGCGCAGCAGCGATCTGGTTCGCGCTGTACCTGCTGAACGAGTGGATCTGGGATGCGGCGTTCACGGACCTGCTCGGGCTGGACCTCGACGATCGCGCCACGGGCGCGGCCCACTTCTTCCTCTACGACACGGCAAAGCTCATGCTCCTGCTGGTCGGGTTGATCTTCGCGGTCGGGATGCTCAACACGGCGATCTCACCGGAGCGGATCCGGGCGTTCCTGAGCGGACGGCGCCTGCTCACCGGCCTCGTCCTCGCCGTCGTGCTGGGCGCCGTGACGCCCTTCTGCTCCTGCAGCTCGGTGCCGCTGTTCATCGGCCTGGTCGCAGCGGGCGTGCCCCTCGCGATCACCCTGACCTTCCTCATCTCGTCGCCCCTCGTCAGCGAGACCGGCATCGTGATGATGGGAGGGACGTTCGGTTGGGACATCGCCGCCCTGTGGGTCCTCGCCGGCTCCGGTCTCGCCCTGCTCGCCGGCCTGCTGCTCTCCCGCTTCGACCTGGACCGCTGGGTGGAGCCGTTCGTGTTCGAGACCAGGACCGTCCAGCTCGCACGGGCCGAGCAGAAGCCCACCCTCGAGGACCGGGTCGAGGCCTCCCGGGCCGAGACCGGCGACATCCTCCGCAAGATCTGGGGCTACGTCGTCGTCGGCATCGCGCTCGGCGCCGTCATCCACGGCTGGGTGCCCGAGGGGTTCTTCGAGGATCACGCCGGCGGCGACGCCCCGCTCGCCGTGGTGGTCGCCACCCTCGCCGGAGTCCCCCTCTACGCGAACCCGGCGGGCGTCGTGCCGCTCGCCGAGGCGTTCCACGCCAAGGGCGCGGCGCTCGGGACGGTGATGGCGTTCATGATGAGCGTGGTCGCCCTGTCGCCGCCGTCGCTCGTCCTGCTGCGGCGGGTCCTGCGCCCGCCCCTGCTCGTGATCTTCACCGCTGTCGTCACGGCCGGGATCCTGATCATCGGGATCCTGTTCAACCTCGTGACCTGATCTCGACCCGACACCGACGAGGGAGCACCGACATGGACATCAAGATCCTCGGCCCGGGGTGCAAGCGCTGCGCCCAGCTCGAGGAGCGCACCACCGAGGCGCTCGGCGAGCTGGGACTCGAGGCGTCGATCACCAAGGTGACCGACGTGGCCGAGATCGCCGGCTACGGCGTCATGGCCACGCCGGCGTTGGTGCTCGACGGCACCGTCGTGGTGTCCGGGCGCGTCCCGTCGACCAGCCACCTGCGGGAGCTGCTGGCCGCCACATAGGTTTCACGCCGTGCAGCTGCAGGACCAGAACATCGTCGTCACCGGCGCCGGCGGTGGCATCGGCGCCGCCCTCGTGCGCCGCTTCGCCCAGGACGGCCCCCGCACCATCGTGCTCGCCGACGTCGACGGCGCCGCGGCCCAGGCGGTGGTCGACGAGCTCGAGCCCGGCTTCGACACCGTCGTGGTCGAGGCCGACCTGGGCACCGAAGCCGGCAACGTCGAGGTGGTCCGCGCGGCCGAGGAGTTCGGGCCGGTCGACCTGCTGTGCCTGAACGCCGGCATCGCCGTCGGCGGTGGCGTGGAAGCACCGGACGAGGACTGGTACCGGATCTTCGACATCAACGTCATGGCCCACGTCTGGGCCGTCCGGGCCGCCCTGCCCGGCATGCTGGCCCAGGGCTCGGGCTACATCCTCACCACCGCCTCCGCCGCTGGCCTGCTCACCAACCTCGGTGCCGCCCCCTATGCCGTGACCAAGCACGCCGCCGTCGCCCTGGCGGAGTGGCTGGCGATCACCCACGGCGACGCCGGCATCAAGGTCTCGTGCCTGTGCCCGCAGGGGGTCCGCACGAAGATGCTGTTCCCCGATGACGAGGACCTCGCCAAGTCCACCGGCGCCGAATCCGTGCGGATGCAGGGGGTCATCGAGCCCGACGAGCTCGCCGAGGTGGTGGCCGCAGGCCTGGCGGACGAGCGCTTCCTGATCCTCCCGCACCCCGAGGTCCTCGACTACTGGCGTCGCAAGACCGACGACTACGACCGCTGGATCGGCGGGATGCGCAAGCTGCAGGCCCGCACCCAGGGCTGACCGCCGCACGGTGGCCGACACCTGGCTGCTGTCCCTCGGCCTGCGCCCGGGTGCGGAGATCCGGTTCCGGCGCGAGCCGGGCGAGCGGTGGCTCCCGGGGAAGGTGATGGGCCGGGAGACCGACGGCTCGGTCGACCTGCGCGACGCCCGAGGCCGGTCGCGGGCGATCCCGGTCGAGCAGATCGAGGTCGCCGAGCGCGGCCCCCGTGGCGGACGGATCTGGACACCGCTCACCCAGATCGTGGCCCGCACCGAGCAGCTCGACCTGTTCGGCGACGCCTGAACCCGTGGAGCGGGACACCATCGACATCTACGACGCCGAGGCGGCCACGTACCGCGCCAACCGGTCGTCCCGCTTCGCCGACCGTGCCGCGGCGCTGTCGGCAGGTGCGCTCGGCCCGGTCCTGGATGCGGGCTGCGGGCCCGGCACCTACCTGCCCGCCCTGGGCGCGGCGGCCGTCGGGCTCGATGCGTCGGCGCCGATGCTCGACCTGGCGACCGGCCACGGTCGTCCACTGGTCCGGGCCGACCTCACGAGGCTGCCGCTGCGCCCCGGCGCGCTCGGCGGCGCGTGGGCCCGCAACTCCTACCTGCACGTCCCCCACGCCGGGCTGCCCCTCGCCCTGGCCGAGCTCCACCGCGCCACGGCCGTCGGTGCCCCGGTGACGTGCTCGCTCATCACCGGACCCGACGACGAGGTGGTGTCCGACGACGACCTGCCGGGCCGGAGGTTCTGGCGGTGGAGCGACGATGCGCTCGTCGACGTGTTCGTCGGCGCCGGCTTCAGCGAGGTGGTGCTGTCCGGCGAGCAGCCCCGCTTCGTCGACGCCGTGCGCGCCCGCACGCTCCCGGACTTCGTCGGACCGGACATGGGGGTCCTGGTCGTGGGGCTCAACCCGTCCCTGCACGCCGCGGACGCCGGCGTCGGCTACGTCACGCCGAGCAACCGCTACTGGAAGGCGGCGATCGAAGCCGGCCTCGTCACGGTCGACCGCGACCCGTGGCACGCCCTGCGCGAGCACGGCGTCGGCATGACCGACCTGGCCAAGCGGGCCACCCGCCGCGCGGATGAGCTCTCCGCCGACGAGTACCGGACCGGGCTCGAGCGGGTCGACCGCCTCTGCGCGCGCCTGCAGCCGGGTGTGGTGTGCGTGGTCGGACTCGCCGGGTGGCGGGCCGCGGTGGACCGCAAGGCCGTCGTCGGCCTGCAGCAGCGGGACCTCGGCGGCCGACCGGTCTACGTCATGCCGTCGACGTCGGGCTTGAACGCCAGCAGCCAGATGCCCGACCTCGTCGCCCACCTGCGCGCCGCGCTCGACCTGGCCCCCTGATCGCTCCGCTGGCGATCAGGCGGGGGCGAGGTCCCGAACGGCCTGGCGCATGTCGTAGCCGAAGGGCAGCGGCGCCAGCGCCGGCGTGGTGACGCCGTTGGCGATGTAGCGCTGGATCTGCTCCCGGCACTTCTCCGGCGGGCCGTGCACGATGAGCTCGTCCACCACCGAGTTCGGGATGGCGTCGAGCGCGGCCTTGCGGTCGCCGCTGTCCCAGGCGTCCCACATCGGCTGCAGCTCGTCCCGGCCGAGCCACTCGTGGAAGGCCCGGTAGACGGGCACGTTCAGGTAGGCGGCGATGGCGAACTTGGCCGAGCCGTAGACCGTGTCCGGGTCGTCGATCGGGGCGCAGAAGATGCGGGCCACGACCTCCTTGGACGACCCGTCGGTGGAGGCGTCCTGCACGATCGGTGCCACCGTGGCGACGTCCTCGGCCGACAGCCAGTTGATGATGGCCCCGTCGCCCTCACGACCGGCGAGCTTGAGCATCCCCGAGCGCAGGGCGGCGACCAGGATCGGCACCGGCTCGGGCGGCAGGGCCTTCAGCTGGAAGCCGTTGATGGAGAACGTGTCGAAGTCCTCCTTGATCTTCTCGCCTTCGAGGGCCTTGCGCAGGAACCGGACCATGTCCCGGACCTTCTTGTACGGCTCGTCGAACTCGATGCCGTTCCAGCGCTCGACGATGACGTTCGACGACGAGCCGATGCCGATGGCGAAGCGGCCGGGGGCGGCCTGGGCCAGCGAACCGACGGACTGGGCGAAGCAGGCCGGACCGCGGGTGTAGGCGGGGATGATGGCGGTGCCGAGCCGGAGGGACGGCGTCCACACCGAGGCCAGCGCCAGGGGCGTGAACCCGTCGTGCCCGTCGGCCTCGGCCGACCAGACGTCGGTGTAGCCGAGGTCCACCAGCTCCTCGAACTGCTCCTTCTGGGAGTGGAGGGGACCGCTCAGCGGGATGGTCATGCCGTAGCGCTGCATGATCGCACCCTGCCACAGCCTCAGGTGGCCTGCTGCTCCTGCATGCGCTTGCGGCGGGCCTCGAACTCCTCGTGGAAGCGCAGGATCGTGGACTGGCTGGCCGTGGCCAGCAGCGTCCCGTCCTCGGCCCACAGGTGCACGAGACCGTGCCCGAACCCGTTGGCGATGGCGTGGACGCGGATGTCGAGCAGGACCCAGTCGGTCTCGACGATGTCGACCATGCGCAGCGTGTTGTCGAGGCTGTTGCCGCCGGCGTGGCGGCCGAGGGCCTGGCCCAGGCCCATGGGCACGTAGTCGCCGAGGATGGCGAGGGCGGCCCCGGACATCTCGAGGATGTCCGGCATGCGCGCCCACATCGAGCAGTTGCCCTCCGGCATGGGGTTGCCGTCGAGCTCGTCGAAGGTGCGGGCGTTGGCCAGGCGGAAGTCCAGCCGGGCCATCATCCCGTCGGTGATGCCCTCCTCGTCCGGCGTCACGCCGAAGCGGATGTGGCACTGATCCGGCGGGGGGACGTCGGGCATCTGCTCCCACATGCCCGCGGCCGGCTTGTCCCGGTGGCCGAGGGCGGCGTTGACCGTGAGGATCTCCCGGTCCCCCACGTGGCCGACGGCGCGGGCCTGGGTGACGCTCCTGCCCTCGTTGGCGACGATGACGTCGATGTCCATGATCGAGCCGGTCTCGGCGTAGGAGAGGTACTGCGCCGTCGCCCAGACCACGGGCCGGCCGGTCGTGCGCTCCATCGCCTCGATGCCGGCGCCGAGGCCGCACCCGCCCCAGAGGAAGTTCCCCCGGGTCGACACGCCGGGCGTCACCGGGATGAACCACCGGTTCGGGTTGTGGGTCGGCTGCAGGCCGAGGAAGGTCTTGGCGTCCACGGGCCGGGAGCCTACGGAGCGCCCCGCGCCGTTCCCTAGTGTCCCTGGCCATGACCGACGCCCCCTGGCTGCAGGACGCCTGCTCGCTCGTCGACGCCTACCGGGACGGATCCCGCAACCCCGTCGAGGACACCCGGGCGTGCCTCGACGCCATCGAGGCCTCCGACCTGAACGCCTTCTCCCACGTCGACGCCGACGCCGCCCTGGCTGGGGCGAAGGCCGCCGACGTCTCGCTCCCCTTCGGTGGCGTGCCCATGGGGATCAAGGAGCTCGAGAAGGTCGAGGGCTGGCCGGACACCGAGGCGTCGCTGGTGTTCCGGGACCGCATCGGCGACCACGACAGCACCATGGTCGCCCGCCTCCGCGACGCCGGCGCGGTCATCGTCGGCCTCTGCGCCGCCTCCGAGTTCGGGGGCCTCAACGTGTCCACCACCCGCCTGAACGGGACCACGCACAACCCGTGGGAGCACGGCCGCACGGCCGGCGGCTCCTCGGGTGGGTCCGCGTCAGCCGTCGCCGGCGGGCTGGTGCCGATCGCCAGCGGCGGGGACGGCGGCGGCTCCATCCGCATCCCGGCCGGCTTCAACGGCAACGTCGGGATGAAGGGCACGGCGGGGCGGATCCCCCGGGGCCCGAAGACCGAGATCGCGCCGCTCACCGTGGTGAAGGGCTGCCAGGCCCGCAGCGTGCGCGACGTGGCTCGCTGGTACGACGTGTGCGCCGGCTACGACTTCCGCGACCCGTACTCGCTGCCCAGCCCCGGCGGCTGGGAGGCCGGCCTCGGCACCCACGACCTCACCGGGTTGCGGGTCGCCGTCGTGCCCGACCTCGGCCGCGCCGTGCTGCGCCCCGAGGTGGAGGCCAACGTGCGGGACGCGGCCGCCGCGCTCATCGCCGACGCCGGCCTGGTCCAGGTCGACGTCGACGTGGCCCTGCCGGGCCTCGGGTTCGAGTGGGCGATGTCGAACCTGGCCCAGCTGGCCAAGGACCTGGACGGGCTCTGGCCGGCGTGCAAGGACGACCTCACCCGGGAGATGGCGATGGGCTTCGAGATGGCCCACTCCAGCTACGACCTGACCATGGCCGCGCAGGTGGAGCGGCGCCGCACCGAGCTGAACGAGGCGCTGGCCGACGTCTTCGACCAGGTCGACCTGGTGATCTCGGCCACGAACCCCGACGTGGCCTACCCGGCCGAGATCACCGCCAACACCCGGGTCGGCGACCAGAAGGTCGGCCTGGAGAACAACGGCCTGCTCACGATCCCGGCGAACATCGTCGGCAACCCCGCCGTCTCGGTCCCCGTGGCGCCCGCCTTCGGGCTCCCCGTCGGCATGCAGATCATGGCCCGCCACCACCAGGACGCCCTGCTCCTGGACCTGGCCCTGCAGGTCGAGCGGACCCTCCCCTGGCCCCTCGTCGCCCCCGGCGCGCCCGTCTGATCGTTCTTGTCAGACCCCCTGCGGATGATGGGGGCATGGCAACGCAGACCAGCCTCCGCATCCCCGGCCCCCGCCAGGAGGCCTTCCACCTCGACCCCCGCAGCCGGGAAGCCGGCCGCAAGGGCCTCCTCAAGGCCCGGGCCGCCCTGGCCGACACCATCGCCCGCACCCAGGCCGAGCGCCGGGCCGAAGCCGGCGAGCAGCACGCCCACGCGGCCTGACGGTGGCCCTGGGTACCCTCGGCGCCCATGGGCATCCTCGGCTGGATCATCGTCGGGCTCGTCGCCGGCGGGCTGGCGGGCCGGGTCACCGGCTACCGGGGCGGCGGCTGCATCTCGACCATGATCGTGGGCATCGTCGGGGGCCTGCTGGGCGGCGCGCTGTTCTCCGCTGCCGGCGACGAGGGCATCGGCGACTTCGGTCTCCGCTCGATGTTCGTCGCCTTCATCGGTGCCACGGTCCTGTTGCTGGTCTTCGGTGCCCTGACGGGCCGAGGTCGCCGTCGCCGCCGGTGGTGAGCGGCCGCCGCCTCGCCCTTGACCGCACGGTCAAGACCGGCCGTACACTGCCGCCATGACCGACGTTGTGATCATCGATGCCGTCCGGACGCCCGTGGGCCGCCGTGGCGGTGGCCTGTCCACCATGCACCCGGGCGAGCTGCTCGGCATCGCCCAGCAGGCGCTCATCGAGCGCACGGGCATCGATCCGGCCGAGGTCGGCCAGGTCGTGGCCGGCTGCGTCTCCCAGGTCGGCGAGCAGGCCTTCAACATCGGTCGCACCGCCTGGCTGGCCGCCGGGCTGCCCCAGTCGGTCGCCGCCACCACGGTCGACACGCAGTGCGGCTCCTCCCAGCAGGCCACCAACCTGGCCACCGCCCTGGTCGCCGGCGGCGCGGTCGACGTGGCCGTCGCCTGCGGCGTCGAGGTCATGAGCCGCATCCCGATCGGCTCCAGCGGCCGCAAGGACTTCGGCCTCGGCATCCCGATCCCCAAGACCTACTTCGGCCGCTACGAGATGACCTCCCAGTTCGAGGGCGCCGAGCGCATCGCCGACAAGTGGGGCATCTCGCGCGAGGACACCGACGCCTTCGGCCTCCGCTCCCAGCAGCTCGCCGCCCAGGCCTGGGCCGAGGACCGCTTCGCCACCCAGATCGTGCCGGTCACCGCGCCCGACGCCGACGAGGAGGGCAACCTGCTCGACAGCACCCACACCGTCACCCGCGACGAGGGCCTGCGCGAGACCAGCCTCGAGAAGCTGGGCACCCTCAAGCCCGTCGCCCGCCCCGACGGCGTGCACACCGCCGGTTCGTCCTCCCAGATCTCCGACGGCGCAGCCGCGGTGCTGCTGATGACCGCCGACAAGGCCAAGGCGCTCGGCCTCACCCCCAAGGCCCGCATCGTCGACACCTGCAACGTCGGCGTGGACCCCGTCCTCATGCTCACCGGCCCCATCGATGCCACGTCGCACCTGCTCAAGCGGACCGGCATGAAGATGTCCGACATCGACGTCACCGAGATCAACGAGGCCTTCGCGTCGGTCGTGCTGTCCTGGGCCAAGGAGCACAACCCCGACATGGACACGGTCAACCCCAACGGCGGCGCCATCGCCCTCGGCCACCCGCTCGGCGGCACCGGCGCGGTCCTGCTCACCAAGGCCCTCCACGAGCTCGAGCGAACCGACAAGTCCACCGGCCTCGTCACCATGTGCTGCGGTGGCGGTCTCGGCACCGGCACCATCATCGAGCGCATCTAACTCTTCCTCCACTTCCCCCTTCCCGGGCGCTGCGGCGCCGGCGCCCTCTCGGAGGACGGCAGTGAGGACCCAGACCAGAATCGTCGTGCTCGCGGCCGCCAGCGTGCTGGCGGCCGCCTGCGCGTCTCCCACCCCGGGCGGCGGGCCACCGGCGGACGGCGACGGGGTGGTCACCCACGTCGTCGACGGCGACACCCTCGACGTCCGGATCGGCGGCACCGAGGAGCGGATCCGGCTCATCGGCGTGGACACGCCCGAGTCCGTCGCGCCGAACCGACCGGTGCAGTGCTACGGCGCCGAGGCATCGGCCTACCTGGCCAGCCTCGTCCCCGAGGGGACCGCCGTCCGGCTCGAGCGCGACGCCGTCGCCCGGGACCAGTTCGGCCGGCTGCTCGCCTACGTGTACCGCGCCGAGGACGACCTGATGGTCAACCTCGCCCTGGTCGAGCAGGGCTATGCCGATGCGGTCACCTACGGAGACAACGAGGCCCTCTACCCCGACCTGGTCGCCGCCGAAGCCGAGGCCCGCGACGGCGGTCGGGGCCTGTGGGGTGTGTGCGGCGGTCCCGACGTCGACATCGGGCCGCCTCCTGATCGCTAGCGTCGGGCCGTGCCGACCCTCGCCGAGCGCCTCGGGCATCCGCCCGACGCCCGATTGCTCATCGTCAACTGCGACGACCTCGGCTTCTGCCACGCAGCCAGCCACGGCGTCTACCGGGCGCTGCGGGACGGGGTGGGGACGAGCGCATCGATCATGATCCCGTGCCCGTGGGCGCGGGAGGCGGCCAGCCACTACCGGGGCGAGGACGTGGGCGTGCACCTCACGCTCACCGCCGAGCACGACCTCTACCGCTGGGGACCCATCACCCACGCCCCGTCCCTGCTCGACGGCGACGGCGGCTTCCCCCGCACCAACGTCGACGTCTGGGAGCACGCCGACCTCGACGAGGTCCGCCGGGAGTGCCGGGCGCAGGTCGAGCGGGCGATCCTGTGGGGCTTCGACGTCAGCCACCTCGACAGCCACATGGGCGTGATGCAGCTCCGCCCGGAGTTCTTCGACGTCTACCTCGACCTCGCCGTCGACTACGGCCTGCCCATCCGCCTCTCGGGCGCCTCCACCCAGCGGGCCATCGGCTTCCCCTTCCGCGACCTGGCCTCCGAGGAGGGCGTCCTGTTCCCCGACCGGTTCCTGTACGCGCCGGGCATCGGATCCCGGAAGGCGATCGAGCGGACCATCTACGACCTGCAGCCCGGCGTCACCGAGGTCTACGTGCACCCTGCGGTCGACACGCCCGAGCTGCGGGCCATCGGCGACACCTGGTCGGGGCGGGTCGACGACCTCGACCTCGTGCTCAGCTCCGAGACCCGATCCCTCCTGGAGCGGGCCGGCGTCACCCTCATCGGCTACCGGGAGCTGCGCGACGCGCAGCGGGCCGGTTGACGGTGCGTCCCCCGCTCCGGCGAGCAGCCGCCGTCGCCATCGCCGCCGCGGCCCTGCTCGGCACCGCGTGCGACAGCGAGCGCCGCGCCATCTCGCGCGACGACCTCCCCGAGGTGCCCGCCGAGCCCGACCACGTGGTGGAGCTCGGCGACGACGGCTTCGACGCCGACGAGCTCGAGGTGCTGGACAGCGACCTGGTCGAGTTCCGCATCGTCGGCGAGGACGACCACGGCATCCGGGCCGACACCCGCATCGACACCGGCCTGCTCTTCCCCGGCGAGTCCACCTTCGTGATCTTCGACCAGCCGGGCACCTACGAGGTCGTCGACATCACCGACGAGGACCAGGTGCTCCAGGTCGAATCGGTCCCGGACCCCGACGAGGAGTAGCCGGGTTCAGAACGAGGTCCGGGCCAGGAGGTCGTCGGCCGCGGCCCGCCACTCGGGCGACGTCGTCACCGGCAGCACCGACAGCATGCGACCGATGTTGCCGGTGACCTTCACCCGGCCCTGCATGAAGCCCACGTTCTGGTCGAGCTCGCCCCGGATGATGGCGACGTAGTCGTCGTAGGGCACCAGCACCGTGAAGTCCGGCTCCGGTTCGGCCGGGCCGAGCGCGCTCTCGGCGATGCGCCCGTCCTCGAGCACGGTGTGGAACACGACCTCGCCGTCGGGGCCGCCAGAGACCCGGTACTCCATGCGGGCGCTGGCGCCTGGTCGCACCGGCAGGTCGCGGGTGGCCTCCCGCTGCGCGTCGAGCCAGTCCTGGGTGAGCAGCTCGACCGATGCGCCCATCAGCGAGATGCGGCGTCGCGGACCGGGATGCCGTCGAACAGGTCGCCGGTGGACTCGTCGCTGTCCACGTGGCTCACCGCGAGGATGTACTCGTCCCACGGGTGCACGGTCGCTGCGACCTCTCGGGGCAGGCCGAACCAGAACGGCGACGTCGGGTCGATCTGGGTCGCGTGGGCGAGGAGGGCGTCCCAGCGCACGTCGGACCACTCGCCGGTGTGCACGCGGGTGGTGATGCGGTCGTCCTGGTCGGGGCGGTCGAACCACTTCTCGTCGAAGGGCGACTCGAGGCCCATCTCGAGGAACTTCTCGTGCATGGCGACCATGCGCCCCCGGGACCAGGAGGTCCAGTACACCTTGTCGACGCGGTGGGGTTCGCCGGCGTCCGGGTACCACTCGGGATCCGCCGCCCGCTCCACCGCCGGCATCGAGATGTCGTGCACCTGCAGGTGGTCGGGGTGCGGGTAGCCGCGCTGGTCGTCGCCGTAGGTGACCACGACCTGCGGGCGCTCCCGCCGCAGGATGGCAACGAGCTTGCCGACGGCCTCATCGTGGTCGGCGTTCGCGAAGGCCTCGGGGTGGGCGTTGGCGTCGGTGTCGGGCATGCCGGAGTCCCGGTAGCCGAGGTCGATGACCTCGTCGTAGCCGATGATCCGTGCAGCCTGGGCCAGCTCGTCGCGCCGCACGGCCGGCAGGTTCAGCTTCACGTCCTCCCGGTCCATGGCCGGGTTCAGGATGTCGCCGGCGGCGCCGTCGGTGCAGCACACCAGCACCGTGCGGATGCCCTCGGCCTTGCACTGCGCGATGGTCGCAGCGCCCTTCGACGACTCGTCGTCGGGGTGGGCGTGGACGGTCAGGATGCAGCGGTCGACGGAGGGGCTCACCCGCCCAACGCTAACGGTTGCTGTAGCGGTCGCTCCCGTCGCTGACCGTCCAGGCGCCGCCGCGGCGCAACCACAGCGTCGACGCGACGCCCGAGGCCAACCCGACGAGGAGGCCGACGGGCAGCGCGACGCGGAACAGGCCGGTGCGCACGATCGGGCGGTCGATGCCGTTCGGCTCGAAGGAGGCGAGCGTGTAGAAGGGGATGGCGATCAGGAAGAAGCAGATCGCAGCGGCGCCGACGCCGATGCCGATGCCGAGCGCGACGGAGCGGCCGAGGGACCTGGGCGTGGGTTCGGTCGTGGCCGGCGGTGCCATTCCGCCAACGGTACTGCTGGTCCGTACCATCCGGCCGTGCCCAGCCGCCGATCGATCGCTCGCCGCCTGACGACGCCGGCCGTGCTCGCGCTCGTCCTCGGCGGCGTGCTCACGTCCTGCGGTGACGACACCGACGAGGCCACCGCCACCGGCGACGTTCGGTCCGAGCAGGTCGAGGCCGCGGCGTTGGATGCCGGCCTCGAGGGCGACGTCGCCGAGTTCCTCGGCCTGCTGGCGCGCGGCGAGACCGCCACGTACCGGATCCGCTTCCCCGCCCCGGCCGAGGGCACCGAGCTGGTGATCGACAACCGGCCACCCGATCGCCGCGTGGAGGTCATCGCCGACGGCACCACCACCGAGGTGCGCCTCGTCACCGACGGCCAGGCCCTCACGTGCAGACCGGACCCGGAGGGCGACGACCTCACCTGCGAGCGCACCGATGCCATCGTCGAACCGCCCGGCGTGTTCCGGGCATCGGCGCTCGACGAGCTGAGCGAATCCCTCGCGGCCCGAGCCGATGACTACTCCTTCGAGATCGAGACGCTCACCGTCGCCGGCGTCGACGCCCGGTGCCTGGTCACGCGGCTCCGGAGCGGGCGGGAGTCGAGCGAGCTCGGGAGCAGCGGCACGATCTGCGCGTCGCCCGAGGGCGCTGTGCTCCTCGTCGACCAGGGCAGCGACCGGCTGGAGGCGACCGAGTACGGGACCGACGTGGCCGACGACGCCTTCGCACGACCCGACGGCACCGAGGACGACGCCGGTTCCTGACCGGGGACGAACCGGGGCACATCGACCGCGCCCGATCGGTACCATCGCCTCCGTGGACGACCCCGACTTCTGGCGGTGGGTCTGGCTGGCGGCCGCCGTGACCTTCGGTCTCGGCGAGATGGCCTCAGCGGGCACCTTCTTCCTCGTGCCCTTCGCCCTCGGCGCCACCGGCGCCGCGGTGGCTGCGTTCCTCGGCGCCCCGATCGCCATCGGCTGGCTGATCTTCGTGGTCCTGTCCGCCGTCAGCTTCGCCGCCTTCCGACCGCTCGCAGCCCGGCTCGACGCCACGACCAAGAACCCGCTCGGCGTCGGCGCCAAGCGCCTCGTCGGCGAGCACGGCGTGGTCCTCACCGAGGTCCCGCAAGGGCCCGATGAGCTCGGTTCCGTCCGCATCGGCCGCGAGGAGTGGCGGGCCGAAGCGCTCGATGGCGGGCCGCTCGCCCCCGGCACGCACGTGACCGTGCTCGAGGTCCGCGGCACCCGGGTCATCGTCTACCCCACCGGCCTCCCTACCTCCACCCGACCACCGGAAAGGCCTCACTAGTGGCCCTCATCATCGTCCTGGCCGTCCTCGGCTTCTTCCTCTTCGTGTACGTCGCCGCCGGCGTCCGGATCGTGAAGCCCTACCAGCGCGGCGTCGTCGAACGCCTCGGCAAGTACAAGGAGACCGTCGACCCGGGCCTCCGCCTCATCATCCCCCTCGTCGACCACATGCGCATCGTCGACATGCGTGAGCAGGTGGTCGACGTCCCGCCCCAGGAGGTCATCACCGAGGACAACGTGGGCGTGTCCGTCGATGCCGTCATCTACTACGAGCCCACCGACCCCCAGCGGTTGATCTACAACGTCGCCAACTTCATCCTGGCCGTCACCAAGCTGGCCCAGACCAACCTTCGAAACGTCATCGGCGACCTGCCGCTCGACGAGTCGCTGACCTCGCGCGACAAGATCAACATCGCGCTGCGCGAGATCCTGGACGACGCCACCGACAAGTGGGGCGTGCGCGTGGTCCGGGTCGAGATCCAGCGCATCGATCCGCCGCCGGACGTCATGTCCGCCATGCACGAGCAGATGAAGGCCGAGCGCACCCGCCGAGCCGTGGTCACCGAGGCCCAGGGCCGGCGCGAGGCGTCGATCACCACCGCCGAGGGCGCCAAGGCCGCCGCCATCCTCGAGGCCGAGGGCTCCAAGGCCAAGTCGGTGCTCGAGGCCGAAGGCCGGGCCGAGGCGGTGCGCAAGTTCGCCGAGGCCGAGCAGTACCGCCAGAGCGCGGTCGCCGAAGGTGAGGCTGCCGCCATCCGGTCCGTCTACCAGGCCATCCACGACGGCAACCCGTCCAACGACCTGCTCGCCATCAAGTACCTCGAGACCCTGCAGAAGCTGGGTGACGGGCAGGCCACCAAGATCATCGTGCCCACCGAGCTCGGCGGTCTGGCCGGCGCGCTGGCCGGGGTCAGCGAGCTGCTGGAGCGCAGCGGCGCCAACGGCCGCACCGACGCCAAGACCTGAGCCGTCCGATCGCACCGATGCTGCTCCGACGTCCGCGCGCGCTCGGCCTGCTCGTCGCGGCGTGCATCGGGCTCGCCGGCTGCAACGACGACGGCCGCACCCTCGAGCCGACCTCGGCCACGATGCCGGCCACCGAGGTCCCGGCCACCGCACCGGCCGACGACGGGCTCGGCCTGCGCGTCACCAGCCCCGACGTCGTCGAAGCCGGGACACTCGACCCGGCCTTCACCTGCGACGGCGTCGGCCGCGCCCCGCTCCTCGTGTTCAGCGGGATCCCGCCAGCGGCGGCGGAGCTCGCGGTCGCCATCGTCGACCTGGATGCGAGCGACTTCGTGCACCTCGTCGTCGCCGGCCTGCCCAGCACCACGGCGCAGCTGGATCCGATGCAGCTCCCGGACACCGCGGTCGTTGGCCGCACCGATTCCGACGAGCTCGGGTGGGACCCACCCTGCCCGCCGCCGGGGGACGCAGCGCACCGCTACGAGATCCGGCTCTACGCGATGGCCGAGCCGATCGGCCTCGCTCCCGGTCTGCCCGGGAACGAGGCCATCGCGCTGATCGAGGCGGCGGCCATCGACGTGGGCCGCCTCGGGTTCACCTACGCCGCTGCGGGGTGAGCGGCGGCCGGCCGATCAGCCGTAGGTGAGGCGGGTGATCCAGTCGGCGATGACCGCCGGCTTGTCGGAGCCCTCGACCTCGATGGTGTAGGTGCGGGTCGCGTTGACCGAGCTGCCCTTGATCTCGGCGGCCTTGAGCACGGCCTTGGCCCGGATGCGGGAGCCGCTCGGGACCGGGGCGATGAAGCGGATCTTGTCGAAGCCGTAGTTCACGCCCATGATCACGCCCTTGAGCGTCTCCGGGTCCTGCTTGATCGAGCTCGAGAGCGGGACGAGCAGGGAGAGGGTGAGGAAGCCGTGGGCGATGGTGCCGCCGAAGGGGGTGTTCTTCGCCGCCTCGGGATCGACGTGGATGAACTGGTGGTCCATCGTGACGTCGGCGAACTGGTTGATCATCTCCTGGGTGACCTGGATCCACTCGCCCGGCTCGCTCTCCTGGCCGATCAGGGTCTGGAACTTGGCGTGGGCGGCCTCTGCGGCTTCGGACATCTTCAGGTCTCCTCGTACGTGGTCTCGATGGCGGGGCGACCCTAGCGGCGGTCGTCGTCGGCGACGGGCTCTGCGAGCTCGCCCTCGGTCGCCTCGATCCCGGTGTCCGTCTCGGTCTCCGGCTCGTTCGACTCGTCCTCGGTGACCTCGGTGGCCTCCACGTCGATGACCTCGCCATCGCCCGCCGCTGCCTTCTTCGCCCGGATCTCCGCGAGCCGCTCCTTGGACTCGGCGCGGCGGGACTGGAAGCCGCCGACGGCCAGGGCGATCATCGAGGGCAGGGTGATGATCCCGTAGGGGCCGGCGAACAGGAAGATGTACGCAGCCAGGGCGATCATGGCCATGGTCCACGCCGTGGATCGCTGCGGCTTCTTCGTGAACCACACGGCGGCGCCGGTGATGAGGATCGGCGTGAGCATCACGCCGGCGGCCACGGCCGGACCTTCCTCGTCGAGCAGCTTGGCGTCGTCGACGTAGGTGACCGTTCCGGCGTCCTCGTCGACCTCCTGGTCGTCCTCGTCGATCTCCTCGAGCACGGGATCGTCGATGGGGACCTCGCGCTGGACCTGGACCGGGGCGATCAGCAGGGTGGCAGCGGAGACGATCGTGAACAGGAAGGCCATCACGACGGCGCGCTGGCCGGGGATGCTGTAGCGGCTCTTGCGGTCCGCCCGGGCCTGCGCCTTGGACCCCTTGCCCTTCGCCGAGGTGCGGGTGTTGGCCGTGGGCTCGGCCTTCTCCCGCTCGCCACGAGCGATGGCGGTCGCCTCGCCGGCGTGCACCGACCGGGCCTGGCGGGCCTCCCGACGCTGGCGGTTCTGCCGCTGACGCTGCTGCTTGTTCGGTCGCTTCGAAGCCATCGCCAGATGACGGTAGAGGCCCCGGTCGGGATGACCCCATTCACGCCCGGCGCACCGCTGCCGCCAAGTGGGGCGAAAGGGACCGAGAGACCTTTTCAGGTCATGTTGCACCTGACTACATTTCTCGCATGCGGCGGCTCCTCCACGGCCTTCTCGGCGCCACCCTCCTCCTCGGCGCCTGCGGGGGCGACGATGACGACAGCGATCGGGCGGCGGTCACGTCCATCCCGGAGGAGACGACCTCTTCGACGTCATCGACCACCACCGAACCCCGCACCGTCGCTCCCGACGTGATCCCTCAGGACGAGAGCCAGATCACCGAGGAGTACGTCGAGCAGGTCCTCAACGAGCTGTTCCGGGTCTCGCGGGATGCGTTGGTTCATACGAGAGAGGCAACTCTCGTCGATGAGGCCACAATCGAACTCTTGGAGAGCATCTACACGAAGGATCAAGCGCAGGAGGCGATCAACGGACTGATCGAGATCGCCTTTGAAGACTTCGCCAATTTCCAGGCAGACCCGCAACCCGCGACGGCGGACGTCTTGGAACTGATCGATCGCCACCGGGAATGCGTTTTCGCAGAGGTTCGCTTTGACAGTTCCGGGTTGGTCACCGACTTCCAAGCCCTCCCTGACCATGTCAGAGGTTTCGTGCGTCTGTTGCCAGCCACGGAGGCGAACCGGGCGCCGGGACACAATCCCACGGCTTGGGTTATCGCTGCGCTCCCGGCGACGGAGGACGGAACAGTTCCAGCCGAAACATGCTCGGACCCGTCATGAGAAACCTCGTGCGCTGCGTCTTGGCGTTGACGTCACTACTGATCGTTGCGGTTCCGGCGGCCGCGGAGCACAAGAAGTCTTGCGGCATCGATGGCAACTCTCCTGGCGAGTACATCTGCCAAGGCACGAGTGCAGGGCATGACGTGCGAGACGATGTTGTCCCCGTCCAGTCTGGACCGCCGACGACCGCCTACCCATTCCGCGAGCTCTGGCGTCCGGTCCTGAGTCAGGACCCTGATGGCAATCCCTGCCTCACGACAGAGACCGCTCGTCTCGGCCGCGATCCGACGATGGCAGAGGACATCGAGTCCGAGAGGCAGTTCCTGCGTCTCCTCCGCACGTACTCACTCTGCCCCGACGTACCTGCGCTGCCGACGACGACGCCGGCCATGGAGGCCGCCGAGTTCCTCCGGCAGATCGACCTGCCCGTGCCGACCCCCTACGTCCAGCCCGACGCCCTGCCGGTCGGGTTCGAGGCGTTCCTCGAGACGGGGGCGCCCACGAACCGGACCTACGGTCCCGTCGACACGCCGTTCGGGCCGCTGACCCTCACCGCCACGGCCCAGGTCTACGTCGACTGGGACGACCCCCACGACGACGTCGCCGGCGAGCACGGCCCCTACACCGGCCAGCCCGGGCCCCACCCCAGCGGCGAGATCACGCACGTGTACCAGCACCACGGCATGTACGACATCGCCGTCCGCTACGTGTGGACGGCCAGCTGGGCGATCGGCGACGTCAGCGGGACCATCGAAGGGGTCGAGACGTCCGGCAGCTACCCGGCCCCGGGGTTCGAGGCCTACAGCCGCGAGGCCGTGGGACGCTGAGGTGCTGCGGCCTCCCAGCGGGGCCGGAACATGATGGACATGCGGGGACCCACGGCGCGGTTCGTCTTCGGCACACCGTGGCGCCACGTGCGCTGGATCGTGCCGCCCATCACGAGCAGGTCGCCGTGGCCGAGGTCGAACGAGACCGAACCGCCGCCGGCGACCGGTGCGAGCAGGAACCGGCGGGGCGCACCGCACGACACGGTGGCCATGACCGAGCTGTGCATCTCCCGTGCGACCGTGTCGCCGTGGGGGGCCACCGAGTCCCGACCGTCCCGGTAGAGGGCGAGACCGATCCGGTCCATCCGCTCGCCGAATCGCTCCCGGAGCGCCCGGGTGATCTCGCGCAGCACCGGGTGACCCGGTCCACTCTTCGGGATCGACGCGGTGAGGCGTGGCACGTCGACGATGCGGTCGTACATGGGGCGCCGACCGGCGTGCCACGACGTCGTCTCGGTCAGCTCCTCCATCAGCGTCTGGTCGCCGCCGACCCAACCCGGCACCCGGACGATCCACGCGCCGTGGGCCAGGTGCTCGCGATCCTCGGGCAGCGGGCCGGTGAGATGGGGCTCGGCGGCACCGAAGAGCGACCCTTGGAGGGGGGCGTGGACGCTCATCGGAAGTCTCGGCTCTTGGGCGTGCCGCCGACGGGGAGCGGCGACAGGCGCTCGGCCACGACGTTGATGACGCCCTCGGCCCGCTCGCAGCGACCGCGGATGAGCATGGCCGGGGCGCTGAGGGCGACCTTGCGGTGGGCGTTCCAGCAGCCGCGGGACACCACCACGTTGATGAGTCCGGTCTCGTCCTCGAGGTTGAGGAACATGGTGCCGCCGGCGGTGGCGGGGCGTTGGCGGTGGGTGACGACCCCGCCGATGAGGACCTTGGAGCCGGGCTCCACGTCCCACAGGCCCGCGGAGGTCACCACGCCGAGGCGGTCGAGGTCCTCCCGGATGAAGCGGGTGGGGTGGCCGTCGGGGCTCATGCCGGTGGACCACAGATCGGCCCGGGCCTCCTCGAAGTCGTCCATGCCGGGCAGCGTGGGGGCGTCGGCGCCGGTGACGATGCCGGGGAGCCGGTCGACCCCGCCCTGGGCCACCGACCCGGCCTGCCACAGCGCCTCGCGCCGGGAGAGCGGTTCGCCGGTGCGGGGCGAGCGGAAGCAGCCGAACGCACCGGCGGTGGCCAGCGCCTCGAGCTGGGGCAGGGTGAGCGGCACCCGACGGGCGAGGTCCTCCATCGAGGCGAACGGCCCGCCGGCGTCGCGGGCGGCCTCGATCTGGCGGGCCACGTCGTCGCCGATGTTGCGGACCTCGCGCAGGCCGAGCTGCACCACCGGACCACCCTTGCCCCACACCTCCGCCGGCAGCCCTCGGGTGGCGACCTCCGGCGGTTCCGGCGCGCTACAGGAGAACTGCCAGTTCTCATCGGGGTGGTCCCACATCAGCATCGCCTTGGCGGCGGAGACCGACACGTCGGGGGTGCGGACCTCGACGCCGTGGCGGCGGGCGTCCTGGATGAGCGAGTGCGGGGACCAGAACCCCATGGGCTGGGCGTTGAGCAGGCCGGCGCAGAACGCGGCGGGGTGGAACCGCTTCAGCCACGACGAGGCGTAGACCAGGTAGGCGAAGGACACCGAGTGACTCTCGGGGAAGCCGTAGTTGGCGAAGGCGGCCAGCTTCAGCCAGATCTGCTCGATGACGTCGTCGGGCACGTCGCGCTCGCGGGCGCCGGCGGTGAAGCGGTCGTGCAGGCGCTCCATCCGCTCGGGCGAGCGCTTGGAGCCCATGGCCTGGCGGAGCTGGTCGGCCTCGGCCGGGGTGAAGCCGCCGACGTCGATGGCCATCTGCATGAGCTGCTCCTGGAACAGCGGCACCCCCAAGGTCTTCTCCAGCGAGGGCTGCAGCAGCGGGTGGAGGTAGGTGACCTCCTCCTGGCCGTTGCGCCGGCGGATGTAGGGGTGGACCGAGCCGCCCTGGATGGGGCCGGGCCGGATGAGGGCGACCTCGACCACCAGGTCGTAGAAGGTGCGGGGTCGCAGCCGGGGCAGCGTGGCCATCTGGGCCCGGGACTCGACCTGGAACACGCCCACCGAGTCGGCCGCGACGAGCATGTCGTAGACCTCGTCGTCCTGGGGGATCTCGGCCAGGTCGAGCTCGATGCCGTGTGCGGCCTGCACCAGGTCGATGGTCTCGTGCAGGGCCGTGAGCATGCCGAGGCCGAGCAGGTCGAACTTCACGAGGCCGGCCGCGGCGCAGTCGTCCTTGTCCCACTGCAGCACCGATCGGATGGGGAGATCGGATCGGACGGTGGCGCCCTCCCGGCCCTGGAAGCGACCCCACTCGACCGGGCAGACCTCGACCACCGGCCGGTCGCACAGCACCATGCCGCCGGAGTGGATGCCGAGGTGGCGGGGGAAGTGCTCGACCTCGGCAGCCAGCTCGACCACGTCGGCGGGAAGCTCCTCGGCCGCGCCGGGCTGGGACATGGTGGAGGCGATGTTGCCCCAGGCATCCGCAGCCTTGGCGAAGGCGTCCTGCTGGCCGGTGGCGTAGCCGAGGGCCTTGGCCATGTCCCGGATCGAGGACCGGGCCCGGTAGGTGATGACGTTGGCGACCTGGGCGGCGTGGCGGCGGCCGTGGCGCTCGTAGACGTACTGGATGACCTCCTCGCGCCGGTTGGACTCGATGTCGATGTCGATGTCCGGCGGACCGTCGCGCTCGGGTGACAGGAAGCGCTCGAACAGCAGCTTCAGCTTCACGGCATCGGCCTTGGTGATGCCGAGGGCGAAGCACACCGCCGAGTTGGCCGCGCTCCCCCGGCCCTGGCAGTAGATGCCCGACCGGCGGCAGAAGTCGACCAGGTCCCACACGATGAGGAAGTAGCCGGGGAAGCCGAGGGTCTCGATGAGGGCGAGCTCGTGGTCGATCTGGGCCCACGCCCCCGGCTCGCGCTCGGCGTGCCGGGGCCCGTACCGGCGGGTGGCGCCCTCCTCGGTGAGGCGGCGCAGGTACGCCATCTCGGACAGGCCGTCGGGGCACGGGAACGGCGGCAGGTTCGGGGCCACCAGGTGCAGGTCGAACGCGCACGCCCGGCCCAGCTCGGCGGCCCGCTCCACCGCGCCCGGGTAGCGGGCGAAGCGGCGGGCCTGCTCCTCACCCGAGCGCAGGTGGGCGGTGGCCGCCGGGGGCAGCCAGCCGTCGGCGTCGTCGAGGCTGCGCCGGGCCCGGACCGCGGCCAGCGCGGTGGCCAGCCGGCGGTCGCCCGGGGTGGCGTAGTGCACGTTGTTGGTGGCCACGACCTCGACCCCGACCCGGTCGGCGATGGCGGCCAGCGCGTCGTTGCGCGCCGAGTCGAGCGGGTCGTGGTGGTCCCACAGCTCGACCACCACGTTGCCGGCGCCGAAGGTGTCGACGAGGCGGCGCACCTCCCGTTCGGCCGCGGCCGGACCGTGGGCGTGCAGCGCCTGGTTGACCGCCCCCTTCCGGCAGCCGGTGAGGACGAGCCACTCCCCGCCGTGGGCGCGGGACCAGTCGATGCCGTCGTACACCGGCTTGCCCTTCTGGGCTGCGCTGATGGCGGTCTGCTCCGCAGCACCGCGTGCCGGCTGCTCGCTGGCGCTCCCGACGCCGGCGTACCCCGAGCCGAGTTGCGCGCGGGAGATGGTGTCGGCCAAGCGGGCGTAGCCGGCCGGTCCCCGGGCCAGCACCAGCAGGTGGGAGCCCTCGGGGTCGGCGATGCCGTTCTGGGGCTGGGTCAGCCCGAGGGACAGCTCGGCCCCGAACACGGTGGGCAGCCCCGCCACGCGGGCCGCCTCGGCGAAGCGGACGACGCCGTAGAAGCCGTCGTGGTCGGTGAGGGCGAGAGCCTCGAGGCCGAGGCGGGTGGCCTCCTCGGCGAGGGTCTCGGGGTGGGAGGCACCGTCGAGGAAGCTGAAGTTCGAGTGGCAGTGCAGCTCGGCGTAGGGGACGGTGGCGGTGCGCCGCTGCAGGTCGGCCGGCGGCACGTAGGACGGACGGTGGTAGGACCAGGCCGGGCTGTCGCCGCCGTCACCCTGGGCGCGGGTGGGCTTGCGGTGCCGGTCCGAGAGGGTCCGCTCCAGCTCGGACCAGGAGACGCCGGGGTTGTTGAAGCCCACGTCAGGAACGGTAGACGAACAGGTGTTCGGCCACCAGAAGCCTGGGTTATGGACCTCATAGCGACGATCGCGGAGACAGGCCCACCTGCGGCTGGTATCACAGGGTGAGGAGCACCACCGCCGCGACGAGGAAGAGGACAGGCACATGACCGAACCCCAGGACATGGTCGACAAGGCCGACACCCAGAGCACCAGCGAGAGCGAGAACCCGGCCATCGACTCGCCGGAGCCCAAGACCGGCGGCCGACCGCGGACCAACCAGGACTGGTGGCCGAACCAGCTCGACCTCAGCGTGCTGCACCAGCACAACCAGCGCGGCAACCCCCTGGACCCCGACTTCGACTACAAGGCGGCGGTCGCCGAGCTCGACGTCGACGCGCTCAAGGCCGATCTCGTCGAGGTCATGCGAACCTCCCAGGACTGGTGGCCGGCGGACTGGGGCCACTACGGGCCGCTCTTCATCCGCATGAGCTGGCACCAGGCAGGCACCTACCGCGTCGAGGACGGCCGTGGCGGTGGCGGCGACGGCGGCCAGCGCTTCGCGCCGCTCAACAGCTGGCCGGACAACGCCAACCTCGACAAGGCCCGCCGCCTGCTGTGGCCGGTCAAGCAGAAGTACGGCAACAAGGTCTCCTGGGCCGACCTGCTCGTCCTGGCCGGCAACGTCGCCCTCGAGGACATGGGCTTCGAGACCTTCGGCTTCGCCTTCGGGCGTGAGGACATCTGGGAGCCCGAAGAGGTCTTCTGGGGCCCCGAGGACACCTGGCTCGGCGACGAGCGCTACATCTCCGACGAGCCCCTCGACTTCGGCGACCAGCCCTTCGGCGCGGTCACCATGGGCTTGATCTACGTCAACCCGGAGGGCCCCAAGGGCAACCCCGACCCGCTCGCCGCCGCCCACGACATCCGGCTCACCTTCGCCCGCATGGCCATGGACGACGAGGAGACCGTCGCGCTCATCGCCGGCGGCCACACGTTCGGCAAGACCCACGGCGCCGGCAACCCCGACCTCGTCGGACCGGAGCCCGAGGGTTGCCCCGTCCATTCGATGGGCCTCGGGTGGAAGAGCCAGCACGGCACCGGCAAGGGCGCGGACACCATCACCTCGGGCCTCGAGGGCGCGTGGACGCCCACGCCCACCCAGTGGGACAACAGCTTCTGGGACACCCTGTTCAGCCTCGAGTGGGAGCTGGTGGAGAGCCCGGCCGGCGCCAAGCAGTGGCAGCCCAAGGACCCCGAGGCCCAGGAGCTGGTTCCCGACGCACACATCGAGGGCAAGATGAACCCGCCGATGATGGCGACGACGGACCTCGCCCTGCTCGCCGATCCCGAGTACCGCAAGATCTCCGAGCGGTTCCGCGACGACCCCGAGGCGTTCGCCGATGCCTTCGCCCGGGCCTGGTACAAGCTGCTGCACCGGGACATGGGCCCCCACTCGCGGTTCCTCGGCCCGTGGGTGCCCGAACCCCAGCTGTGGGAGGACCCGGTCCCCGCCGTCGACCACGACCTGGTGGACGACGGCGACGTCGCCGACCTCAAGGCCAAGGTCCTCGATGCCGGCGTGTCGGTGCAGGACCTGGTGTTCACGGCCTGGGCCTCCGCCTCGAGCTACCGGGACACCGACAAGCGGGGCGGCGCCAACGGCGCCCGCATCCGCCTGGCCCCCCAGAAGGACTGGGAGGCCAACGAGCCCGAGCGCATCGGTCGGGTCCTGACCGCGCTCGAGGGCATCCAGCAGGACTTCAACGCGGACCAGTCCGGCAACAAGCGGGTCTCGCTCGCCGACCTCATCGTCCTCGCCGGCAGCGCCGCCGTCGAGAAGGCCGCCCGGGATGCGGGGCACGACATCACCGTGCCGTTCTCCCCGGGACGCACCGATGCCACCGACGAGATGACCGACGCCGACGCCTTCTCCGTGCTGGAACCCCGCGGCGACGGCTTCCGCCAGTACCGGCGGGCCGGCGACAAGCTGCCACCGGAGCAGCGCCTGCTCGACAAGTCCAACCTGCTGGCGCTGTCCGCACCGGAGATGACCGTGCTCGTCGCCGGCATGCGCGCCCTCGGCGCCACCCACGGCGGCACCAGTCACGGTGTGCTGACGGACCGGCCCGGCGTCCTGACCAACGACTTCTTCGTGAACCTGCTCGACGCCGGCATCGAGTGGACGACCGGCGCCGGCGAGGAGGGCGTCTACGAGGGCCGTCGTGCCGGCAGCGACGAGGTCGTCTGGACGGCCACCGCCGCCGACCTGGTGTTCGGCTCGAACTCCCAGCTCCGGGCCATCGCCGAGGTCTACGGCCAAGACGACGGGCGCGAGAAGTTCGCTCGGGACTTCGTGCAGGCCTGGACCAAGGTCATGGAGCTCGACCGCTTCGACCTCCGCTAGGACCCGCAGATGTGATCGGTGGCCGGCTCACTCGTGGGTCGGCCACCGCTCGCGCTCAGGGGAAGATGCCCCGGGCCTCCAGCGCCGCACCGACCCGATCGATGGCCAGGGCGTAGGCGGCCCGGCGCAGGCTCACGTCCCACCGCTGGGACGCGGCCCACACCTCGTCGAACGCCTCAGCCATGACCTCGTGGTGGCGATCCGCGGTGAGGGCGATGTCCCACGGGTAGCCCTGGCGGGCCTGGGCCCACTCGAAGTACGACGCCGTCACCCCGCCGGCGTTGGCCAGCACATCGGGGACCACCGCGATCCCCCGCCGATCGAGCACAGCGTCGGCCTCGGTCAGGGTCGGGCCGTTGGCGGCTTCAACGATCACCTTCGCCTGGATCCGCTCGGCGACCTCCGCGTCGATCACCCCGCCGAGCGCGGCCGGGATGAGCAGCTCGCAGGGCAGCGCCAGCAGGTCGTCGGGATCGATCGGGTCGCCGAGGGGGAAGCCGGCGACGCCGCCGGTGGCCTTCACGTGGTCGGACAGCTCGGACACGTCGAGGCCGCCCTCGTTGATCACGGCCCCGGTGACGTCGCTGACGCCCACGACGCGCATGCCGGCCGACTTGAGCAGGAAGGCCAGGGGCCCGCCCACCTTGCCGAAGCCCTGGATGACGGCGCGCCGTCCGGGCAGGTCCATGCCGAGCGCTTCGAAGACGGCCCGGGCGCAGACCACGACCCCGGCCGACGTGCCGCCGGCGTGGGCGCGGGTGCCGCCCACCGACAGCGGCTTGCCGGTGACCGCACCCGGGAGGTGGATGCCGCCGCCGGTCATCTGCAACGTGTCGAGCAGCCACGCCATCACCCGCCCGTCGGTGTTGATGTCGGGCGCGGGCACGTCACGGTCCGGTCCGAGCAGCGGGGCGATGCCCGACGTGTACCGACGCGTCAGCCGTTCGAGCTCACCCGCGCTCATCTGCCGCGGATCGCAGCGCACGCCGCCCTTGGCCCCACCGAACGGGATGCCGCACACCGCCGTCTTCAAGGTCATCTGCGCCGCCAGGGCGGTGACCTCCTCGACGTCGACGTCGGGGTGGAAGCGGATGCCGCCCTTGCCCGGGCCTCGCACGGTGTTGTGGTGCACCCGCCAGCCGGTGAAGACCTCGAGGGTCCCGTCGTCCATGCGGACCGGGATGGAGACCTCGAGCACCCGCTCGGGGTGTCGCAACCTCGCGTGCACCCCGGCCTCGACGTCGGCCACGGCGGCGGCATCGTCGATGCGATCGAGGACGGCTTCCCAAGCTGAGGACCCCACGGCCCGAGTGTGGCATTCGCCGCACGCAACGCGCGGCGACCACCCCTCAGGCGGCCGTGGCGCCGACGGCCGGGCGCTCGCCGGCGATCGTGGCGGTGGTCGAGCTCAGCGCCACGATCAACCGGCCGAGAGCGCGCTCGCGCACGGCGCGGGGAGCGGTTGCGTCGACGACGATGCCGGCGAGCACGGGCCGGATCCCCCGGGCCCGGGCTGCGGCGACGAGGTCGGTGACGGCGGGGCGGTGGGCGTCGAAGCCGTCGGCGACGACGGATTCGGCGAGGACGATGAGCGCTTCGGTGGCGGGCAGGCGGGTCATGGGTCGACCGTACGACCGACCGGTCATCAGCACCAGCGATGATCTCTGCTCGTGATCATCAGGTACGCTGATCACCATGCCGGCCTTCCCCGACCTGGAGATCCGCCACCTCGCCGCCCTCGTGGCCGTGGCCGAGGAGGGCTCCTTCGCCCGGGCCGCCGGAGCTCTCGGGTTCACGCAGTCCGCGGTGAGCCAGCAGATCGCCTCGCTGGAGCGGGCGGTCGGCCTGCCCGTCCTCGACCGGCCCAAGGGCCCGCGGCCGGCCGAGCTCACGCCCGCCGGACGACTGCTGCTCGACCACGCCCGCGACGTCCTCGACCGGATCGAGGCCGTCAGCACCGAGCTGGACCAGATGCGACGTGGGGTCACCGGCCGCCTCGTCATCGGCACGTTCCAGTCGGTGTCGGCCGAGATCCTCCCGCCCGTCGTCGGGCGGATGCGCGCCGAGGTGCCCCAGGTGGACATCGGCCTGTTCGAGACCGACGACCAGACCGCCCTGGTCGAGCGGGTCCTGTCCGACGAGCTCGACCTGGCCTTCACCGTCGACGCCGCAGACGAGCGGCTGTCGTGCCAGGTTCTGGGACATGACCCCTTCGTGGTGCTCGTCGCCGCCGACGACCCCATCGGCGCCGTCGCCACCCCTGCTGACATCAGCGACCACCCGCTCATCGGGCAGCCGTCGTCCAACGTGTGCCAGCGCCTGATCGACCAGCGGCTCGACTCGGCCGGCATCCGGGCCGACTACGTGTTCCGGTCCCTCGACAACGGCGCGGTGCAGGGCATGGTCCGCTCCGGGATGGGGCGGGCGATCATGCCGATGCTGGCCATCGACCCCGATGACCCCGGCATCCGGGTGCTCCCCCTCGACCCGCCCCTGGCCTCGCGCACGATCCAGCTCACCCGGCGAGCGGGCCGGAGCCTGCCCCCGGCGGCCGATCGCTTCGTGGCGATCGCCGAGCAGGTCAGCGCCGACCGCCTCCGCCCCGAGCCGGCCGTGGCGATCTGAGCCGAGCCGGCAGGCGAGGCGACCCATGAGCACGGTGCCCTTCGGCGGCGAAGCCGCCAACCGAGCCGCAGGAGGGCGTGGCCCGTCCGCGCAGATCCTGAGCCTCAAGACATGCGGGCGAAGGCCTCGCACTCCTTGCCGGGCCCGGCGACCACGAGCACGTCGCCCTCCTCCAGGACGGTGTCGGCCGTCGCGTACGTGAACCCGGCGTCGTTGGGCTTCACGCACACGACGGTGACGCCGTAGCGAGCCCGCAGCTCGAGCTCGGCCAGGGTCTGCCCGAGGGTCTCCGCCGGGGCGTGGGTCTCGACCATCGCGAAGTTCGCGTCGAGCTGGAACCAGTCGAGGATGCTCCCACCGACCATGTGGGCCACGCGCCGGCCCATCTCGTGCTCGGGGTAGACGACGGTGTCCGCGCCCACCCGTTCCAGGATCCGACCGTGCGGGGTGGTCACTGCCTTCCCGATGATGTTCGGCACGCCGAGGTCGGCCAGGGCCGCAACGGTGAGGATGCTGGCCTCGATGTCGGAGCCGATGCCCACGACCGCGTTCTCGAAGTCGCGCGCACCGATCTGGGACAGCACCTCCGGGTCGGTGGTGTCGGCCTCGAGGACGTGGGTGAGCTCGTCGGAAAGCTTCTGGACGCGCCGGGCATCGGTGTCGACGCCGAGGACCTCGAACCCGAGCTGGGTCAGCTCGAGGGCGACCGCGCTGCCGAATCGGCCGAGGCCGACGACGAGGACCTGGGAGCTCTTCGAGCGCTGCAGGCCCGGGCGGCTGCGGTGGGGGCGGGGGTGGTCAGCCAATGATCGGACGCTCCTCGGGATGGCGGTAGAGCCGGTCGTGCTCACGGAGCACGAGCGCGGCGAACAAGGTGATGGGACCGACGCGGCCGATGATCATCAGCACGATGATCACGAGCTGGGAGGTGACGGAGAGCAGCGGGGTGATGTTGGCCGAGAGACCGACGGTGGCCAGGGCCGAGATCACCTCGAACATGAGGTCGGCGCGGGGCAGGGCGGAGGTCGCCAGCAGGAGCATGGTCGCACTGATGACCACGCCGATGGCCAGCAGGGCCACGGTGAGCGCCTGGCGCTGGGCCGTCTGGGGGATGCGCCGCTCGAACACGACGACGTCGGGATCGCCTCGGGCCTCGGCCCACATCACCCAGCCGAGGACGGCGAACGTCGTGACCTTGATGCCGCCGGCCGTGGAGGCGCTGCCCCCGCCGATGAACATCAGCACCTCGGTGAGCAGTCGTGACGGCTCCCGCAGCGAGGCGATGTCGACGCTGTTGAACCCGGCGGTCCGGGGGGTGACGCTGTGGAAGAAGGCGTTGATCGTGGAGTCCCACGCCGACAGCTGGCCGAGCGTGTCGGGGTTCGTCCACTCGAACCAGGCGAAGAGCGCCCAGCCCCCGAGGATGAGGGCGACGACGGTGGTCACCGTGAGCTTCGCGTGCAGGGACCACCGGTGGGTGCGGAGCCGGTGGGTGCCGATCTGGGACCACACCGGCAACCCGAGGCCGCCGACGATGATCGCGGCAGCGATGACCACGAGGATGTAGCTGTCCCGCTGGTACCCGATGAGGCTGTCGGAGAACAGGGCGAAGCCGGCGTTGTTGAACGCCGAGACCGAGTGGAAGACCCCGAGGTAGGCCGCCCGGTGCGCGGGCTCGCCGTGGGTGATGGCGAACCGACCGGCGAGCAGGATCGCAGCGAGGACCTCCACCACGAAGGTCAGCTTGGCGACGTTGACCAGCAGGCGGCGGACGTCGGACATGTCGAGGGCGCCGGTCTCGGCCACCGCGATCAGGCGTTGGCGCAGGCCGAGGCGCCGGGCCAGCACCGCCACCAGCAGCGACGACAGGGCGATGATGCCGAACCCGCCGATCTGGATGAGCCCGAGGATGACGACCTCGCCGAAGGTGGACCAGTGCCCGGCCGTGTCCACCACGACGAGCCCGGTGACGCACACCGCGGACGTGGCGGTGAACAGGGCGGTGACGAACGACGTGGTCTCACCGGGCTCGGTGGCGAAGGGGAGCCGGAGCAGGAGCGCACCGATGAGGCTCGCGCCGGCGAACGCGACCGCCACGTACTGCGCCGGGTGGCGCAGCGTTCGCCAGGACGCTCGGCGGGTGGGCACGGCGCTGCACGCTACGGCGCGGCGCGGCGTAGATCGCGCCCGAGGCGGCGGGAGGTCCTACGCCGGAGCGGCCGGCTGGGTGGCGAGCACCTGCTCTCGGGCCCACCCGTAGTCGGCCTTGCCGTTGGGCGCACGGTGCAGGTGATCGACCACCGCGATCTGGCGGGGGATCTTGTAGCTGGCGAGGACCTCGCGCAGGTGGGTGCGCAGGTCGTCCTCGACGGGAGGCTCGGCGCCTGCCGTGCAACCGACCACGGCCACCACTCGCTGGCCGAAGCGGTCGTCGGGGACGCCGACCACGTAGCAGTCGTCGACCGCTGGGTGGGTCTTGAGCGCCTCCTCGACCTCCTCGGGGAAGATCTTCTCCCCACCCGAGTTGATGCAGTTCGACCCCCGGCCGTGCAGCGTGATGGTGCCGTCCTCGTGGAGGGTCGCCCAGTCGCCGGTGATGACGTAGCCGTTGCCGTCGATCTGCTTGAACGTCCGGGCCGTCTTCTCCGGGTCCTTGTAGTAGCCGTGGGCGCCGGTGCGCGTGGCGAGCAGGCCCGGCTCGGGCGACCCGGGCGTGACGGGCAGGTCGTCGGTGCCGAGCACGAGGGTGTCGGGCGTGGGAGTGAAGCGGGCCGTCGTGCCCTTCGCGGTGCGGTCGGCGGTCACCGTCCCGTAGCCGCCGCCCTCGGTGGAGCCGAGGCCGTCGGAGAGCACGGCGGACGTGTACCGGGTGAGGCCGTCCTTGATCTCGGCGCTCCACATCGCGCCGGATGAGCTGATGGTCTTCAGCGACGACAGGTCGGGCAGCTCGCCCCGGGCCTCGGCGGCCTCCAGCGCCCGCAGGATCGGGCGGGCGAACGCGTCGCCCACGATCGCGCACCGGGTCACCCCCTCGGACTCGATGACGTCGAGCAGCTCGTCGGCGTCGAAGCTGCGCGACTGCAGCAGCACCACGGTGCCCCCGACGTTCAGCGCCGGCATGGCGCCGACCCACATGCCGGTGCCGTGCATGAGCGGGCAGCACGGGACCGAGACCACCGGGCCGAGCTCGCGGACCCCACGCACCAGGTCGCCGACGTCGTCGAGCGAGGCCGGGGCCGGGAGCCCGTTGAGCAGGGCGGCGCCGGCGAGCAGGGCGTTGCAGAAGACGCCGTTGTCGTACATGACGCCCTTGGGCAAGCCCGTCGTGCCCCCGGTGTAGAGCATGTAGAGGTCCTGGGGCGAGCGGTCCCAGCGGGGCTGGGGCTCGTGGGCGGCGACGAGGTCGTGGAACCCGGAGGCGAAGTCGTGCTCGCTGCCGGTGCCGTCGTCGTCGACCACCACGAACAGCCGGACCCGGTCGAGGCGGTGACGCACCCGTTCCACCCGGTCGCCGAGCGAGGCGTGGAAGACCAGCACCTCGCTGTCGCTGTTGTCGACGAGGTACACGAGCTCGTCGTCGAGGTAGCGGTAGTTGACGTTGACCGGTCCGCAGCCGTGCTTGAACGCGGCGTGCTGGGCGATCAGGTACTCCGGGCAGTTGTGCAGGTACAGCGACACCTGCGATCCGCGAGCCACG
Organism: Salinilacustrithrix flava; assembly: GCF_041228405.1. Taxonomy (GTDB): domain Bacteria; phylum Actinomycetota; class Acidimicrobiia; order Acidimicrobiales; family Salinilacustritrichaceae; genus Salinilacustrithrix; species Salinilacustrithrix flava. Next base: position 131,127 of record NZ_CP133888.1, read on the forward strand.
CCGGCGGCCTCCATCGCCGAGGCGAACCGGGCCGCGGCGTCGTCGAAGGCCGCGTAGGTCCAGCGCTGGTCGCCCATGACGACCGCCTCGGCGGCGGGCACCGTGTCAGCGACGCGCTCCCATGCGGACGCGAAGTGGAAGTCCATGTCTGTGTCCCCCCGGACAGCTCGAGTTCGCACGGACAGTACCGAGAGGCGCGGCCCGTCGCCCGGAGTCAGGTCGAGGGCTCGGTCCCGGCCACGACCAGGCCGACCTCCTCGGCCGGCACCCGCCGGGCGACGGTGACGGCGGCGACGGTGAGGACGCTCGCCAGCACGAAGCCGATCGACAGCGGCAGGATCGTGCCGTCGAAGAAGCGGTCGAGCACACCGCCGAGCACGGCACCGAGGGTCAGCTGCGCGGCGCCGATGACGGAGGAGGCGGTGCCGGCGACCGACGCCATCGGCGCCATGGCGAGGGTGTTGAGGTTGGGCAGCAGCTGGGCGTGGCTGGCCAGCAGCAGGGCCATCACCGGCATGAAGACCCAGAGCGCGGGCTGCCCGGACGTGAGGACGGCGACGGTCAGGAGCACGGCCGTCATCACCACGTACACCGACAGCGCGCCGCGCACCATGGACCGGGTACCGAAGCGCGAGACGATGCGGCCGTTCAGCACGGCGGCCACGCCCATGGAGCCGGCGAGCGCACCGAAGATGATCGGGAACTGCTCCTCGCTGTCGAGGGCCTGGCCGATGATCGCCTCGGAGGAGCCGAGGTAGGAGGCGAACACCCCGTAGAGGGCCACGGTGGCCGCCGCGTAGGCGACCGCCGTGCGGCTGGACAGCACCAGCCGGGTCGCCGTCTTCACCCGGTGGAAGCGCAGGTCGGGGATGCGGTGCTCGGCGGCCAGCGTCTCGGGGAGCCGTCGGGTCCACAGCGCCACGAGCAGCGCGCCGGCGGCGCAGAGCACGAACAGCCAGCGCCACGGCGCGACCTCGAGCAGCAGCGCACCAAGGGACGGGGCCAGCACGGGGACGAGGAGGAAGACGGCCATCAGCGACGACATCGTCCGGGACATGGCGTCGCCCTCGAAGCGGTCGCGCACGATGGCCAGCGCCACGACCCGGGGGCCGGCGGCGCCCATGCCCCACAGGAAGCGGGCGAGCATGACCATCGGCAGGGTCGGCGCCACCGCGGCGAGCAGTGCCCCGGTGACGTAGATGCCGAGGCCGAGCCGCATGGTCCAGCGCCGGCCCTTGTGGTCGGCGAGCGGGCCGTAGAACACGGTGCCGAGGCCGAGGCCGACGAAGTAGGCGGTGACCAGGCCGGTGACCGCGGTGGAGCCGGCGCCGAGGTCGAAGTCGGCCCGGATCTCGTCGAAGGCCGGGAGCATCAGGTCGATGCCGAGCGCGGTGAGCGCGGTGGCCATGGCGAGCAGCCCGATGAGCTCGCGCCCCTCGGCGGTGGACGTGCGACGGCGGCTGCTCACCGGAGGAGTCTGCCGGGCGACGGGTGCGGCGACACCCATCAGTCGTAGGTGGCGGCGATCGTCCACCGGCCGCCCTCGAGGACGACGAGGTGGGCGGCACCGTCGTCGGTGACGACCTGGTAGCGGACCCGGCGGGAGCGGCGCTCCGGGTCCCACCAGCGCTCGTCGACCGGCCACGGGCCGGCCCACGACTCGATGCGCCGGCGCCGGCGGCCGGCTCGTAGCGCCGCCGGTTCGGCCGTGGGCCGGCAGCGCCCGTCGACCACCACCTGGCGACCCCGGGCGTCGAGCACGTCGACCGGCACGGCATCGGGGTGCAGGGTGGCCGGCGACGGGTTGGGCAACCGGCCCGGCCACGGGGCACCGACCCAGTCGGGGCGGGCGGCGGGACGGTCGGCGCCGAGGTCGACGGCGGCGGCCGGCACGAGACGGAGCTGCTCGCCGGGGTCTCGGCCGCCGGCGTACTCGGGCACGAGGACGGCATCGGCGCCGAGCAGGCCCTGGACCCGGGCGATGGCACGCACCGCCCGGTCGGCCGCGCCCGTGTCGGCCCCCCAGAAGCCGAGCTGGCGGCCGTCGGCGGCGACGACCTCGTCGGGGTGCAGCCAGAGGTGGACGATGCCGGCGGAGGGGCGCTGGCGGACGTTGGCGTGGAGCCAGCCGTCCATCTGCCAGCGGACCCGGTCGGCGATGGCGCCGGCGCTGAGCGCACCCTCGTGGCGCCACACCCGCTCGGAGCGCTCGCCGTGCTCGGTCTCGGCGCTGATGACGATGCGGGTGCACACCGAACCCCGGGCATCGAGGCGGGCGTGGAGCTCGTCGGCCATGCCCCGGGCGACGAAGGCGATGGGGGCGACCTGCTCGGCCGGGGGGTCGAGCTCGGCGGACACGACCAGGTCGGGCGGCGGCGGCTCGGTGGCCGGCGGGCGGGGGTCGAGGCCGCAGGCCAGGCGGTGGGCCTCGAGCCCCTCGGACCCGAAGCGGCCGAGCACGTCGGCGGCGGGCAGGGCGGCGAGGTCGCCGAGGGAGTGCAGGCCGAGGCGGGCGAGCACGTCGGCCAGCTCGGGCCGGTCGAGCGCGCCGAGGGAGAGCGGCGCCAGGTACTCGGCGGCCCGGCCCGGGGCCACGACCCACACCGGCGGCTCGCCCCCGCCGGACCGGTTCGCCCGCACCAGCGCGGTGCGGGCGGCGTGGGCGGCGGCGAAGGGGCCGTCGGCCACGCCGACGGCGACCGGGGCGGCGAGCACCTCGGCCACGACGTCGAGCGCACGGGAGGCCAGGGCGTCGTCGCCACCGAAGTAGCGGGACGGCCCCCGGGTGGGGAACGCGCACCGACCCGGGCGGGTGACCTCGATGCGCGGGGTGAGCGCCTCGACGGCGTGCACCACGGCCTCGAAGGCCCGGGCATCGCGGTCGGGGTCGTGGTCCAGCACCTCCAGCGACGGGGCACGGGACTGGGCCTCGCGCCGGCGCATGTGGCGGCGGACCCCGGCGGCTCGCGCCGCCGCGGTGCACGCCACCACCCGGTTGGCCACGAACACCGCGGCCGGCGTGGCCGAGTCCACCCCGGCCGCCACCAGCGGCCAGTCGGGCACCCACACCGACATGGTGCGCACCGGCTCGTCGACCGGCGGCCCGATGGGTTGCACCTTGCGGGCCCGGAGCCTGGTCATGCGATCTCGCTCCCCCGGGACGCCCGCAGGGGCACCGGCTCGGGCAGGACCTCCTCCACCGTGCCGTCGACCGAGGGCAGCCACAGCTCGGCTCGCCGGGGGCGAGCCGCCTCGCGCCGGCCACCGGCCTCGACCGTGACCCGCCGGGCCCGGAGGTGGCCGTGACCCTCCCCCAGCCCCTCCCAGGCGGCGTCGACCACCGTGAGGGCGACATCCGCGCCTTCGGGCCAGCGAGCGCCGGTGGGAGCGCTGCCGCCGACCTGCACCAGCACGGCACCGCGCTCGCGGGTGCGAGCGACCAACCGGCGGCCGTCAGCGGCCCGCACCGGGTGGCTGGCGTGCACCAGCACGACCTCGAAGGCGTCGACGAGCGCGGCCACCACCGACGGCCATGCCGCGGCATCGGCCCGCTCCCCGGGCAGGAGCGGCTCGGGCTCGGCGACGAGCACCAGCCGCTCGAGGGCGATGCCCAGCTCGGCGGCGGCGAGCAGGCCGAGGGACGGGAAGCCGACCGCCGCCACCCACGCGCCGTCCCGGGACGGACCCGCCGCCGCGGCCAGGGCCAAGGAGGTGGCGGCGGAACCGTCCACCGACAGGGTCGAGCCCCGCCGCAGCCCGCCGCCGGGGACCAGGGACTCGAGGGCCGGCAGCACCGGCAGGCGCTGCGCCCGGGCCAGGACCGTGGGCGTGGTGCGGGCCGCGACGGAGGCCACGTCCTCGGCGCCGCCGGTCATGGCGGCACGCAACGCTGCGACGTCTCGGCCCACGGAGGCCAGTATCGAACACCCGTTCGAGCAGCGTCAACCGCCCTGGAAGCCGAGCCGTTCCTCCAGCAGCTCCACGGCACCGCGGGCGTCAGCCGCCCACCCGTCGCCGCCGAGAGCCGCCGACGTCGCTGCGTCCGGCACCGCGGCGCCGCCGACGAGCACGGGGACGCCGGACCGCTCGCGCACGTCGGCGCCGAGGTCCTGCACCTCGTAGCCCGAGAGCCGGACGACGTCGGCCACCATCCGGAGCGGGAGCGAGTGGCGCTCCCCCTCCACCGCCCCGGCCAGCACCAGGCCCCGCCGGCCGCTGCGCCGGCTGAAGCGGCTGTCCAGCACGGCGAGCACCTGCCCGACGATGACCGCGGCCCGGTGCTCCTCGGCGACCCCGATCGCGCCGGCGGCCCACCCGTCGCCGATGCGCCGCATCGCCGGCGCGACCACGTCCACGTAGACGCCGACCGGGTCGGTGCCGGAGGTGAGGGACGCCTCGATGACGCTCTTGGCCCCGAAGCGGTCGCCGGCGAGCAGCCGCCGATGGAACCGCAGGGACCAATCGGCGGCGTCGACCATGATCAGTCGGCCGGGGTGCCCTCGTCGTCGGGCCGGTCGGGATCGGGCGCCTCGGCCGGGGCTTCGGCCGGTGCGTCGAACTCGCTGGCGCCGGTGGCGGCGGAGGCCTCAGGTGCCTCGCGCAGGTCCGTCTCGTCACCCGTGAGCGGCGTCTGGGCCACCGGGGGCTCCTCGGCGGGCACGTCGGTGCCGGCTTCGGGCGCCTCGGGCACGTCGGGGTAGAAGCGGAACAGGTCCTCGATGATCTGCTGCAGGCCGTCACCGACGTAGCCGCCGCTGAGGTCGACGGTGATCACCGAGGAGTTCACGTGCACGCCGTCGACGCCGCCGTGCTCGAGCAGCCGGCGGGCCAGGCGATCCACGGGACGGTCGAGGACGATGTCGTCCAGCGAGCGGTAGCGCTCGTGGCCCATCCCGGTGAGGCTGCGATTGATCTCGAACCGCAGGATCTCGGGGTTCGACGAGTGCTTCGCGACGACGTTCACGCTCTGTCCCATGCGGGGCGGGATGGTACCGCTCGCCCTCCGCCGGCGGGAAAGGCGAGCGCCGAGGGCGGCGGAGCGAGAAGATGGGCCGATGGCAACCGAGACCATCGAGGTGCACGGCCACATCGTCGACTCGCTCATCCTCGCCAAGATCCTCGACGCGATCATCGAGGCCGGCGCGGACTACGAGCTGGCCGACGTCGAGATCGGCAAGACCAACACCGACAGCTCCCGGGCCTCCATCGTGGTCCGGGCCGACGACCGAGCGCTGCTCGACGCGCTCCTCGACGACCTCCTGGTCCACGGGGCGAACCGCACCACGCAGTCCGAGGCGGTGGTCGAGATCGCCGAGCAGGACGGCGTGCTGCCCGTCGGCTTCCACTCCACCACCAACCTGGACACCGAGGTGCTGCTCGACGGCACCTGGCACACGGTCGAGAACCCGGAGATGGACTGCGGCCTCGTCGTCGACGAGGCGGACGGCCGGATCCGGGTCCGGACCGTCCCCATGCACCGGGTGGAGGCCGGCGACCGCGTCGTGGTCGGCCGCGACGGCGTGCGGGTGCAGGCGCCGGAGCGCAGGAACGTGGCCGGCAGCTTCGAGTTCATGGGCTCCGAGGTCTCCTCGGAGAAGCCGAAGGGGCTGATGATCCGCCACGTCGCCGAGCGCATCCGCGCCGCCCGGGAGGAGGGCGGCCGGGTGCTGCTCGTGGCCGGCCCCGCCGCCATCCACACCGGCGCCGGCCCCGACCTGGCCACGCTGGTCGAGCAGGGGTGGATCAGCTGCCTGTTCACGGGGAACGGCTTCGCCACCCACGACCTCGAGTCGAACGTGCTCGGCACGTCGCTCGGCGTCGGGGTCGCCGACGGCGTCCCGGTCGAGGGCGGCCACGCCAACCACGTCCGGGTCATCAACGAGATCCGCCGCCACGGCTCCATCGCCGCCGCGGTCGAGGCCGGCTACGTCAGCGGCGGCGTCATGCACGCGTGCGTGCGCGCCGGCGTGCCCTTCGTCCTGGCCGGATCCGTGCGCGACGACGGCCCCCTGCCCGACACCATGACCGACGTGGCCGCCGCCGCCGACGCGATGCGGGACCAGGTGCCCGGCATGCAGGTCGCCCTCATGCTCGCCACCACGCTGCACGCCATCGCCACCGGCAACATCCTCCCTGCATCGGTCGAGACGTTCTGCGTCGACATCAACCAGGCGGTCGTCACCAAGCTCGCCGACCGGGGCTCGCACCAGGCGGTCGGCATCGTCACCGACATCGGCGTGTTCGTCCGCCAGCTCACCGGCGAGCTCTGCTCGTGACCCAGCTCGGGTGGGGGCGTCGCTACCTGCTGTGCCAGCCCCGCCACTTCGGGGTGCTCTACGAGATCAACCCGTGGATGGAGCACGGCGTCGCCGTCGACGTCGACGCCGCGCTCGAGCAGTGGCAGGGCCTGCACGACGCCCTCGTCGAGGCCGGTGCCGAGGTCGAGACCATCGACCAGCCCGAGGGCGTCCCCGACCTGGTCTTCACCGCCAACGCCGGTCTCGTCGACGCCACGTCGAAGCGGTTCGTCCCCTCGCACTTCCGTCATCCCGAGCGGGTCCCGGAGACCGAGGTGTTCGCCCGCTGGTTCGACGACGCCGGCTGGGACGTCGCCCGCCTGCCCGACGCGGTGACCCACGAGGGCGCGGGGGACGCCCTGCCCTTCGGCGGCGTGCTCGTGTCCGGCTACCGACCCCGCTCCGACCTGGCCGCGGCGTCGCACCTCACCGACCTGCTCGACGTGCCGGTGCGCACGCTCGAGCTCGTCGACGAGCGGCTGTACCACCTCGACCTCACGTTCTGTCCCCTGGACGACCGCCGCGCCATGTGCGCGCCGCTCGGCTGGGACTCCTACGGCCGCAGGCTCATCGAGTCGCTCGTCCCCGAGCCGCTGTGGCTCACCGACGACGAGGCGCTCGCCTTCTGCGCCAACTCCGTCGTGGTCGGCGACGTCGTCCACATGCCGGCCTGCCCACCACGCATCGGCCGCCAGCTGGAGGCCTGGGGGTTCCACGTCGTGGTGTGCCCGGTGGACGAGTTCCTGAAGGCCGGCGGCGGGTGCCGCTGCCTGACCTTCGCCCTCGACGTGGGGCTCTCCTCGCTGCGCTGAGTCAGGTCTCCTCCCGGACCTGGGAGTCCAGGAACGAGTCGCTGTTCAACGAGACGACGTCGTCGCGGGCCACGATCGGCGCCAGGCGCTGCTCCGGCTGGAACGTCGGAGCAGCCTCCATGGTGAGGTCGAGCACGGTGTCGCCCTCGTGCTTGCCCCATGCGACGGTGGAGACCCGGACGTGGTCCAGGCTCCGCAGCGCCTCGAGGACCGCATCCGGCGAGCCGGTGGCGGCGACCCTGATCGAGACGTGCGCGGTCGACCGGGTCAGCCGGTTGCGGATCAGGTCCCGCGGGATGCGCAGCAGCAGCAGCAGCGCGAAGAGCAGCACGGCCGCGGCGATGATCGCGATGCCGATGTCACCGACCCCGGCAGCGAGCCCGATCGCTGCGGTGACCCAGAGGCTGGCCGCCGTGGTCAGGTTGCGGATCCTGGACCCTGCGCGGAAGATGATCCCGGCGCCGAGGAAGCCGATGCCGACCACGACCTGCGAGGCCACCCGGGTCACGTCGAACTGGACGTTGACGTCGCGCTGATCGGTGACGAACTCGGAGAACCCGAGGGTGGAGATGACGCCGAAGACGGCGGCGCCGAGGGCGACGGTCAGGTGCGTGCGGAGGCCGGCAGGCTGGTCGTCCACCTCGCGCTCGAAGCCGATGACTGCGCCGAGGGCGGTGGCGGCGAGCACGCGCCACACCGCCTCGGTGCTGGGGTAGACGTCGTTGACCTCACCGAAGGCCTCGCCGAGCGCGGCCAGCAGCAGCACGGGTTCTGTCATCGTCGGCACCACTACCCGTTTCCACCGAGTCGAGAACCGTGGCATGCGCCACCGAGGGCAGGACGTGGCTCGGCGCCCGTCGAACCCTCCGTCCGGAACGGCGCTCCGCCGTGCCCGGGAACACACGGAGGAACCACGTGCACCGCACCCCACGACGCCGGCTCGCCGTCGCCGCCGGCCTCGCCGCAGGCCTGGCGCTCGCCGCCTTGCCCACCGCCCAGGCCGGGCTGCTCGGCGACCTCACCGGCACGGTCGAGGAGGCCTTCGCCCCCCAGCTCGTCACCGTGACCGCCGACCTGGCCGAGCGGAACCTGCTGGCCGGCAGCGGCCTCGACGTCACCGAGCACGCCGGCCACGACTACGTCGAGGTCGTCCTGCACACCCCGGCCGACCTCGTGCTGCTCGAGACCTTCGACCTGCCCTACGAGGTCCGCATCCCCGACCTGGTCCGGCGCGAGGCCGAGATCCAGGCGGCCAACCAGGCCTACGCCGCCTCGGTCGATGCATCTCCCCTGCCCTCGGGGCGCGACACCTACCGGACCCTGGAGGACTACAACGCCGAGATGCAGGCGCTCGCCTCCGACCACCCCGACATCGTCAAGCTGCTCGAGCTGCCCCACCGGAGCATCGAGGGCAAGACGATCTACGGCGTGGAGATCGCCACCGGCGTGAACGACTCCGAGGCCGCCGACGACGAGCGCCCGAGCTTCGTGCTGATGGGCCTGCACCACGCCCGCGAGTGGCCCTCCGGCGAGCACACCATGGAGTTCGCGCACGACCTCGTGCAGGGCTACGAGGCCGGCGACGCCCGCATCGCGCCGCTCGTCGAGCAGGCCCGCACGGTGCTCGTCCCCGTGGTGAACCCCGACGGCTTCGAGAAGTCGGTGAACGACGGCATGCTCGTCGACCTGAACGTGCTCAACGAGTACGACCCGCTCGGCGGCCAGACGGCGATCCTCGCCACGCCCGGCAACGCCTACAAGCGCAAGAACTGCCGGCCCTTCGACGGCGTCGACGGCATCCCGGTGTTCTGCGACCTGGCCAAGAGCCCGGGCGGCTTCGGCGTCGGCGTGGACCTCAACCGCAACTACGGCGCCTTCCACGGCGGGCCCGGGGCGGCGGCCGAGCCGATCGACCCGACCTACCACGGCCCGGACGGCTTCTCGGAGCCCGAGACCCAGAACGTGCGCGAGCTGGTCAGCAGCCGCCACGTGACGATGCTCATCAGCAACCACACGTTCTCGAACCTGATCCTGCGCCCGAACGGCGTGAACCCCCAGACGATCGGCCCCGACGGCAACCCCGTCGGGGACGCGCCGGACGAGGACGCCATGAAGCACCTCGGCGCGCACATGGCCGAGCAGAACGGCTACGCCAACATCCACGGGTGGGAGCTCTACGACACCACCGGCACCACCGAGGACTGGTCCTACAACGCCACCGGCGGCTACGGGTACACCTTCGAGATCGGTCCGGACGAGTTCCACCCGCCGTTCCCGCACGTGGTCGACGAGTACCTCGGTGCCGGCGAGCACGCCGGCAAGGGCAACCGCGAGGCCTACCTCATCGCCCTCGAGGCCGCCCTCGACCCGGCGACCCACTCGATCGTGACCGGCCAGGCGGTGGAGGGCGCAACGCTGCTGCTCACCCGCACGGGCGCCACGCCGACCTGGGAGGGATCCTTCACCGACACCGTGGAGACGGTCCTGACCGTGCCACCGGGCGGCGACTTCCGCTGGCACACGAACCCCTCGACCCGTCCGCTCGCCATGGGCAAGCGCTTCGACGTGCTGGCCGAGGACCCGAAGCACACCTTCACCACGACCGGCACCGTGCCCATGGTGGGCGAGTCCGTCGACGTGGCGTGGTCGCCGAGCCAGTCGGCCGACGTCGTCACGGTGGACCTGGGCTGGGACCTGCCCGACGACCTCGACCTCGAGGTGTACCGGATCGAGGGCGACCAGGAGACCCAGGTCACCACCTCGGGCAACGCCCCGGGCGAGAAGGAGTCGGTCACCCTCGTCGACGTCGAGGCCGGCGCGGAGTACGTCTTCCGGGTGATCAACTACGCCGCCGTGCCGGAGCAGGAGTTCCGCCTCGACCTCGCGTACTTCGACGCCGGGACGGCGGGCACCACCGGCCTGATCGAGGCCTGGACCCTGACCTGCGAGATCGACGGCCAGGTCGTCGAGCAGGTGCCCGTCGTCGTGGACCGCGGCCAGACGGCCCTCGTCGACCTCGACGTGTGCGGCCCGGCCGGCCCGGCGAAGAAGCCGCTCCCGCCCCAGGCCCATGGCAAGGGCCGGAGCTGATCAGCGCTCGACGCCGATCAGCGTGACGAGCTGAGCGGACGGGGGCTGGATCCACGATCCAGCCCCCGTCGCACGTCCTGGACCGCCCACACGGCCAGCACGGTGGAGACGACGGCGAGCGCGGTGTGCACCGCCACGAAGGCGGCGTCGTGCCCGGCCGTCGCGATCTGCACGGCGCGCACCGCCCAGACCCCGATCGTCCATGCCGCGAACATGCGGACCACCGGGCTCACGATGGGGTCGACCGAGCCACGCCGGCGCCCCTGCCACCACAGCCAGAGCACGGCGACGGCGAACGCTGTGAACGACACCGACAGCGCGGTTCGACCGATCTGGCCGGTGGTCGTGAGCGACTCGTCGGTCCAGATGTTGCGGATCCGGGTCGTCCAGACGAACAGCGTGAAGGCCGACAGGGCGAGCGCAGGCCGCAACCGGGCGGGGGTCATGCCAGCGACGCTACCGACGGGCGCTGTGCCCGACGCCATCGCCCCCGCCGTCCGGTTCGCGCCCGTTCCGGGCAGAATGGGGGCCATGGAATCCTTCGCCCCGACCCAGCCGGTCGCCACGCTCGACGCCGAGGAGCGTGGCGCCTTCGTGATCCGGGTGTACCAGCACCTGCTGCTCGCCATCGGCGCGTTCGTCGCCTTCGAGACCGTCCTGTTCCAGACGGGCATCGCCGAGGCCATGTTCGACTTCCTCACCGGTGCCAGCAGCGCCTGGCTGCTCATCCTGGGTGCCTTCATGGTCATCCAGTGGATGGCCACGTCCGCGGCCCACAACCTCGAGAACGAGGGCCTCCAGTACGCCGGCCTGTTCGGGATGGCCGCCGGCCAGGCGCTGATCTTCGCCCCGTTCCTGTACTACGTCTTCAACGACCCGAAGAACGGCTCGGGCTCCGTCGCCGCCGCTGCGGTCATCACCGTCGCCGGCTTCGCCGGCCTCACCGTCGTCGCCTTCGTCACCCGCAAGGACCTGTCGTTCCTTCGGCCGATGCTCATGTGGGGCGGCATCGCCGCCCTGGCGCTCATCGTGGTCGCGGTGCTCTTCGGCTTCCAGCTCGGCATCTGGTTCTCGGTGGCGATGATCGCCCTCGCCGGCGGCGCCATCCTCTACCAGACCCAGCAGATCATGGCCCGGTACCCGTCGCACGCCCACGTGGGCGCGGCGGTGCAGCTGTTCGCCTCGGTGATGATGCTCTTCTGGTACGTCCTGCGCCTGGTGAGCCAGCTCCGCCGCTGACCAGGTGGGGATCCGCGGCATACCTCCCTACGGTGGGACGTCCGCGATCGCAGAGGAGAGCTCCATGCTCCAGTGCACCCCCGCCGCCGCCGCCACCCTCGAGGCGGTCCGCCAGCAGAACGACATCCCGGACGGCCACGGCGTCCGCCTGTTCCCCGCCCCGGCCCCGGAGGGCGAGGTCGGTCTCGGCATCGACTTCGCCGCCGAGCCCCAGGCCGACGACGTCGTCACCGAGCAGCACGGCACGACCCTGATGGTCGACGGCCAGATCAACGAGCAGCTCGACGGCCTCACCCTCGACGTCGTGCCCGACCCCTCCCAGGACGGCAACGGCGCTCCGCAGCTGGTGCTGCGCTCCCCCGAGGGTTGAGCCCGGGGCGGGCTACCGCCCTGCGTCGTGGGCGCGCCCGATGGCGTTGACCCGCAGCGCGACCTGATCGGGGATCGGCACCGGCTCCACGGCGTCCTCGTCGTCGGCCTCGCCACGTGGCCGGTGGGCGACCCGTGAGCCGGCGAAGGCGATCCCGAACACGAAGACCCCGAGGGCGACGATGCCCCACAGGATCGGCCCGCCGCCCAGCAGCGCACCGACCCCGACGAGAAGGCCGCCGCAGACCAGGCCGACGATCGGGAGCACCGACGTCTGCTTGGTCGGCGCCACGCCCGCGCTCCCCCGCGGGCCGCTGAAGCGGCCCCGGACCCGCGCCTCGAACACCGCCTGGGAGAGGTCGTCGATCCGGCTGCGGTCGCCCACCTCGATGGCGGCGAGGTGGCCGTCCACCACGTCCCAGTCCTGTGGCTGCAGGCGCAGCGAGCGGACCTCGCTCAGCAGCCGCGCCAGCTCGGCGTCGCGTGGGTCGGTCATGCGAACAGGGTCCCCTGCGAGTCGTCCGGCCGCTGGTGGAGGGGAACCGAGCGCACGGCTCCCGCCCAGGGCAGGTGCTCCATGAACACCCAGCTGCGCCGGTGGATGGCCGAGGGGCCGACGCCGGCGAGGGCGGTCTTGTGCCGGGGGCACGGGTAGCCCTTGTTGGTCTCGAAGCTGAACCACGGGTGGGCGTCGGCGCACTCGCGCATGAGCCGGTCCCGCGTCACCTTGGCCACGATCGATGCCGCGGCGATCGACAGGCACGTGGCATCGCCCTTGACGATCTTGGTCACGTTGCCGCTGCCGACGAAGTCCCAGTTGCCGTCGAGCAGCACCTGGTCCGGCACCACGCCGAGGCCCGCGATGGCCCGGCGGGCGGCGAGGCGCTGGGCCCCGGACATGCCGAGCTCGTCGCACTCCTCGGGCCAGGCGTGACCGACCGACCAGGCGTCGGCCCACCCGACGATCCGCTCGTACATGACCTCGCGCTCGCGCTCGGTCAGCATCTTGGAGTCGCGCACCTTCGTGAGCCGCTTGTCCTTGGGGATGACGACGGCCCCGAGGGTGAGCGGGCCGGCCCACGCGCCGCGCCCGACCTCGTCGATCCCGACCACCACCTGGTGGCCCAGCTCCCACAGCTCGCGCTCGCGCCGGGTGCCGGGAGCCTTGCGCTTCAGGCTGGGTCGCAGGGTCGTCGCCGTGCCCGGAGCCATGGCCGCGACGGTACTTCCCGGCCCCCGTCCGACCCGCGTCCCCGTCAGCGGGCGAGGGTGAACAGCTCGGTCTGCGCCGGTTCCCCGTCGTCGTCGGCGGCGGGTCCGTCGGGTGGTGGGTGGCGGGGTTCGTCGGGGGGTGGGTGCCATCGTTGGCCGGTCTTGCGGTCGACGAACCAGCGGGCGCCGACGGGGCCTTCGACGCGGAGGTCGTGGCGGGTCTTGGTGCCGTGGCAGTGCCAGCAGAACCAGGACAGGTCGTCGAGGCGGGTCTCGTGGGTGAGGGTCCAGCCCTCGTTGTGGTCGATGTCGAGGAGGTAGCGGCTGCCGCAGACCTCGCAGGCACCGCCGCTGCGGGCCTCGAGGGCGGTGCGCTGGGTGGCGGTGACCCGCCGGCCGAGGTGGGTGACGTGGCGGATGTCGATGCCGTCCTTGATCACCACGGCGAGGAACGCGTCGGCCAGCAGGGAGCGGACCGCGGAGACCGACACCGGTCCGACGCCGGCGATCTCGCAGGTCTCGTCACCCTCGATCGAACCGCGGTTGAGGGCGGCCAGGTCGATGAGGGCGATGACCTTCTTGTCGGGCCGCACCGCCTGGCTGCGCCGAGCCGGGCCGCTGTCGCCGTCGCTGTTCGTGGCGCCGGTGAGCAGGTCGCGGACGACGTCGGCGGCGTAGCGCTCGACCGGTTCGAACCGGCCGGCCTGGCGGGCATCGGCGAAGGCCCGGTCGATGCGGGGCTTCAGGGCGGCGTCGACCTCGGCCATGTCCTCGGGCGGCAGGCGCAGGCACAGGTTGCCCATGCCGTCGTCGTCGGTCCAGCGGCGCACGCCACGCAGGGCCTGGTGGCGACGGCGACGGGCCTCCCGGTCCCGGTCGGCCTTGGCCCGGGCATCAGCGGCCCGCTTGCGCAGCTCGGGAAGACGATGGCGCTTGGCCGTGTCCAGCAGGTCGTCTTCGTCTTCGGGGGAGGCATCGGCGCCGGAGGACACCTCGTTGGCCTGCTCGGTGGACAGGTCACCGTTGCGGATCGCCTCATCGGTGCGCTGCTGCTTCTTCAGCCGCTTGCTGGTCGACAGCTTCTTGCGGGCCGCGCCGGTCGGGGTGCCGGTCTTGCGGGCGATGTCGTCCTCGGCCGACTTGGCCCCGTTGCGCTTCCACTCCCCGGCCTCCTCGTACCGGCCAGCCATCCGCAGCACCGCACCACCGACCAGCCGCTCCGCCGACGCGAGCGCATCGAACACCTGGGGTGCGGCATGCAGCGGCACGTTGCCCGGCTCGAGGCGACCGCACACGTCGTGCACCCGCTCCAGGAGATCGATCACCTCCTGCGGGGTCGCCGGGTTCGAAGCCATGTCCGAATTGTACTCGAACTGGTGTTCGCTCCGCAACACCCATTTCGAAGAGTTCTCGGGTCACCTCGAGGTGTCCCGGGTAGCGACCAGCCATGGCTGCCACCGGAACCCTGGAACGTCCGCGCCGAGGAGACGGGCGCGTCATCGCCGGCGTCTGCGCCGCGATCGCCGATCGCTTCGGCGTCAGCCGCACCCTCGTGCGGCTGCTGTTCGTCATCTTCGGCCTGGTCGGCGCCGGCGAGGTCGCCTACCTCGTCCTGTGGGTCCTCGTGCCGAAGCGGGACTGACCCGATCCATCGAGTACCGCCAACCTAGGTTGACACCATTTCACCGTCAACGTAGGTTGGCACTCATGCAGGGGGCGCCGGACACGATCGAGGTACCCGACCCCTCCGACCCGGAAGCGGCGTTCGCCTCGGTGGTCGCCCTGCGACGGCTCGCAGACCGACTGGAGCTCGCGGCAGTAAACGTCGCCGTCCGGCAGGGCTGGTCCTGGACCGACGTCGCCGCGGCCCTCGGCGTGAGCCGGCAGGCCGCCCACAAGAAGTTCGCCCGCCGAGTCGAACGTCCGGTCACCCGACACCGAAGGGACTGACATGCTCCGCAGGCTTCGAGGGCGCGCCGTCGCCATGAAGACGATCGCCGCGCTCCTGACCCAGGCGGAGCAGATCGCCCGAGCGCGCGGCACCGAACAGCCGGCGGCCGAGCACCTCGTCCTGGCCGCGCTGCAGCTGCCCGACGGCACCGCGGCAGGTGCGCTGGAGCGCCTCGGCTCCTCTGCCGCCGACTTCGGGGCGGCCCTCGACGCGCAGGAGGTCGAGGATCTCGAACGCATCGGGGTCCGCCCCGACGACGACCGCATCAGCGCCGAGCTCCCGCCGCCGGGCGAACCGGTCGGCATCTACCGGAGCGACCCCTCCGCGCAGGAGCTGTTCCAGGCCGCCGGGGACGACGCCCGACGAGAGGGCGGCGCGCTCGTCGGCGCGCACGTGCTCCGCGCCGCGGCCGACCTCGAGCACGGTCCCACCGCCCGAGCGCTCCGTCGCCTCGGCATCGATCGCACCGAGCTCCGGTCGGCCGCGACCGCCGAGATCGAGGCACGAGCCGGCGGCTGACGCCCGGCGACCCGGCGCGCACGCCGGGGTCTCAGCCCCGGCGGTGGGGTAGGAACGCCGCATGCAGGAGCTGTTGCGCGTCGCACCCGGGACCGGCCTCGACCTGTCCGCCATCGACCCCCGGTCAACCCCCGGCTTCGACGGTGGCAAGTCGGAGGGGAAGTCGCTGCTCCACGAGCGGCGCACGCACCTGGCCGACCTCCAGGACCTGCTGTACGCCGACGGCACCCAGCGCCTGCTGATCGTGCTGCAGGCCATGGACACCGGTGGCAAGGACGGCACCATCCGCCACGTCTTCCGCAAGGTCGACCCCATCGGCGTGCACATGTGGGGCTTCAAGAAGCCGTCGACGGCCGAGCTGGCGCGTGACTACCTGTGGCGGGTCCACGCCAGGGTGCCGGCCGACGGCGAGGTCGTCGTGTTCAACCGCAGCCACTACGAGGACGTCCTCGTGGTGCGGGTGCACGGCCTGATCGACGACGAGCAGGCCGAGCGCCGCCTCGCGCACATCAGCGACTTCGAGCGGATGCTGGCCGAGGAGGGCACGACCATCGTCAAGCTGTTCCTCCACATCAGCAAGGAGGAGCAGGCCGAGCGGCTCCGGTCGCGGTTGGAACGCCCCGACAAGCACTGGAAGTTCTCCTCAGCCGACGTCGCCGAGCGCGCCCACTGGGACCGCTACCAGGGGGTCTACCGGGACGCCATCGCGTCGACGTCGACCGAGGATGCTCCCTGGTACGTCGTCCCGGCCGACCGCAAGTGGTATCGGAACCTGGCCATCAGCACGATCCTGGTCGAGACCCTCGAGGGCCTCGGCATGTCCTATCCCGAGCCCGAGGAGGGCTTGGAGGACATCGTCATCGACTAATCGAAGCTGTCGCCCTGGTCGGGGCCGGGCACGGCCGCAGGCGCCGGGGCATCGGGCGGCGCATCGAGCAGGGCCTCACCGCGCGCCTCGGTCGAGCGCCAGGCCGGGTCGAGCCCGGGGCAGGTGAGCACGACGGCCACGTCCGGGTCGTGCGGCTCGAGCTCCCACAGGATCGCCGGGCGCTCGCCGTGCCACCGGATGGCGAACGACAGGAGGCCGAAGCGGGTCGGCGCGTCGTGCACCTCCACGCCCTGGCCGTACCAGCTGGTCGGGATCATCGACGCCAGGGCGAGCCCGTCGCTGGTCTCGTGGACGAGCATGGTGCGCACGAAGCTGAGGAGCTCGGCCGCCGCCCAGCCGTGGTGGCCGTCGCCCATGCACCCGCCGGCGACGCGGGGGTGGATGGCCTCGGGCCAGGTCCACGTCGGCGTGGCGGCGGACAGGAACCAGTCGAGGCGGTCGAGCGCCCGCCGGTCGCCGGCGAGCAGCTCCACGAAGGCCACCTGCAGCGTCAGGTAGGTGCCGAGGCCGGTGTGGCTGATGCCCTGGTAGAAGGCCTCGTCGATGCAGAACCGGTCGCGGACGACGTCGAGGGTCGCCTGCATCGCCTCGTCGTCGGCGCCGAGCAGCTGCAGCGGCCACACCGCGGCCAGCGACCCGATGACGCCGGGGTCGATCCGGCGCCGAGGGCCGGCGGGCACCGCCTTGGTCCCGAGCCGGTCCGCGGTGAGAGCCATGGACGCGCGGACGTCGGTGGTCATCGACTCGAGGAACGACGCCGCCCGGTCGGCCGCCTCGTCCTCCCCGGCGGCACGCAGCATGCGGGCGCCATCGCGCAGGCCGGCGAGGGCCCAGAAGTCGTCCCAGTAGAAGTAGTCGTGGGGCCCGAGGTGCTCGGCCGAGATGCCCGCGGGCAGCAGGCCGCGCAGCGCCGGATCGTCCCGGCGCTTGCCGCGGCGCTTCCGGTCGATCCACTGGACGCCACCGGCGACCGACGTGACGACCTCGTCCAGCAGCTCACGGTCGCGCGTGAGGTCCCAGTGGTGGGCGAGCGCCCAGAGGGCGGCGCCGTTGGCGTCCCACTCGAGGCGCTGGGAGAAGAAGAAGCCGTCGGCGTGCTGTCGGTCCGGGAAGCTGGCCAGCACCTCGCGCGCTTCGGTGTGGAAGCCGTAGCGGTCGAGGGCAGCGAGCAGGTAGGCGGCGTCGCGGAACCAGAAGCGGTTGTAGGTGCGCGGGCCCGGCGTCACATCGGCGCCGTCGTGGAACAGGAGGAGGTAGCGCCGGTTGGCATCGACCGCCGACTGCAGGCGCTCGTCGGGCAGCACCAGGCGCATGCCCTGGTCGGTGTGGGTCTTCCAGCCGTTGGCCACCTGCTCCGCGCTCGGCAGGGCCTGCGGGAACCGTGGCGCGTCGCGCACCCGCTTGCGCGCCCGGCCGACCAGGCGGGTGCGGGGGTCCGGTGCGAGCGGGAGCGCCACCCGCAGCGTCTGGCGGTGCGGCAGCGGGTAGACGAACGCGGCCTGGGCCATGCCGGCCTCGTCCCGCAGGTCGTCGGGGAACGAGGTCTGCGTCTCGCCGGCGAACACCTGGGTGGCGCAGTCGCCGTCGTGGAAGGTGGACGCAGCCACCGCATTCGGCGGCTTCGGGAGCAGCATCGCGACCCGCCCGTCGACGGTGACCGTCGTGTCGTGCAGGCCGATGCGCTCGATGACGGCGAGGCCCTCGGCGTTGTACGGACGGATGCCGAGGGCGAGGGCGACGGGGACCGCGGAGTCGTTCTCGATCTCGACGACGACCAGCTCCTCACCGCCATCAGCAGCCGTGGCCTGGATGACGTAGGCCCGGTGGATGATGTCGCCGCCCGGCACGCGCATCCGCGTCTCCACGACCGGCGAGTCGCCGAGCAGGGACTGGCGCACGTTGGCCTCGTCGGCCGGGACGTGCCAGCGGTCCTCGGCGCCGATCCACCAGTCGAGGGACCAGGCGTCGTGCCACGGCGACACCAGGCCGCGCGGGTCGACCACGGCTTCTCGGGCCGAGCCTCGGTTGCCGATCATCGTCCAGTTCCGACTGGTGACGTTCGAGAGGAACGGAAGGTGGCCGCGCGGCACGAACGCCGGTGAGGACGGGTCGATCTGGCGGCGCAACCAGTACGGCCAAACCCAGTCGGTACCGGTCTGGCTGGCGGCCCGCGTGCGCAGGGCGCGGAACACGGTGCGAGCGCCGATGGGCAGCATCTCCCCCGGTGCCTGGATCTCGAGGTGCTCGCCCAGGCGCTGGAAGGTCGAGAGGTGGCGGATCGTGTCGTCGTCGATGCGGAGGCGTCCGAGCAGGCGCCGCACCAACCAGGTGCGGGCGCTCACCGGTCTGCGATGCCGTGGAGCTCGGGGCGGCTGGCCCGGTGCAGGAGGCGCTGGTACACCTCTTGGGCGCTGGCCCCCTCGTGGCACACGGCCACGACCTGGTCGGTGATCGGTGACTCGACGCCGGCCTCGCGGGCCATGGCCTGCACCGCACGGCAGCTCTTCACGCCCTCGGCGACCTGGTTCATCTCGGTGATGATGGCGTCGATCGCCATGCCCTCCCCGAGCTTCTGCCCCACCGTGCGGTTGCGGGACTGCGGGGAGATGCAGGTGGCGATGAGGTCGCCCATGCCGGCGAGGCCGGCGAACGTCATCGGGGAACCGCCGTACGCGACGCCGATCCGGGTGATCTCGGCCAGGCCGCGGGTGATGAGGGCAGCCCGGGTGTTGTCGCCGGTGCCCATGCCGTCGGCCATGCCCGAGGCGATGGCGACGACGTTCTTGAAGACGCCCCCGAGCTCGCACCCGATGAGGTCGTCGTTGGTGTAGACGCGGAACGCCTCGCCGCCGAACAGCTCCTGCAGCGCCTGGGCGACGGAGTCGTCCTGCATCGAGAGCACGGACGCCGTGGCGGCGCCGTCCATGATCTCCTTCGCCAGGTTGGGGCCGGTGAGCACGCCGACGGGGTGCCCCGGCAGCTCCTCGTGCACGACCTCGGTCATGCGCAGGCCGGTGTCGAGCTCGAGGCCCTTGGTGAGGCTGACCAACGGCACCCACGGGCGGATGTGGGGCACGGCCTCGCGCAGGGTCTCGCGGAACGCGTGCGAGGGGATTCCCATCACCACCAGGTCGGCGGTGCCCAGCGCCTCGGCGAGGTCGGTGGTGGCTCGGAGCGACGGGTGCAGGTCGTGGTCGGGCAGGTAGCGGAGGTTCCGGTGCGATCCGTTGATGTCGGCGACGGTCTCCTCGGAGCGGGCCCAGAGGGTGGTGGGCGCCTTGTGGGCGCAGAGGTGGGCGACCGTGGTCCCCCACGAGCCGCCGCCGAGGACGGCGACGTTGATCGACGACATGGCTTGCACCCTAGTGACGGGGGTCCCGAGCGAGGGTGGGCGTCCCTACACTGCGCCCTGCATGGCCGCACCCCCCATCGCCGTCGTCGTCCCGGTCAAGGACTTCACCCGGGCCAAGGTGCGCCTCGCCGAGCACCTGGACGCCGCCGCCCGGGCCGAGCTCGCCCGGGACATGGCCGGCATCGTGCTGGCGGCTGCCGCTCCCCTCCCGGTCTCGGTGGTCTGCGACGACGTCGACGTGCGGACGTGGGCCGAGGCCGCCGGCGCCGACGTGATCTGGACCCCGGGCCTCGGCCTGAACGGGGCCGTCCAGGCCGGCGTCGCCGAGCTGGCCGACCGCGGCGTGGACACGGTCGTGGTGGCGCACTCGGACCTGCCGCTGGCCACCTCGCTCGCCTGGGTCGCGGCCACACCGGGGGTCACCCTCGTGCCCGACCGTCGCCTCGACGGCACCAACGTCCTCGCCGTCCCTGCCGCCGCCGGCTTCCGCTTCTCCTACGGCGCCGGCTCGTTCGACCGCCACCGGGCCGAGGGTCTGCGGCTCGACCTCCCGGTGCGCATCGTCCGCGACGCCCGGCTCGGTTGGGACGTCGACCACCCCGCCGACCTCGCGCTGCCGGCGCACTACTGATCCGATGAGCACCCCCGACCTGCCCACGCCCTCCCCGCCCGGCGCCTCCACCGGCGTCAGCCGCGACCTGCCCGTGCCCGCGTCCGCGCTGGCCATCGGCGCCCACCCCGACGACGTCGAGTTCGGCGCCGGCGCCACGCTGGCGAAGTGGGCGGCCGCCGGCTGCGTCGTGCACCACCTGATCTGCACCGATGGGTCCAAGGGCACGTGGGATCCGCACCAGGACCCGGCCGAGCTGGTCGCCACCCGCCAGGTCGAGCAGCGCGCCGCGGCGAAGGCGCTCGGCGGCACCGGCGAGGTCGCCTTCCTCGGCTGGCCCGACGGCGAGCTGGACTCCTCGCTGCGCCAGCGCTGGCAGGTCGCCTACTGGATCCGCCGGTTGCGCCCCGCTGTGGTGCTGGGTCACGACCCGTGGAAGCGCTACCGCCTCCACCCCGACCACCGCCACGCCGGCCTCCTCGCCGTCGAGGGCATCGTCGCGGCGCGTGACCCGCTCTTCTTCCCAGAGCAGGAGCTCGAGCACCACCGGCCCGACGTCGCCCTGCTGTGGGAGGCCGACGAGCCCGACCACGTGGAGGCCCTCGAGGACCGGGACCTCGACGCGAAGCTGGCGGCCCTGCGAGCACACGAGTCGCAGTTCCAGACCACGATGGGCGTGGCGCTCGACGACCCCGCCGCCGACGAGCAGTGGGAGGCGTTCGCCGACCGCATCCGCGAGCGCCTGGCCGAGTGGGGCCGCTTCGGCAGCTGCCCCCTCGGCGAGGGGTTCAAGAAGATCGACCGGCTCTGACCTGCTCACGGTGGGACACACCGGCGACGAGGTCGGCGAGGATCCGGTCCTCGGCCTCCCGACGCTGCGAGTCGCGCATCGCGTTGGCCACCGCACGGCGGTTGCCGAAACCGAACCGATCGATCAGGGAATCTGCCATGGAGGGAACGTACGGAGCCGTCGTGGACGGCCGGTCACGCCTCGGTGACGACGACGTGCAGAGCTGCTGAACGTCTGCTGACCCGCGGTCGGGCGTCAGACGATCGGCCGGCCCCGGCGGATGCGGCGCCGGGTGTCCCACAGGTAGGCGTTGAAGGGGAACCGCCGGATGGGCCCCGGCAGCCGGCGGTCGGCCGCCGCCCACACCCGCATCATCGCGTCGAACGCCCGCTGGTGGTGGTCGGTCCAGGGCAGGCCCAGCTCGGCCCGGAACCGCTCGGGCAGGAAGCCGACCGCCTGCAGCTGGGCGAGCGGTCCGAGCAACGTGGACCACGGCCGGCCGAGGAAGTCGGCCTTGGCGATGCCCTGCAGGTAGCTGCGGGTGAGGTCGTCCATCTCGATCTGCTCGACCTTCTCGTCCCACCACGCAGCGAAGGCGGCTCGATCGGCGGGCCACTGCTCGGGGCGCACCTGCAGGGTGGTGCCGAGTCGGGCGCAGTAGCGGTAGATGCGCTCGGCCTCCTCCTCGGTGCGCCGCACGCCCGCGACGCGCTCGATGTCCTGGGTGCCCTTGTAGAGGCAGGCGGCGACCCACAGCTGCAGGTCGGTGTCGAAGGCGTTGTACCGGACCGGATCGCCGGGGCGGGAGCGCACCTGGCGGTGCTGGCCGTCGATCTCCTTTCGCATCGCCTCGCGCTCGTCGTCGGTGCCGAGGAGCGCCACGGCCAGGTAGGCCAGCGTGGTGCGCGCCCGCTTGATCGGGTGCTCGTCCACCCGGCCGCTGTCCACCCGGCTCGAGGCCACGCCGTGGCCGACGGGGAGCATCGACAGCTGCATGATGACGTTGGCGCCCGCGGCGGCGAGGCCGATGCCGGACAGGGACTCCTCGAGCAGCGCACGAGCCACGGGGTCGTGCTCGCCCATGGGCGTTGTCTGGGGTTCGATCACGGCGTGAGACACAGAAGCATCCTATGTCCCAGCCCGCTAGTCAGTTCCAGCGAGGGTCCCGCGGGAAGTACGCCACCGACCGCAACGAGCCGGGCTGGCGGCGGAGGACGTCGCGCCACAGGCGCTCGGGGGTGTCGGTGAACACGTCGTCGTCCTCGGCCTCGATGACGTACCAACCGCCGCTCTCGAGCTCGAGCTCGAGCTGGCCCCCCGACCAGCCGGCGTAGCCGGCGAACACCCGTAGCGCCGTGATGCCGCCGGGGGCGTCGGATGGATCGCCGTGCAGGTCGACCGCGCCGATCGTGGTGGTGATCGGCTTGAACAGCGCGGTCGGCTCGTGCTCGGGGGTGCCTTCGAACAGGCTCTCCTGCGGTCCGGCGCTGCGGCACCGTGCCAGGCAGATCGCCCCCTCCGGGCTCACCGGCCCGCCGACGAACACCATGCCGACCCCATCGACGTAGGGGGCCCACGACGGCACCGCCTCGTGCACCGGCACCTCGCCGGGCCGGTTGAGCACCAGCCCGAGCGCGCCGCCCTCGGAGTGCTCGATGAGGTACACGACCGTGCGGGCGAAGTTGGGGTCGTCCAACGTCGGTTCGGCGACGAGCAGATGTCCCCGCAGGCTCATGCTCGTGCCGTCAGAGCCCCGCGGCCCGCTGCTCGTCGGTGCGGAAGTCGCCGGCCCGGATGTCGAGGCCGAACGCCCGCTCGAAGCGCTCGAAGTACTCGTCGTCGTTCGCCGCCGCGCCGAGCGCCAGCCACTCCTCGTCGCTCACGCCCTCCCGGCCGTCGCCCAGCTCGTCCCCGGCGTAGGCGCACACGTAGCGCAGGCGGGCGGAGTCGTCGTCGATCGCCTGCTGCACGACCTCGGCGACCTCCGACGGGCGGACGTTGGCCTCGATGCCGGCGGCGTAGAACGCGAACATGCGCCGGTAGGCGTCCGCGTAGGGGGACTCGGGATGGAGCTCCTGGTGCTTCGCCAGCAGCGCGGTGCGGGTGACACCGGGTTCGATCACCTTCACCCGGATGCCGAAGGGCGCCAGCTCCTGGGCCATGTTCTCGCTGAGGCACTCGAGCGCCCACTTGGACGAGGCGTACACCGCCTGGGCGATGGCGGCGAGGCGGCCGGCGACGGAGGAGACGTTGACGATCGTGCCGCTGCCCTGCGCTCGCATCCCGGGCAGCACGGCCTGGGTGCAACGGACGACGCCCCAGTAGTTGACGTCGAACACCTGCTTGCCCTCGGCGATGTCGATCTCCTCGACGGCCTTGTTGTACCCGAGGCCGGCGTTGTTCACGAGGACGTCGATGCGCCCTTCGGCGTCGAGCACGGATTGGATCGCCGTGCGCACCGACTCGTCGTCGGACACGTCGAGCTCGAGAGGCTGCACGGTGGCGCCGGCGGCGGTGGCCTCGTCCTGGAGCTTGCCGCCCTTGCCGAGGTCGCGCATCGCCCCGTGGACGGTGTGGCCGGCAGCGGCGAGGTGGACGGCGGTGGCCCGGCCGATGCCGGAGTTCGCACCTGTGACGACGATGACGGCCATGGCGCCGAGTCTGGCACCGGGCCTGCGGGTGCGCCGCCCGGACGGCGACGCACCCGCACATCGGCTCAGCGGGCCTTGCCAGGCCCCGCGATCTCGTAGATCGTCGTCGACCCGCTCACCTCGTTGCCGACGACCAGCAGCGGCTTGCCGTTCGGGCTGTCGGCGGCCGGGATGAAGGTGAGCCCCTCCGGGCCGAGATCACCGGCTTCGGGGGTCTCGGCGTCCTGGCCGAAGTCACGGTTGTTGACGTAGGTGACGAAGAAGGGATTCTTCGGCGAGGTGATGTCGTAGACCATCACGCCGCCGACCCGCTCGAGCCCGATGAACGCGTACGTCTTGCCGTACGCCCTGCCGATCTCGACACCCTCCGGCTCCGGACCCTTGTTGTCGCTCCGGCTCTCGAAGGACCCGTTCTCGTCGTTGTTCGAGTTGAAGTCCTCGGGCAGCAGCGCTGCCGTGATCTGCTCGAACTGGTCGCCGCTGTCGAACACCAGCTCCCCGGCCGAGTCCCAGATGGAGAACGACCGCCCACCGAAGCTGTACAGGTCGTCGACAGGACCAGGCTCGCCGTAGTACGAGGTCGTCACAGTGAGTCGCCCGAGGTTCTCGTCAGCGTCGATGTCGTCGTCGAACCCGTCGAGCACGTAGCCGAAGTCGTCTTCGAGGTCCTTCACCCGGGATTCCTCGACGTAGCAGTCGTACTCGCGCGCGTCACCCTCGTTGGCCGACACGATGTAGGTCTTGTTGCCGTGCTCGTAGGCGTCGATGGCATCGGGCTGGTACATGCCGTTGACCGGCCAGGTGGCGATGTTGATGGTCGAGTCGCCCTTCGGATCGCGATCCGACGCGTCGAGGCCGTTGCCCGGCAGCGAGTGGTCCTTGAGACCGAGCGGAGCGATGTCGGTCACCGTGGCGGTCGCGAGGTCGACGATCGCGAGCGCGTTGTTCTCCTGCAGCGAGACCCAGGCCGTCGTCGAGTCCGCGTCGATCGCCACGTACTCCGGCTCGAGGTCCTCGGACACGCTGGCGCCCGGGCCGAAGATCCGGACGCCCGCGTCGCGCAGTGCATCGGCCTGACCGTCGAACGCATGGAAGTCCGCCGTCGCCACCGTGAGACCGTCGACGTCGATGATGCTGATCGAGCCTTCGGGGTCGATGTCACCGTCGCAGTAGCCGCTCGGTTCCCCCTCGTTGGCCACGACGATCCGAGCGCCGTCCGGCGTGAAGGTGAGCATGTCGGGCAGGGCTCCGACCTCGAGAGGGGTCCCGAAGGGCAGGAGGCTCACAGCGTCGAAGAGCTCCACGGAACCGGGCGCGTGCTTGTCCGGAGCCTGCACCGCGGCGGCGACGAGGCCATCACGAACGGCGACGCTGTTGATCTCCGCCCCGTCCTCGGCGAGCTCGGCGGTGATCGTGCCGACCGCCACCGGGGTCGCCGGGGCCGAGATGTCGAGCACGTCGATCCGGCCGGCCTGGGCGTTCACGACGAAGAGCCGCTCCGTCCCGGCGTCGTAGGCGACGATCTCCGCAGCGCTGGTGTCGAACTCGCTCTCGGGCCCGACGTAGGTGCCGATCGGCTCGAGGGTGATCCGCTCCGAGCCGGGCTTGGCGCCTGCGGGCAGTCCGGTGGCGACGAGCGTGATGCCGAGGGTGGCGGCGGCGAGGGCTGGCAGCCCGCGCCGCAGGCTTCGTGTGGGTGGGGTCATGGGGCGGAACGTAGGAAGCGGTCCTGAACGGGTGGCGAGCAGGAGTTGGCGCTCAGGCAACGGTCCAGCGGACAACCGGCGAGCCGCGACCAGCGAGGGGACCGATCGACCGACCACGACCGAGGGTGGCCACCTAGCCTCCCGAGCGTGCTGGAGGACGGAACCTACGACGCCCTGGTGTTCGACGCCGACGAGGCCGAGGGCGGCGGCGTGGCGGTCGAGCTCACGATCCTGGCCGGTGAGCACAAGGGCGAGGTCGTGTCCGTGGTGTCCCGCGACTGGCAGGGCGACGCCCTCGACCTGCTCGGCATCCCGGCCACGCTGGTCGTCACCGGCGGGCGGCCCCAGGTGACCTTCGAAGCCTGATCGAGATCCCGCTCAGGCGAGGTGGGCCCGGAGGCGGGCGGCGACGACGGCGGCGTGCTCGTCGGAGTCGTAGCCGGTGCGGGGCCAGAAGAAGCCCCGGAGGCCGTCACCCTTGGTCCGGGGCACGACGTGCACGTGCAGGTGCGGGACGCTCTGGCTGACGGTGTTGTTCAGGGCCACGAAGCTGCCCTGCGCGCCGAGCACCTCGACCATGGCCGCGGCGATGCGCTGGGCCCGCTCGAACAGCGGCCCGACCAGCGCCGCCGGCAGGTCGGGCAGGACCTCGACGTGGTCCCGGGGCACGAGCAGGACGTGGCCGGGGAAGAGCGGTCGAATGTCGAGGAAGCCAACGGCCACGTCGTCGTCCAGCACGACGTGCGCCGGCGCGTCGCCGGCGACGATGCGACAGAACGTGCACGCGGCCATGGCGGCATCCTGCCCGCTGGCGACGGGTACGGGGAGCACGTGGCGCAGGCACGCATCGGCTGCTCGGGGTGGTCCTACAAGGACTGGCGCGGGCCGGTGTACCCCGAGAAGGCCCCGGCCCGGACCTGGTTCGCCCACTACGCCGAACGCTTCGACACGGTCGAGCTGAACAACACCTTCTACCGCCTGCCCACGCCGGAGAAGGTCGACGGCTGGCGGGAGCAGGCTCCGCCGGGGTTCACCTACGCGGCCAAGGTCGGCCAGTTCTGCACGCACCGCAAGAAGCTGAAGGACCCCGAGATCTGGCTGCCGCGCCACCTCGACCGCATCCGTCGCCTCGGCGACCACCTCGGCCCCAACCTCTTCCAGCTGCCACCGAGCTGGCACCGCGACGTGGCGCGCCTCGAGGCGGTCCTCGAGCGCCTCCCCGGCGACATCCGCTGGGCCGTCGAGCTGCGCGACCCGAGCTGGGTGCACGACGACACCTTCGACGCCCTCGCCCGCCACGGCGCGGCCCTGTGCCTGCACGACCTGATCGCCGACCACCCGCAGGTGCTCACGACGGACTGGACCTACGTCCGCTACCACGGGCCCGACGCGCTGAACCGGCCCTACGACGGCCGCTACGGGACCGAACGGATGGCACGGGACGCCGAGCGGTTCGCGGCCTGGCTCGACGACGGCATCGACGTCTACGCGTACTTCAACAACGACTGGTACGGGCACGCCGTGGTCGACGCGCTCGACCTGCGATCGCACCTCGAGGGGACCGGCGCGATGAACGGCGTGTGAACGACGCCACACCATCCGCGCCTGGGCTCGCGCGCAGGACCATGATCGACAGCAGTGTTCGTCCGTTCCTTGGCACGACGACCCGGCCGATCCTCGGCCCCGGCGATCAGCCGTGCCCTGCGCCCTCAGGAGGCAGCATGACCCCGGACCCCGCACTCGTCATCGACGCGCCCGAGGAGCCGATGCTCCCCGACCTCGACGAGACCACCCGCACCCAGGTCGTGCTCGACACGTCGGCCCTCGTCGCCGACCCGGAGGGGGTGCTGCTCGGCTACCCGGGCTGCGACCTCGTCGTGCCGCTGACGGTCATCGAGGAGCTCGACGGCCTGAAGAAGCGCCTCGACTCGGTGGGCATGTCGGCGCGCGACGTGCTGCGCCGCATCGAGCGGATCCGCGTGGACGGCGGCGGCGACCTCGAGACGCCCCAGCCGCTGCCCGGCGGCGCCACGCTGCGCGTGGCACTCAACGGCGTGCAGGTGGGCCTGCTGCGCGAGCACGGCCTCGACCCGGACAAGCCCGACAACCGCATCATCGGCACCGCCCTCGGACAGCACTACGACGCGGGACGATCGGTCCGCCTCGTCTCCAACGACACCGGCATGCGGGTGAAGGCGGCCACGTTCGGCCTCGACTCCTGCGAGCACAACCCCCTGGACGACCTCCGCCAGGGCGACGGCGAGAACGGGTGGCGCGAGCTCCAGGTGGAACCGGCGGTGGTGGACTCGATCTACGCCGGCGACCTCGACGGCCCCGGCACCGAGGACGTCGTCGCCGCGCTGCGGGTCAACGAGTTCGGCGTGCTCCACGCCGGCAGCCAGTCGGCGCTGGTCCGCCGCCACGCCCACGGCCTCGAGCTGGTGGCCAACGACCACCACGCCTGGGACCTGCGCCCCCGCAACAAGGAGCAGCGCTTCGCCCTCGACCTGCTGCTCGACGACGACGTCAAGGTCGTCGCCCTCGACGGCCCGGCCGGCACGGGCAAGACCCTCACGGCCGTGGCCGCCGCCCTGCAGCAGGTGGTGGAGGAGCGTCGCTACTCCCGGATCTGCGTGTACCGACCGGTCGTCCCGGTCGGCAAGGCCGACGTCGGCTACCTGCCGGGCACGCTCGACGAGAAGCTCGACCCGTGGATGGCGGCCATCACCGACGCGGTCTACGCCCTCACCGGCCCGGACCACACCGGCCGCCGCCAGCGCGAGGACGCCGCCGAGGTGCTCGACGAGATCCGGGCCCGGGGCCAGCTCACCATGGAGTCGGTCACCCACCTCCGGGGCCGCACCCTGCACTCGAGCTTCGTGATCATCGACGAGTCCATGAACCTGTCGCCCCAGGTCGGCAAGACGATCCTCACCCGCATCGCGGCCGACTCCAAGGTGGTCTTCACCGGCGACACCAGCCAGATCGACGCCGCCTTCCTGTCCGAGCAGACCAACGCGCTCACCGCGCTGGTCACCGCGTTCGCCGGCCAGGACTGCTTCGGCCACGTCCGGCTCCTCCGGGGCGAGCGCTCCCCCCTGGCCGAGCTGGCCGCCAGACTGCTCTAGGCAAATGCCGCATCTGCCGCATTCTCCTCACCCTCTGTACCAGCGGAAACACCGGCAGTAGTTTGGTGGTCGTTCGACCACGCGCAGTACAGCCCACTGCCGTGGTCGAACGACCGAGAGGGACCAGCCGGCCATCGGCCGGCGAGAGCATGGGGAGAAGGGCTGTGGACGACGTCGTCGCACTGGGGAGCTGGGCCGGGCAGGACTGGATGGCCAAGGCCGCCTGCGCGGGCAAGACCCGCCTGTTCTTCGCGCCGCTGGCAGAACGACCGCAGGCCCGGGCCCGCCGGGAGGCCAAGGCGGCAGACCTCTGCCGGGCGTGCCCGTCCCGCACCGCGTGCCGGGACTTCGCCCGGGAGCGCCGCGAGTTCGGGTACTGGGGCGGCGAGAACGAAGAGGAGCGCACCCGCGCCGGCTTCCCCGTCCCCAACCCCGTCGGCGCCCGGCGCCGCGCCGCCAGCTAGGTATCCGGGCCCGGGCGATCCGACCGGTTCCCGCCGGAGGTCCGTAGCATCCCCTCCGTTGCCCGACACCTCCGACTCCCCCGGCCCTGACCCCGCCGACGAGCGGCCGCGGATCCCCACCCCGGAGGAGGCGGCCACCTACCGGCCCGCGCACGACCTGTTCGTGGCGCTGCTCGACGTCGTCTCCGAGGCCGCGCTCGGACGTCCCCTCCGTCCCGAGCTGAAGATCTCACCGACCGGGCTGCTCCGGGGCGAGATCGACCTCGTCAAGCTCGAGCTGCCCGCCTACGCCGTGGCCGGACTCGTCATCGATCGCTTCATCGTGCGCGCCGAGCACGTCCGGGTCCAGCCGGGTCTGCCCCCGGTGCTGGTGGCCGAGCCGGTCGGCTTCACCTCGGTGGTCTCCCAGGAGAACGTGGACCGCTGGACCCGGGACCTGCACCTCCCGTTCCGGCTGAAGCTGACCGAGGATGGGGTGGTCACGACCACCGGCTTCGGAGGCGTCCGCATGGGCGAGGTGGTCACGATGCCCGCCGTCGTCGGCGGGTTCGTGCAGCTGCGGCCGACGAAGGCCTCCCTGCTCGGCGTGCCCACGACCCTGGTCCGCTTCCTCCGGGGCTACCTGCCCCTCCCCCCGCTGCCCCGCAGCGCCCGCCTCGACGAGGTCGAGGCCAGCGACGGCGAGCTCGCGCTGTCCTTCGTCATCGACCGCTTCGAGCAGCCGCTCACGCCCGACGTGTCCGAGCGGATCCGCCAGCTCCTCCAGCTGCCCCTCCCCGGCCTCCGCTGAGGTCGCTCGCGGTCACGGCGAGCGGGGATCCACCGGTGGGGCGCGGCGCGTCCCTACCATCGGCCCAGCAGAACCGGGGGGTAGCGGATGCGACGACTTCCGATCTACGGGCTCGACATCGAGACCGACACGACCGTCGACGGACTCGATCCGAACGTGTCCCGGATCGTTGCGGTCGCCCTGTCGACCGAGCTCGGCGACGAGCTGTTCGACGGCCCCGAGGACGAGCTGCTGGCCGAGCTCGACCTTCGCCTCGGCGAGCTGGCGCCCGGCGTGCTGGCCACCTGGAACGGCTCCGCCTTCGACCTGCCCTTCATCGCCGACCGCGCCGTCCGGTGGCGGCTCCGGCTCGGCCTGCAGCTGGTCCCCGACCCCAGCATCCGCCACCGCCACGACCCCCTCCCCGGCCACGACTGCTGCTACCGGGCAGCGTGGCACGGCCACGGGCACCTCGACGCGTACCGCGTCTACCGCGACGACGTCGGGCCGGCCCTGCGCATCTCCTGCTCGCTCAAATCCATCGCCCGCTTCGTCGGGCTGGCACCCCTCGAGGTCGACCGCGAGCGGATCCACGACCTGTCCCGCGAGGCGCTGCACGCCTACGCCGCGTCCGACGCCCGCCTGGCGCGCGTGCTGGCCGAGCGACGGTGGGCCACCGCGGCACGCCGGATCGACCAGGTCCCCCAGGCCCTCGCCGGGTAGCGGACCCCGCTCAGGCGAGCGGGTCGCGGCCAGGCCAGAACTCGGCGAGGTGCTCCGCGAAGGCCGCGCTCGAGGGGCCCTCGGCGTCGAGCGCCGTCAGCACGCCCTGGAGGATCGCGGCGTAGAAGTCCTCGCCCTCGGGCGGTGAGGCCATCCCGCGCTCCTCGGCCCGCTGGTCGAGGACCTCGGCGACCCGCTGGAACGCGTGCATGTGGTACTCGACCTGCTCAGCGGGGATGTCGCGCTCCCACAGGAGCTCGTCGCCGGCCGCCGAGCTCCGCCAGGAGGTCACGTAGCTGCGGAACACCTCGAGCACCTCAGGGGTGGTGAAGCACTCCCCCGGGGCCATGGCACCGAGCTCCTCGATGACCTCGTCGGCGTAGTCGAGCCACGCGAGGGCACTCGCTGCACTGACCGGACCGATGACCACTCGCACCTGCGCGACGTTGTCATACCGCCGGGCGGTGCACCACCCGGCCGGCGCCGCTACGGCTCGAGCGCAACCAGCACGTCCTCGACCAGCTCGGCCTCGGTCATGTCCAGCGCCATCGCCACGACCCGCACGATCGTGAGGAGCCCGAGCCACAGGCCGAACATCGAGTCCTCCAGGCCCTCGCCACCGATCAGGGCCTCCACCGACGGGCGGATCCCCCCGGCCGTGGCCGCCGCCATCGTCATGGTGGTGAGGAGCAGCTCGATGCGGTCCTCGGGGACGGCGCCGTCGAGGGCGAGGCGGGTCATCAGCTCCGGGGCGACCATGGTCTCCTCGGTCTCGAGCACCATCCGACGCAGCGCCACGGCCGCCGCGTCCAGCAGGGCGTCGCCGACCGCGATGCCGGTGTGCTCGAGGATCGCCGACTGCAGCACCTGGGCCGCACCGGGACCGTCGGCCTCGATCGCCTGCAGCTCGAGGGCTTCGCGGATCTGCTCGTGGAGGTCCATCGGGACGACGATACGAGGGGCCGGCCGCGCTGGCTACGTCGGGACCGGCTCGCCGACCTCTCGTGGCTCCTTCGCGGGGCGCTCCAGCACCACGACCGCGAGGGATGCGACCACCACCGCCATGCCGAACCACTGCAGGGCACTGACCGATTCGTCGAGGAACGTGACGGCGCCGATGGTGGCCACGACCGGGACGAGCAGGGTCAGCAGCGAGACGATCTGGAGCGGGACGTGCTCGTGGGACCAGTTGAGCAGCACGTGCCCGAGGGCCCCCGAGAAGACCGTGACCAGCACGATCGTGACCCAGTCGCTGGCATCGGCCGGGCTCAGGTCGGCACCGACGACGAGGGCGTAGGGGGCGACCACAGCGCAGGCGACGACGGAGAGGCCGGTGAAGTACTCGAGCGTGCCGAGCTGGCGGCGGGCCTGCTTGGACGCCACGAAGTACAGGGTCCACGAGCCGAGGGCACCCACTGCGAGCAGGTCACCCCGCAGGCTCCACTCCGGCACGCCCGTGGCGCCGAGGACGACGACGGCGGTGCCGGCCACCGCGACGAGCGACCACACGACGACCCGCTTGCCGAGCTGCTCACCGAACAGCCGCACGCCGATCGGGGCGAGCAGGATCGGCTGCAGCGCCCCGATCACGGTGGCGTTGGCCACCGAGGTCTCGCGCAGCGCGCTGAAGAACAGGACGATGTCGAGGCCGAACGCGACGCCGCCGAGGGCGCTGATCCGCAGCATCGACCACGTGATGCGACCGCCGCGCGCCAGGTGCACCGTGACGAGCAGGAGGGCGCCGAGCACGAGCCGGTGGAAGCTGATGCCGGTGGCGTCGATGCCGTCGATCGACTTGACCATCGTCGACGACGCGCCCCAGATGGAGACGCCAGCGGTCGTTGCGAGGATCCCGGCGGTGCGCCGGCTGGTCGTGGCCATGGCCGCAGCACACTACGGCTGCGCCGGGGCCGGCTCCTCCATCGGTTCCTGGGCGCGGGGCACCTGATCGACGACCGCCAGGGCGAAGACCGCGAAGGCCACCCCGAAGAACGCCATGCCGATGCCGTGCAGCTCGTAGCCGAGCAGCACCACGATCAAGACGACGGAGGGGCCGACCTCGACGCCCCACCGGTCGATCCACCGCCGCGCGTGCAGGGCCTCGACGGCCTGCAGCACCATCGCCGCGGCCAGGATCGCCACGGCCGCTCGCCCGCTCTCGAGGCCGGCGGTGAGGGCCGCGGTGGGCAGGACCCCGAGCAGGATGCCGACGTCGGGGAGGGTGGCGGCCACGCCGGCGACCAGTCCGAGCACCACCGGCGCCGGCAGCGAGAGCAGCGAGGCCACGAGCCCCACGGACAACCCGATCAGCACCCCCTGGCCGAGCATGGCGGTCAGCGTCCGGCGGGCGCGCAACGTCGCCTCCTCGAGCACGGTGGTGACCAGCCGTCGCCGGTCGTCGTCCGCCACCAGCGAGAGCCCACCCCGGATGATCCCGGGGCCGTAGATCAGCAGGAAGATCGTGAGGATCATGTTCACGAAGAACACGGGCACGGTCAGCGCGTTCTCGGCGAGCGCGTCGCTGCCGCTGCCCACCCGCTCGTCGACCTCGTCGAGGAAGACCTCGACGCGGTCGGACAGCCGCAGGTCGCGCATGGCGGCGCCGATCTCGTCGTCCCGGTCCTCGAGGCGCGCCGTCGCCTCGGGTGCGACGTCCTGCAGCGAGCGGACCTCACGGTCGAGGTTGTCGAAGGTGCCGAAGACGAGCGCCACGGCCGCCACGCCGATGACGACGAAGGTGAGCAGCACTGCGGCGATCCGCGGGATCCATCGACCCAACCAGGTCACGAGCGGGGCCACGAACACCGCCGTCACCGTGCAGGCGGCAGCCCAGCCGAGGACCCGCTGGCCGGCCACGAACGCGCCCCGGAGCACGAGGAGCGCGAGCACGACGCCGACGGCCAGCGCGATCGTGCGGGTGCTGATGCGGACCGTGCGCGAGCGGCGAGCCCCGCCCCCGGTCATCCACGGTGTCGCCGGCATCGAGTCGTACGGTACCGAGGGTGACCGCTGGCCTCCGTGATGCGCCCGGAGGTGGGGACGGTGCCGAGCCCGCCCCCAACGACACGCGCACCGTGGTCGACGTCGACCTCCGCTCGATGGCGACGCTCCTCGTCTTCGCACTGGTGGCCCTCGGCCTGCTCGAGGTGCTGCAGCAGACGCCGTCGATGATCACCAAGGTCGTCGTGGGCATCGTGATCGCGCTGGCCCTCGACCCGGTGGTCGCCCGCACGCGCGACCGCCTCGGCGGGTCGAGCCGGGGCATCGCCGTGGCCATCGTCGGCACCGCACTCGGCCTGGCCTTCCTCGCCGTGCTCCTCGTCCTCGGCCCCGCCGCCATCGAGCAGGCCGGGAGCCTGCGCTCGGACCTCCCGGCCACGATCGAGGACGCCTACACCTGGCCGGTCATCGGGGAGCGCATCGCCGAGGCGGACCTGGCCCAGCGCGTCGACGACGCCATCGAGCGTCTGCCCGCCGAGCTCGACGACGAGCAGATCACCCGCTACGCCGAGGACCTGCTCGGGGGTCTGCTCACCACGATCGTCGTGCTCGTCACCGCCATCGCCGTCATGCTCGACGGCGAGTCGATGGTGCAGCGCATCCGGAACCTGTTCAAGGGCGAGCGCCGGGAGCACCTCGACGGGATCGGCCGGGTCGTCTACCGCACGTTCGGCAACTACTTCGCCGGCTCACTGTTCGTGGCCATCCTCAACGGGCTCGTCGTGCTCACGGTCGCGCTCTCGCTCGGCGTCCCCCTCGCCCCGCTCGCCGGCCTCTGGTCGATGCTCACGAACCTGATCCCCCAGATCGGCGGGTTCCTCGGCGGCTCGTTCCTCGTCACCCTGGCCCTCACGCAGGGTCCCGTGGCGGCGGCGATCGCCCTCGTCGTGTTCCTCGTGTACCAGAACCTCGAGAACAACATCATCCAGCCCGCCGTGGTCGGCAAGGCCGTCGACCTCACGCCTCCCACGACGATGCTGGCCGCGCTGCTCGGCGGCGCGATGGCCGGCGTGCCGGGTGCCCTGATCGCCACGCCGATCGTCGGTGCGGCCAAGGTGCTCTACCTGCGCGACGCCCAGGACGGCTCGGTCGACGGGAGCATGGTCGACGAGGTCGGCACGACCGAGGGCGGGGTGTTCCGGCGCGTGCTGGCGCGGATCACGGACCGCAGCGGTGGCAGCCGATGAGGTGGTCGTCGACCATCCCGGCCGACTGCATGAACGCGTAGACGATCGTCGGGCCGACGAAGCGGGCGCCGCGCGCCTTGAGCGCCTTGCTCAGCGCGGCGGACTCCGACGTGTGCGCTGGGATCTCGGCCAGGGTGGCGAGCGGCGCCGGTCGCGACTCGGGCGCGTGGGACCAGACCAGCTCGCTCAGGGAGCTGCCCTCGGCGCGCAGCTCCTGGCTCAGGCGGGCCAGGTCGATGGTGGCCTGGATCTTGCCCCGGTGGCGCACGATGCCGGCGTCGCCGAGCAGGCGCTCGATGTCGGGCTCCTCGTAGGCCGCCACCGCGTCGATGTCGAAGCCGTGGAACGCGGCCCGGAAGGCCTCCCGCTTGCGCAGGATCGTGATCCACGCCAGACCGGCTTGGAAGCCCTCGAGCGCGAGCAGCTCGAAGACGTCGCGCTCGTCGCGGGTGGGCCGGCCCCACTCGTGGTCGTGGTAGTCCACGTAGAGCGGATCGTCGCCGCACCACCAGCACCGCACGACGCCGTCGGCGCCCGTGCGCAAGCCCCCGTCCACGTCAGCGGTCCACGATCAGAAGATGGTGTAGCCGCCGTCAGCGACGATCTGGTCGCCGGTGTGCCAATCCACGGACTTGTCGCACAGGTAGGCGGCCAGCTTCTCGTAGTCCTCACCCGTCGCCCACCGGCGCACCGGGGTGCGCTTGGTGGTGACCTCGCGGAAGCGGTCGTCCTGGTAGCCGCCCTCGGCCATCTCGGTGCGGGTCCAGCCGGGCAGCACGGCGTTCACCCGGATCTTGTGGCGGGCGAGGCCCACGGCCGAGGCGCGGACGAGGCCGAGCAGGGCGGTCTTGGACGCGCCGTAGTGGGGGTTGGCAGCAGCGCCGTGGATGGCCGAGGTCGACGAGATCGCCACGATCGCGCCGCCCTCGCCCTGGTCGATCATCTGGCGGGCGCAGTCGCGCATGGTGAGGAACGCACCGTCGAGGTTGATGGCCATCACGCGGCGCCACTCCTCGAGCGACAGGTCCTGGAGCTGGCCACCGCCGCTCGTGCCGGCGTTGGCGACGCAGACGTCGATGCGGCCGAGGCGCTCGACCGTCTCGGCCGTGGCGGCAGCGACCGATGCCTCGTCGCCGACGTCGCAGGCCACGGCGATGGCATCCACCCCGTGGCCCTTGATCGCCTCCACGGCGGCGGCGGACTTGTCGGCGTTGCGGGCCCACACCGCCACGGCGGCGCCGGCCCGGGCGCACCCCTCGGCGAAGCCGAGCCCGATGCCCCCGTTGCCGCCGGTCACCACGGCCACCTGGCCCTGCAGGTCGTTGATCGTCACGGCGGCGGAGCGTAGCCACCGACCCGGTTCTGGACGCGGCTGCGGAACGGCGCGCTAGGTGAGCTTGGAGTAGTCCACGCTCCACCAGCGCTCGGGCTGCATGCAGAACTTCAGGCTCTGCTCGTCGGAGGTCTCCACGTACTCGTCACCGATGTCGGGGCCGAGGTAGCGGTGCGCCATGGGGCGGGAGTCGTCCTCCTCGTCCGCGGCGCGGATGGCCGTGATGGGCCCCTCGACGCTGACGTAGCGGTAGAAGGGCGGGGTCTCGTCCTGGGCGCAGAGCGAGAACCGACGGGCCTGGGCCAGCAGCTTGCCCTTGACGGAGTCCTCAGCCGTGAGCACCCACAGCTCCCCGCCGGGGCGGTAGTCGTACCAGACGGGGACGGCGAGCGGGGGCCCGTCGGGGCGCTCCACCGCCAGCACGCCCACGTGCACGTCGGCCAGGAACTGCTCCCGTTCCTCCACGGTCATGGCCAGTCCCATGCGGCACCCCCTGCGGTCGACGTCGCTGACGTCATCCTGTCACGGTGCCTGCGGGCCCGCGCTCGCGTCAGACCTCGAGCGCTCGCTCCAGTCGGGCGATCATCTCGGCGTCGAAGTTGGCGTAGACCAGCTCTGAGCCGGCGAAGCGGTGGACCTCGGCCACGAGGTGGTCCTCGACGATCTCGCTCGCGAGGACGGCGACGGTGGCGGTGCCCGGCTTCACCGCGTCACGGAACCACCCGACCCACTCGTCGGAGATGCCGAGGTCGACGACCTTGGCGGTGAGCGCACCGGCGCCGGCGCCGATGGCGGTGCCCGCCGCCCAGCCGACCGGTCCCCCGAGGAGCAGGCCGAACAGGCCGGTCCACATGCCCCCGGAGATGGCCGAGCGGCCCGGTTGGGGGTCGATGGTCTCGCGCACGACGGTCTTGCCGGCGTCGTCCTTGACCACGATGACGGCGTCCTCGAGCACCAGCGAGCCGTTCGCCTTCAGCCGGGTGACGGCGGTGAGGAACTCCTGGGCCCGGTAGATGTCCGGGAAGGAGATGCCCACCAACGTCTGGGGGATGATGTCGGCCTGGGCGGCCGTCGGATCGTCGCTCACGAGGCTCTTTCTACTGCTCCGCGTGGGTGACGGGCTCCTCGCCCATCCACGTGCGCAGGGTGTTCTTCAGCTTGATCTGCTGGATGAAGATGTCGTGCTCGGGCGGCAGGTCGTCGCCGCCGGGGTTGGGCGTCACCATCGGGGCCTTGAAGTAGAAGCTGAGCCACTCCTGCACGCCCGCCTCGCCGGCACGAGCCGCGAGGTCGAAGAAGAGGGCCAGGTCGAGCACGAGGGGGGCGGCCAGGATCGAGTCGCGGCAGAGGAAGTTGACCTTGATCTGCATCGGGTAGCCCATCCACCCGAAGATGTCGATGTTGTCCCAGCCCTCCTTGTTGTCGCCGCGGGGCGGGTAGTAGTTGATCCGCACGACGTGGTCGACGTTGCCGTAGAGGTCGGGGTAGGCGTCGGGCTGCAGGATCGTGTCGATCACGCCGAGCTTGGAGACCTCCTTGGACTTGAAGTTCTCCGGGTCGTCCAGGACCTCGCCGTCGCGGTTGCCGAGGATGTTGGTGGAGTACCAGCCGCGCAGGCCGAGCATCCGGGCCTTGAAGCCCGGCGCCAGGATCGTCTTCATCAGCGTCTGGCCGGTCTTGAAGTCCTTGCCGCCGATCGGCACGCCCTCGCGCCCGGCCAGCTCGATCATGCAGGGCAGGTCGGTGGACAGGTTCGGCGCGCCGTTGGCGAAGGGCACCCCGGAGATCAGCGCGGCGTAGGCGTAGATCTGGCTCGGGCTGATCATCGGGTCGCTGTCGCGCAGGCCCTGCTCGAAGGCCTCGACGCTCTGGTGCACCTCGGTGACGTCCCGGTAGGCCTCGGTCGAGGCGCACCACACGATGACGAGGCGGTCGCAGCCGTTCTCGGTGCGGAAGGCCTCGATGTCGGCGATGAGCTGCTCGGCGAGCTCCATCTTCGATGCGCCGGTCTTGACCCGGGTGCCCTCGAGGCGGGAGACCCAGCTCTGGTCGAACACCGCGTCCATGGCCACGATGCCCTCCATCTCGGCCGAGATCGGGGCCAGGTCGCGCTCCTCGAGCACGCCGGCGGTGCGGGCGGCCTCGAGCGCGTTCGGCGAGATCGGATCCCAGCCGCCGAAGACGATGTCGTCCAGGCTGGCGAGCGGGACGAAGTCCTTGATGAGGGGGTTGCGGCCCTCCTCGCGGTCGCCGAGGCGGATGTGGGCCATCTGGCTGAGCGAGCCGATGGGGGCCTCGCCGCTCTGGCGGGCCTGCAGCACGCCGGCGATGAAGGTGGATGCCACGGCGCCGAGCCCCGGGAGGAGCACGCCGAGCTTGCCCGTTGCGGGTGCGATGTCTCGTGCGGTCATCCGACCATCATGAAGCATCGTGGTGGAAACGCAACGTTGGTTCAGGAACACTGAACTACCGTCGCGGGGGTGCGACCACCGCCGACGACGCTGCAGCTCACCACCCAGCAGCTCGAGTACCTCGTGGCCATCGACCGCCACGACACCTGGGGCGAGGCCGCCGCCTCGGTCGGCGTGTCCCCGTCGGCCCTGTCCCAGGGCATCGCCGAGCTCGAGCGCCGGCTCGGCGTGGCCCTGTTCGAGCGGGACGGGCGCCGCCGGGTGCCGGCCCGCGACCACGAGCCCGTCCTGCGCTACGCCGAGGCAACCGTCGCCGCCACGCGCGACCTGGCCCGGTGGCT
The DNA here is from genome assembly GCF_041228405.1 of Salinilacustrithrix flava. Classification (GTDB taxonomy): domain Bacteria; phylum Actinomycetota; class Acidimicrobiia; order Acidimicrobiales; family Salinilacustritrichaceae; genus Salinilacustrithrix; species Salinilacustrithrix flava. Next base: position 169,969 of record NZ_CP133888.1, read on the forward strand.
GGCGTCGCGCCGCACCGGCACGAGCGGGGTCGTCCGGCTCGGCATGATCGACGCCGCCGCCACCCACCACTTCCGCGACGTGCTGCGGGCCCACCGCCGCCAGCGACCCGAGGTCGATCTGCTGCTCGCCGTGGACCCCTCGGGCCCGCTCCTGCGGCGGCTGGTCCGCGGGGAGCTCGACCTCGTCGTGTGCGTGGAGACCGACGACCTGCCGGCGCGCATCACGACCCAGCCGCTGCTCGACGACCCCCTCAGCGTGCTCGCCCCCGGCGACGCCGCCGACGTCGCCCCCGCCGGCTGGGGGCCGTGGGTGACGTTCCCGAGCGGCTCGCACACCCGGCAGGTCGTCGCCGACGCCCTGCGCCGTGCCGGCGCCGGCTTCGAGGTCGTGGCCGAGTCCAACCAGCCCGAGGTGCTGCGCGAGATGGCCCTGCTCGGCGTGGGCTGGACCGTGCTTCCCCTCGCCGGGCTCGGGTCGGTCGAAGGGCTCCGCGTGGTGCATCGCGACCTCGTGGTCCGCCGCCTGGTGCTGGCCCGCCGCACGGGCGCCCGCCCCGATCCGGCCGTGGACGAGCTCGCCGCCGCCCTCCTCGCCGGCGCTCAGTAGCGTTCGCGCCGTGCAGCCCGACCTCGACCGCAGCTCCGCCCTCGACCTGGCCGCCGCCATCCGGCGCGCCGAGGTCTCCCCCACCGAGGTCATGGACGCCACCCTGGCCGCCATCGCCGACCGGAACCCGGCGCTGAACGCCGTGGTCTGGCTCGACGAGGACGACGCCCGGGCCCGGGCGAAGGCCGCCACCGAGCGCCTCACCGCCGAGGGCCCGGACGACCTGCCTCCGTTCTTCGGGGTCCCGCTGCCGATCAAGGACCTGCACCCCGTGCAGGGGTGGCCCTGCACGTTCGGGTCCCCGGGTGCCTCGGACGCACCGGCCGAGGAGAGCGGCCTCGTCGTGCAGCGGCTGGAGGACGCCGGCTTCCTGCTGTGCGGCACCAGCAACTCCCCCGAGTTCGGCACCGTCACCGCCACCGAGAACGACCGCTACGGCATCACCCGCAACCCGTGGGACCTCGAACGCACCTCCGGGGGCTCCTCCGGCGGCGCCTCCGCGGCGGTGGCGGGCGGGATGTTCACCATCGCCCACGCCAGCGACGGCGGGGGCTCCATCCGCATCCCGGCCACCTGCACCGGCCTCGTCGGCCTGAAGCCGGCGCGTGGTCGCGTCGTCGACCAGACCGTGGCCTGGGAGGGCGCCTCCACCCAGGGCGTGGTCTCGCGCACCGTGGCCGACACCGCCGCGGCCCTCGACGCCATCGCCGTGTTCGACCCGCTCGCCTGGTGGAACGCGCCGGCACCGGAGCGACCCTTCCTCGACGAGGTCGGCGCCGACCCCGGCCGGCTGCGCATCGCGTCCATGACCACCTCGACCCTCGGGCTCGACGTCGACCCGGAGTGCGTGGCCGCCGTGGAGCGCACCGTGGCCGCCCTGGCCGAAGCCGGCCACGAGATCGTCGACCACGAGTTCGAGCCCTTCGCCGAGGACTTCATCGCCGGCTTCGTGCACGTCGTCAACGCCGGGCTCTCCGACTTCGACGTCGACTGGGACCGCGTCCAGGCGAACAACCGGGCCAACCGGGGCTACGCCCAGAAGGTCGACAGCCTCACCTACGTCGGCGCGGTCGCGGCCCTCCAGCGATGGACCCGCAAGGTCAACGCCCAGTGGGGCCGGGACTTCGACGTCCTCGTCACCCCCACGATGCCGATCCAGCCCCCGTCAGCCGGCCAGATCCTGCGGGAGATCACCGAGGCGCCCGCCGACACCTCGATGACGGTGCTGGCCACGGTGAGCTACACCTCGATGTTCAACATGAACGGCCTGCCCGCCATCTCCCTCCCGGTGCACCAGGCCAGCGACACCGGCCTGCCCGTCGGCGCCCAGGTCGTCGCCGGCCCGTGGCAGGAGGCCGCGCTGCTGCGCGTGGCCGCGCAGGTCGAGCAGCTGCTCCCCTGGGCCGACCGCCGTCCGGCCCCGCTGCCCTGAGCCGCGCCACGCCGGCCCGCCTCGGCGCCGGCTTCAACCGACTGTGGACGGCATCGGTCGTCTCCAACACCGGCGACGGCGTCATGGCCGTGGCCCTGCCGCTGCTGGCCGAGACCCTCACCCGCCAGCCGCTGCTGTTCGCCGGCGTCACCGTGGCGAACCGCCTGCCGTGGCTGCTCTTCTCCCTGCACGCGGGAGCGATCGCCGACCGGGTCGACCGGCGGCGGTTGATGGCGACGGTGAACGCGCTGCGTGCGCTCCTGGTCGCCGCGCTGGCCGCCGCCGTGCTCACCGACGTCGCGAGCATCTGGCTCCTCTACGCCATCGGCTTCGGCCTCGGCGTGGCCGAGACCCTGTTCGACAACGCGTCCCAGGCCTTCCTGCCGGCCCTCGTCGAGCGCGACGACCTCGAGCGTGCCAACGGCCGCCTCATGGCCGGCGAGATCGTCACCAACCAGTTCCTCGGTCCACCGCTCGGCGGCTTCCTGTTCGGCCTCGGCGCGGCCGTGCCGATCCTGCTCGACGCCGGCACCTTCGCCATCTCCGCCGGTCTGATCGCATCCCTCGGCGGCCTCGTCGCCACCCGACGGCCCGCCCGCGATCCCGACGTCGCCCGCCCACGCATGCGCACCGACATCGCCGAGGGCCTCCGCTGGCTGCGGAACCACCGCCTCCTGCGCGGCCTCGCCGTGCTGCTCGGCGCCATGAACTTCACGTCCACGATGCTCTTCGCCGTCTTCCCGCTCTACGCCGTCGGCGAGGAGTCGGCCCTCGGCCTCAGCGGGTTCGGCTTCGGCGTGCTCCTCACGACCACGGCGGCCGGGTCCACCATCGGGTCGCTCCTGTCCGCCCGCCTCGTCACCCGGTTCGGGCGGGGGCCGATGCTGTGGAGCACGCTCGTCGCCTCCGTCGCGGTGCCGATCGTGATCGCCGCCACCTCCAACGCGCTGGTCGTCGGCGCGGCCTTCGCCGTGTTCGGGCTCGCCGTCATCCTCTGGAACGTGATCACCGTGTCGCTGCGCCAGACGATCATCCCGGATCGCCTGCTCGGCCGGGTCAACAGCGTGTACCGGTTCCTCGGGTGGGGCTCCATGCCCCTCGGCAGCCTCGCCGGCGGCGCTGCTGCCGCGCTCTGGGGCGTGCGCACCACCTTCGTGCTCTCCGGGCTCCTCATGGCCGTGCCGATCGTGGTCTTCGCCCGCGTCGTGCGCACCAGCGAGATCGACGCGGCCCGGGCCGCCGCCACCCCGGACCACCCCTGAGAGCTGGCAGTTCCCCTGTTGCGCCTTTTCCACGGGCACGGCCGCGTCCGTACGATCCGCGGCGTGCCCAGCACCCCGGATCTGACGAAGAAGGGCGCCGCCCTCGCCATCGGCCTGGCGGCGGCCGGCTGGGTCGTCGGGCGCCGCCTGATCGGGCGGGGGATGCCCGCCAGGAGCTTCTCGGTCCGCCAGGGCGCGGCGCGCCGGCGCCAGCTGGCGACCATGGGCGGCCGGGCCGGCGGTGCGTTCGCGCTGCACCGGGCCCGCCGAACCTTCGCCGGCGCCGAACGCCGCCAGGCCCTCGACACCCGGTTCGAGATGCGCACCGCCGCGCAGATCACCGAGACCCTCGGGCACATGAAGGGCGCCATGATGAAGCTCGGCCAGATGGCCAGCTACCTCGACTCCGGCATGCCACCCCACGTCCGCGAAGCCCTGGCCCAGCTGCAGGCCGATGCACCTCCCATGAGCGGCGAGCTGGCCGCCGGCGTCGTCGAGTCCGAGCTCGGCGCCCACCCGGACGAGCTGTTCCTCCAGTGGGACCCCGTGCCCATCGCGTCGGCGTCCATCGGCCAGGTGCACCGGGCGATCACCACCGACGGGCGGGCGGTGGCGGTGAAGGTGCAGTACCCCGGCATCGACGAGGCCATCGAGTCCGACCTCGGCAGCGCCAACCTCGTCTTCGGCGGGCTCGGCGTGCTGTTCCCCGGCCTCGAGTCGGGCCCCATCGTCGAGGAGCTGCGCGAGCGCATCCTCGAGGAGCTCGACTACGAGCTGGAGGCGGCGAACCAGCAGCTGTTCGTCGACCACTACGCCGGCCACCCCTTCATCCACGTGCCCGACGTCGTGCACGAGCTCAGCAGCCGTCGGGTGCTGACGACCGAGCTGGCCGAGGGCGCACGCTTCGACGAGGTCCTCAGCTGGTCCCAGGAGGAGAAGGACCTGGCGGCCGAGACGATCTTCCGCTTCGTCTTCCGAAGCCTCTACCGGTTCCGGGCCTTCAACGGCGACCCCCACCCCGGCAACTACCTGTTCCGCCCCGGCGGCCAGGTGGTCTTCCTCGACTTCGGGCTGGTGAAGCGCTTCACGCCCGAGGAGGTCGACACGTTCTCCTCGCTCGTGCGCTCGATGGTGCTGCACCGCGACGTCGAGTCCTTCCGGCGCACCATCGAGGAGATCGGCCTGCTCAAGCCGGGCGAACCGTTCTCCGACGAGCTGGTCGAGGAGTACTTCAGCCACTTCTACGAGTGGGTGCTCGAGGACGGCGAAGCCACCATGACCCCGGAGTACGCGTCGGAGTCGATCCGGCGGATCTTCGATGCCAGCGGCCCCTACGGCGACATCATGAAGGCGGCCAACGTGCCGCCGTCGTTCGTCATCATCCAGCGCATCAACCTGGGGCTGGCCGCGCTGATGGGCGAGCTGGGGGCGACGAACAACTGGCGCAAGATCGCCGAGGAGCTGTGGCCCTTCGTGGACGGCCCGCCGGCCACACCGATGGGCGAGCGCGAGCACCGCTGGGCCACCCACCGCTGACCCGCTGGACGGGCGCCACCCGGGACTTCTGGCAGCGACTGCGGAACGGCTCGGGCTCAGGCGTCGACGATGCGCTCGAAGACGAGCTCGTGCTCGAGACGGCCGGCCACGCGCTCGGCGCCTGGGAGACGCTGGGGCACCGGCGACGCCTGGAGCAGCCGCCAGCCGTCGCGCAGCGCGCCGGTCCCGGTGGCGTAGGGCGGCGAACCGTCGAGGTCGGTGGCGCGACCGCTGCCGTCGTGGAACGACCACGCCACCACGCGCCCGTCCAGGCCGCTGTGCTCGAGGTAGAGGAACAGCACCTGCTGGCGCTGGGCCGAAGGGTCCATCGTCATGCCAGCCCCGACCGGGCCTCGGTGCGGGTGAGGTACCAGTCGACGTCGAAGCGGTCGTCGCCGGTGAGGTAGCGCCACAGCGTCGCCCGGGCGGCCAGCTCCAGCCGGTGGTCGGCCTCGCCCTGCCACAGCTCGCGGTGGCGCAAGATGCCGGCGACCGAGTCGGTGCGGAAGCGGGCGAAGAGGTGGTCGTCGGGGCCGTTGTGGAGCTCGTCGAGGTCGCCCGTGTCCCAGTGGCGCACCTGGGGCTCGGTCGGGTTGAGGCGGATCTTGTACATGAGCCGATCGGTCGTCGACGGGTTCGGCATGCCCCGGTGCCACAGGCCCTGGTGGAACAGGACGACGCTGCCAGCCGGCCCCTCCCACTGCCGCTCGCCCGCGACGTGCACGTAGCGACCGACATCGGTCTCGTGGACCCGGCGCAGGTGGGTGCCGGGCACGAACCCGGTGCCTCCGCCGCCGGGCGTCACCTCGTTGGGGAAGTAGAAGAGCTGCACATCGAACGCGATGGAGGGGTCGATCATGGCGTCCTGGTGCAGGGGCTGACCGAAGGGGTCGCCGGCCGGCTTGTGGTGCACGAAGTCGTGGTCGAACACCGGGTCGGCGCCGAGCAACGACCGCAGCGCACCGGCCACCGGCGGGTGGCGCAGCACGGCACCGATGGCCGACGGCTCCGGGTAGATCGCCGACAGCCGCTGGCCGCTCGACGGCGCGAACGCTCGGGCATCGGACCCCCAGGTGGCCAGGATCTGCCCGAGCTCCTCGACGGCAGCGGCGTTGAGCTCGTCGGGCACCACCGCTGGCAGGGCGAGGAACCCGCGGGCGACGAACTCGGCCACGTCGCGCGTGGCCAGCAGGTGCTCCCCCACTTCGGTCATGGATCGGGACACTACGTCCTGGTCACGATCGATACCGTCGAGCACATGTGCCGATCGATCACCACGTTGCGGGGGCTCGAGCCGGCGGCCACGCCGGAGGAGGTCGAGGCCGCCGCCCGGCAGTTCGTCCGCAAGCTCAGCGGCATCCGCCATCCGAGCGCAGTGACCCAGGAGACCTTCGACCGGGCCGTCGCCGACATCGCCGCCGTCGCGGCCCGGATGCTCGACGAGCTCCCGCCCCGGAAGCAGCCGCCGACGACCGTCCCGCCCAACCGCCGTAGGAATCTGGCAGCGGAGGCGGAACAGGACTGACGAGGGCGGCCGGAAGGGCGCTCCTCCTGTTCCGCTCCCGCTGCCAGATTCCCGGTCAGCGGGCGGTGGAGCCCCGACCCGCGCCGGTGAAGCCGAACAGGTGGGCGGCGACCCGGCGGATCTGGATCTCCTCTGCGCCCTCGGTGATCCGGTAGCGCCGGTGGTGGCGGTAGATGTGCTCGAAGGCCATGTGCCGCGAGTACCCCATGCCGCCGCAGGTCTGCATGGCCCGATCGGCGGCGTCGCACACCAACCGGTTGCCCCGGTAGTTGCACATGGCGACCTTCTCGGAGATCTCCATGCCGTGGTCGACCCGGTCCATCTCCCACGCGGTCTGGCGGATGAGGGCCCGCAGCATGGCGGCCTCGGTGTGCAGCTCGGCGAGGGGGAACTGGATGGCCTGGTTGGCGGCCAGCGACTTGCCGAACACGCGGCGGTCCTTGGCGTACTTGGCTGCCGTGTCGATGCAGTACTGCGCTGCGCCGAGCGAGGACGCCGCCTGGCGGATGCGGTTCTCGTGCACGAACAGCTGGGCGACCTGCAGGCCGTTGTCGATCGGACCGAGCACGTCCTCGGCCCGCACGCGCACGTTGGTGAACGACACGCGTGCGTGGTCGGTCGGCATGTTGAAGGTCCAGTAGTACTCCTCGATCTTCACGCCGTCGTTGGACATGGGGACGATGAAGCAGGAGATGCCGGCGGCCTCGCCGTCGTCGCCGCTGGTGCGGGCGAAGACGAAGTCGTGGGTGGCCTTGTGGACGCCGGTGTTCCACATCTTCTCGCCGTTGATGACCCACTCGTCACCGTCACGCTCGGCCCGGGTCTCCATCCAGGTGGCGTCGGAGCCGTGGTTGGGCTCGGTGAGGCCGAAGGCGATGCCCGCCTTGCCCTCCAGCATCTTGGGGATCCACTCCTCCTGCTGGGCCTCCGAGCCGTACTTCTCCATCATCAGCACGGTCGGGAAGTTGCCGACGATGGAGCTCTCGTTCTGCAGGTCGTTGAACAGCCCGAGGCCCTTGGCCGCGAGGTGCTCGCGGATCACCGCCATGTCGAAGTTCGACCCGCCCTTTCCGCCGAAGCGCTCAGGCAGGTGGTAGCGCAGGAAGCCGGCGTCGTCGGCAGCGCGGCGCATCTCGCCGAGCAGCGCCTCCCACTCCTCGTTCGGCAGGCCATCTCGATCCCAATCCGTGCGGGAATCCTCGCGTCGGTGGTCGAAGAACCGCTCGTTGTCGTCTCGCGCCTGGATGGGGGCGATGACGTCTTCGATGAAGGTGTCGAGCTCGGCGAGCAGGGAGACGAGGTGATCGGGCAGCCGGAAGTCCATGGGGCGAAGGTAACGCACGTTGCCAACCCCTCGTCGGCCCGGGTCACGCGCGGGCCCCGGGGAGCGTCAGACTCGGGAGGTGCGATCGCTGCCCTCACCCATCCGGACTGCTGCGGTGGTCGTCCTGCTCACGCTCCTCGCGGTGGTCGCCACCGCCACGTCGGCCGGCGCCCACGCCGAGCTGCTGGAGTCCGACCCCCCGGTCGGGGGCACGGTGACCGAGGGCGTGGACTCGGTCCAGATGACCCTGCTCGCCTTCGATCCGGACGGTCCGGTGTCGATCGAGGTCACCGACCCGGCCGGCACCGACGTCACCGTGGGTGAGCCGCGCGTCGACTCCCGGGCGTCGACGGTGGAGATCGAGGTCGAGCCGCTCGACGTCGGCCAGCACATCGTCCACTGGCACGCCATGGCCGACGACGGAGACGGCGAGAGCGAGGGCACGTTCACCTTCGAGGTCAAGCAGGCCCAGGGCGGCGGCTGGGGCATCTGGCTCGTGTGGCTCTTCGCCCTCGGCGTGCCCGCCGCCATCTTCCTCCGGCCCGGCGGACGCCGCGGGAGCGGACGGTGACGGCACCGCTGGCCGGCGTGACCCACCTCGGCATCGACGCCGACGACACGCTCTGGCACTCCGAGAACCGCTTCCACGAGACCCACCAGCGCTACCACGCCCTCCTCGCCGACCACGTCGACCTCGACGTCGACGAGCTCGAACGGCGGATGCTGGAGACCGAGCAGCGCAACCTGCGCCTGTTCGGCTACGGCGCCAAGGGCTTCACCCTCTCCCTCGTGGAGACCGCCATCGAGGTCACCAACGGCGCCATCCCCACCGACGCCATCTCCACCATCCTCGACTTCGGCAAGGACCTCCTCGACCACCCGGTCGAGCTGCTCGACGGCGTCGCCGAGGCCATCGAGGGGTTCCGCGCCCGAGGCCTGCACCTGGTGCTGATCACCAAGGGCGACCTCTGGCACCAGGAGTCCAAGGTCGCCGCGTCCGGCATCGCCGACCACTTCGACGCGGTGGAGATCGTCGCCGAGAAGGACGCCGGCACCTACCGCGCCATCCTCGACCGCCACGGCATCGAACCGGCGCGGTTCTGCATGGTCGGCAACAGCGTCCGCTCCGACGTGCTGCCGGTCCTGGAGCTGGGCGGACGGGCGGTGCACATCCCCTACACGTACCTCTGGGCCCACGAGGCCGTGGAGGACCCCGGCGAGGAGCACCTGGTGGCCCGGGCGCTGCACGAGGTCGCCGAGCTCTTCGACTGACGACAGGTCCCGTCACGGGGCATGCCACCACCTGGCCGCGGGTACGGAGGCGCCCATGGCTGTCCAGAGACTGCTCGACCCGACACCCGTCCGCTCCGTCGAGGAGCACCGAGCCGTCGGCGGGCTCGTCGGCCTCGACGAGGCCCTCCGGGTGGAGCCCGAGGTCGCCATCAGCGTCGTCACCGATGCCGGCCTGCGCGGCCGGGGCGGCGCCGGCTTCCCCACCGGCAAGAAGTGGTCCACCGTCGCCGCCAACGCGGCGAGCGGCGAGCTGGCCCCCACCGTCGTGGTCAACGCCGCCGAGGGCGAGCCCGGCACGTTCGGCGACCGCACCCTCATCCGCCGCAACCCCTACCGGGTCCTCGAGGGCGCGCTCATCGCCGCCCATGCCATCGGTGCCCGGGCCATCGCCGTCGTCACCAAGGAGCAGTACACCACCGAGCTCGAGCTCCTCACCGACGCCGCCCAGGAGCTCGTGGCCACCGGCGCCGCGGGCGACGTGGAGATCGACGTGGTGGGCGGCGCCGGCCACTACCTCCTCGGCGAGGAGACCGGGCTGCTCGAGGCCGCCGCCGGCCGGCTCCCCTTCCCCCGCGTGGCGCCGCCGTACCGGCACGGCACCGTCGAGGTCGGCGACCCCTCCGGCGGGGCCAGCCGGCTGGAGCTGGCCGGGGACGGCGGCACGGCGCCGCCAACCCTCGTGAACAACGCCGAGACCTTCGCCCACGTGCCCCAGATCGTCCGGTACGGCTCCGACTGGTTCCGCGAGCTCGGCACCGCCGACTCCCCGGGCACGTCGCTGTTCACCATCTCCGGCGACACCAGTCGGGGAGGGGTAGGCGAGTTCGCGCTCGGCACCCCGGTGCGCGAGATCATCGAGGAGCTCGGCGGCGGGATCACCGACGGCGAGGTCGCCTTCGTGATGAGCGGCGTCGGCTCCGGCATCCTGCTCCCCCACCAGCTCGACCTGCCCGCCACCTACGAGGACCTCTCCGCCGCCGGCTCCGGGCTCGGCACCGGGGGCTTCATGGTCTTCAGCACCGACACCGACCCGATCGCCGTCGCCCACGGCGTCTCCCGGTTCCTGGCCATCGAGTCATGCGGTCAGTGCAGCCCCTGCAAGGAGGGTGGCCTCGAGGTCGCGGCTGCCCTCGACGTGCTCCGCGACGGCCAGGCCGACGAGGCCTCCGTCGAGCGCCTGCTGCCCCTGGTCCGCACGCTCTCCGACGAGGCCCGCTGCGACCTCGGCCCCCAGCACGAGCGGGTGGTCACCAGCTTCCTCGAGCAGTTCCCCGATGCCCTCCGAGCCCACGCCGTCGGCCACATCAGCGCCGCCCCCGTCCTGGTCGCGCCCATCGTCGACATCGACGACGAGGGCCGCGTCACCCTCGACGAGGACCACCGCACCAAGCAGCCCGACTGGGAGCACGGCGACGACTGGAACGGCCAGACCCCTGCCGACCGCCACGACGTCGCCGTCACGATCGAGTAGGCGGCCACCGGCCGGGCGGCCGGCCCATCAGCGCACGAAGGCGGCGGCCAGACCGAACCCGGTGGTGCCACCGGGGATGAGGCCCGGCGTCGCGCACCCGGTCAGCATCGACGTCGACGGGAGGGGCGCACCGAACATGTGGTGGTGGAGCCAGCCACCGGCGTAGTCCTGCGCCGGACGGCAGTTCGGGTTGTGTCCCCCCTCACGGACCGTCACGACCTCGACCCGCCCAGGGCCGGCCTGCTCGACCGTCCTGCGGGCGAGCTCGTAGGTGATGTCCGGGTCGTCGTGCGCGTTCACCATCAGGATCGCGGGCTTCGCCTCCCACGGGATCGGGGTCGTGATCTCCGAGATGGCGAAGGGCGCGAACCCGACCCAGGAGGCGACCGCTCGGATCCGTGCGTCCTGGAACGGACCGGCAGCGAAGTACAGGCCGCTGATCCCGCCCATGGAGGCCCCGCTGTAGACGATGCGATCCGCGTTCACCGAGCCGCCGAGCCCCGGGTCGCTGAGCAGGTGATCGAGCACCTCTCCGACGTCGCCGGGGTGGTTCGGCATGTCTCCCCAGTTGATGCCGCTCGCCTGGTCCATGAGCGGGAACCCGATGCAGGCACGGATGAACTCGCCGTACGGGGCGTGGCAGTCCACGTTCGACCCGAAGCGGTACTTGCCCTCGACGTGCACGGGGAGCGCAGAGCTCGTGCGGGGCTGGCCGTCGGCACCGGTCGGGTACATCAGGCGCACGTGGATCTGGCGCTCGGGCAACGTCGGCACGACCTGGGACCGGTTGCGCCCGGATCGATCGGCGATCACGAGCGTTTTCTGACCGGCGCTGGCGCTCGTGAGCACGAGCTGGCTGATCGTCCCGATGAGGTCGGTCTTGGCCTTGTACTCCGCCGAGTCCGAGAAGGACAGCATCACGCCGCCGCGGTTCAATCGGCCGTCCCGCAGGGTCGCGGTCCAGTGAGCACGACCACCGTCGTCGGCCTCCCGACCCATGACGTTCCGGTAGACGAGGTCGACGAAGGCCGGGGCGTCCAGGGACCCGTATCGGGCCTGGAACTCCGCCGAGCGAGCGAAGTCCGAGGCGACGGCGTGCAGCGGGTAGCCGGACCGCACCTGGTGCTGCCAGTACGCCAGACCCCCGCCGTCGGCATCGCGGAGGAAGAACGCCCGGTACAGGCGCGTGACCGACATGGAGTCGGGTCCGGTGGTGGTCGAGGACGCGCTTGACACCACGGTCGGTGACGCGACCCCCTCGGGTGCGGCACCCGAGGGGGTCGGTACGAGCAGCGCCGCAGCCAGCCCCACCCCCGTTGCCGCGCGCGCCAGCCTGGACATCGAAAGCGTCATCTTCGGATCCCTCTCCGCCGATCGACCGCACCCCCCAGCGGGACGCGGCGTTCGCTGGCCCATCGGCACTCGGCGCCCGCACCTTGAGGGATTGCTCGCCGCGTCTAGGTTCCCCCGGATGTCGCAGCCTGTCGCGATCCGGCTCGAGCAGGTCTGCAAGCGGTACCCCGGCGCCGCGGGGCTCGCCGTGGACCACCTCGACCTCGAGATCCCCACCGGCGAGATCGTCGCCCTGGTCGGCCCGTCGGGGTGCGGGAAGACCACGACGCTGAAGATGATCAACCGGCTCATCGAGCCGACATCGGGCACCATCGAGATCCACGGTCGGCCTGCTGACGAGCTGCCGGTGCACGAGCTGCGCCGCGGCATCGGCTACGTGATCCAGCAGACCGGGCTGTTCCCGCACAAGACCGTGGCGGGCAACATCGCCACCGTCCCCCGCCTGCTCGGTTGGGACAAGGCCCGGACCCGCGAGCGGGTGGAGGAGCTGGTCGACCTCGTTGGCCTCGAGCGCCAGATGCTCGACCGCTACCCGTCGGCCCTGTCCGGCGGCCAGCAGCAGCGCGTCGGGGTCGCCCGCGCCCTGGCCGCCGACCCGCCGATCCTGCTGATGGACGAGCCCTACAGCGCGGTCGACCCGATCGTGCGGGCCCGGCTGCAGGACGAGCTGCTCGACCTGCAGCGCCGGGTGCACAAGACCATCGTCCTCGTCACCCACGACGTCGACGAGGCCCTCAAGCTCGGCGACCGGGTCGTCATCCTCAACGTCGGCGGCGTGCTCGAGCAGGCCGCCCCTCCCGCGGAGATCCTGGCCGACCCGGCGTCACCCTTCGTCGCCGACTTCCTCGGTGAGGAGCTCGGCCTGAAGCGCCTGGCGCTGCTGCGCGTCCGCGACATCACCCCCGACACCGGCCCCGTCGCCGAGGTGGGCGACGATGCCGACAGCGTCCGCGCCCTGATGCAGGAGCACCGCGTCACGTGGTTCGGCATCCGCGAGCACGGCCGCCTGCTCGGCTGGCAGTGGGGCTCGACGCTCGACGGCGAGGTGCGGGCCGACGGCGCCGAGCCGTTCCGCACGGTCGTCAGCCCCGACACGACGTTGCGCAGCGCGCTGGACGGGATCGTCAACTCCCTCACGAACGTTGCCGTGGTGATCGACGACGACGGCGAGTACCGGGGGATGGTCCGCATCGAGGAGATCAGCGAGGGCGTCCGGTGAGCATCTTCGCCACCCGCCACGACCGGCTGCTGTCCTGGGAGTGGATCGGCGACCACACCGACGAGATCTGGGAGCGCACGCTCCAGCACCTCCAGCTCACCGGGTACGCCGTGGGCATCGGGCTCGTCATCGCCATGGCGATGTCGATGGTCGCGCTCCGGTGGCGACGGGCGTACGCCCCCCTCGCCGCCCTGTCCGGCGCCCTCTACAGCATCCCGAGCCTGGCGCTCTTCGCCATCCTCGTGCCCTACACCGGCCTCGGCTTCCGCCCGGTGCTCATCGCGCTCGTCACCTACACCTTGCTCATCCTGCTCCGGAACATCGTCGCCGGGATCGATGGCGTGCCGAGATCGGTGCTCGAGGCGGCCGACGGCATGGGCTACGAGCCGTGGCGACGGTTCCTCGCCGTCGACCTCCGGTTGGCGACCCCCGCGATCATCGGCGGCATCCGGGTGGCCACGGTCACGGTCATCGGCCTGGTCACCGTGGGCGCCCTCGTCGGCAGCGGCGGCTACGGCGTCTTCATCAACGACGGGCTCAGCCGGAACTTCACCACGCCGATCATCGTGGGCGGTGGGCTGTCGATCGCCATGGCCATCGCGTTCGACCTGCTGTTCGTCGCCGTGCAGCGGCTGACGACGCCGTGGTCCCGAGCGGGGATGGCACCATGATCGAGGACGCACTGGCCTACCTGACCGACGCCGACTCCTGGTGGGGGCGCAACGGACTGGTCAACCTGACGTGGAACCACGTGCGGCTGTCCGGCGCTGCGCTGCTCGCCGCCATCGTGCTCGCGGTGCCCCCCGCGCTCCTCCTCGGGCACCGGCATCGGGGTGGGCTCCTGACGGTCACGCTCGTGAACCTCAGCCGCGCGCTGCCGACCTTCGCCGTGATCGCCTTCGTCCTCCCGGTCTCCTACCAGCTCGACCTCGGCCTGGGGTTCTGGCCCACGTTCGTGGCCCTGGTGCTGCTCGCCCTGCCGCCGGTGTTCGTCAACGCCTACACCGGTGTCGACGACGTCGACGCGGCGGTCGTGGAAGCGGCGCGGGGCATGGGCATGCGCGAGTCGGAGGTGCTGCGCCGGGTCGAGGTGCCGGCCGCGATGCCGCTGCTCGCCGCCGGCGTGCGCGTCTCTGCGGTGCAGGTCGTGGCCACCACCACCCTCGGCACCCTGGTGGGCTACCGCTGCCTCGGCACGCCGATCATCCAGGGCATCGCCGAGCGCGACTACGGCAAGGTGCTCGCCGCCGCGGTCATCGTCGCGGCCCTGTCCCTGCTCACCGATGCCGCCTTCGGCGCCCTCGGCCGACGCCTCACCCCCTGGGCGGACAACCCCACCATCGAGACCAAAGCGAGCGTCCAGCACGCCACGTGAGCCAGGATTCCCCTGTCCGACCCCCGAAAGGAACTCCCATGAAGATCTCCCGACTGCTCGTGGCGCTGTTCGCGGTGCTGGCCCTGCTGGCCGGTGCGTGCGGCGACGACGACGACGCTGACGTCGCATCGTCCGGCGACGACACCGACGAGGCCGCCACCGAGGCCGAGACCGACACCGAGACCGAGACCGAGACCGATGCCGCCGATGGCCCCGCCATCCGCATCGGCGCCCAGGACTTCGGCGAGTCGGCCATCCTCGCCGAGATCTACGGCCAGGCGCTCGAGGCCAACGGCTACTCGGTCGAGCAGGTCAGCGTCGGCGGCTTCCGCGACGTGCTGCTCGGGGCCTTCGACAACGGCGAGGTGAACTTCTCGCCGGAGTACGCCGCCTCCATGCTCGAGTTCCTCAACGGCAACGCCGGCGAGGCCACCGGTGATGCCGACGAGACGGTGGAGCTGCTCCAGTCCCAGCTCGACTCGGTGGGCCTGGTCGCGCTCGAGCCGGCGCCGGCGGTCGACACCAACGCATTCGTCGTCACCCAGGAGACGGCCGACGAGCAGGGCCTCGCCGCCCTGTCCGACCTGCCCGCCGACGGCGGCGACCTGACCTTGGGTGCACCGCAGGACTGCGAGACGAACCCGTTCTGCATCCCCGGGCTCCAGGACGTCTACGGCGTCGACCTGTCCGGCGACTTCGTGCCCCTCGACGCCGGCCTGGTGGCCGACGCTCTCGAAGCGGGCGAGATCCAGGTCGGCGTGCTGTTCTCGACCAGCGGCCGCATCGCCGACGAGGGCTGGGTCCTGCTCGAGGACGACATGGACATGCTCGCCGCCGACAACGTCACCCCGGTGGTCTCCGCCGAGCTCGAGGAGGCCTACGGCCAGGAGCTGATCGACCTGATCAACGAGATCAGCGCCGCGATCGACACCGACACGCTCACGGACCTGAACCGGCGCTTCGACATCGACAAGGAGGACGCCGACGACATCGCGGCAGACTTCATCACCGAAGCCGGCCTGGGGTCCGAGGGCTGATCCGGCGCCGTCAGTCGACCGGGGCCCAGCACGGGGTCCCGGTCGACCCGGCATTCCGCACCAGCTCCAGCGCGTCGGCGACCGACACCGCAGGGCTCCACAGGAAGCCCTGCCCGATGTCCACGCCGAGCTGGCACAGCCGCTCCCGCTGGGCCTCGTCCTCGACGCCCTCGGCGACGGTGCGCAGGCCCAGGGCGTGGCCCAAGCCGATCACGGCCGAGACGACGGCCGCGTCGTCGCCGGCGTCGCCCATCCCGGCGACGAAGCCCCGGTCGATCTTCAGGTAGTCGACGGCGAAGCGCTGCAGGCGGCTGAGCGAGGAGTAGCCGGTGCCGAAGTCGTCGATGGCGAGCTCGACGCCGATCTGCTTGATCTCCTCGAGCGTGGCGGCCGCGGCGTGCTCGTCGGCAAGCGCCGACTCCACCACCTCGATGCACAGCAGGTGGGGCGGGAACCCCGCGTCCTCGACCAGCTGGCGGACCATGGCGGGGAAGCCGGGGTCGCCGATCTGGGTGGCCGACACGTTGACCGCGATCGTCGGCGTGGCGTCGGCATGCTCGGCGTGGAGCACGGCCAGGGCGTCGCACGCCTCGGCCAGCACCTGCTGGTCGATCTGGTCGATCACGCCGCTCTCCTCGGCCAGCTCGATGAAGTCGGCCGACTCGGAGATCTGCCCGTCCTCGCCCTCCCGGCGCGCCAGCGCCTCGAAGCCGACCAGGTCGCCGGTGTGCAGGCAGAACTGCGGCTGGAGGTGGGCGTGGATCTCGCCCGCCACGAGCGAGCGCAGCAGGTCGTCGGCCTGCTCACGCCGGTCGCGGTTGCGCTGCTGCAGGGCATCGTCGAACAGCCACACCGTGTCCTTGCCGTTGCCCTTGGCCTCGTACATGGCGGCATCGGCGTTGCGGAGCAGCCCGTCGGCCGGCACGCCGGGCTGGGACATGGCCACGCCGATCGTCGCGGAGAGGTGCAGGCTGTGGTGCCCGATGCGGAACGGCGCCCGCACGGCTCGCAGGACCCGCTCCGCGATCGCGACCGCACCTTCCGGCCCCTGGAGGTCAGCGAAGCCGACCACGAACTCATCCCCGCCGATGCGAGCCACCAGGTCCCCGGGTCGCAGGACCGACCGCAGCCGATCGGCGATGATCTGCAGGGCGAGGTCGCCGGCGGTGTGCCCGACCCGGTCGTTCAGGGCCTTGAAGTCGTCCAGGTCGATGAACGTCACCGCCGCCAGGCGACCGCCGGCTTCGTGCTCGGCCAGGGCGGCGTCGAGGCGCTCGACGAAGAGCCGGCGGTTCGGCAGCGCGGTGAGCGGGTCGTGGAACGCCTGGAACTCCAGCTCCCGCTCGAGCCGGTCCCGCTCGGTGTTGTCGAAGGAGGCGTAGACGGTGCCGTGGAAGTCGATCTCGTCGTCGTCGATCCGCTCGACCACGACGTGCAGCGGCACGATGCTGCCGTCCGCCCGCGGGGCATCGAGGTCGCCCTCCCACGGCTTGCCTTCGGCGAGGGTCCGTTGGATGTCCTCGGTCACGTTCTGGTCGGTCGTCTCGAGGCCCAGGTCGGCCGTGCTGCGTCCGAGCGCCTCGCTGCCGCTGATGCCGAACAGCGCCTCGGCCCGGTCGTTCCAGTACACGAGGATGCCGCTGTCGTCGGTGAGGCCGATGGCCACCGGCAGGCGGGCGAGGAGGCGGCTCTCCAGCCGGCGGGCGATCTGGTGCAGGCGCGTGTCGGTGACGTCGCTGCCGGTGACGGCGATGGCCCCCACCCGGGGATCGTCCAGCAGGTTGACGACGGACAGGTCGAGGGCGCGCCAGCGGCCCTCCCCGTCCAGGGCGCGGATGGTGACCTGCTCCTCGGTGCCCGGCACCGCACTGACCCGGGCGAAGACGTCCATGGCCAGGACCCGGTCGGTGGGCTCGATGAGGGAGAAGGCATCCTCACCGATGCGCTCGCCGGCCGTCAGCCCGAGCAGCGAGCAGGTGAGCTCGCTCACGTGGAGCACGGCGGCATCGGGGCCGATCAGGGCGAAGATCGGCGACGTGGTGTCCAGCGCGCCGAAGATGCGGGAGTCACGGGCCAGGGCGCCTCGCTCGGCGGCCTTCAGGTCGCTGACGTCCAGGTGGATCAGGACCGCACCGCCGCCCATCTCGCCCGACGGGTTGACGCGCAGGCTGAACCACCGCTCCTCGTCCGGGGTCGGGCACGGGTAATCCATGGTGAAGGAGTCGAGGTCGCCGGACAGCACCCCGCGGATGCCCTGGGCGATGGCGTCGGCACCCTCGGCGAAGCGCCCCGCCGCGTGATCGCAGACGGCGAGGTAGTTCACCCCGATGCCGATGCGGGTCGGATCTGCGCCGGACAGCACGCCGGTGCGCTCCCATGCCCCGTTGACCGCCACGATCCGTCCGCTCCCGTCGATGACGGCGATCGGCGAGGAGATGGAGTCGAACACCGCGGCGGCAGACGCCAGCATCTGGCGGTGGCGGATCGAGCCGCGACGGCGCTGGATGGCGCGGGCCACCACGTCACCGAGCAGCTGGGGGTCCAGGTCCGCCTTGCACACGTACTCGTCCGCGCCCTCGGCCATGGCGGCGTGGACCATGGGCCCTGCGGCCTGGCCGGTGACGATCACGACGGGCGTGTCGGGTGCGGCGGCCGACAGCAGCGTCACGCTCTCGAGCCCGGAGGCGTCGGGGAGGGACAGGTCGAGCAGCACGCAGCTGACCGGGCGCTCGATGAGCGACTGGCGGGCGTCGCGGAGGGTCGCGACGCAGGACACGCGCGCCCGATCGGCGCCGGCGTCGACGAGGGTCTCCAGGATGAGCCGCTGGTCCGAGATGCTGTCCTCGACCACGAGGACCGACAGCGCGCCGAGCTCGACGGTGGGGGCGACGACCGGGGCCTCGACGTCGAGCCGCTGGTGGACGGCGTCGCTCACGCCGTGTCCTCGCGCTCGGGCAGGCGGACCATGCCCAGCCAGAACTCCTCGACGGCACGCACGACCTTGAGGAACTGGTCCAGGTCGACGGGCTTGGTGAGGAAGCAGTTGGCCCCGAGGTCGTAGCTCTCGAGGACGTCGGCCTCGGCGTCGGAGGTGGTGAGCACGGCGACCGGGATGCTGCGCAGGTCCGGGTCGCCCTTCATCTCGGCCAGGACCTCCTTGCCGTCCTTGCGGGGCAGGTTGAGGTCGAGGATCACGATGTCGGGGCGGGGCGCGCCGGCGTGATCGCCGCGCTGCGCCAGGAAGTCCATCGCCTGGACCCCGTCGCGCGCCACGTGGAGCTCGTTGAGGATCTTGGCGTCCTTGAGCGCCTCCTGGGTGAGGCGGACGTCGGCCGCGCTGTCCTCCACCAGGAGGATCTGCATCAGGTGCACGGTCATCGGGCCTCGCTCCGGTCGGGCAGGGTGAACCAGAAGGTGGATCCCCCCCAGTCGTTGGTGCCGACCCCGATGGACCCGCCGTGCTGCGCCACGATGCGCTCGGTGATCGACAGGCCGATGCCGCTCCCCGGGTGCTGGTCGGAGGTGTGCAGCCGCTGGAACATGCGGAAGATCCGCTCCCGGTACTGCTCCTCGATGCCGATGCCGTCGTCGGCGACCTCGATGCGCCACCCGTCGTCCCCGTCCTGGCGGCGAGCGGAGACCTCGACCCGGACCGGCTGGCCCGGTCGGCGGAACTTGACGGCGTTGCTGAGCAGGTTCTGGACGACCCGGATCAGCTGCGTGCGGTCGCCCCGCACCGTGGGGAGCCCGGCGTGGTCCACGACGGCACCGGCCTCCTCGACCTGGGCACCGAGGGCAACGACGGCCTGGTCGACCAGGTCTGCGAGGGCGACGTCGCCGACGGCGAGCTCGGCTCGTCCCGCCCGCGAGTAGGCCAGCAGGTCGCTGATCATCGTGCGCATGCGCTCGCAGCCGTCGACGGCGAAGTCGATGAACTCGTCGGCGTCGGCGTCGAGGCGGCCCTGGTAGCGCCGGGCGAGCAGGCCGACCATGCCGGCCACGGCGCGGAGGGGCTCGGACAGGTCGTGGGAGGCGACGTAGGCGAACTGCTCGAGGTCGGTGTTGGATCGCTCGAGGTGCCGGTTCCGGATGTCGAGCTCGCGGCGGTAGTGCTCGAGCAGGGCTTCGGTGCCGAGCCGGTCGGTGATGTCCCGGGCGATCATGGCCACGCCGATCACCGCGCCCCCGGCATCGCGGACCGGTGCGGTGGTCTCCCCCACCATGACGGTGCTGCCGTCGCGCCGGATGCGGCGGGCCTCCACGCCGGCGACGGACTCGCCCGCCACGACCTCCTCGATCACGGAGACGCTGGCGGCGCCGTCGGCGAGCACCACCTCGTAGGGCCGGCCGACCATCTCGGCCGCGGTCCAGCCGTAGAGGTCCTCGGCACCCCGGTTCCAGCTGGTGACCACGCCGTCGAGATCCACCGAGACCACCGCCTGCTCGGTCGCGTCGACGATGGCCGCCAGGAGCGCGCGGTGGTCCTCGAGGATCGGGCCGGTGGTCCGGGGCCCAGTGGTGGTCACTTGACCATCGTGACCCATCCGGGACCGCCGCAACAGGGCCGAAAGAGGGTATCGAACTGATTCATTCTAGTCTGGTGTGTTCCCCCCTCTCCCGCCTTCGGAGGCAGTCAGTGGCGCTACGCGCAGATCTCAGGAACGTGGCCATCGTGGCCCACGTCGACCACGGCAAGACCACCCTGGTGGACAAGATGCTGTGGCAGTCCGGCGCGTTCCGCGAGAACCAGGACGTCGCCGACCGGGTCATGGACTCGATGGACCTCGAGAAGGAGAAGGGGATCACGATCCTGGCCAAGAACACGGCCATCCCCTACCTGCCCGAGGGCGGCGAGCTCGTCAAGATCAACATCGTCGACACCCCCGGGCACGCCGACTTCGGCGGTGAGGTCGAACGGGCCCTGTCGATGGTCGACGGCATCCTCCTGCTGGTCGACGCCAGCGAGGGCCCGCTCCCCCAGACCCGCTTCGTGCTGCGCAAGGCCCTGCAGGCCCGCCTGCCGGTGATCCTCGTGGTCAACAAGGTCGACCGGCCCGACTCCCGCATCGACGAGGTCGTGCACGAGGTGGAGGAGCTCTTCCTCGACCTCGACGCCGACGAGGACCAGATCGACTTCCCCATCGTCTTCTGCGTCGCCCGGGACGGGCGGGCCACGATGGAGCGCCCGAGCGACGGCGAGGGCATCCCCGAGGGCGCCACCCTGCGCCCGCTGCTCGACCTGCTCGTCGACCACATCCCCGCCCCCGAGTTCGACGACGAGATGCCGCTCCAGGCCCTCGTCACCAACCTGGACTCCTCCCCCTACCTCGGCCGCCTCGCCATGTGCCGCGTCCGCAACGGCCACATCCGCAAGGGCCAGACCGTCATGTGGTGCAAGGCCGACGGCACCCAGGAGCGGGTGAAGATCGGCGAGTTGTACATCACCGAGAACCTCGACCGCGTACCGGCCGAGTCCGCCGGTCCCGGCGAGATCATCGCCATCGCCGGCATCGACGAGATCACCATCGGCGAGACCCTCGCCGACGCCGAGGACCCGCACCCGCTGCCGGTCATCACCATCGACGAGCCCAGCCTGTCCATGACCGTCGGCGTGAACACCTCACCGCTGGCCGGCAAGGACGGCAAGAAGATGACGGCCCGCCTGGTGAAGGCCCGCCTCGACGCCGAGCTCATCGGCAACGTGTCGATCCGGGTGCTGCCCACCGAGCGCCCCGACACCTGGGAG
Source organism: Salinilacustrithrix flava (assembly GCF_041228405.1). Classification (GTDB taxonomy): domain Bacteria; phylum Actinomycetota; class Acidimicrobiia; order Acidimicrobiales; family Salinilacustritrichaceae; genus Salinilacustrithrix; species Salinilacustrithrix flava. Next base: position 191,149 of record NZ_CP133888.1, read on the forward strand.
GTCCAGGGCCGCGGCGAGCTGCAGCTGGCCGTCCTCGTGGAGATGATGCGGCGCGAGGGGTTCGAGCTCACCGTCGGCAAGCCCCAGGTGCTCACCCGGGAGATCGACGGCAAGGTCCACGAGCCCGTCGACCGGGTCACCGTCGACGTGCCCGACGACTACCTCGGCGTCGTCCAGCAGCTGCTGGCCGTGCGCAAGGGTCGCCTGGAGCAGATCGTCAACCACGGCACCGGCTGGGTCCGCCTCGACTACCTCGTCCCGGCCCGTGGCCTCATCGGCTTCCGGACCGAGCTGCTCACCGAGAGCCGCGGCACGGCCCTGCTGCACCACGTGTTCGAGCGCTTCGAGCCCTGGGCCGGCGAGATCCGAGCCCGGCGCAACGGCTCCCTCGTCGCCGACCGCACCGGCGAGACCCGCAGCTACTCCCTGCTCAGCCTCCAGGAGCGCGGCCAGCTCTTCGTCGGGCCGGGCGTGACCGTCTACGAGGGCATGGTCATCGGCGAGAACGCCCGCACCGAGGACATGGACGTCAACCCGACCAAGGAGAAGAAGCAGACCAACGTCCGCGCCTCCTCCTCGGACAACTTCGAGAAGCTGATCCCGGCCACGGTCCTGTCGCTGGAGCAGGCACTCGAGCACATCGCCGAGGACGAGTGCGTCGAGGTCACGCCGAGCTTCGTGCGCATCCGCAAGGTCGAGCTGGACCAGAACCTGCGGGCCCGGGCGTCCAAGCGGGCCAAGACGGCCGCCGGCGGCTGACCAGGACCCGTTCTGGCCTACATCTGACCGCGCATGCGGGGGCGGATGTAGGCCAGAACGATCTCGTCGCTACGAACCGACGCCGAGCGCGGCGAGCGCGGCGCCCGCCGCCACGACCCCCAGGAGCGCGAGGCCGACGCCCACGAAGCGCCGGTCGTGCTCCTGGCGCCACCGGTGCACCAGCCACAGGACGCGCACGAGCGGGACCGCGATCACCACGGCCACGGCCGTGGTCGCCACGGCGATGGCGGCGTCCTCGGGGAGCACGGCCGAGAGCAGGCCGAGCGCCATCACGCCGCGGGTGACCCAGGTCAGCGCCGGCGCCTGCCACCGGCCCCGGATCGTGCTGACCTGGCCGCCGGGGATCGGCTGGCGGGGCACGGTGCCGCCGGTGTCGGTCACGCGCGCGCCACCAGGACGACGGACACGACGATCAGCAGGACCGAGAGCAGCCGGCGGATGACCGTGGGGCTGAGCGCGGACTGCAGGTTCGCGCCGAGCTGGCCCCCCACGAGGCTGCCGACGACCACGAGGGCGCTGGCCTCGACGTCGATGCGGCCCTGCAGGGCGAACACCACCAGCGCGGCGGACGACGTGACCCCGATCGTGAAGGTCGTGGTGGACGCTGCGACCTTCATCGGCACGTGCATGAGCTCGCTGGTGGCCGGGGTCTTGATGAACCCACCCGACGCACCCGCGGTGCCGGCGATGAAGCCGGCCAGACCCATGAAGCCGAGGCCGCTGGGGAGCCGGTCCACCCGGTAGGGCACCACGCCGTCGCCGAGCGGGTACGCGCCGGTGAGGGCCCCGACCCGCTCGCCGACGTCGCCCGCGTCGCACTCGGGGTCGGGCGGGTTGCGCAGCCCGCCCCGCCGGCCGCCGGCGACGGCGGCCGCGAACGCGACGATCGCCAGGACGTAGGTGAGGGCCTCGTCGCTCACGAAGCCGGAGACGAGGGCGCCGCCGACTGCGCCGGTGGACGCGCTGAGCTCGGTGACCACGCCGAGGCGGTGGTTGACCGTGCGCTCGCGCAGCTGGCGAGGCCCGGCGGAGATCGACCCGGCTGCGACGGTGAGGAGCCCGAGCGGCGCGGCCTCCGAGGCCGGCATGCCGGTCAGCACGAGGGCGGGCACGAGCAGCACCGCGCCCCCGAGGCCGCCGAGCGCCCCGATGGCTGCGGTGGCCAGCGCGAGCACCGCGTAGCCGACGACCTCCATCAGGCGTGGTCGGTCGCCTGCAGGACGGTCTCGTAGCCGCCGGAGGGCGACCACTGGGCGACGAAGGTGTAGCGGTCGCCCCGGATCACCGTCTCGCGCCACTCCAGCGCCTGCCCGTCCGCGGTGCAGGACCGGCGCCGGATGCGGAACACCGGCTGCTTCGACGCGACACCGAGCAGCTCCCGGTCGGCATCGCCGGGCAGTTCGGTGGCGATCCACTCCGTGCCCGACGCCGGGCGGACCCCGCAGCGGGCCTGCAGCTCGTCGTAGAGCGAGGTGTGCGTGAAGTCGACGTCGAGGATCGGGAGGGCCACCTCGGCCGGCAGCCAGACGGTGTCGTGGGCCAAGGGGAGGCCGTCGGCGCTGCGCAGGCGCTCGAGGCGCACCAGCTCGGCGTCGGGCGCGAGGTCCAGCCGGACGGCGACCTCGCCGTCGGAGACCACGGAGCGGTCCAGCACCTTGCTGCGCTGCTCCAGGCCTCGGGCCTCGATCGAGCGGAACAGGCTGTAGATCGCACCGGTGGCCTGCTCGAAGGTGGGTGAGCGCACGAAGGTGCCCCTGCCCCGCTCCCGGCGCACCACGCCCTCGGCCTGGAGGCGGCGGACGGCCTCCCGGGCGGTGTGGCGGGACACCCCGTAGTCGGAGGTGAGCTGGAGGTCGGTCGGGAACCCCTCGGTGAACTCGCCGGCGTCCAACCGGCCCCGCAGGTCCTCGAGGAGCTGAGCCCAGAGCGGGAGGGGGCTGGACCGGTCGAGCTGGCGCACGTGTCTGAACGTACGGACGTCCGGGGGCCCGCGCAACCGGCGGTGTGGTCAACTCGGGCCCACCGACATCCCTGGACCGGAGGACCCGTGACCGCCGAACCGAGCACCGCTGCCGCCACCGTCGATGCCTTCATCGCCGCCATCTGCGCCGACGACCTCGAGCGCGCCCTCACGATGGTGAGCGACGACGTCGTCTACGACAACGTACCGGTCGGCGCCGTGGAGGGCCCCGACGGCATCCGCCAGGTGCTGGGTGGCTTCCTCGCCCCGGCCACCGGGATCGACTGGGTCGTGCACCGCCAGGTGGCCGAGGGCGGCACCGTGATGAACGAGCGCACCGACCGCTTCGAGATGGGCGGCACGTGGCACGAGCTGCCCGTCATGGGCGTGTTCGAGGTCGTCGACGGGCGCATCACCCTGTGGCGCGACTACTTCGACATGGCCCCGCTCCAAGCGCTGCTCGGCGGCTGAGCCGGCCCCGGACGCGGAAGACGCCCGGCTCCGTGGAGCTGGGCGTCTGTGCGCGTGGCACCCCGTACGGGATTCGAACCCGTGTTGCCGGCGTGAGAGGCCGGTGTCCTAGGCCGCTAGACGAACGGGGCAGGAACGGGCGAGCATACCGTCACCGGTGTGCTCACCAAAGCCCGGGCGGGCCGGGATGCGCCGCCCGGACCGAGGTCCGTGGGGCGCTTGGTTCGGGCGGGAGGACTTGAACCCCCAATGGCTGGACCAGAACCAGCTGTGTTGCCAATTACACCACGCCCGATCGGTGGGGCGAACCACGCTATCCGACGGGCCCGAGCCCGAGCGAACGCACGCTGGAGAGCTGGTCGTCGAGGTTCACCAGGCGGCGGAACCCGATGATGCGCCCGACGGCCACCGCCGCGGTCTCCCGGACCATCGCCTGGGCTCGACCCCGCGCCGACAGCCCCGGATCGATGGGTGACACCTGGGCCTGCAGGCCGAGCTCGTGGGCGATCCGGTCGAGCCGGTAGGCGTGGTAGTCGTCGCTGACCAGCACCACGTCGTCGATGCCCCGACGCGACAGCAGCACCGTCGCCGCGGCCAGCTGCGACCACGTGTTCGCGCCCTGCTCCTCCCGGAGGATCGCGCCCTCGGGGATCCCCTGGTTCCGCAGGTACGTGAACCCGGCCCGGGCCTCGGTGAAGCGGTCGCCGGGCTGCTTGCCACCGGTGACCACGATGGTCGGGGCCACGTCGGCCTCCCAGAGCTCCACGGCGTGCGCGAGTCGGGCCTCGAGCACCGGCGACGGGCGCCCGTCGTACTGGGCAGCCCCGAGCACGATGATCGCCTCGGCCGGTTCGTGAGACTCGCCGCTGGTGGCCTGCCACACCTGCACGAAGGTCACGCCCAGGTACACCAGGGCCAGGACGCCCACGAGCACGGCGGTCCGGACGCCGAGGCGGAGCGCACGGCCGATCGTCACGGCGGCGAGCGTACCGACGACCCCCGACGGAGCCGCGCACGTCGGTCCCCGACCGGCCCGTCCGGGCGTGCCAGCCTGGCCGGGTGCCCGGGACCGACGCGACGATGGACCAGACCACCGACACCGCCGACCTCGACCCGGGCGACGAGACCTCCGTGGTCGTCACCGCCGCGGCCGCCGTGCCGCCCGAGCAGGTCTGGCACACGCTGGTCGAGCGGACGAGCGACTGGTGGTCCACGCCCTACCTGGCGCCCGACGCCGAGCCGATGCGCCTCGAGGCCCACCTGGGCGGGCGGGTGTGGTCCGGCAGCCGGACCGCCGACGGCGGCACCGGGCAGCTCCACGGCACGATCCGGGCCTTCGACCCGCCCGAGCGACTCGAGGTGGGCAGCGTGCTCGTCCCCGGCGCCTACGCCGGCTCCATCACCATCACCGTCGAGCGCACCGGGCTCGGCTCCGAGGTGCGGGTCGAGCAGATGGCCCGCGGGCGCGTCGACGCCACCGTCGAGGAGCGCATCTCCACCGGTTGGACCCAGCTCCTCGCCCGGCTCACCGACCTCGCCGACCGCTGATCGCCCAGGCCCCGGCCGGTTCAGGCCGCGGCGACGACCGTGGGGCAGAAGTGCATGGGTGAGTCGGTGACGACCTGGAGCACGCGGCGCACCACGCCCGTGGCGCCGGACAGCGTGAGGTGGCCGTCGAGCGGATCGAGGCGATGCTGCACCTCGTCCCACAGGTCGAGCCCGTCGGAGGTGCACAGCAGCAGGCCCTCGAGGTCGACGCGCACGTCGGTGTAGCCCTGCGCCAGCAGCTCCTCGAGCTGACGGGCGTGCTCGGGGGCGGTGGCGGCGCAGAGGGCCCCACGGATGCGCAGCGAGGCGACGTGGTGCACGTCGTCGGTGGGGCCGAGCGTGGACCCGAGGATGGAGGTGGGCTCGCCGTCCGTGTCGAGGGTCGGAGTCGTGGAGGCCATGGCAAAGACGCCGTTCTGCTCGTCGTGTGTCGCGGCACCCCCCAGTGCCTGCTCTCGACCGTACGCCACGTCATCCGGGAACGCAACGCCCTGGCGTCGCGCAGGCGCCGGGCCGGACGACCTCAGGTGTGGGCGGCGTCGAGGTCGAGCTGGTCGCGCCACCCGGCGGCGTAGCCCTGGCTGACCTGGGCCGGCGTCTGGCGCAGCACGACCGGGGGGACCATGTCGACGAGGCGACGCAGCTCCATGTAGTGGTGGAAGTGCGAGACCTCCTCGAACAGCTCGTGGCGCAGCTCGACCAGCTCCGGGGCCGGCGACGGATCGAGGAACCCGAAGAGGGTGGCGGCGATGCGCAGGTCGTGAATCACCGGCGCCCGGCCGAGCACCGAGGCCCGCTTCAGTCCGATGGCGACGATGCCGGCGAGGGCGTCCTTGGCGTGCTCGCCCTCGGTGAGGTGGAGCTCGGGCTCGAGCAGGCGGGCGAGGCGCAGCGCGTAGCCCTGGTCCGGTCCGGGGCTGCCCAGCAGGTCGCCGACGGGCTGGCGGTGATCGTCGGCGAAGTCGGCCGGACGGTCGGCCCGCCAGCTGTCCGGACGCCGCGGCGGGGAGCCGTAGGTGCGGACATCCAGGTTGGGCTTCGTCGGGACGTGCTCGGGCGCTGCCACGGCTTTGAGACTACGCAGCCGAGTGCTGCAGGCCGTAGACGATGGCGTCGATGAGCGCGGTCCAGGATGCCTCGATGACGTTCTCCGACACCCCGACGGTGAACCAGGTGTCCTCGCCGTCGGAGGTCTCGATCAGCACCCGGGTGACCGCCTCGGTGCCGACGCTCGTGTCGAGGACCCGCACCCGGAAGTCGACCAGGTGGATGTCCTCGATGCCGGGGAAGTGGCCGTTGAGCGCACGCCGCAGGGCCTGGTCGAGGGCGTGGACGGGGCCGTTGCCCTCCCCCACCGCGATGCGGCGCTCGTCGCCGATCCACACCTTCACGGTGGCCTCGGTGGACAAGTCGACGACGCCTTCGGCGGCAGCCACGGCCAGGGCGAGGGCGTCGCCCTCCCGGTGGTAGGAGGTCACCCGGTACGACTCGGTGCGGAACGGGTCGGCACCGAGGCCGAGCGTGCGCCGCATCAGCAGCTCGAGGGAGGCGTCGGCCGCCTCGAACACGTAGCCGCGCGACTCGAGGTCGTTCACCGTCTTGGCCAGCTCCGCCGATGCCCGGGCGTCGAGCTCGATGCCGAACTCCTCGGCCTTCATCTTCATGCCGGCCCGACCGCCGAGGTCCGAGACCAGGACGCGGGTGTGGTTGCCGATCGCAGCCGGGTCGACGTGCTCGTAGGACTTGGAGCCGACCTTGCCGAGGGCCGAGGTGTGCAGGCCGCCCTTGTGGGCGAAGGCGGAGGACCCGACGTAGGGGTCGGCGGCGTGCGGGGGCAGGTTCACCAGCTCGCTGACGTGGCGGGACACGGCCGTGAGCCGTTCGATGCGCCCCTCGGGCAGGCACTGCACGCCCATCTTCAGCTCGAGGTTGGGGATGCAGGTCATCAGGTTGGCGTTGCCGGTGCGCTCGCCGTAGCCGTTGGCCGTGCCCTGCAGGTGGGTCGCCCCGCCCAGCACGGCAGCGATGGAGTTGGCCACCGCGCAGCCGGTGTCGTTCTGGGTGTGGATGCCGATCTGGACGTCGTCGCCGAAGTGGGCGTGGACCTCGCCGGTGATGCGCTGGACCTCGTGGGGCAGCGACCCGCCGTTGGTGTCGCACAGCACCAGGCACTCGGCGCCCTCCATCGCCGCCGCCTCGAGGACGCGCAGGACGAACTCGGGGTTGGCCTTGTAGCCGTCGAAGCAGTGCTCGGCGTCGAAGAAGACGCGCAGCCCGGCGGCCCGCAGGAAGCGGACCGAGTCCTGCACCATGGCCACGCCCTCGTCGAGGGTCGTGCCGAGCGCGTCGGTGACGTGGAAGTCCCACGACTTTCCCACGATGCAGGCGGTGGAGGTGCCGGCCTCGACCAGGGCGGCGAGGGTGGGGTCGCTGTCGGTCTTGCCCAACGGCTTGCGGGTGGAGCCGAACGCGACGAGGTCGGCGGTGCCGAGGGACAGCTCCGACGGCGCCCGGCGGAAGAACTCCTGGTCCTTGGGGTTGGCCTGCGGGTAGCCGCCCTCGATCCAGCGGACGCCGAGGTGGTCGAGCTGCTCGGCGATGCGGAGCTTGTCGTCGACCGACAGCGAGATGCCCTCGAACTGGGCCCCGTCCCGGAGCGTCGTGTCGAAGATGTCGATGCTCATGCGGTCGCCTCGCACGCTTCGGCTCCCTGCCGGGGCCGGCGCTGGCGCTTCTCCCGGCCCCGGGGACGCGCTGGCGGTCATGCCAGCTCCACCCACTCCTTGTACTTGGGGATCTCGCCGCGGACGAGCTTGGAGTACTCCTCGGCGATGGTGGCCGTCATCGGGCCGGGGCAGGGGATCTCGCGGTCGTCGACGCTGTTCACCGCCGAGACCTCGGCGGCCGTGCCGCACACGAACAGCTCCTCCGCGACGTAGAGGTCGGAGCGGGCCAGGTCGCCGATGACGACCTCGTAGCCGTGGTCGGCGGCGATGGCCATGACCGTGGACTGGGTGATGCCCTCGAGCGCGCCGGACGTGATCGGCGGGGTGATGAGCTTGCCGTGGCGAGCGGCGAAGATGTTCTCGCCGGTGCACTCGGCCACGAGACCCTGCGGGTTCAGCATGATCGCCTCGTCGTAGCCGGCCTTGAGCGCCTCGACCTTGGCCAGGCTGGAGTTCACGTAGTTGCCGGTGGTCTTGGACGCGGGCGGCATCGTGTTGTGCTCGTGGCGGGTCCAGGACGAGATCTTCATCCGCACGCCCTTGGTGGCGGCGTCGTCGCCCAGGTAGGCGCCCCAGGGCCAGCACGCGATGGCGACGTCGACCGAGCAGGGCAGGGTGTTGAGGCCCATCTCCCCGTAGCCGTAGTAGGCGATCGGGCGGATGTAGGCCGACGGCAGGCCGGACTCCCGGACGACGAGCTTGGTGGCCTCCACCAGCTCGTCCACCGAGTACGGCATGTCCATCATCATGATCTTGGCCGAGCTGTGGAGCCGCTCGATGTGCTCGGTGAGCCGGAAGATGCCCGGCCCGCCCGAGGTCTCGTAGGCCCGGATGCCCTCGAACACGCCCATCCCGTAGTGCAGGGAGTGGGTGAGGATGTGGATGTTGGCTGCGTCCCAGTCGACGAGCTCGCCGTTCATCCAGATCTTCGAGGTGGGGGTGATGGGCATCGGGTTCTCCTGTCGCGCCGGTCGTCCAAGACTACGAGACGCGCCGTGCGATCTCGTCGCCGATGTCGGTCGTGGAACCGGCCGGCACGTCCTCGCACGCCGCCCGGATCCGGGTGGCAGCGTCGGCCTCGCCGAGGAACTCGAGCATGATCGCCGCCGACAGGATGGCAGCGGTCGGGTTGGCCTTGCCCTGCCCGGCGATGTCCGGCGCCGAGCCGTGCACCGGCTCGAACATGGACGGCGCGGTGCGATCCGGGTTCATGTTTGCGCTGCTGGCCAGGCCGATGCCGCCGGAGATGGCGCCGCCGAGGTCGGTGAGGATGTCGCCGAACAGGTTGTCGGTGACGATGACCGAGTACTGCTGGGGATCGTTCACGAAGTGGATGCAGGCCGCGTCGATGTGCTGGTAGCCGGTCTCGACGTCGGGGTACTCGGCGGCGACCTCGTCGAAGGCCCGCTGCCACAGGTCCCCGGCGAAGGTGAGCACGTTGGTCTTGTGGACGAGCGTCAGCTTCTTGCGGTCGCGGCTCCTCGCCAGCTCGAAGGCGTACCGGATGCAGCGCTCGACCCCGTGGCGGGTGTTGACCGAGCCCTGGGTGGCGATCTCGTGCGGCGTGCCCTTGCGCAGGAACCCGCCCTCGCCCGCGTAGGTGCCCTCGGTGTTCTCCCGGATCACCTGGAAGTCGATGCCCTGCTCGGTGAGCAGGAACGGGCGCAGGTTGATGTACTGGTCGAACTCGAAGCGCATCTTGAGCAGGATCCCCCGCTCGATGAGGCCGCCCGGGATCTCGCCGGGCACGCCGCCGACCGCGCCGAGGTAGATGGCGTCGTAGCCGCGTAGCTCGTCCATGGTCTCGTCGGACAGCACCTCGCCGTCGCGCTGCCAGCGCTGAGCACCGAGGTCGAAGTGGGTGGCGTCGATGTCGACGCCGGCCGCCTCCATCACCTTCAACCCCTCGGCGACGACCTCGGGTCCGATGTAGTCCCCACCGATGACGGCGATCCTGTGGCTCATGGTCCGGCATTGCACCGCCGGGGTGCGTCCGCCGTCAATTCCGATCACCAGGGCCGGATTGGTGGCGACACCTCCGTGAGCGGGAGGTAGTGGGCGAGCACCTCGCCGTAGACCACCACGGAGAGCACGACGGCGATGATCGTCCACGTGCCGAGGGAGTCGAGGACGCGCCACGTGCTGCGCGATCCGTGCTCGATCTCGGCGACCGGGATGACCTGGGTCTCGGACACCACCCGCTTGTTGAAGATCGTGCCGACGATGACCACGAAGAACAGCACGCCGCCGACGAACATGATCAGCCCACCGACCGCGGTGAACAGCGTCGCGGTGCCCCAGTCGTTGTCCCCGTAGTAGACGGCGTCGCGCAGCTGGGTTCGCCGGGGCACACCATCGATCCCGCCCCACATCTGCCCGCGGGCGAAGATCAACACGCCGATGAACCACGCCCACACCTGTGCCACCGCGAGGCCGGGCGCGAAGAGCTGCTTGCCGGTCAGGTACGGCACCATCCAGTACGAGATGGCCATGATCGACAGACCGACGGCGGTGCCCACGGTCAGGTGGAAGTGCCCGACGATGAACGACGTGTTGTGCACGACCAGGTTCACCGTGTAGCTGGCGTTGATGAGGCCGCTGGCGCCGCCGAGCGCGAAGGCGAGACCAGCGAGCAGCTGGCCGGCCACCGACGGATCGTTCCAGGGCAGCTTGGTGATCCAGCCGAACCAGCCTCGCCCCCCTCGTTTGCGTCCACCCTGCTCGAGCGCCGCGACCACCGAGAACGCCGTCACCATGGACGGGAAGAAGATGCCGAAGGTGAGCAGCCACTGGATCGTCTTGGACGAGAAGGGGATGCCCGGATCGGTGAACTGGTGGTGCACACCGACCGGCAGCAGCAGCAGGAACGTGAGGAAGACGATGCGGGTGAGGCCGTCGCTGTAGATCTTCCCGCCGACCTGCCGGGGCAGGAGCGTGTACCAGGACACGTAGATCGGCAGCAGCCAGAAGTAGACGATGGGGTGGCCGGAGAACCAGAAGAGGATGCGGGTGAACTGCGGGTCGACGGCGTCGCGCAGACCGAGCGACCACGGCAGGAGGAACACGAGGACCTCGACGGCGATGCCGGTGGACGCCAGGAACCACATGAGCATCGTGACGATGGACGTGTACGACATCAGCGGGATGCGAGCGCCGACGTTGTCCCGACGCCACGCCCGCAGCGTGAGCAGCTGGTTCGCCAGCGTCAGCCAGGTGGACACGACGAGCAGCACCGCGCCGATGTAGAAGGCCGGCGTGGCGCCCAACGGCGCGTAGAAGGTGAACATCACCGTCGCCTTGTTGGCGAGGATCGCCCAGGCCGCCAGCGCGGTGCCGGCCCACCCGCACCACAACGAGGCCTCGAGGAGCCCCCGGCTGGCCATCGGGCGGCCGAAGCCCCGCATCGTGAGCAGGGTCATGAAGCTGTTGGCGAAGCTGAACGTGAACACCAGCGCCAGGGCCACGCCGTGGAGCGTGAGGCCCTGGTAGTAGGTCTCGATGACCGGGACGTCGTCGTACAGGTTGGCGCCCCCGCGCTCCATGGCCTGCAGGAAGCCCATGAGCACGCCCAGCAGGAGGCCGATGAAGGCCAGGTACAGGTGCCACTTCACCGGCCGCAGGTCGGCGTGGGTGAGGTACGGCATGTCGATCTTCCACGACCGCACGCGCTGCACCGTCGGGGTGGGGACCGGCTCCGGAGCGATCGGCGCCGGTTCGTCGAGCAGCGTCATCCTTCGCCTCCGACGACGTTGATGACCCCGCCCATGATGTGGTGCTGGATCCCGCAGTACTCGTGGCAGATCACCGAGTGGGGGCCGACCTCGTCGAAGGTCACCTCGAGCTCGGTGACCTGACCCGGGATGATCATGGCGTTGGCGTTGGTGTCGGGGATCTTGAACCCGTGGACGACGTCGACCGATGCGATGCGGAAGTGCGCCGTCGCACCAACCGGCAGCTCCATCTCCGCCGGCTCGAAGGCCCAGGTCCGGGCGATCATGATCACGTCGTAGCCCCCGTCGTCACGGGGGTAGACGCCCGGTTGGTCGAAGGGCGCCGTGCTGGAGATCAGCGCGGGGTCGATGCGCTCCGAAGACTCGGGGAACGCGGCGTGCTCGCCGGCGATGGTGGCGAGCAGGGCTGCGACGGCGAGCAGCAGCGCCACGGCCACCGCGATCAGGAACCAGCGCTCGTAGCGTTCGATCTTCACGACGCTCAGCTCCGCTCGAGCAGCGTGTAGTAGGTCCAGACCCACATGGCGGCGATGGTGAGCAGGAAGAGGATCAGCAGCACCATGGTCCCGCGGGGCTGCACCTCCTCGTCACCGACCTCGACACCCATCTCGGGCTCGATGCGGGTCCCGGCGCCCTCGGTCGCGTCCTCGCTCACGACGTGACCTCGAGCGTGCCTTCCATGCCGGCGGCGAAGTGCCCGGCGATCGTGCAGATCACCTGGTAGCTGCCGGCCGCGAGGTTCACGGAGCCGGACTCCGATGCGCCCGGGTCGGCTGCGACCTCGGCCACGACCGTGTCGGGCTCGAACTCGGCCTCCTCGGCGATGGTGGTGCCGGCCTCCAGGACGGTCCAGTTGTGCTCCACGGCACCGACGTTGTCGAGCGTGACCGCCACGTCGGTGTCGGCCACGACGGCCACATCCGATGGATCGAAGGCGAACTCGCTCGCCTCGATCTCGACCGACGTGGCGGGGCCGGCCGGCGCAGCTGCACCGCCGCCGCTGTCGTCGTCGCTCATCGCCAGGAAGAGCGCCACGGTGCTGATGCCGAGCGCGAGCAGGACCCCGACGCTGATGAGCGCCAGCCAGGCCGATTGCCCAGCGCTGAACAGCAGCTCCGCTCCCGGCTCGCCGAGGACCGGCGCAGCCGGTTCCGCATCGTCCAACGCCCGCCGATCGTCGACGCTCATCAGTGGTCCCCGTTCGCCCGTGCCCGTTGTCACACACGTGATAACCCACGGATCGCGACTCCGCAAGGAAATGCGCGGACATCGGGACCATGGTCCCGGACGGCCCCACCCTCGGTAACCTCGTCGGATGGCTGACACCCACGAGCTGACGCAGGCGGCGTACGACCGGCTCAAGGCCGAGCACGAGGATCTCACCACCCGCGGGCGCGTCGACATCGCCCGCAAGATCGAGACCGCCCGGGAGCTGGGCGACCTCTCCGAGAACGGCGACTACCACGCCGCCAAGGAGGAGCAGGGGAAGATGGAGGGCCGCATCATGCACCTCAACGCCATCCTCGAGAACCACGTCATCGTGGACCCCAGCGAGAGCGACGAGGTGCGGGTGGGCTCGATCGTGGAGATCCGCTACGAGGGCGACGACGACACCGAGCGGTTCCTCATCGGCTCCATCGAGGAGCGGGGCAGCGAGCTCGAGGTCATGAGCCCCGGCTCGCCCCTCGGCTCCGCCCTGCTGGGCAAGAAGGCGGGCGAGTCGGTCCAGTACGAGACGCCCACCGGCGCCACGCTGTCGGTCGAGATCGCCAGCATCGGGTGAGCACCGACCACGGCTCGGCGCCGCACGGCATCCGGCTGCCGCCCGGACGCCGGGTGAAGCTGCCCGGCCGTGGCACCACGTTCGTCCGCGAGCTGCCCGGCCCGCCCGGAGCGCCGACCATCGTGCTGCTCCACGGCTGGACGGTCTCGGCCGACCTCAACTGGTTCGCCTGCTACGAGGCGCTCGGCCGCCGCTACCGGGTCCTGGCCATCGACCACCGAGGCCACGGTCGGGGCCTGCGGTCCCGCCGGCGGTTCCGCCTGGCCGACTGCGCCGACGACGTCGCCGCCCTGTGCCGGGAGCTCGGCATCGAGCGCATCACGCCCGTCGGCTACTCCATGGGCGGACCCATCGCGCTGCTCACCTGGCACCGCCACCGCGAGCTGGTCGATGGCCTGGTGCTGTGCGCCACCGCCCCGTACTTCCGGGCACCCGGCGCCGAGTCGGCCATGTTCTCGATGCTGCCGGTCTTCGCCGACGCGGCCCGCTTCACCCCGCTGCCGGTGCGCCGCGCCATCGCCGCTCGCCTCCTCGGCCGCCGCCTCGACCAGGACCCCTTCGGTCGCTGGGCCCGCGAGGAGATCGGCCGCGGCGATCCGGCCGCCATCGCCGGCGCCGGCGCCTCGCTCGGCCGCTTCGACGCCCGACCCTGGCTGGCCGACATCGACGTCCCCGTCTCGGTCGTGCGCACCACCCGGGACCAGGTGGTCTCCCCCGCCCGCCAGACCGAGCTCCACGCCGGCATCCCCAGCGCCCAGCTCGTCGACGTCGCCGCTGACCACGCCGCCTGCGTCACCGGCGCCACCCGCTTCGTCCCCGCCCTGCTTCGCGCCCTGCGCCACGTCCACGCCGAATCCGGCAGCGGGGACGGAACCTCGCCGCGCACCTCGTCCCGCTACTGAGAGCGGCTGCGGACGACGACGATGGCGACGTCGTCCTCGCGCTCGGCGAGCTGGAGCTCGGCCATGATCGAGTCCCTCGCATCGCGGGCCGAGCACGTCGGTGGCAGGCGATCGACGATCGACCGCAGGCGCTCGAGGCCGACGTCGATGTCCTCGCCGCGGCGCTCCACGAGCCCGTCGGTGTAGAGGACGAGCAGTGAGCCCTCGGCGAACGGGATGGACGCCTGCGCACGGGGTTCGGTGGCCGTTCCGATCGGCGGGTGGTGGCACCCCTCGAGCAGCACCGCCTCCCCCTCGAGCGTGCGGAGCACGGGCGGGAGGTGCCCGGCCAGGCGCCACTCCAAGGTCTTGGCGTCGTCGTCGATCCACGCGACGGCGGTGGTGGCGATGTAGCCCGAGTCGAAGTGCGCGAGCGATCGGTTCGCCGCCGGGATCACCTCGGCGTGGTCGACGTTGAGCACCAGCGTCCGGATCGTGGCCTTGGCCTCGGTCATGCGGGCCGCAGCGGTGATGCCGTGCCCGGCGACGTCGCCGACGACCAGCGCGGTGCACGACTCGTTGATCTCGATGACGTCGTACCAGTCGCCGCCGAAGCCGATGTCGCCCCGAGCCGGCTCGTACGCCAGCGCCACGTCGAGCGTGCGGGACGTGTCCGGCATGGCCAGCACCTCGGCCTGCATCTCCTCGACCAGGCGGTCGCGGGCCTCGGTGCGCTGGGCCCGGCGGAGCGCGTGGCTGCACAGGTCGGCGAGCAGGTCGAGGCGCAGGCGGAGCTCGTCGACGAACTCGACCGGTTCGGTCCAGCCGACCCCGACCACGCCGAACACCTCGCCGAGCTCGTCCACGAGGGGCACCGATGCGGTGGTGTCGAGCCCCACGCGCTCGGTGTCGCGCACCATCTCCGGGTACCGGGCCTCGCGCGCGGCCCGATCCACGAGCACCGCGACGCCGGTCTCCACGACGTCGTGGAACGGGGTCCGCACGCCGTCGAGCGGCAGGACCCCCCACCGCTGCTCGATGTCGGCGTCGAGCCGCGGCTGGATGAGGCGCAGCTCCTGGCGCTCGGCGTCGAGCAGGGCGACGTTGACGAACGCGGCGTCGACCACGGCGGGGCCGTTGGACACCACCAGCCGGGCGACCTGTGCCGTGGTGAGCGCTCCGTTGAGGTGCCGGGACAGCGAGGCGAGCGCCTGGAGGCGATCCCGCTCGACGATGCGATCGGTGATGTCGATGGCCGACGGGACCAGGGCGGTGACGACGCCGTGCTCCACGATCGGCACGAGCTGGAAGTCGATGGTGACGTGGCGCCCGTCCTCCAGGCGCACGTCGATGTCGGCCCGCGCCGACGCGCCGGACTGGGCCCGGGCCAGCATCTCGCGCAGCTGCACCTGCACCGCGGGATCGTCGCGCCACCACGAGGCCTCCCAGAGCGGGAGGCCGACGACGTCCTCCCGGGACAGCTCGGTGGCGGCGAGGGTGGCCTCGTTGGCCTCGACCAACCGGCCGTCCGACGTGCACATCCCGACGAAGGTGGGGAGGGCGTCGAGGAGGCGAGCCAGGCGCTCGTGCGCCCGTCGCACCTGGGTCGTCTCGACGTAGATCGCCGCCACGTAGCACTGCTCGGCCGCCGAGCGCACCGGCACGAAGGACACCTGCCACCAGCGGCGCTCGTAGGGCGGGCGTGGGGACTCCCAGACCAGCTCCTCGTTCCGGACCACCTCCTCCTCGGCCAGCGCCCAGGTGATCATCGGATCGGCCTGGGCTGCCACCTGGGGATAGAGCTCGGCCAGGCGCTTCCCCACGTGCAGGTCGGCTGGGTAGCCACCGAAGCCGGCGGCGACCTCGTTGACGTAGGCCATGCGGAGCTCGTCGTCGAAGACCATCACGCCGGTGGTGGACTGGTCGAGGACGGTGTCGAACAGCGACGGCAGGGCACGCGCGTCGACCGCGTGCAGCGCCTGCAGGTCCTCGCCCTCGCGTCTGGTGCTCACCGGGTCGCTCCGAGTCGCCTTCTCTCGCAGCGCCGTCGCTGCGTGTTCGCCTGCCCTTCCAGCGGCTTGCACCACCGTCCCGCACCCCGACGGTACCTGCCCCATCGCCACGAGGCAGGGGTCGGAGGTCCTCTTCTCAGAGGCGCTGGCCCAGGGCGGCCTCGACCTCGGCGGCCGCGGCGACCACCACGGCGCCGAACCGCGCCCCCGGCTGGCGGGTGACGCGCTCGATCGGGCCGGACACGCTGATGGCGGCCAGGGTCCGGCCGTCACCGTCGCAGATCGGCGCCGACACCGACGCCACCCCCGGCGCCCGCTCGCCGACCGACTCGGCCCAGCCACCAGAGCCGACGTCGCCGCGCAGCACCCGACCGGCCGACCCGACGTCCATGGGCAGCCGCGCCCCCACCGGGACGATGGTCCGCAGCTCGTGCCCCGAGTCGACGGCCGCGACGCAGAGCCGCTCGCCCTCCTCGACCACGAACAGCTGGGCCGACTCGCCGGTGCCCTCGCGCAGGCCCCGCAGCACCGGCGCGGCCACGGTGGTGAGGGGGAACGCCTCCAGCGCGGCACGACCGAGGCCGATGAGGGCGAGACCGGGCGTGTAGGCGCCGTCGTCACCGCGCCGCAGCAGGCCGACGACCTCCATCCCCTGGGCCAGGCGGTGGGCCGTGGCCCGGCTGATCTCGGTGCGCTCGCACAGCTGGCGGAAGGTCGCCGGACCCTCGCCGACGACGCGCAGGATGGCGACCACCTTGTCGAGCACGCCGATCCCGCTTACAGTGTCCATCAGACGGGAACACTATCCCATTATGTGAGACACCTCAAGGAGCACCCATGGCAGGCAAGACGCTGAGCGAGAAGGTGTGGGACCGGCACCTCGTGCACTCGGGGGACGACGGGGACCTGCTCTACATCGACCTCCACCTCGTCCACGAGGTCACCTCGCCCCAGGCCTTCGACGGCCTGCGCCTCGCCGGCCGCACGGTCCGCCGCCCCGACCTGACGCTGGCGACGATGGACCACAACGTCCCGACCTCGAACATCGACCAGCCGGTGGCCGACCCCATCTCGAAGAAGCAGATGGACACGCTGGCCGCGAACTGCGCCGAGTTCGGGATCACCTGCCACGCCATGGGCGACCCCGGCCAGGGCATCGTCCACATCATCGGCCCGGAGCAGGGCCTCACCCAGCCGGGCATGACCGTCGTCTGCGGTGACTCCCACACCTCCACCCACGGCGCCTTCGGGGCGATCGCGTTCGGCATCGGCACCTCCGAGGTCGAGCACGTGCTCGCCACCCAGACCCTCCCCCAGTCCCGACCCAAGACCATGGCCGTCACCGTCGAGGGCGACCTGCAGCCCGGCGTCACCGCCAAGGACGTGGTGCTGGCCATCCTCGGCCGCATCGGCACCGGCGGCGGCATCGGCCACATGATCGAGTACCGGGGCTCGGCCATCCGCTCCCTCTCCATGGAGGGGCGCATGACCGTGTGCAACATGTCGATCGAGATGGGCGCCAAGGCCGGCCTCATCGCCCCCGACGAGACCACCTTCGAGTACCTCGAGGGCCGCCCGCACGCACCGGAGGGCGCCGACTGGGACGCCGCCGTCGCCGACTGGAAGACGCTGGTCACCGACGACGACGCCACCTTCGACAAGGAGGTGGTGATCGACGCCGCCGAGATCACCCCGCACGTGTCCTGGGGCACCAACCCGGGTCAGGTCGTGCCGATCACCGGCGAGGTCCCCCACCCCGACGCCATGGTCGATGCCACCGAGCGCAACGCCGCGGAGCGGGCCCTCGACTACATGGGCCTCGCCGCCGGCACGCCCATGAAGCAGGTCCCCGTGGACACGGTGTTCATCGGCTCGTGCACCAACGGCCGCATCGAGGACCTCCGGGCCGTGGCCGAGGTGGCCGAGGGACGGAAGGTCTCGATCAACCGGGCGATGATCGTGCCCGGCTCGTTCAAGGTGAAGGACCAGGCCGTCGCCGAGGGCCTCGACAAGATCTTCGTCGAGGCCGGCTTCGACTGGCGGGAGCCGGGCTGCTCGATGTGCCTGGCCATGAACCCCGACAAGCTCGCCCCCGGCGAGCGCTGCGCCAGCACCTCGAACCGCAACTTCGAGGGCCGCCAGGGCCGGGGCGGGCGCACCCACCTCGTCTCCCCCGCCGTCGCCGCGGCCACCGCGATCGCCGGCCACTTCGCCACCCCTGCTGATCTGGAGAACTGAGACATGCGCGCTGTCCGCACCATCGAAGGCACGGCGGTCCCCCTCGACCGCTCCGACGTCGACACCGACCAGATCATCCCGTCCGACTGGCTCAAGCAGGTCGAACGGACCGGGTTCGAGAAGGGCCTGTTCTCCGAGTGGCGTGACGACCCCGGCTTCGTGCTCAACCTCGAGCAGTTCCAGGGCGCCAACGTCTTGATCGGCGGCCCCAACTTCGGCACCGGCTCCTCCCGGGAGCACGCCGTCTGGGCGATCCAGCAGTACGGCTTCGAGGCGGTCATCTCCCCCCGCTTCGGCGACATCTTCCGCAACAACTGCACCAAGAACGGCCTCGTGCCCGTGCAGGTGGATGCCGAGACGGGCGAGCGGCTGATGCGAATGGTCGAGGACGACCCGACCACCGTGTTCGAGATCGACATCGCCAGCCGCACCCTGCGCGCCGGCGACATCGAGACCACGTTCCCCCTCGACGACAGCACCCAGCACCGGTTCCTCGAGGGCCTCGACGACATCGGCCTCACCCTGAAGCTGGGCGACGAGATCAGCGACTTCGAGGGCCGGCGCCCCGCGCACCTGCCCACGGCGTCCTGAGGCTCAGTCAGCTGAGAACGCCGACGAGGGCAGGTCGCGCTCGCCAGCCGCCATGGCCTCGACGATGCGCGCCGCGACCGCAGCGGGGTCGAGCCCCTGCGGGAGCTTCGGCGCCTCACCGGCGATCGGTCGATCGGCGAGGCCGGTCTCGGTGTGGGGCGGGCGCACGTCGAGCACGGTGATCCGCTGGCGGCGCAGCTCGCGGCCGAGGGAGACGTCGAGCGAGGTCAGCGCCGCCTTCGACGCCGAGTAGGCGCCCATCCCGGCCACCGGGTTCTCGGCCACGACGGCCGAGATGTTCACGATGCAGCCACCGTCGGGCAGGTGCGGGATCGCGGCGCGAGCGAGGCGGAGCGGTCCGACGAGGTTGGTGGTGATGAGCTCGTCGAGCACGGCATCGTCCAGGTCGACCACCGAGCCGAAGGCCACGACCCCGGTGGCCGCCACGACGGCATCGAGGCGACCGTGGGCGTCGACCGCAGCGGCGACGGCTGCTCCGCAGTCCTCGGATGACCGGATGTCCCCGGCGAACACGACGGCATCCGTGCCGAGCTCGGCGGCCATGGCCCCGAGGCGAACCTCGGTGCGCGCCAGCAGCGTGAGCCGGGCGCCTGCGCCAGCCAGCTGGCGGCAGATCGGTGCCCCCAGCCCGCCGCTGGCGCCGGCGACGAGGACGGACGCGTCGTGGAGCTGCATGCCTGCAGCCTGTCGGGCTCCGGGACCGCTGTCAGCGCGGCCCCGGTGTTCTCTGCGGTTCGCTCAGGCGGTGGTGCGGCGGCGCAGGTGCAGCGCGGCGCCGAGAAGGGCGAGGGCGCCCATGCCGGCGAGCAGCGTCAGGTCGTCGGACGAACCGGTGCGGGGCAGCGTGGGCTGCGGTGCCGGTGCCGGAGCGGTGACCATGCTGCCGCCCACGCGGGCCTCGGTGACGCCGGTGCCGGCGACGATGCCGCCCTGCAGACCGGTGAGGAGGGCGACCTGGGTGGCGGTGACCCGGGCGCCGGCGGTCTGGACCTGGGACGCACCGAGCGTCTCGGTGATCTGCTCGACCGCACCGACGCTGATGACCGACTCGAGCGGGGTGCCCTCGGCGATGACCTGGCGCTGACCGGCCGGGATCGTCATGTCGGCGGGGATGCCGAGCAGGTCGGCGATGGCCGGGGAGATCGTGACCGTGACCCCGCCGGCGGTGCTGCGGCTGATGTCGACGGTGTCGCTGCCGGGCACGGAGCGGGCGTCGGCCAGGTTGTCGGCCACGCGCACCTGGAGCAGCGGGGCGTCGTCGACGAGGCCGTCGAGCTGGGCGAGCACCGGGGCGAGGATGTCGCCGAGGGCGGGGATCTGGCCGGTGACGGCACCGAGCTCGGCGGGCACCGCAGCGAGGACCTCGTCGAGCAGGCCCTGGACCTGGACGGTGACCAGGTCCTCGACGGCGTCGACCAGGAACTGCAGCGAGAGGGTGCTGATGTCGAGCGCCTGCAGCTGGGAGCTGGCCACGAGGGCGCCGTCGACCGGGGAGATCGAGGACGACGACGAGCCGAGGGTGATGGCCAGCAGGTCCTGGTCGAGCGCGGCGAGGAGGGTGTCGCGCACGAGGCTCTCGGCGATGGCCGGCACCTCGGCGACGACCTCCACCAGGGCGTCCAGCGAGAGCAGGCAGTCGGACTCGACGATCTCCATGATCCGCTCACCCTCGGGGAGGGACTCGATCACGTCGATGATCGGCAGGCCGAGGCTGCCGGCCGTCTCGGCGATGGTGCGCGGCGAGACCTCCTGGGGGAGCTCGTCGCAGATGGAGGCGAGGGCCGATTCGACCGGGGCGAGCGCGCCCTGGACCTGCACGATCACGCCGTCGAGCTGGGCGAGGATCGGATCGAGGAGCAGGTCGAAGATGACGTCGGCGAGGGCCTGGCCGTTGAGGGCGATGCCGCCGGCCTCGGCCGCGCCGAGGGCCTGGGGGGCGAGCAGGTCGGGCAGCGAGGCCTGGGAGGAGCTGCACACGCCGAGGATCGACAGGACGTCGGGGATCGGGAGGGCAGCGAGCTCGGGGGTCCCGCAGGACTGGCCGGCGTCGCCGGGATCGCTGACAGCGGCGCCGATGGTGTCGGCGACCGCCTTGGTCACGCCGATGCCGAGCGTGCCGTCCGGCCCCTGGAAGCCGAAGCTGGCGACCTCGACGAGCGGGAGCTTCTCGGCGATGGCGCTGGTCCCGGCGAAGCTGCCGAGGTCGGTGCCGAGCACGGACAGCGTGGCGGTGACCGTGTTGGCGCCGGCGTAGAGGTCCTCGACCTCGTCGGCCGAGGCCGTGGCGGTGCTGGCGCCGACGAGTGCGACGCAGGTGAAGACGAGCGCGGCAGCGCGCGAACGGGTTGACATGGCGGCAGGTTCGCCGTCGACGGCTTCGCCTCCTGCCCACGGCGTGCGACGTTTCGGTGACGTTCCGGAGCCGCCGCCGGGCGCGGAACGGGCCCCGGCACGTCGCCGGGGCCCGTTCGTCGATCCGAGGATCAGCTCACTTCGGGGGCATCCGGATGCCGCCGTCGACGCGCACGACGTGGGCGTTCATGTAGGAGTTGGTGAGCAGCTCGGCGGCCATGGTGGCGAACTCGCTCGACTTGCCCAGGCGCTTGGGGAACAGGACGCTCTCGCCCAGCTTGGCCTTGAACGCCTCGGAGGCCTCGCCCTCGCCGTAGATCGGGGTGTCGATCAGGCCGGGGGCGATGCAGTTGACGCGGATGCCGGCGGCCGAGAGGTCACGGGCGATGGGGAGGGTCATGCCGACGACGCCGCCCTTGGAGGACGAGTAGGCGGCCTGGCCGATCTGGCCGTCGAACGCGGCGACGGAGGTGACCGTGACGATGGCGCCCTTCTGGCCGTCCTCGTCGGCTTCGTTCTGGCTCATCGCCGTGGCGCCCAGGCGCACGCAGTTGAACGTGCCGACCAGGTTGACCTCGACGACCTTCTTGTAGATGTTCAGGTCGTGGGCCGAGTCGTACTGGCCGTCCTTGCCGATGGTGCGGGTGGCGAAGCCGATGCCGGCGGCCGTGACCATCGTCTTGAGCGGGCCCATCTCCTTGGCCGCCTCGATCGCGGCGATCACCTCATCGGTGTTGGTGACGTCGGCCTTGACGAAGACGCCCTTGATCTCCTTGGCGACCGCTTCGCCCTTCTCCTCGTTCATGTCGACGATGACGACGTGCTGGCCCTTCTCGGCCAGGAGGCGTGCGGTGGCTTCGCCGAGGCCGCTGGCCCCGCCGGTGATGACAGATGAAGAACCGGTGATGTCCATGGCCGGGGAGACTATTGACTGGTCGGTCAAGTTCGCCAACCAGACCTCTTGCGCTACCCCGGGACCACGGCCTTCCACGCGCTGGGGTGGGTGTGGCGCCGGCGCCAGCGGGCGAGCCACAGGGGGAACGCCTCGACCGGCATGCCCTTGGCGAAGAGGTAGCCCTGGGCGAAGTGGCAGCCGATCTCGGTGAGGCGCTCGCGCTGCTCCTCGGTCTCGATGCCCTCGGCGACGATCTGGATGTCGAGCACGTCGGCCAGTCGGCTGAGCATGGTCACGATGACCGTGTCGGAGTCGATGCGCCCGAAGCCGGACACGATCGAGCGATCGATCTTCACGAGGCCGACGGGCAGCTCGCGCAGGTAGCGCAGCGACGCGTAGCCCACGCCGAAGTCGTCGACGCAGATGGTGACGCCGGCCTGGCGGAGCTCTTCGAGGGTGCGGGCTGCCTCGTCGAGGTCCTTGAGCAGCGAGGTCTCGGTGATCTCCACGATGAGCTTGGACGGCTCGATGCCCCAGCGGTCCCAGAGGCAGGTGACGTCCTCGACGACGCCTGGGTGGTCGACGTGGCGGCCCGACAGGTTGACGCTGAGGTGCAGGTCGGAGAGGCCCTGGGTGCGGTCCTGGGCCCAGTCGCCGAGCACGCTGCCGGCCCGGTCGAGCATCCAGCGGCCGATCTCGATGACGAGGGTGGAGTCCTCGGCCACCTCGATGAACGCCTCGGGCGGGACCTCGCGGCCGTCCTCGGTGGTCCAGCGGCAGAGCAGCTCGCCGCCGACGATCTGGCCGGTGCGCAGGTCGAGCACCGGCTGGATGCAGGCATCGAGCGCGCCGACGCCGACCGCACGGCGCAGCTCGCGCTCGAGGTCGAAGCGCTGCTCGACCGCGAGGCGCATGTCGTCGTCGAACACCCGGATCTGACCAGGGCCCGAGGACTTGGCGTGGTACATGGCCACGTCCGCGTCGCGGAGCTGGTCGAGGGTGTGGGGGTCGCCCGGCTCGAGCCAGGCCACGCCGATCGACGCGGACACGGGGATGACGTCGTCTTCGAGGGCGACCGGCACCGACAGGGCGTCCTGTATGCGCTCGGCGAGGCGGGCGACGACGGTGACGTCGCCGGCCTCCTCGGCCAACACCACGAACTCGTCACCGCCGTTGCGGGCCACGAGGTCCGTGTCGCGGGTGGCCTGCAAGAGCCGCTCGGCGACCCGTTGGAGCACGACGTCGCCGACACGGTGGCCGAGGGTGTCGTTGACCGCCTTGAACCGGTCCAGGTCGATGAACAGCAGGCCCAAGCCCTGCCCCGAGCGCTCGGCACGTGCCGCCGCCCGGTCGAGCTCGCCGACGAGGCTCGCCCGGTTGGCCAGGCCGGTGAGGTCGTCGTGGGTCGCCTGGTGGGCGAGCTGCTCCTCGAGGATCTTGCGCTCGCTGATGTCGCGGGCGAACACGGCGATCACCGGGTCGTCCTCGTCGCCGGTGGCCCGGGTGGTCACCGAGACCGCCCGACGTGCGCTGGGGTGGTGCACGACCGTGTCGGCGTCCGTGAGGCCGACGGGCAGGTCGGCCAGCAGCGGGAACCGGTCGGCCAGGTCGGCGGCGCGCTTGCCCACCACGGCCGATGCGGCCATGCCCAGGAGTCGGGTCGCGGCGTGGTTGGCCGAGCCGACGATGCCGTCCTCCCGGATGGTGAGGATGGCCTCGTCGGTGGCCTCGACCAGGCTGCGACTGATCGCCTCGCTGGCGGCCAGCTGGTGGTGGAGCGTGTCGCTCTCAACGGTCGCGAGGCGGACACGCCGGCGGAACCAGAAGGCGAGCGCGCCGGCCAGGGCAGCCACTGCCCACCCGACGATCATCAGCCCGACCACGCGTCCAGTCTGCTGCCGTTCGGGGCGTCAGAGTGGGATGGCAGTCCGGAGCGACACGACCTCACCCCTATCGAAAACGACGAATGCCCCGGCCCAGTGTGGGCCGGGGCTCGCCGAGTCCGATGGTCTTTCAGACGTCGCCGCCAGTGGTGATGCAGTCCGGCGAGGAGTTGTCATCCAAGACGATGGTCCCTGTCGGGAAGCTGTTCAGAGCTTCCAACGCCTCGAGGTCGTAGCTCTCGACGTAGTCGCAGACGTAGTCGCCTGCGGTGCCGGTGAAGGTGTTGCCGGTCACGGTCGAGCCAACGATCCCGAGGCCCACTCCCTCCAACGTGTTGTCAACGAAGAAGTTGTTCGTGATGTCAGAGGCACCGTCGTTGGCACTGCCCACGCCGTTGCCCTCGAAGGAGTTGGAGTCGATGGTGAAGTCGGCGCTCGGGTTGGCGAACACACCCTGCAGCAGCGCCGTGAACGTGCTGCCACCGATGGACGCCTCCTCCGTGGCCCCACCGAGCGCGTTGATCACGCCCTTGTCCTCACTGTCGGCACCAGCACCGGTCACGACGTTGTCGCTCAACACCAGACCAGTCACGTCGTCCAGGTAGAACGCCGTCGTGTAGGACAGGTACGTGTCGAAGGTCGACATGTCGAAGCCCTCGATCGTCACGCCATCGGCACCGGAGACGACGAACGTTCCGATCAGATCGGCCCGACCCTCCGCGGAGTCGCCGCTGATCGTCAAGCCGTCCTTGGACACCATCACCAGCTCATCGAAGGAATCACCCTCAGCCGAGAACGCCTCGAGGATGTCAACGCCACCATCATCAGCGGTGTCCTCCGCATCCACGGCGTTCTGGATCGAGGTGAAGTAGCGACCGGTGTCCACGCTCAGCACGCGGGTCTCGCCGACACCGGGAGCCGGGGTGATGCAGTCAGGAGCAGACCCGTCCTCCTCGATGGAGTAGCCCTCGGGATAGACGTTCGCCGCCGCGACCGTGGTGAGCACATAGTCATCCGGCGTGTAGTCGCAGACGTAGTTGCCTGCAGTGCCGGTGAAGGTGTTGCCGGTCACGGTCGAGCCAACGATCCCGAGGCCCACTCCCTCCAACGTGTTGTCAACGAAGAAGTTGTTCGTGATGTCAGAGGCACCGTCGTTGGCACTGCCCACGCCGTTGCCCTCGAAGGAGTTGGAGTCGATGGTGAAGTCGGCGCTCGGGTTGGCGAACACACCCTGCAGCAGCGCCGTGAACGTGCTGCCACCGATGGACGCCTCCTCCGTGGCCCCACCGAGCGCGTTGATCACGCCCTTGTCCTCACTGTCGGCACCAGCACCGGTCACGACGTTGTCGCTCAACACCAGACCAGTCACGTCGTCCAGGTAGAACGCCGTCGTGTACGACAGGTACGTGTCGAAGGTCGACATGTCGAAGCCCTCGATCGTCACGCCATCGGCACCGGAGACGACGAACGTTCCGATCAGATCGGCCCGACCCTCCGCGGAGTCGCCGCTGATCGTCAGACCGTCCTTGGACACCATCACCAGCTCATCGAACGACCCAGCGTCGGCTGAGAACGCCTCGAGCGTGTCGACACCATCGACATCGGTGACATCCTCCGCATCGACGGCGTCCTGAATCGTGGCGAAGGCCTGACCAGTGTCAACGCTCACGACGCGCGTCTGGCCGAGTTCAACGCCTTCGGCGTTGGAGCCGGTCTCGGCGATCGGGATCGTGGCGTCGGTGCTGTTGCCGGCCAGGTCGAGCTCGTCGACCACGTTCAGCGTGTACGTGGCCTCGTCGTGGGCATCGAAGTCGACGCCTTCGGCGCTCGGGCTGAGAACCAGCGTGTCGGTGTCCTCACCGTCCACGACCTCGTAGTCGAAGCTGTCGGTGCCATCCGAGACGGTGTAGGTCCCGACGCCCTGCACGGGCTCGTTGAAGGTGACGGTCACGTTGTCGTCCACGCCGGCGACATCGGTCGCTGAGGCGGACTCCACCGTTGCCGGCGTGGTGTCGGCGGGCGGCGTTCCGCCGCCGCCACCCGTGGAGGCGGCCTCGACGGTGATCACCTGCGTCACGACGATCGGATCGTCTTCGCCGTCCACCGTCACGGTGAACGTGATGGTGCAGGAGCCTTCGTCGGCGTCGCTGTCGACGTGGACGGCGAAGTCGAAGTCCGTGCCGCCTGCGGCGTCGGTCTCGTCAACGTCGGAATCGGACGTGACGCACGGGCCGGAGACGGCGACGTTCGTGATGTCGCCACCATCGGACGTGAGCGTGCCGGCGAACGACTGCCCTGCCGTGATGGTGGTGTCATCGTCGGCGGGAGTCACGGTGACCTGCGTTGCGTCGGACTGGGCCGCAGCGGCTGCTGCATCTTCGACTGCATCGCTGACGGCGGCAGGGCCACCGAGGATGTAGATCGTGTCGGCCTCGGGAGCGACGTCCTCGATGAAGTCGCCAGTGACGCCGGTGAGGGTGTCGGTCTGGGTCAGGATCATCGGGGCGAGCAGCTGGGAAGCCATCGGGCCACCGGCCAGGGCATCAGCGAACTTCTCGCCGGTCGCCAGGACCAGCTCATCAGCGCTGAAGCCGTTGGCCAGGTGGAACTCGGCGATGCCGATG
The DNA here is from genome assembly GCF_041228405.1 of Salinilacustrithrix flava. Classification (GTDB taxonomy): domain Bacteria; phylum Actinomycetota; class Acidimicrobiia; order Acidimicrobiales; family Salinilacustritrichaceae; genus Salinilacustrithrix; species Salinilacustrithrix flava. The sequence continues at coordinate 217,645 of NZ_CP133888.1, forward strand.
GCCGTCTCGTACCGGTTGATGCCAGCGAGGCGGGTGACGGCAGTGCCATCACCCTCGAGGGCATCCTCGATCTCCTGGGAGACCACGTCGGTGCCGCCGACGATGATGACCTCATCGACACTCGCGGTGTCGATGTAGCCGGCCGCCTCAGCGGACAGCTCGTCGGCACCCGTCAACAGGACCGGCAGCTCCAGCTCGTGAGCACCGGGGCTGATCGCCAGGGCGTCAGCGAAGCTGAAGCCGTTGGCCAGGACAGCGGTGGTGCCGCCGACCTCGGCGGCGATGTCGGCCGCAGTCTCGAAGCGGTTGTCACCAGCGATGCGCTCGACCGTGTAGCCCTCGCCCTCGAGGGCATCGGCGACGTCGTCGGAGACAGCATCGACGCCACCCATGATGGTGACGTTCTGCGCACCAAGCGCTTCGAGACCGGCGAGGGTCTCGTCGTCCAGGTTCTCGGACGGGGTCAGCAGGATCGGGGCGTCGAGGATGCCGGCGAGACCGCCAGCGGCCAAGGCGTCGGGGAACTTCTCACCCGAGGCCAGCACGACGTTGGTCGCGCCGTCGGGGAAGCCGGTGGCGGCAGCCGCAGACGCGGTGCCGTAGCGCGTGGCACCGGAGACACGGACGATCTCCGTGTCCTCCACCGCCTGGGCGGGCGACGCGGCGAGCGTCAACCCTGCGAGCCCGAGGGACGCTGCAAGCGCAGATGCCGCCAAGGCCCGGGAACGGGACTTGAATCGCATTCAAACTCTCCTGGTTGCTTCTTCGATGGTGGTTCGCGTCACCGGTGCAGCCGGCTCCGCCGAGGCTGACGAACCTCAAGAAGCAGAAGACCCGTCCCGAATTCCGCCGTGACGGGTGCTCCCACCTGGAGAGCGACCATATGCCCCAAACCATCGCTCCACAACAAATGGATCTGCTCGTGCCATTTACTCGTTATATGGCACTCAGGCGAGCAGAATTTCTCCCTTCCAGGGCGCGACGATGCCGGGTGGATCAGAGGATCCACCCGGCATCAGGGGAAGCGGCGGCCGCCGCTCAGCGCACGAAGTCGAACAGCGCCTGGGTGCTCGCCTGACCGTCGTCGTCGCTCACGGCAGCGAGCTCGGTACGGGGGCGGATCCGGTCGTCGGCACCGACGCCCGGGGCGAACGTCAGCGTGATCGTCCGACCGTCGTCACCAAGGGTGATGCCGGTCAGGAACTTGCCGGCCGGTTCGGGGCGGTAGTCATAGCTGCTGCGGTTGGCGGCCGAGCCGCCGACCGGCTCGTTGAAGGCGATCGTGCAGGTCGTGTCGCCGACATCGCAGGTGGTGGACTCCACCATCAGCTCGGGGCCGTCGTTCTCCAGCACCCGGTCGCGCAGCGCGGTGACCGGCACGGTCGTGCCGCCGACGTCACGGACACCGGACAGGGCGGTGACCATCGTCTCCTCGCCGTACGCGATGTCCGGTGCGGCATCGGCGCCGGAGCCCAGCGTGATCGTGATCGTGCCGCCATCGACCGCCCAGCTCGAGGTCGCCGTGCCGTTGGTGAGGGTGACCTGGTTGCCGGTCCCTCGGCGGACCGTGATGCTGGCGTTCGATGCCACCTGCACGTCGCGGGAGAAGTGCAGCATGAACTGGTCGCCGGCGTTGAGGAGGGCGAGGCCGGCGTTCTCCGACACGGTGGTCCCGTTGGTGAGCCCGAACAGCGTCACGCCGGGGACGATCTCGTTGCTGAGGAACGTGACGGCGTCGCCGTCGTCGTCGAGGGTGTCGGGAGTGCCCGACGTGCCGCCCTCGGGCACGACGATGTATCGCACGCCCGCGGTGCTGGACGGCTCGACGAAGGAGCGGGTGGTCGATGCCCCCGCGGCGGAGACGATGGCGTCGCCGTCGTCGAAGGTTCCGTCACCGTCGTCGCGGTACACCGAGTAGACGACGTCGGCCTGCTCCGAGGGCACCCAGGAGACCTGCACCAGGTTGGGGTCGGAGACGCTCGGCGTGGACGCCGTCACGTCGTCGATGTCGGGGATGTCATCGGTGACGACGTCGAACAGCGCCTGGGCATCTCGGAAGTACTCGATGTCGAGGACGTCACCGACGCTGAGCATCCCCTCGAACTGACCGGGGGTGATGGTGGCGCTCTCCGCCGTGGGGGTGTCGCCGCGGAAGCGGTCGGTGGTGCCGTAGAGGAACGTGTCGCCGCCGGCCACGAAGTAGTTGTCGTCCAAGCTCAGAGCGGTGACGGTGACGCCTTCGTAGGTGTCGTCGGCGGCCTCGGCCGGCAGCCAGGTGGTCTTGCCGCCCAGGCCGAAGGGCTCGTCGGCGACGTCGCCGGCCAGGGTGAGGTCGCCGTTGCCGTCCAGGTCCTCGAACACGAGGGGGAAGATCGAGTCGGGTTCGGTGGCGTCGACCACGACGGTGAGGGTGCCGTCCTCGGTGGCGGTGGCGTCCTCCTGGACGGTCTCGATGCCGCCGGCCGCGCCGGTGGGCGTGCCGTTGATGGACTCGATCGACGTGGCCGCCTCATCGGAGAGCGAGTAGGCGTCGAAGCTCACGCCGCCGGTCGGGTCCACGGTCTCGGCATCGAGGAGGGCGATGACGTAGCTGCCACCGGGCTCGAGGCCGCTGACCTCGAAGGTGCGGGCACCCTCGCTGGTGAGGAACAAGGTGCTCAGGGGCTGCGTGGCGGACTCGGTCGGCGTGATCACGAAGGCACGGTTGGTGCTGAGCTGGGCCGCCTCGGCCGCGTCGGCGAGGGTGGCGTCGCTCACGGCCGCCGGGCCACCGATGGCGATGATCTCGTCGATGGCATTGGCGTTGGTCGCCAGGTACGAGCCCGCCGCACCCGGCAGGGTCGTGGGGGCGGTGAGCACGAGCGGGGCTGCGCTGGTGCCGGCGAGCGGTCCGCCGGCGAGGGAGTCCGGGAACTTGAGCCCGGTGGACAGGTAGGCGGTGACGCCCCCGAAGCCGAGCTCGGCCGTCGCGTAGTCGTTGACCTCCACGTTGGTGGCCCAGCGGTCGCCGCCCGCCAGTCGCTCGGTGGTGTAGCCATCGGCCTCGAGCGCGGTCTCGATGCTGTCGTTGATCACGGTGGTGCCGCCGATGAGCAGCACGTGCTCGATGCCGAGGTCCTCGAGTGCAGTGCTGGTCGCATCGGGGATGCGGCCGGCTTCGGTCAGGAGCACGGGCAGGCGACCGGCGAACGCGACCGGGCCGGCGGAGACGGCGTCGGGGAAGTTCAGCCCGTTGGCCAGCACGGCGGTGATGCCGTCGGAGGTGGAGCCGAGCCCGTCGTCGGTGGTGGCCGGGATGCTGTCGTCGGTGGCGTCGATCGCCGCACCGGCGGCGGCCGCGGTCTCCCACCGGTTCTGCCCCTCGACCCGCTCGATGTCGTAGTCGCCGGCGAGCCCGTCCTCGACGGCCTGGCTGACGGCGGCGGTGCCGCCCATGACGTAGACGGTGTCGGGCCCGAGTGTGGTGAGGGCTTCCTCGGTGACCTCGGGCAGCTCGGCCGTGGTCGTCAGCAGGATCGGCGCACCGAGCGCGCCGGCGAGGCCGTTGGCGGCCAGCGCGTCGGCGAACGTCTGCCCGGTGGCCAGCACGACGGAGCCGGCGCCGTCGGGGAAGGTGTCGAGGGCGACCACCGCGGCCGTGCCGTAGCGGTCCTGGCCCTGGAGGCGGCTGGTGTCGGTCTCCTGCACGGCGCCGGCCGGCGTGGCCAGCAGCGGCAGCGCCAGGCCGCCGGCGACGGCTGCGAAGGTGACTGACGCGGCGAGGCGCCGCACCCGACGGGTGGTGGGGTTCATGTCTCGCTGTGCTCCCTGCGTGTTCGCGATGCCTGCTCTCAGACAGGCCCGCCATGGTTCCGCAGGTGAGTTCGCCGCCGAGCGGTCCGGCCCCTGCTTCCCGCCATCGGACCGAGGCACGTCCGCCTACCGTGTGTGTGGGCGTCGACCCCTGCTTCCCCCGAGGATCGTCATCGGAGGAGGCGCGCGTGCCCAGCACCGGACCCCACGAACCCCTGCTCGACCGATTCGCCGACCACCTCCGGGTGGTGCGCAACCTGGCACCGAGCTCGGTCAGCAACGCCCGCCACTACGTGGCCTGCTTCCTACACTGGTGGGAGGCGAACCATGCCGGCTGCGGGCTCGATGAGGTCCGGGCTCGTCACCTGGCAGACCACCTCGTTGCCGAGGCGGAGCGGGGCCTGGCGCCGGCGACCATCTACGCCGAGGTCAACGGGCTGCGCAGCTTCTTCGCCTGGCTCGTCGCCGAGGAGGAGCTGGCGGCCGACCCGTCGGCGACGCTGGCCCCGCCCCGGCGGAACCCCAACCGGATCGACGTCTACTCCCCCGCCGAGGCCGCCGCCGTCCTGACCCACACCGCCATGCTCACCGACCTCCGGGGTCGGCAGCGCCACGCCATCATCGCCACCTTCCGCTGGACCGGCGCCCGAGCCGGTGAGATCTCGAACCTGCGCCAAGACCGCCTCGACCTGACCGGACGTCGCCTGGAGGTGCTCGGCAAGGGCTCCCGGCACCGCACCGTGGCCATCCCGGCCCCGCTGGCCGAGGTGCTCCAGACCTTCGTCGACGACGTCCGGCCTGAGCTGCCCGACACGCCGTACCTGTTCGTGAACACCCACCCGTTCGTGCCCGACCCGGACAAGCGCTGCTCGGTGTCCGCACTGCAGCGCGAATGTCGACTGGCGGCCCGAGGCGCCGGACTACCGGGACGGCACTACCCACACCGGTGGCGACACTCCTTCGCCACCGAGCTCATCCGGGCCGGCATGGGCGTCGCCCAGGTGCAGCGACAGCTCGGTCATGCCTCGATCGTGTCGACGATGCTCTACACCCACCTGGACGTCGAGGACATCAGGCGGTCCCTCGACGACGTCTACGACCACCGGTGAACAGATGCAACTCGGCAGCGGCCGCGGGAGACGATCAGGCCATCAACGGCACTGCGGCGATCACCGCACCCGCCGAGGCGACGACCGTGCTCGCCAGCCACACCGTCTGGCGATGGAACCGCTCGGCCATCTCGACACGCAGCTCTGCGATTTCGCCCCGCAGTCTCGACTCTGCCTGCCCGAGCTCGCCCCGCACGCTGCCGAGCTCGCCCAGGAGCTCGGAACGCACGCTGCCGATCTCACCCATGAGCCCGGAGCGAGTGACGCCGAGCTCGCTCAGGAGCTCGGAGCGAGTGACGCCGAGCTCAGCACGTAGGAACTGCCTGGTGACGAGTTCATCGGCTTCGACCGAGGGGAACTCCGACATCAGCGAGTTGGCGTCGTCGTCGCCGAGGATCTCGGCGAACTTGCCGTAGAGGGAGGAACGGGTACGGGCATCGAGGGCCATGGTGCGGCACATCCTTCGGGTTGGCAACCGAAGGGGGAAGTCGTCACCACCATACGCAGAGCCACCGACACGATAGGCCCAAAAAGGCCGAAGCCCCGGCCCTCCGAAGAGGACCGGGGTTCCGAACACGAGCGAATTCTCGATGAGGCTTGCGCCCCAGCGAGGACTACGGCTCGATGTCGACCACGATGTCGGTCGACCCGGCGAGATCGAGCTGGTTGCCCGACTCATCATCCCAGTCGCCCGAAACGACGCTGATGACGACCGAGTCACCGACGTAATCGAGGCCATTGTCCGTGCCGGAGATCAGCTGGAGATCAGCGGCGTCAGTGCCGATGTCAATCGAGAGCTGATCGTCATCGACGGTGGCGTCGCCACCGTCGGTGAGCAGGCAATCAGTGTCAGCCGCAGTCGTGCCCGGAGCCGCAGTGGCCTCGCACACGATCTGGTAGGTCGAGTCACCATCCGACAGACGAAGGAACGTGCCCGGAGCGTCGAGCGCGTCGGACATGTTCTCGTTGAAGTCGAACTGCAGTGCGTCGCCACCATCGACCAAACCGAGAGTCGCCGTGTCCGACGTCAGCTCGGTGTTCGTGATGATCGGAGCATCCGCTTCCGGCGGAGTGCCGGTCGTGAACGGCTCCGAGAAGAGGCTGTCACTCGAGACATACCCAGTCTCGGTTTCCGCCTGGATCCGAGCGACGTACGTGCCGTCAGCAAGGTCGGAGAACATCAACTGCGTGATGGCGTCCCCGCCACCAAGGGTGTCCACCGAAGCGGTCGAGCCCGTGGCAACGGATGCGCCGGTCGTGGCATTGAAGATTTCGACGTTGTAGGAGTCGATATCGGCACCCGGGTCGTCCTGTTCGGTCCAGGACACCATCACCTCGTCACCGTCTGCCTCTTCATCGGCATCGCCGAGCACGGTAACCGTCGGCGTGTTGGAAAGACCGAAGCCCATGTCGTCGAACATCTCGAACGCCACGGGGTTCACACGGCTGTAAGAACCGGAGAAGGTGCCGATCCCATCCTGAAGGCTCAAGAAGCCCTCGAACACCGAGAAGGAGATCTGACCACCCACATCGCTGCCGTCGTAGTAGAAGGTGTCACCCTCGTCGTACATGACCATCCAGCCATTCTCATCGATGAAGTAGCCAGACGACTTGTCAACGAAGAAGACGTCTTCACCCATGCCGTAACCGTTGGGAGCCTCACCAGAGGTCCAGGTGATGGCACCAGAAACACCGAACGGAACTGCTGGCGTGTTGTCGTTCTCAACGCCAGACGTGCCGTTGTTCAGCAGGAGAGCGTCGTCATCGTCCGCGTCCTCCCAAGCCACGACATGCACGCAGTCGGTGGTGCCGCCGGTGGTGGTCACGCGGACAAGGAAGTCCCCATCTGCATCGGGGCTCTGATCCTCGAAGTACGTCTGCGGGGTGCCACCGTTGCTATCGAAGTTCACGGAGACGATATCGGCACCGCTCTCGACGTTGCCGGCGTCGTCGGCAACGTCATCGAAGTCCCGATCCATGAACGAGATCACCTGGTCGGTGTTGGAGACACCGTTGAGGTCGAGGAGGTTCTCACCACCGTCGCCGAACGCTGACGGATTGCCCTGCCCGAACTCGTAGCACGGGAAGAGCGCGATGTCGTACTCGCCGTCCGGATCTGCACCCGAAACGGTGACCTCCACAATCTCGCCTGCGCCTGCAGTCTGGTCAAAGGCAGCGATCGTGGTGTCCGCAGGCGAAACCGCGAGCGACTGGTTGGTATCGCACTGCGCGGCGGCCGCAGCAGCGGCCTCCACGTCACCGGTGATGGCAGCGGTACCACCGAGGATCGACAGGGCGTCGATCGCCTGGCAGTTCTCCGTGAGGAACGCAGCCGTGGCCGGGGTCAGCGTCGCCGTCTGGGTCAGCACCATCGGGGCGCCCATCTGGGCGGCGTAGGGGCCACCGGCGAGGGCGTCGGCGAAGTCTTCACCGGTCGCCATGGCCACCTCGTCCAGGGTGAAGCCCTGGGTGACGTGGAATTCGGCGATCTCGACCGAGGACTCGTACCGGGTGTCGCCGGCGAGGCGCACGACGGTGATGCCGTCAGCCGCGAGGGCGTCCTCGATGTCCTGGGACACGACCGCAGTACCGCCGACGATGATGACGGTGTCAACAGCGTTGGCGTCGATGTAGGCGGCAGCATCCTCGTGGAGGCTGTCGGCCAGGGTCAGCAGGACCGGCAGCTCCAGCGCGTGGGCGCCGGGGCTGATGGCCAGGGCATCCGGGAACCGGAGACCGTTGGCGAGCACGGCGGTGGTGCCACCGAGCTCGGCAGCGATGTCGGCTGCGGTCTCGAAGCGGTCGGCGCCGGCGACGCGGTCAGTGGCGTAGCCGAGCGCAACGAGCTCGGCTTCCACGGCAGCGGACACGGCGGCGGTGCCGCCGAGGATGGTGACGGTCTCGGCGCCCAGCTCTGCGAGCGCAGCGATGGTGTCGGCCGGGAGGCTGTCCTCGAGGGTCAGCAGGATCGGAGCGTCGAGGGAGCCGGCGAGGCCGCCACCTGCGAGCGCATCCGGGAACTTCTCGCCGGAGGCGAGGACCACGTTGGCGGAGCCAGCGGGGTAGGCCGAGGTCGCGGCGTCAGCGGCAGTGCCGTAGCGCGTGGTACCGGCGACACGGACGACGTCCGTGGTCTCCGATGCCTGCACCGGCGATGCCGTGAAAGCCAACCCGGCAAGCCCGAGCGACGCTGCGAGTGCAGCTGACGCCAAGGCCCGGGTACGGGACTTGTATCGCATACAGAAATTCTCCTGTGTTGCTTCTGTGATGTCGTGGACTACGGCACCGGAAGTCCGGCTCCGCCGAGGCTGACGAACCTCATTGACGAGAACGACGTTGAGTGACGTTTGTGACAGACGTCCTCGCCGAGGCTGCACCCTAGGGACGTTGCGAAGTCATATCAACCATTCTCGGCGACTCTTCGTAACGGTCGTTTGCCCTGTTCGGGGCAGTTCAGGTGGCGATGGGTGCCAGCAGGCCGTCGATCTGCCACCGGATCTCGTCATCGGTGGGGTCGGTCTGGTTCGCCGTGAGGTCGGCCCGGAAGCCCCCGGCACCCTCTGTGGCGTTCCACGTCCCCCCGGTGAACGTCGTGCGCCCTCGGAGCCGCCAGACGCCGTCGACGAAGAGCGCTTCGCCCGAGACGGTGGCCAGGACCGAGCCCAGGCCGGTGGAGAGCGAGAGGGCGCCGTCGAAGGTGTCCGGGTCCGTCGCACTGGTGCCCCGGCGGATCCGCAGATCGACGGTGGCCCCGGTGACCGACGTCGGCTCGGTCCGGGAGACAGCCACGATGCCGTCGAGACCGTCGTCGGCGAAGCTGATCCGGGTGAGGGTGCCATCGTCACCGTCGATGCCCGTGTCGGTGCCCTCGAAGTCGTCGGCCATCCGCTGGCTGATCGGGGCGGAGAGCTCGAAGCGGCCTTCCTCGACAATGTCGAAGGTGCCGGCGTCGGCGACGTTGCCCGACAGGCTCACGCCGAGCGCGTTCACCAGGTCGCCGGGCATGTCCGGAACCCGGACGCAGGCCGGCGCGCTCTCGCCGGGGCTGCGGGCAACGCCGTCCCGGTCGGCGACGTAGCGGCCGTTGGCGAACACGTCGTGCTCGGCGCCGAACACGGTGGCGAGGGCGTCGGCGTAGACGGCCAGCCAGCGCACGCCATCGAGCGCGCCCCGATCGGTGCAGACCTGACCAATCGTCTCCTCGGCGGGCGCTCCTGCCTGGGCGTGCACGGGGGTGAGATCGAGCTCGGTCCAGAAGGTGTCCCCGACGGACGGCGCCTGGTCGTCGAACACGACGTAGGTCTCCCCAGACACCGCTCGAGCAGCCTGGCGCAGAGCCGTCTCGGCGAGCACGGCGGTGCCGCCGAAGGCGACGACGAATCCAGGGTCGAGGCAGGCATCGCTCGCCTGCACGCTCGAGCACCACGCCTGCGCCGGGTCGAAGGTGTTGGCGAGCAGATCGGCGACCGGATCGGCGAGATCCGGTGAAGCGACCGGGGTGAGCAGGACGGGGACGGCGTCGTGGCTGGGCGTGCCGCCCCGGGTCACCCGGGGGTTGGGGCCGGAGACGGGCGGCAGGCCCCGGGCGGGGGCGGGCGTGGCGGTGGCCAGGCCTCCGGCGGCAGCGCACCAAGGGCCTGCCCCGAGAGCGTCGGGCCAGCCGACTGAAGCCGCGCCGCTCCCGGAGGAGGCAGCGACGCAGACCATGGAGGCGTCGTGGTCGCTGCCGTCGCCGGTGCCGAACCAGCCGCCGAACGTCTCGGCCATGGCCACGCTGGTGGCGTAGCGGTCGGTGCCGGCCACCCGGTGGGTCTCGGCCCCGGTGATCCCTCGCACCTCAGCGAGGGTCTGATCCGGCACCCGGGCGGACCCGCCCAGCACGACGACGTTGTCGATGACCAGGGAGTTCAGCGCGTCGCGGGTGGCGGTGGGTAGGCGGCCGCTGCCGTCGACGAGGAGCACCGGCACCTGCCACGTGGACGTCCACCAGCCGGCAGCGAGCGCGTCGGCGCCGGTGATGCCGTCGGTGAGCACGACCGTCCGGCCCAGCACCTCGCACTCCGTCGGGCCGGATCGGAGCTCGACGGCGGCGTTGCCGTGGAAGCCCATGCGGGCGGAGCCATCGGTCACTACGTCGTCGTCGCAACCGAGATCCGTCGGCGACTCACCGGTGCCGAGTGCACCCGCGATGGCGGCGGCAGTGCCGAAGCGATCGGTGCCGGCGACCCGGAACACCTGGTCGACCCCGAGCCCGAGCACCTGCTGCTCGACCCCGGTGGGCACGGCGCTGGATCCGCCGACGATGATGGCGGCGTCGACGGTGTCGCAGCCGCCACCGGCGAGGTCGGCCACAGCCTGGCGGGCGGCGAGGGAGAGCTCCGTGGCGCCCTGGCGAGCCGAGGCAGTGACGACGATCGGCGCGGAGTCGGTGTCGACCCTGGCCACCTCCCCGATCTGATCGAAGGCCGGGTTGCGCGCGGCAGTGCGCTCCAGCAGCGGCTCGGTGGACAGGTCGGTCGGGTCGGACAACGACGCCGCCGCGAGCGAGTCCGCCGCGGTGTCGCCGGCGGTGATGATGACGGCGAAGGGGCAGGTCCCCAGGCCCCACCACTGCTCGGCGTTGGCCAGGTCAGCATCGCCGGATGTTCGGTCGGCGGTGGTGAAGGGGTAGCCACCGGCGCCCCGCAGCAGCAGCGCAGCGGAGAGGGATGTCTGGGTGCGGTCGAGCCCGGCGATGCGGATCGAGTGAGCGGTGGCGTCGATGCCCGGGTCGTTGCCCGCCGCGTTGGGCCAGGGGGACGGGTCCGGCGTCTCGGCGCCGGCTGAGCCGGTCAGTCCCATCATGAGCAGGGCGACGACCGCCAGCAGGCACGTCAGGACCGGTCGGCGGGTGGAGGCCACGGCCCGAGGCTAGGAGTCGCTGGTGGCGCCGGGGAGGGCGAGGCCGAGTTCGCCCGTTCCTTGCTTCACCACGAGGGTGCCCTCGAGCTGACCGTCCTCGGCCAGCTCGAACGCCGCGCCATCGGGGAGCATGAACGCCAGGTCGAGGGCGTGGCTCTCGGTGCTGCCCTGTGTGGTGACGGTCGACCAGCCCTGCACGGTCAGCTTCAAGCTGGTTCCGTCCTCGAGATCCAGGAACATGACCGAACGCTCGACCTGTCGTGGAGCCTCAGGGTTCTTCGGGTCGGCTGCGACCACGCCGATCTTCCCTTCGAGCCGGCCGGCCACGGTCCGCTCACCGACCACGAGGCTGAGCGGGCCGGAGATGTGCAGCTCGTCGCTGACCGTCGTCACCGTGAGCGACGCCGACAGCTGGCCGGGGGTGGCCGGTTCGGGGGTCGGCGCCGGATCGACCGGCTGCTCGTCGGCCGGGGCGGGCGCAGGCGCCGGGGCCGGACTCGAGCCCTCGCCGCTCCGCGTCGAGGTCGTCGGTGCGGGGTCCGACGTCGGCGGCACCGAGCTGGTCGGTGCCGACGTCGTGGTGGACACGTCAGCGATGGCGCCCGCCATGCCGTCGTCGGAGGACAGGGCCGTCACCGGGGCAGGCGCCACGGTGGTCGGCGAGGCCGGCTTGGCGGTCGAGTCCACGGTGACCGGCGCATCGGCTGCGGCGATCGCCGATTCGTCGATGCGCTCCTCCATCGGCGCCGGCTTCTCCCGGGCCCGGTCGACGGCCACACCGGCGGGGATGGCGGCAGCCGCAGCCAGACCTACGGCCATGGCGGCCTTGCCGAACGCCGGCGCGGTGCTGGATGCTGCCGGTGCAGCGGTGGCGATGGCCGGGCCGGCCTGGGCGATGATGCTGCTGACCTGGGAGAACGCGTGCGTGGGGGCCGGAGCGGAGGCCGCGATCGTGGCGAGGCTGTGGACCTGCGAGGCGGCCTGGTTGGCCGCCTCGGCCTCAGCGCCGGTGAGCTGGGTCTGCCGACGGAGCGGAGGGATGGCCCACACGACCAGCGCGGAGGTGCTGGTGAGCATCCGCTTGAGCATCGTGCGGCCTCGGGAGACCCGGGCTCGAGCGTTCTGCTCGGAGATACCGGCCTTCTCGGCCACGTCGGCGTAGGGCAGCTCGTCGACGAAGCGGAGCATCAGGACTTCGCGGTAGCTCTCCGGCAGGGCGTCGAGCGCCTCGGTGATCTGCTCCCGCGGCATGGCGTCCATGGCCTCGTCGGCGGGCGCGGCCTCGACCTCGACCTCGGTGCAGGCCCGGTCGAACAGGCGGGTGTCCCGGCCCCGGCGTCGACCGATGTCGTGGCAGGTGTTGGTGACGATCCGGTGGAGCCAGGCGTCGAGGTGGTAGTCGCCGTCGAAGCGCTCGATGTTGCGGAACGCCCGAAGGAAGGCGTCCTGCACGGCATCTTCAGCCGCGACCGGGTCACCGAGGCGGCGCAGGGCGTTCGCGTAGAGGGACCGGTGGTGGCGTTCGACGATGCGCCGGAACGCGTCGGCGTCGCCGGCACGGTGCTGCTCGACCAGCGTGCGGTCGTCCAGATCGGTGATGAGTGCCACGAGCTACGTCCTGACCGTCGAGCTCCGAGAGCGCGGGACACCCGTCCCGTCCACGCTCTCCCGCCGAGAGGTGTCCGAATCCTAACCCGACCAGCCGGTCAGGAGGGAGACTCATCTGCGTCTGATGACCAAGGTCCTGCGGTCAGCGATCGAGGACCGACCGGTAGACGTCGATGGTGGCCGGCCCGATCCGCTCCGGGGCGATCCAGGCGATGGAGGCCGGGCCATCCGCACCGAGCGCCGGGTCGGTGGTGACCAGGGCGTCGGCCAGGGCGGCGACGTCGCCGGCAGGCACGAGACGGCCGGTGACGCCGTCGGCCACGACCTGGGCCAACCCGCCGACGGAGGAGGCGACCACCGCCCGCCCACTCGCCAGCGCCTCGGCTGCGACGAGGCCGAAGCCCTCCCGGTGGCTGGGGACGGCGACGATGCGAGCCGATCGGTAGTGAGGTCCGAGCTCATCCGGTGCGACCGGGCCGGCGAAGGTGACGTCGGCGCCGACCTCGTCGGCGAGCGCGCGCAGGATCGGTTCCTGGCCACCGTCGCCGACCAGCACCACCGGCACCGAGGCCTTCGCCGCGGCCCGGATGAGGACGTCGAAGCCCTTCTCCGGGACCAGTCGCCCGACGGCGAGGACGGGCCCGTCCGCGGGTGGCGGGGTCAGGTCGCCGTGGAGGCCGGCGGCCAGCGCTGGCCGCAGTGGCATGGGCAGGACGGTGGCGTCGACGCCGGCGACCCCCCGGACCCAGCCGGCCAGATCCTCGCTGACGGCGATGACGGCGTCGGCCCGGCGCAGCACCCAGCGAGCGAACCAGCGCAATGGCCCCTGGGCCATGGCGGCATCGGTGCCGTGCACCTGCACCACGACGGGGGTGCCGGTGATGCGGCCGGCGATGACGGCGATGACCCCCGACGGCAGCCACCAGTGGGCGTGGATGACGTCGACCTTCCGGGAACCGCGCACGACGTCGACGAGGAAGCCGACGAGGAACAGCGGCAGGAGCAGTGCGCCGGCACCCCGGGCCCGGTGGTGCATGCCGCCGCTGTAGGCAAGGGTCTCGAAGCGCCGAGGGGCGTAGCGGAAGCGGCGGACGTCGACCGTCGTCGACTCGCCGTGGCGGTCGGTGGCCGGGTAGGCGTCGGTGCTCGGCAGGCCCGGCCCGGCCGGGCACGAGACGTGGACGTCGGCGCCGGATGCGGTCAGTGCCCGGGCGTGGTCCAGCACGAAGGATGCGTGGTGGTCCGCCGGGTGCCGGGGGAAGCCCTGCGAGCAGACCAGCACCCGCACGCTGGGCTCGTCGCCGGCGGGCATGGAGCGAAACGGTACCAGCGGGTCCGTTCGTGGCCCGGGCTGCGCCTCCAGTGATCGCTCGCGCGTGACGTGGGGACTGCCAGTTCCAGAGGCCGACGCGGCGCCTCGCGGCTTCAGGGGTCGGCGGCGACGGGCTGGCCCGCGGCCCGGGTCGCGGCGGCGGCCAACCCGGCGGCGGCCACGTCGGCCACGGTCAGCAGCAGGCGGGCGAGGATCGCCACGAGCGTGGCGCTGGCTGCACCGATGTCGGGGGCGAGGAGCAGGACGAGGATCGCCTCGCGGAGACCGGCGCCGGCGGGCAGCGGGATCACGACCAGGCTCACCGAGGCGGCGAGGCCGTAGCCGCCGATCGCCAGGGCGAGCAGCGCCCAGCCCTCGCCGCCGACGTCGACGGCGAGCTGCCAGATCTGCAGGCCGAGCAGGCCGTTGCTGAGCAGGGAGAACGCGGCCACCCGCCAGATGGTCGTGATCGACAGCGGTGCCTCGAGCGCCGGGCGCTTCAGGATCCGCAGCCCGGTCTGGACCAGCCAGGTCAGGACCTTCGGGTGCAGCACGACAGCAAGGGGGATCAGCAGCAGCACCGAGGACGCGTACAGCTCGCTGTCGGCGTCGAGCAGCGCGGGCACGGCGAGCAGGCCGAGCGTGAGGCCCATGGCGAGGGAGATGACGAGGACGACGATGCCGGCGGTGGCTGTTCGCTCCCGGCGGACGCCGTGCACCTTGGCCAGCTCCATCTGCCCGACGATCGCCCAGATGCTGCCGGGCACGTACTTGGCCAGCTGACCCAGGAAGAAGATGCGGGCGGCAGTGGGGACGGGCAGGCGGTCGCCCAGGCCGGCGAGGGTCTCGCGCCAGGCGAAGAAGCTGGCGGCGAGGGACCCGATGGTGCACAGCGCGGCGAGACCGACGTGGGTGACCGAGAGGTCGCCGATCCGCTCACCGGCCTCGTCCCACTGGCTGGCCAGCGCGAGGACGGCGAAGGCCACCGCCACCACGAGGAAGGCGGCGCGCAGGCGTCGCTGCAGCGCGGAGGTCCGGACGGGTGCGGTCACCGGGTTCAGATGTGGTCGAGGTCGCCCCAGGCCGTGGACCAGGGCACGGCGGTGGGCTCGGGGACGATCGTGGGGTGCGGCACCACGCCGAAGTAGATGGGGCGGGACAGCAGCCTCGGCGGCACCCGGATGAGCCCGGCCTCGCCGGCCAGCTCGGACAGCCGGGAGCCCGGCACGCCGGTGGTGGCGATGCCGTCGGCCGAACCGACCGCCCCGTCCCGGACGGCGGCGACGATCGCTCGGGCCGCGGTGCCGTCGATGGCGAGCAGCTCGAGCAGGCAGTGGTACCGGCCGCCGAGGTCGTCCCGGGTGATGACGGCGGACAGCCCGACGAGCGACCCGCCCCGCCGGGCGGCCAGGATCCGGTACGGCCGGTCGGGGTGCTCGGCGTAGCGCCAGCGCCACCAGTCGGCGCTGCGCTCCACGCCATAGGGGTGGTGGCGGGCGACCGCGGACCAGAGGGCGTCGACGTCGTCGGGCGGGTCGTCGAGCACCTCGACCTCGATGCCCGACGGCATCCGCACCCGGGCACCGAGCACCCGCAGCGGCCGCCATCGACCACCGGTCGGCAGGACCCGCACCTCGAGCTGGTCGACCTGGACCCACCCGCCCCGGGACACGCCGCCGACCGACAGCTGGTTCGGGTACGAGTAGAAGGGCGTGCCCTCCTCGGTGGCCTGGCCGAAGCAGGCGTCGATGAGCGGGCCGCCGAGGCCCTGACCCCGGTGCGACGGGGCGATGGCGAGGTCGACGCCGATGGCGATGCGCCCGGGCTCGCCGCCGAAGCGGGCCGGGATCCGGTACGCGATGTACTGCCCGACCAGCCGGCCGTCGTCCTCCCAGACGTGGGCGATCGTCTCGCCGAAGGGGTTGTCCCACCACTGCCAGGCCGTGATGTCGGCGCGGGTCTTCGGGTTGGCCGGGAAGGCCTCGGCGTTCAGGCGACGCAGCTCGGCGTCGTCGGAGCGATCGGCGGGGCGCAGGACCAGGTCCGAGCGGTCGTCGCTCACGAGCCGGCCTCGGGCAGGGCGGTGTCGTCGAACCCGACGAGCTCCTCGGCCAGGTCGATGTAGTCGGTTCGCTCGACGGCGAGGAACGCTTCGGCGTGGCCCTCCCCCAGCAGCCCGTGCATCGAGTGCCAGCGCGACAGCCCGAGGCCGGCCGAGAGGTCGAAGGCGAGCGAGCCGGTCTCGTGGGCGGCGACCGCGGCCCGCTTGCGATCGATCACCGCCTCGATCGGGACGATGCGGTTGTGCGGGACGGCCGACCAGGTCTCGTAGCCCCACACCTGGAGGTCAGCCGTGGTGGCGCTGAGCGCGTCGGCGAGGGCGAAGGCGACGGCCCGGTGGTCGCGGTGGCCGTCGCCCAGCCAGGGCACGAAGACCACGTCGGGTCGCAGCCGGTCGAGCGCCGCGGCGAAGGCGGTCCGCAGCTGGGCGCGGTGCTCGTGCAGCCGACCATCGGGCAATCCCAGGTGCTCGAGGCCGGCACCGAGGAGCGAGGTCGATCGAGCGAGCTCGGCCCGCCGGCGGCGACCGGTCTCGGCCGGATCGTGCGGGGAGCCGATCGTCCCCTCGCCATCGGTGGCCGCCAGCAGGGTCACGGTCGCCCCGGCATCCGCGAGCAGCGCCATCGTCCCGGCGCAGGCCAGGGCTTCGTCGTCGGGGTGGGCGACGAGCACCAGGGCGCGGTCGAACGCCGGCACGCCGACGACCGGTCCGTCCCCGACCAGCGACCGCACCGCCAGCAGCGTCGGCCACACCGCGGCAGGGATCTTCGGCTTGGCGCGCGCCACGATCCGGGCGAGCGGGCGGGGCAGGGACATGCGGGTCGGATCGTAGGCGCTCGGTACGATCCGACCGTGGGTACCGAGCAGGCCGAGCGGCGCTACTGGCCTGCGCTCGACGGCCTGCGTGCCGTCGCCGTGCTGCTGGTGATCGCCTACCACGGCGAGCGATCGCTGGCGCCCCGGGGCGGCGCGATCGGCGTGACCATGTTCTTCACGCTCTCGGGGTTCCTCATCACCACCCTGCTGCTGCGGGAGCGCGCGAAGTCGGGGCGCATCCGCCTCGGCCGCTTCTACTGGCGCCGGGCGCTGCGCCTGCTGCCCGCCCTCGTGACCCTCGTCGGCGTCGCCTGTGCCTACGCCTGGCTCACCGGCAACCAGGAGCAGACCCTCAGCGCCGCCATCGGGGTGCTGCTCTACGTCGGCAACTGGCTGCGGACCCTGCACGACACCGAGGGCCTCGGCCTGCTCGAGCACACCTGGTCGCTCTCGGTGGAGGAGCAGTTCTACCTGGTGTGGCCCCTGGCGGTGCTCGCCGCCGCGGCCCTCGTCTCCAAGGCGCGCCAGGCCGAGGCCGTGCTGGTGCTGGCGGTCGGCGGGTCGCTGGCCTCGCTGCTGTGGCGGCTCCAGCTCTGGGACGCGGACCAGCCTCGCTGGTCCGCGTCCCGCCTCTACAACGGCACCGACGCCGTGGCCGACCAGCTGCTGGTCGGCGCCGCCCTAGCCGCCGCCCTCGCCATCTGGGACCGGCGGCACCCGCCCGCCGCGACAGGAGAACTGCCAGTTCGAGAGGGAGGGACCTTCTTCGGGTTCGTCGGCTCGGTGGCAGCCCCGCTGGCGCTCGCCTACGTCGTGTTCGTCGCCCGCGTGCACCCGGGCGGCGACTCGCTGGCCAACGACCGGCGCTACCTCGAGTGGGGGTCGCTGACCTTCGCCCTGGCTGCCGCCGTCGTCGTGCTGGGGTGCGTCCGAGCCGGCGACCGCTGGCTCCCCCGCCTGCTGTCGCTGCCTCCGCTCGTCGCCATCGGCAAGGTGTCCTACGGGCTGTACCTGTGGCACTTCCCGGTGATCCTGGTCGTCGACGAGCAGCTGCCCGACGCCTCCGACCTCGTCCGGGGCGGCACGGTCGTCGTCGCCACGGCGGTGACCACGCTGCTGTCCTGGTTCCTGGTCGAGCGACCGTTCCTCGCACTCAAAGACGGGCCGAGGACCTCGGCGCCGGCACCACCACGACAGCCAGCCGTCCCGACCCGTCCCTGAGATGTGAGGCCCGCCCGGACCTCGGGGTTCAGCTGAGGAGCTCGCCGAACCAGTCGTCGTTGTCGAGGGAGGCGACGAAGTCCTGGATCTCGGCTTCGGTGATGCCGCCACCCGAGGGGTGCAGGGCGCGGGCGTCGCTCACGCCCCAGTCCTCCACCAGGCACCCGGCGCCGATCAGCACCGGCACCATCTTGTCGCTCACCGGCTGCACCACCGTCTGGACGCAGTCGGGGCAGACGAAGCTGCACTCGGTCTGGGTGGCGTCGGGCCGGCGGCGGACCGTGAGGGCGGCCGCGTCGATCAGCACGGTGTCGCAGGACGGGCAGGTGGTGCGGACGGTGGGCACGCCTCCCACTGTCGCAATGTCCGGTTCGTCACGAAATAGCGAGTGCGGGCCATTTCTCGCGTAGCCCGTCCATCCGGACTACGAACACATGGTCCGCGGTCATGAGGGACATAGACTGCCGTTGTGTCCCAGATCATGCTGCACGAGAACAACGACCAGCCCGCCCCCGGCGCCCCGCTCGGGCCCGGCTCGCTGCTGTGGCGCATCGCTGCCGACTGGCGCTCGGGCCTGTCCGGCCTCAGCGCCGGCATCCTGCAGCTGGCCTGGCCCCACCTCGGCCAGGGCGTGGAGGAGCACTCGGCGTTCTTCGACGAGCCCTGGGACCGCATCCACCGCTCGGTGCCGCGCATCTGGGCCACGATCTTCGCCGACGACGCCGACGAGCGAGGCCGCGACATCCGGGACCTGCACAAGGGCATCAAGGGCACCGACCCCCACGGTCGGCGCTACCACGCCCTCGACCCCGAGACGTTCTGGTGGGCGCACGCCACCTTCACCTGGGAGATGTTCCAGACCGCGGACGAGTGGGACCACCGCACCCTCTCGCCCCGCACGCGCGAGCGGCTCTACCAGGAGACCGTCACCTGGTACCGCCGCTACGGCGTCAGCGACCGTCCCGTGCCCGCCGACCACGCCGCGTTCCGGGCCCGCTTCGACGAGATCTGCCGCACCCGGCTCGAGCTCACCCCCACCGCCGAGCGCGCCATCGACATGGCCCTGCACGACCGGGTCTCCCCACCCGGCATGCCCGGCCCGGTCGCCACCATCGCCACGCCGCTGATGCGCACGATGGCCATCGGCGGCCTGCCGCCCGTGGTCCGGGCCCGGTTCGGCATCCCGTGGACCACGACCGACGAGCTCGCGCTCGCTGCGTTCCGCCAGCTGGTCCGCGATGCTGGTCGGGTGGTCCCCCACCGACTCACCCGTGGCCCCTACCTGCGCTCGATCAAGCGGATGAAGCACATCGCCGCGCCGCGCCCCGAGCCGATCTCGGCCTGATGCCCAAGGTCGCGACCCACGTCGATGCCCTCGCGGTGCTCACCGCGCTGGCGACGCAGCCGGTCGACACCGGCGCCGACGACGTCGACCGTCGCATCCTCGACGCCGCCGGGCACCTGCTCGTCGACGTCGGCCTCGAGGACCTCGAGGTGGATCAGGTCGCCGAGCTGGCCGGCGTCGGACGCAGCACGATCTACCGACGCTTCGACGGTCGCAACGCGCTGCTCGCCGCCACCGTGGCCCACGAGGCCCGGCGCCTCCTCGCCGCCCTGGCCGACGCCGTCGCCGGCATCGACGATCCCGAGGAGCAGCTGGTCGTCGCGTTCAGCACCGGCCTCCGCGTCGCCCGGGCCACCGGCCTCGCCGAGCGCGTGCGCGACGAACCCCTCCTGCTCCGGCTGATCACCGTCGACGGCGGGCCGGTCCTCGCCGCCGCCAGCAGCCAGCTCGCCGGCTACGCCCGCGCGCTCGACCCCAGCGTCGACGAGCGCGAGTCCCGAGCGACCGCCGAGCTGCTCGTCCGCCTCGCCATCTCCCTGATCCTGACCCCGCAGACCGCGCTCGACCTCGACGAGGGCTGCGAGGACACCGTCCGACGCCACCTCGCCCCCCTGATCCGCCGCCGCTGATCCCTTCGGTGGTCCGCATCGGACCGCCGGTGGTCGAGCTCGGACCGGCGAACGAGACGGGGATGCCGAGTCAGGCGTAGCCGGGTGGGCGGCCGCCCGCGGTCTTGGCCCGGAACTCCTCGGAATCGGAGAAGTAGATCATCACCAGGCCACGCAGCAGCCCACGGTCCAGGTGGGCGAGCCAGTAGGCGTAGCCCTCCGGCTCGGGGGCCCGGCCGAGCACGTTGCGGTAGATGAGGTCGAGGAAGCGGCGATCGTCGAGCGCGCCGTAGGTGTCGCGGAACTCCTGCGAGCGGGCGAAGTCGTTGGAGATCTTGTCCAGCGGGTACCCAAGCGCGAAGGCCGCATTCCAGTGCTCGAAGCCACCGACGTCCGGCTCCCGCAGGAAGTAGGCGCGGTAGAGCCGGTAGATGGTGCCGGTGGCACTGTCGGCGTCGTAGGGCCGCACGATGCCGGCGGGGATGTCGCCGAGGCGCAAGCGGCCCCAACCGGTGCCGTTGTCGGGGCCCGGTGAGCCGATGTCGGCGGCGTTGACCTTCAGGTACTCGGCGATCCGGTCCGCACCCCACGAGGGGTGGACGCCCTTGACCAGCGCGGCTGCGCCCGTCACGTGCGGCGTCGACGCGGACGTGCCGGGGAACCCCTGCTGGCAGGTCGACATCGACGAGCCGTAGGTCGAGGTCGACACGGCGTCGAAGGACACCAGGTCCGGCTTGGTCCGCCCGTCGGCGGTGGGACCCGCGCTCGAGAAGGGCTGCACGACGCCGTTCGCCGCGCAGACGGATCCGACGGCGAACGCGCCCGGGGAGGTGGCCGGCTCGTTGACCGACCGGTTGCGCGTCCGGAACGTCGGCGGGCTCGTCCCCTCGATGAAGAGGTCGAAGTCGGGGACGTGGGCGCCGGCGTAGCGGCCGACGACGATGTGGGCCTCCCGGGCCCACGACGCGCTGTTGCGCAACCACACCGCCTCCACCGGGGCGAACCCGGCGAGCTGCGGGTCGAGGGAGCTGCCGATGATCGTCCCGAACTCGTCCAGCACGAACAGGTCCATGTCGGTGCGCGGCAGGTCGAACTCGTCCCACCGCAGCACGACGTGGAAGGAGGCGCCGGCGGGGACGGTGACCGTGTTGAGCGACCGGTCGGTGGCGTAGTCGTGGATCTGGTCCCCGTCGACGTCGACGAAGCGCCCGCCCCAGTGCTCGTCACCGCTGTTGCCCGCCGCCACGGACCAGAAGATCCCGGCCTGGCGGTCGGCGTTCACGACGTGCCACGGGGACCCCGCCCGCTCCCGTCCGTTGCCGAACCCCGTCCCGAGGAAGCCCCCCGAAGCGTTGACGATCGTGATCCCCTTGGCCCGCACGACCCGGGAGGCCGCGGCGAAGCCGGCCTCGTCCTCGATGCAGATGAGGTGCAGTCGGGCGGCCGGGGCCACATCGTGGATGATCTCGGCCACCGCGGTGCCGTGGTCATCGCCCCGGAAGCCGACGTTGGGGCAGTGGCTCGTCTCGCTCGCCGGGGCCGGCAGCTCGCCCGCCTGCTGCGCGGCCGCCCACCCGCCGAAGCCGGTGTCCACCACGGCGACGTCGGCACCACCGGTGATCCCGGCCCCGTGGCGACCGGCGACACCCAATGACACCGCGCCCTCCGAGGTCGTGGCCGCCGGCCGGAACCGCGACCGGCGCTGCACCCGCTGCACGGCGGGGTCGGCCGCGAGCTCATCCAGGTGGGCGGGGTCGACCGCGACCTGCCAGCGATCGGCGGCGACGCGCCCCTGCACCCGTCCCGAGCCTCCCACCGCATCCTGCACCGCAGCCCGGCTGGACGCGACCACCTCCACGACGACCCGACCATCGCCTCGGACGTCACCGTCGGGCAGCACCTGCTCGAAGCCGCCACCGGCGGACGCCCGACCCCAATCGTCTGCGCCCCTGCCCCGCGGTGGAGTGAGCGTGGACGAGAGCTTCGGGTCCTTCGGTGCCGCGAGAGCGTCCTCGACCGGGTCGAGCCCGCGTTCCGTCGCGGCGGACGCGGGCGCGACCAGCGCCGCGGCCAGGGCGCACAGGGCCGCCATCGTCGCGGTCGCCGTCCGTGCACGCCGTCGCATGTCGCCTCCCGTCATGGCGCACGGTCCGCCCCGCGACACCCACGAGCAGGGTGCCACACGTCGACCGGACGCGGACCGAATGAGACGGGAGCCACCGGGTAGGAGCCGTGGGAGGAAGGCGCCGAGGATCTGGAGAAGGGCACCCCCATGGCAGACCCATCCGAGACCGACCGACGAGCGCAGTGCCTCGCCCAGGTGACGGCCGAGCTCGAGTCCGCCCGCGACCTCGACGACGTCCAGCGGATCGTCAGCACGGGCGCTCGCGCCCTCGCCGCCGCCGACGGCGCGTCGTTCGTGCTGCGCGACGGCGACAAGTGCGCGTACCTGGACGAGGACGCCATCGCCCCGCTGTGGAAGGGCCGGCGCTTCCCGATGGACGCGTGCATCTCGGGTTGGGTGATGCAGGAGCAGCGACCAGCCGTCGTGGCCGACGTGCTCGCCGACGACCGCATCCCCCAGGACATCTACCGCCCGACCTTCGTGCGCAGCGCCGCCGTCGTCCCCATCCGACCCGGTGCGCCGGTTGGCGCGATCGCCGTCTACTGGGGTCGGCTCCACGTTGCCGACATCCACGAGATCGACGCGCTCCGATCCCTCGCCGAGTGCGCCGCGACGGCGATGCCCGCGGCGTAGCAGCGCATTGGAACGAACCGGTCGCAGGGCCCTTCCCGCCCGAATCCGGTGCTATCGTACGCTGGCACAGAATGGGGACGGCTCGAGAGATCCGTCCCCTGGGGGGTGCGGTGGCCACGACGGAGCACAGCGTTCGACTGCGGTACGGCGGACCCCCGCGCCAGGCCCACGACGTCGTCCTCGTCGTCGACGACGAGGACGCGATGCGCTCGGCCTTCGAGGCCGCGCTGCGCGCGGACGGGTTCACCGTGTTCACCGCGTCCAGCGGGTCGGAGGCGCTCGGGCTGCTCGCCGAGATCCACCCGACGGTCGTCCTCCTCGACGCGAACCTGCCGGACATGCGCGGCGAGGACGTGCTGATCGAGCTCCGCGGCAGCAACGGGTCCGAGCAGCCGGCGGTGCTCATCGTCAGCGGGGATCGCCAGCTCGACCGCAAGGTCGCCGGGCTGCGCCTGGGCGCCGACGACTACATCACCAAGCCGGTCGCGCTGGCCGAGCTCGTCGCTCGCGTCCGCCGCCACGCCGGGTCGCGCCACCGCTGGCTCGCGCAGCTCGACGACGTCCTGGACGACCGCCGGCGGCTCGCGCAGCGCATCGCCGGCCTCGACGGCAGCGAGCCCCTCCACCTCCTGGCCACCAACCTCCTCGGCATCTTCGCCGAGCAGCTGGACTGCGAAGCGCTCAGCCTCACCAGCGCCCTCGACGGCTCGGTGGAGCACACGGTCCTGGCGCCGTCCGCAACCCCCTTCCGCGGCGCGCTGGAGCAGGGCGCGAGCCACGGGACCCGGCGCCCGGTGATCGACCGGGGCGAGCACGGTTGGACGTGCCACGCACCGCTCGAGATCGCCGGGAGCTGCTTCGGGGTGCTCGGCGTGGCCGGCACCAGCGACGAGCAGTCCGCGCTGTCGGCGGTGGTCGACCTGGCCCCGCAGATCGCCGGCCTCGTCCACCGCTCCCTCACCTCCGACGGCGCTGTCGCGGGGAACCGGCGACAGGTCGAGGCGCTCCTCAGCGACGGCGGCTTCTGGGCCGAGTTCCAGCCCATCGTCGACCTCCGGGCCGACGCCACCGTGGGCTTCGAGGCCCTCTCCCGGTTCCCGGACGGCCGCCGGCCCGACCTGTGGTTCCGCCAAGCCACCAGCATCGGCCTCGGCGCCGAGCTCGAGCTGGCCGCCATGCGCCGCATCCTGGACACGGCGCGGACCCTCCCCCAGGGCACGTGGCTGTCCGTGAACGTGTCGGCCCGCACGCTCATCGACCACGACCTCCGGCCGCTGCTGGCCCAGGCCGACCGCCGCGTGATCCTCGAGATCACCGAGCACGAGCGGGTGCGCGACTACGGCGCCATCACCCGCAGCATGCAGGAGCTCGGCGACACCGGCCTCGGCGTCGACGATGCCGGCTCCGGCTACGCCAGCCTGCGCCACATCTTCGAGCTGCAGCCCGAGCTGGTGAAGCTGGACCGCATCTGGGTCCACGGCGTGCACCAGGACCCGGTGCGCACCGCGCTCATCACCGGGCTGCTCCAGTTCGCCACCGAGCTCGACGCCGTGCTGCTCGGCGAGGGCGTGGAGCACTCCGAGGATCGCGCCGCCCTCGAGCGGATCGGGGTCACGCTCGGCCAGGGCTACCTGTTCGGCCGGCCCCAACGCGCGGAGACGTGGCGGTGACCGCCTGACCGGCGGTGCTCAGCCCTCCGACGGATCCCCGCCCAGGACCGCGGCGAGCACCTCGAGCAGCCGTCGCGTCTCGTAGGGCTTGGGCAGGAAGTGCTCGACCCCAGCCGCTGCCGCCTGCGCAACCTTGCCGTTGCCGTGCAGCCCGCTGGCCCCGATGAACCGGACCTCCGGGTCCAGGGCCTGCAGGGCGAGGATGGTCGCCGGGCCGTCCATGACCGGCATCATCATGTCGGTGAGCACGGCGTGGACGCCATCGACTTCCCGGGCGAACACGGCGACGGCCTCGGCCCCGTTCGCGGCTTCGAGCACCCGGTAGCCGTAGGTCTCCAGCGTCTGGCGGGTCATGGCCCGGATGGCGGCCTCGTCCTCGACGACCAGCACGGTCTGCCCCGAGCCACGAGGCGGGTCCGCCGCGGTCGATGCGGGTGCTTGCGGTTCCTGCACGTCGAGGTCGCACGGCAGGTACACGCGGAACCGGGTGCCCCGGTCGAGCTCGCTGTACACGTGGAGGAAGCCGCCGTGGCTCTCGATGATCGCCACCGCGGTGGACAGGCCCAGGCCGGTGCCGACGCCGTGGGCCTTCGTCGTGAAGAAGGGCTCGAAGGCGCGGTCGCGCACGTCGGGCGCCATCCCCTCGCCGTCGTCCTCGACCTCGACCAGGAGGTAGGTGCCCGGCTTCGACCCCGGGGTGGTCGCTGCGTACTGGTCGTCGATCAGCACCTGGGACGCCGCCAGCCGCAGGTGCCCACCGCTCGGCATGGCGTCCCTCGCGTTCACCACCAGGTTGAGCAGCACCTGCTGGATCTGGGTGCTGTCACCGACGATCGGCGTGAGCGTCGCGGGCACCTCGAGGGACAGGGCGATGTTCTTCGGGAAGGTGTCCCGCACGATGGCGCCGATGTCCGCGACCAGGGCGCCGACATCGACCGGACGGCGCTCACCCTCGACCCCGCGTGCGAAGGACAGCACCTGGGAGACGAGGTCGGCGCCCCGACGAGCGCTGGTCACGATGGTCTCGACCAGTGACGAGCGATCGATCGTGGCCGAGTCGGACTGGAGCAGCTCGCCGGCGAGCAGGATCGGCGCGAGCACGTTGTTCAGGTCGTGGGCCACGCCGCCGGCGAGGGTGCCGATGCTCTCCATCCGCTGCGCGCGCAGCAGCTGCTGCTCGACACGCTTGCGATCGGTGATGTCGGTGTTGATGGCCATGATCGCCTCGGGCGCGCCACCCTGGCCGCGGACGAGCGTCCAGCGCGCCGCCACCTCCACCACGTCCCCCCGCCGCGTCCGATGACGGAGCTCGCCGACCCAGCGGCCGGCGCGCAGCACAGTCTCGTGGGCGACGTCGAACGCCATGCGGTCCTCGTAGAGGAGCGACCGCACGTCGGCACCGATCGCCTCCTCGGCGAACCAGCCGTAGATCCGCTCGGCGCTGCGGTTCCAGTACGTGATCCGCCCCTCGGGATCCCGGACGATGATGGCGTCCTGGGCCTGGTCGAGCAGGTCCGCCTGCCGCTGGAGCGCCGCCTCCCGCTCCTCGAGCTCCAGGCGGGCGGTGCGGGCATCGGTGATGTCCCGGAAGTACACGGCCAGACCCTGGTCGGCCGGGTAGACGTCGACCTGGAACCACGCGCCGAGCGGCGCGAAGTAGAACTCGTCGAGGTGGCGGGTGTGGCGATCCGCCATCGAGGCGGCGTAGACGTCGTAGATGGCGGAGTCGACCGCCCCGGGGAACTCCTCCCAGATGCCACGCCCGATCAGCTCACGTGCCTCGCGACGCAGCAGCTGTGCGGCGTTGGAGTTCACGTAGGTGAAGCGCCAGTCCCGATCCAGCATGTAGACGGCGTCGGTCATGCTCTCGAGCGTGGCCCCCAGTCGACGGGCCGCGTCCTGGGCCTCCTGGGTCGCCATGCGCAGGTCGGAGATGTCCTGGAACGCCCCGACCGCACCGCGCACCTCGCCGTTGCTGTCGCGGTCGGCTTCGCCCATGATCCGCGCCGGGATCCGACGACCGCCGTAGGTCTCGACCTCGAGCTCGAGGTCGAACGGGACGCCCTCGCTGAGGCAGCGGTCGAGCGCGGCGCTGATCTTCTCGCGATGGGCCCCGGGGTAGCGGGCGATCGTCGCCTCGATCGGTGGCACGCCCTGATCAATCGGGGACTCGAGCATCTCGTGGAGCTCGTCGGACCAGTAGACGCTGCCGTCGGATCCGTCGACGGCCCACCCACCGACCCGTGCCAGCCGGCCGGCGAGGCGGCGCAGCACGTCGCCCCGCTCGATGCCGAGCCGCTCGGCGCTGCTGTCGGCGTGGTCGCCCGAAGCGCCGTCGTGGTCGCCTGCTCCGGCCTCCGTCAACGGTCGATCCCCAGCAGCACCACCGAGCCATCTTGCCGCACACCGCTCGGACGCTGTCGCCTCTCTACGCCACGACGAGCTCCGCGAACATGCCGTTGGCGATGTGGGGCGGGCCGCCGGGGACATCGGGCGGGCCATCATCGGACTCGGCGGCCGCATCGAGGTAGGCAGCCGGGTCGGCGCCGGTCGGGATCACGCAGACGATCGCGTAGCGGCCGGGCTCGGCCAGCGTGCCGTCGCCGACGGCCGGGATCTGCTCACCGCCCGGCGGGGCCAGGAGCACGGTGGCCGGTTCGCCGAGGGTGGGCAGCAGCTCGGCCTCCGGCAGGGTGACGAGCTCGCCGACGGCGCGGGTCTCATCGTCGGGGAGGCGGAAGGCGACCAGCTCGTGCAGCTCCACGGGGGACTCGTTGGCCAGGGACAGCCGGGTGCCGGCGGGCACCGTGGCCGGCAGGCCTTCGAAGCCGTAGTCGACGGCCGTGACCTCGATCACCTCGGTCTCGGTCGCCGCCGGTTCCACCTCCTCGAGGTCGGTGCTGGGCTCCACGGCTTCGCTGTCGTCGTCGTCACTGCAGCCGGCGAGCAGTAGCCCGAAGACCGCGGCCGCTGCGGCCGTGCGGGCGATGGCCAGCCGGGTCATCGTCCGACCTCCGCCCCGACGCCTGCGAGGGCAGGATCCGGCGGCGGTCCCAGCACCTCGATGGAGAACTGCGCGCACACCTCGGCGACGTGGGCGGGGTCGACCTCCTCGGGCTCCGGGAGGCCGGTGGCCTCCGTCGGGCGGCCGAGGGTGGCGACGAAGCGCTCGAACTGGGCCGGCGTCGACACCTGCAGCACCCGCGCCGTCTCGGAGCGGACCTGGAAGGTGTGCGGTCGGCCCCGGGGCAGCCAGACGACCGCGCCGGCCGAGTGGACGGCCTCGACGTCGCCGCACGAGAACCACACGTCACCCTCGATCAGGTAGAAGACCTCGTCCTCCACGTCGTGGCGGTGCAGCGGTGGGCCGAACCCGCGAGGGGCCAGGAACTCCATGACGGTCATGGCCCCGTCCGTGTGCTCGGCGTCGAGCTTGGCGGTGTAGAGGTTGCCGAGGAAGTGGAACCGCTGTCCCTCGTCCCGGGCGATGATGGCTGGTGATTGCACGGTCATGGGCGGAAGGTACGAAGCGCACCGGAGGGCGGGACATCCCGAGGGCGGGGGTTCTCGCATCGCAGGTGCGGGGGTCGACATCCCGCAGGTGAGGGGGTGGATCGGCATCCGGTGCAGGCGTACGGTTCACGGATGGGCAGGGCAGGGATCGAGTCCTTCACGACCGCCCGGGATCTGCTCGTGCAGGCCAGCAGCCGGGTCACCACCGGCGAGGATGCGTGCACCGAGATCGCCCGGGCGTTCGCCGAGGTGGCCCGGTGCGATGCGGCGGCCGTCATGACGACCGACCCCGAGACGCACCTCCCGGCCGGCGGGATCGTGTCCGGCTTCGACAGCTCGGCGTGCGTGCCGTTCTGGGACAACGAGCTGCTCGACCCGGACTTCAACAAGTTCAACGCCCTGGCTCGCAGCATCGACCCGGTCGCCACCCTGGCCGAGGCCACGGACGGAGACCTGGCGCGCAGCCCCCGCTACCAGAAGCTCTACGCCGCCGCGGGCGCCAGCGACGAGCTGCGGGTCGCGTTCCTCGCCGGGTCGTCCTGCCTCGCCATCGGCGCGTTCCTCCGTACCGACGGCGAGGTGTACTCCGCGACCGAGGTGCGCGACGTGCGGAACCTGCTCGTGCCGGCAGGCAACGTGCTCCGCCAGGCCCTCGGGTGCACGTCGGAGCCGCTCACCGCCCACGGCCCGGTCGTGGTGCTGATCGATGCGGACGGACGGATCCGGAGCCGGTCCGAGGGCGCCGACGAGGTCCTCGACGACCTGCGCATCCGCGTCGACGACGACCTCCCCGGCACGATCATGGTGGCGGCGGCGCGGGCCCGGTCGAACCGCTCCTCCACGCGGCTGACGACCCGGCTGCGTGGGCGGAGCGGTCGCTGGGCCCGCATCCACGTGGCCCCGATGGAGGGCGACGACGGCATCGTGTCGGTCACCGTCGACGCGGCGCGGCCCGGCGACCTCGTGCCGATCCTGCTCGACTCCTACGGCCTCACCGCGCGGGAAGCCGACATCTCGCTCCTGCTGTGCCAGGGCCTCGGCACCAAGGAGATGGCCGCCGAGCTGTCCATCTCGGTCCACACGGTGCGCGACCACCTGAAGGCCATCTTCGACAAGGCCGGCGTGAACAGCCGCGGCGAGCTCGTGGCCCAGCTGTTCTCGAACCACGTGCTGTCGCAGTTCCACCACGCCGTCGCCACCCTCTGAGGGCCCCTTCGGTGGTCCGGATCTGACCGCATCCGGTCAGATCCGGACCTGCGAAGCGTCCGGGGTCGGGCCCCAACCGCCGCCGCCGGGGGTCAGCATCCGCACGACGTCGCCGGCCTGCAACCGGAGCGTGCACTTGTCGGGCAACCGCTCGGAGCGAGCCTCGTCGCCCTGGGGCAGCAGCCAGTTCTCGCCGGTGGCACCCGGCTCCCCTCCGGCCAGACCGCGAGGCCGGCTCACCCGGCGCTCGGTGATCAGCGACACGGTGACGTCCTCGAGCACCTGCAGGTCGCGCTCGATGCCCTCACCACCCGGGGCCAGGCCGGCGCCGCCGCTCCCCCGCCGGAGCCGGTAGCGCAGGACCCGGAGCGGGAAGTGGCGCTCCAGGGCCTCGATGGGCGTGTTCTTCGTGTTGGTCAACACGGTGAAACTCCACCGCCTATGGGCCGATCCACAAACATGCCGACACGTGCAGCGATCTATGCCCGCCAATCCCGTACAGGCGAGGGCTCCGAGTCCCTGGAACTTCAGGTCGAGCGATGTCGCGAGTCCGCCGAACGACACGGTTTGGAGGTGGTGGTCGAGCTAGTCGAGCCACCTTCGACGAGCGGCTACAAGAACCGCGGTCGAGACCGCGCCCGGTTTAAACAACTCATCGATCTCACTCGGGTAGGCGACGTCGACTGTGTCGTCGTGTACAAGACCGACCGGCTCTCTCGCGGCGGCGGCCCTGGCTATGCGCCGCTGGTCGATGCGATCGAAGCGGCGGGGGGTGACCCGAATCGGTTCATCTTGGCCGACAACTCCTGGGTCGCAGAGTTCGAGTTGTCGATCCGGGCGGCGATGGACCGTGAGGCCTCGGCCTTGACCGCTGCCCGCATGGCCGACGTTCGCGGCAGAGAAGCGGCCGCCGGCAAGCCTCGGCCTGGGATCGCTCGCGGCTACGGCTACGAGCGCGACTGCGTATCCCTCATCGACGACGAGGCGGCCCGGATCAAGGAAGCGGCGTCGCGGGTGCTGGACGGCGAGAGCGTCTACTCCGTGGCCCAGGACTGGAATCGGCAGGGCGTTCCGTCTACCGGTGGCGGGCAGTGGT
This sequence comes from Salinilacustrithrix flava, assembly GCF_041228405.1. Lineage (GTDB taxonomy): Bacteria > Actinomycetota > Acidimicrobiia > Acidimicrobiales > Salinilacustritrichaceae > Salinilacustrithrix > Salinilacustrithrix flava. Next base: position 247,661 of record NZ_CP133888.1, read on the forward strand.
CGACCCACGTTCTTCGCAAGCTCCTGCGACAGCCGAGAATCGCCGGTCTTCGAGAGCACCACGGAGTCGTCGTTGCGGTGGGGCAGTGGCCAGCCATCATCAGCGTCGATGAGCACGAACGTCTCCTAGCCGTCACGGCTGCCCGGCGCCACGGACGAAAGAAGGCACCTCGTACCTACCCTCTCGTTGGCTTCCTCCGTTGCGGTCGCTGCGGCACAAACCTTCGGTCGCTCGGACGGGAGGGGGGCAAGAGGTCTTACGCGTGCCGTTCGGGCGAGGAAGACGGGTGCGGCGGCCTCCGCATCAAGGCGGAGTGGGTCGAGGACGCAGTGCGTGACTACGTCGTAGGCGTTCTCACCGACCCGCTACTCGTCGACCGGTTAGTTGCCGCCCTCCCGCTACCCGACGACTCGACGCAACGTGATGCGCTCGAGCAACTCCGTCAGCTTGAGTTGAGGCGGGATCGCATCACCGATCTTCTTGTCGATGGCTCCATCAGCAAGGCGGACGCCAAGCGCAAACGGCTCGAGGTCGACGACGCCGAAGCCGTACTTCAACGAACGCTCGCCGACAAGCCGGCCTCCCGGACCCTCACGAACTTGCCTTCGACGGCCCACGGGATGCTCGCCGCTTGGAACGAACGCGGCATCGACTACCAGCGCAGTCTCATCAACTTGATGATCGACCAGATCACAATCCACCCGGCCGGCGCGGTACGGCGCAGCTTCGACCCGGACCGCCTCAGCTGGTCCCTGCGTGTCTGACAAGCGCTCTCGCAAGGCGACCGATCGCATGTGCGTCGTCGACCGTTTCGGGCAGTCCACAGGCGAGCCGCAGAGCTCGTGCACGACCCTGACGGTCTGCCACCTCGCCGCATCCCGACTCAGGCTTGTTGTCCATGCTGGAGAGATCGGTGGACGTGCGGCGCAGTTCCATTGCCGGTCCGAGCCAAGGCCCGCTCCGAGCACGGCGACTGCACCGGTCCCTACTTCATGTCTCAAACCTTGAGACACCCGGCATTTTCCGTCGAGGCCCCCGTCTCGGGTTGCAGCGCTGCCTAACGCCGGTTCGGCGCGTCGGCGCGGTCGGAAGTCGACCTGCTCGAGTGCCGATAGGTGCGAAGCCATTACCTAGTGACAACCGTCGTCCGCTCGCCCCCGCTGACACTGGATCTCCTTCGAGCGTCCCGCGTGAGATCGACCAACTTCAGTGTCGATCGCGGTCGAAACTCGTCGGGCTCACGACGCAACTGGGTGGCGGTCGTCGGCGCCAAAGCCCGGAACGCTCGCTGGCCATCCCTAGCCGTCGCGGGCATCCCTGATCATGGCTACCAATTCGCCCACCCTGGACCGGAGATCCAATACGTCCATGGATGGTCCGATGGATACGACGGCCTTTGCAAGGTCAACCTTATTGGCTTCGTAGTGCTTCTTGGATCCCGAGCGCCGGTAGCGCCAGCGGTGTCGATAGTCGTCCGTCTCAATGATCTTCGCGGCCTTGGCGTCCAGCACTTGGAGCGCTTCCAGCACCGTCTCGGCCGGTACGTAGTTCTCAATCTCCCGGCCTTTCGTGATCCAAGCGACCCCACCATCGACATTGAACTCGTCCCGAAGTCGACCTTTGGTGGTCTCCTTGCGTATGTGTGTGCCCTTGGCACGCCGGTCGCTGTCCATCACGATCGCTGAGTGGCGGTTCAATCGCCGCAACTCGATCAACTCTCCTGACCTCAGACTGAAGTCCGAGTCTGCAGCCGACAGATGTGACGCCAGCCGCCCGCCGTAAAACATGATCGAATAGTCGATTCCCTCGACGAGAGACGGGTCGACGTGCTCAATCCAGTAGCGGATGTAGATCCTGTCTGACGGACCCTCCACCCAAACCACGGCGTTGGCCTGCAGCAGATCCGAGGGTCGATAACCGAGATCGCGGGCCGTCGACACGAGAGTCGAGTTGGTGTCTGCAGGTGCCACCGATGTCCACCCGTCCTCCAGTTGGACTTGGAAGACAGCTGCTGTCTCGAAGTCAAGAAAGTGGGCGGAATGTGTAGCGATCACATACTGATTTGACGTTGAGGAGGCGAGATAGTGAAGCAGGCGTCTTTGAAGTAGGGGATGGAGATGAATCTCCGGCTCCTCCAACAAGAACAGAGTTCGCTCGTGGGCTGTCGCCGCGGCGGCCAGTATGACCACCTCATGAACACCGGTGCCGAGGTCTTCGATATCCAACTCTCGATCGTTCATCGTGACGATCAACCGCGAAGCGTTTGAGGGCACCCTGATGTCGACATCAGGGTCTTCCAGAACGGCCCGCACGAATTCGACAAACTCGCGCCATCTCCGACGCTTCGCAGCTCGCTCTGGGCCCAGGTCCGGATCACGCAGATCAGCCAACACAGCGATCAGGCCAGCGCCGTCCCAGGCCTGCACGTCGCTCTCGCGAAGCTGACGAAATGCCGGCACGAATACCGGCTCCTCGCCAAGTTCCCGAGGGACGGCTGGGAGCAACCGCTTCTTGATCACATCCGTTGGGTTGTTGCTCAAGTAGGGACTGAATCTGGCGAGCTCACTGTCGGCGCCGAATGCCTCGCGAAGACTTTGGTCGAGTGCACTCTCGTCTGGGCTCGCCTGTCTCTGTGACCGCTCCCAGGTGCGCCACAAGCAAGCTCTTGGCCCGATTGTCGACCGTCCGAGGCCGTCGAGAAATGACAGCGCATCGTCCTCACTCAACACCGGAGACACGTGCGGCGGTAGCGGACGTTGCGAGTACTTCAGGCCAGTCGCCCACTCAACAACTTCTGGATCATCGAGACGGGTGCAGGCCGCAAAAGCGGCGGCCTCTCCTCCTGCTCCTAGCGGAGCTTCACCTCCGTCCGCCCATGCGAACCCTTGTTGTGGATTGCGCTGTAGCGCTCGCACTGTCGGCGAGTAATGGTCTCGCAGGAAGCGAAGAACGTTGGATTTCCCAACGTTGTTCCTTCCGGCGAGCACGGTGACCTTTCGCATCGGGCCGATGAACTGCAGATCACGGATGCTGCGGTAGCCGCCGATGCCGAAGCCCTCGACCAGAAGTTGTTCGTCAGTTGGATCCTCGTCCGCCACACCTTGCTCCACAGGTTGAATCACCGCTAGCCCTTACCGAGACCCTATTGCGCAACATGACCGGTGCTTGGTTCCACGCTAAGGGCCCTGAGTGACACCCATCTGCAGCGCCGTCATTCAACTGGCGCAAGACCATCCGCCAGACATCGGCGCTTCGCACGGGCGCACGAAGGCGGCCTGGATGTCCTTCGACCGGTTCATCCGTCGTCATCTGCTCTGGGCCGCTGGCGACCGGGCGGACTGGTCGGCTGCGATCAGTCCTCAGGGGTACTCGCACCCACCCATGTGCATCCAGACGGCAATGTCGATGGCTCGAAGAGGCTTCAGTTGCGGCTTGTCGGCTTTCGCGACGCCGCACCAAGACGTCACTAGGTCGCGATGGGCATCCAGGTTCGCCCGGATGGCGAGCATCGCATCGACGCTGGCACGCGCACCGCGCTCGCAGCCGAAGAAGGCCCGGACGCGCGAATCCATTATCGGTACAAGGTCTGGCGCCTTGCGGTGGAGGACCTTCGTAAGGCCAACCGACGTGATGTGAGCGCAACGGTCGGCAAGCGTCCACGCCTTCCAGAACTCTTGCCAGGGCGGCGGCCCGGTCCCCTCGGTGATGTGCGTTGCGCTGAGCTCGTCGAACTGGGCTGGTTGTTTGAACTGGGTCTCCACCGTCGATTCGATTGCGCGGTACAGGCGCCGGTAGTCGCTGTCGTTGTCAGCGAGCATCGGCTGCACGATCTTCTTTCCGGACAGCGGGTACGACAGCAGCGCGGGTGCGAGAAGTTCGACAGGCGCGAACCGTCCTGGGGTCAGGTCGATGTCGTACGCCGGCCATGCGAACGAGGAGGACTGGTCGCAGTACTCGGCGATGTGCTGTGCACCGCAGCGTTGGAGCGTCCCTAGATCACTGGCCATCCGGACGAACGTAGCTGTGCCGCAGAAGCACTTGAGCGCCGCCCGATCGGCAGCGCCAATGTGCAGGTCTCCCTCTCTAGGGCGACTTCGCAACGGCGCTTCGCGATGACGCCACAGTTCCGCGGTAATCAAGCAGCGGGCACTGGACGTTGTCTGCGTTTGCGGCGATGACACACTCGTCCTGTGGTCAAGACGGGTGCACGAGCGAATGCCTTAGCTTCGATGCTTGCGGCAGCAGGTCATCGACAAGCAGAGCAGAAGCTGCCCGCGCCGAGGCTGCCCGACCTCGCCGCCAATCTCGCCGAGCACATCAAGGACCACTTGGAAGCTCTCGGCGGCGACCGCGATGCCGCAGCCCGGCTCCGCCCCGGTTCCTGGGACCTCGCCCTCGACGGTGGATTGCTCGTCGAGTTGGACGAGGAACTGCATTTCAACCGATACCGCGGACAGATACTCCAGGCGCCCTGGGCTAGTGCACTGCCTTGGACCAAGCCCTACCTCGAGTACTGCAACCTTGAAGAGGAGCGTTGCTTGGCGGCGGCGAAGTGGGGACAGCGATGGACCAATCCATCGTGCGAGCGCATGTTCGGCGTTGCCAGCCAACCCGGTGACTTCGACGACGGCGGCGCGCCCAGGTGGAAGCAGCGCGCCCTGTACGACGCAATCAAAGACGCCTTCGCCCTGAGCCAGTCCGAGCACCGCCTGGCTCGAGTGTCGGTCCACGACATCGTTGACGGCACGACGCTGGAACAGGTGCTTCGAACTCCAACTCCTGAGCGTGGGGTGGCCGTGGCCAGGCTCGTCGCTTCACGAGTGGCCTAACCCCTCAGCCGCTCCGCACCTATCGCCCGAACCGAATGCCCGGCGCATCGCCCGGATGACCACCCGCTATCGGCGCGTTGTTGGCGGCGCTACAGCCTTGGAGCGATGTAGCGGCGCAGGTTCTGGAGGGACTCGCGTGTGTCTTCGGTGTCGTCGTGGGCGTTGCAGAACAGCGTGATGTAGCCGGCGATCTCCATCAGGTCCCACTGGAGTCGATACATGTTGAGGAGCCGGGCGTCGGCCTGTGGCCCGCCGGCCGCGGAGTAGATCGCGGTTGCCGACCCGTCGTCGGAGTCGAGATGCCAGACGTCCCGTTCTCGTGGCGCGATCAGCGCCGTGTCCCAGTCGATCAGCCGAGTGCCGTTGCCTGTCGTCAGGACGTTGGATCCGTGAGGCTCCCCATGGGTGACGACCCACTGGTCCCGGACAGCAAGCGCTGACACGACAAGGTCGTCGTACTTCTCGAACCGTTGAACCACTGTTTCGACGTTGACGCGGAGCAGCTCGCGTGCCGTTTCGGCATGAGGCCCGGTGTCCCACACCTCATCCATCCGCGTCGAGGCAGCGTCGAACTCGGTTCGATTCGAGACCTCGAAGTCCTCGAAACGACAGCGCGGTACAGACTCGAGTCCGACTTCGTGTAAGACGACGAGGTGGCCGGCGACCGTCTCTCGGGTCGTCTCCGAGTGATACTGGCCGTGGTCACCCGCGACGGCGTCCACCCAGTCGAAGCAGGCGACTGAGAATCGCTCGTCGAGGCGGTGGAGGATCTCCCCGTGTCGGCTGCGATTGGGGGCCAGCACGAAGTTGTGCCCAGCATCCGCGAGGTCTCGCGACGTCGTGAATGCGGCCTGGAGGCGGTCAAAGCTGTCTTCCAAGGGCTCTCGCGGATTTCGTCTCTTGGCGACCAGGTCGTCGACGGTGACGAAGCGCTTCCAGCCCTGCGCGGTTCCGAGCAGCCAATGGTGCGAGCCGAACCCAACCGGTGAGTACTCCGCTCTGTCGGCTTCGGCCGTCCATAGATCGGTGACGAACTCCAGGACTGTCCGATCGGAGATCGTGGCCGGCCGGGTGAACACGGACCGACGCTATGGGCCGACCACACTCTCCCGGCACCAGGTATCGCCGTAACCGATCACCGATCGCGCGAGGCTCGCTGCGCTGGAGATCGGCGCGTAGTCCTGCAGCAGCGGGGGTTCCCTCGCGTCGCAGCGGTCCTCACTCGACCTTCCGGACGTTCGTCGACAGGAAGTGGCGGGTGGCCTCCAGCTCTTCGTGCGTGCGGCTGGTGATCAAGAGGCGCACGTCGGTTGCGCCGGCGACCCGCCCGAACGGCGCGTAGCGTGCTTCGCCTCCGGGCGTGTCGTCACCCCTTTGGGCCCCGGGCCTTCACGACGAGATCGCGACCATCCGATAGCCGCAGACTGGTCACGGCCAAGAGGTGAGACACCTCGAAGAGCGTCGACGGGCGCTGCGCCGAAGGTCGTCTCGATCCAAGCGGCTACTTCCGGAGAAGCCATCGGCCTAGACCTAACCAAATGCCGCCAGCGTCGTTGTCCCGGCGAACACACCGCTCGCCCCCAGGCACCAACGCCAGGGGGCATTCGGCGGAGGTTTAGGTGCGCCTGGCGCGGATGCGGATGCCGTCGACGCTGTTGACCTTGACGGTTTCGTCGACTCCGACGAGGTGAAGGTTCTCCCCGCGAGCGGGCTTCCTGCCCTGAGCGCGACGCACACGCAGCACCTCGACGAACCCGCCGTCAGCGACAACATGGTCGCCGGGCCGCACACGTTCGGCCACACTTACCTGAGTGGTCCGGCTCTGAATCGAGTGAGGCGTCACGAGCACAGCCTGTCCACCTATGTTCCGCACTCCAGTCGTCAGTGCGATCCTTCGGTCCTCAGGGACGCCGAAGGTCAGGCCGATCTCCAATACTGCGTCAGGGAAGGACCGACGTTGAGCCTCCGCCGCCAATCGGCATAGGAGGCGTCGGACGTAGGAGCGCCTGGAGCCGTGCAGCGCTACGACGCAGCGCTCCCGAGAAACCCGGGGCTCGTGTCTCGAGTCCTGAGACGCGAACGCTTCCAAGGGCCCGAACACTTCGGCCACCGCAGCACAGGACCCAGAGCTCCGATTCAATGGGGGCACAGGGCAGGACGTGCTCGGTCATTGACTGTGCAGGCGCTCGTACCTCTTGGCGGCCGCTTCGAACTCGGCGAGGTCCGCGTCGGTCAGCAGATGCCTATTCATCTCGGTCGGCATCACTCCGGTGGTCTGAAACGCGTAGATGTACGCAGGATCGAGTCCCGCTGCGTGCATGGCCTCCACCATGGCGGTCTCGGCTTTCTCCAGTTGCATCCGCTGCGGGGTTTCCGCGTCAGGATCAAAGAGGAGTGCATCCTCCGGCCCGGGTTCTCGGCCGAACTTCGCGACGAAGGCACGGTGCTGTGCCTCTAGGGCGCCGTCGATCTCCCGGCCGGCCGGCCCCTGAGGATCCCAATGGACCGCGTGCCCGGCCAGTGATTCCGTTCGTCGGGTTCCCCAGCGCTCCTCGGCCCGACGTTGCTTCTTGCGGTTCGATGCTCGTCCCACGACTTCTCCTCTAGTTGTCGATCACGGACCGGTGTGCGCCAGTCGTGGCCGGCGTTGGCGGGTCGAACCACTGGAATGGTGGGCGTTCGTTGAGCAGGTGGCGAAGCAGCGGGTGAGGCGGATTCCAGCTGCGTGGCACTTCCCAGTCGCCCCAACTAGCGGCATCGTCGAAGCCGTCGCTGACGACGTCCCAGTCGTCGTCGGCGATGTCACAGTCGTCGTCGCCGGACAGTTCCGACGTGCGTTCCGGAAGAGTCTCGAAGAGGTCAGGCTGGTCGAGAAGGAGCTCTTGGGCCTCAGGCAGTGCGACAGCCATCAGCACTTCGTCGAAGAAACAGCCCGGCCGGTCGAACGGCAGCGTGCCGGCCTGGAGCTCGCTGGCAACCGCTGCGCATCGTTCCCTCGCGAGCGCCGCAAATGTGCGGTTTCCGTCGACCAGCATCATCGCCCGCTGGTCCAGTAACCGGAATGGGCCGACCTGATGGAGCGGCTCGTCGGGGCGCTCCAGCCATTCCTGCAGGTCGATGTCATGCCACCAGCCAAGGATGTAGATGAGGGCTGCAGCCTGGCGTGGCGTCAGGCGACCGTCGCCATCCCAGGCGTCGGCAACCTCTACGTCCCAGGACGTGGTTGTGAACACCCGCTCACACGCTGCGGCGATCTCTACCGACACCGAGGAGGCAGCTGCTTCCCAGCGTCGCCAGCTCGCCAGGCTCACCCCCGCTCGCTGAGCTGCCTCCTGTTGGGACAGTCCAACAGCTTGACGCCGATCACGATTGGGTTGCTGAGTGCTCATAGAGCGCTCAGTATGAACATCGGGCAAGCCGTGCGCAACCCCCTTGCCCCATCCGATGGTGGAGCCCTACAGACGGGCCGATGGTTGAGCCCTACAGACGGGGCGATTCGCTGTCGGGACTAGCCTCACCCGAGGCCACACCGAGCCGCCCGCCGTGGTCGTTTCTCGCTGACCGGTGAGTCCGGAAGCCGACAACGAGGGGCTGCCTGGCCGTGCGGCGTGCGCCCCGCGGAGCTTGGAATGGGCGCTCTCCGCCAACCTACAGACCCGGCCTACGGGACCGGCGCCCCGGGTGGAGACGGACTCGAGGGTGGCAAGATCGGCGTCTGCCGCTGGGCGTGGCGCCCTGATGGTCAGGCGGTGTGGCGATGGCGCCCGGCGTTGTCACGACGTGTCAGGAGTGTGAGGTGTGCTGGGTTCACGCAGGCCCGCTGGTGGCAGGTGTGGTGCACGACCATTTCCTCGGCACATCGTCGGGTAGATGGCGGGATCGGACCGTTCCACAACGTGTACGCGACCCGGTGAGCGAGCGGCTTCTTGCCTTTCCATGCGTGGATGCGGCCGTAGCCGTTGTGATCGAGTGCACCCTTCCAGACCCAACAGCCCTGATCGCGAGTCTCGACGTAGCTCAGGAAGCGGGTGAGGAAACGGAACAGCGGCTGCACGCATGCTTGATCGGCAACGGCGAACTCGAGTTCGAACTTCTGACAAGGGTCGCCCGCCCAATTCCCGAACCCGGACGCCAGCTCCCCGGAGTCATCGCCGACCTGACCCCCGCCCTGCTGCGAACGTCGGGCGGAGGACGTGGTGGGCGTCAAGCAACCGACGGGTGCGACCGTCATTGGCGACCTCGAAAGACGGCGGAGCGATCACAACGGGAATGCCCGACCAGGCACCAGCCCAGGCCGAACGTCTCAGCTGGCCTTCAGCGCCGAAGTACGCCCAATCGCCTCACAGCGGCCAACTGCGCTCGGAAGCGTCGCAGTGCCACGAACACCGAGAAACGGTTGGGACCGCTCGCCTCCCGTGCGACCCGCCGAGACGGGTCGACGGCACCGGCCGCAGGGGTGACTGTCTCAAAGTCCGAGACACCTCTCCGCCAGGCGGCGGTCGCCAATGCTTCGCAACTATCCACTCCGCACCGGTGGCTCGATCCGCGTAGGCCACAGCGAACCCATCGGAGAGTCGGCGCTGACCTTGATCCGCACCACACAGCCCATTCAGACAGCCTCCGGCGGGTCTGTCGGCTCGAGCTCGAGCGCCCACCCGAGAATGGTTGAGTCATCGTCGGCCGGCTGCTCGGTGCAGTGAACAGAGAAGCGGAGCATCAGTCGAGCGGCGGCTTCGACGGATTCGACCAACTCGTCGATCGAGTCGGTGTAGAGCATGCGAGAGATCCTGGAGCCGGATTCCGGCTCGGCGTAGCCAGCGATCACCGACAGCAACCCGGGGGTCATAGCGAAGTCGACCTCGAGGGCGCGTAGTTGTTCGAGGCTCGGTTGGTCCGTGCCAGCCTCCCAACCCCGGATCAGGAACGGCGAGGCACCGATCGCCTTCCCGACGTCCTCAACAGTCCTCGCTCCCCGGCCCTTGCGTATGGCAGCGGCGAAAGCTTGCCTCCGTGCTTCGGTCTCTGCATCTTGCGTGGTCATCCTCAAAGCTCCTTGTCCGTCCTGTCCGCCCACGGGCGTGGGCAGGGTTGGCCCATGTGGCAGGCCGTCGCTTGCTGCGCTTGGGATCGCCACGCGGACCGCTCGGTCGCCGAGGTCCGGCAAAAACCCGAGACCGGCCGATGGGTGGAAGGTCTGGCCCGGTAGCTGGTCTGGACGTTCTCGGCCGTGCTGAACGAGGCTGGGCAGAGGCGTCGTGCTGCCTGGTATGGCTCAGCCGGCGATACGTCTCGTCGCGAGGCGACCCGGCGTCTTCGATATGGCCGGCGCCCCATGGCCCGCCGACCGGGGCCACGAGTGATGGATCACGTGCGGCCCGGCCCATGGGATCGACCGGTGTCGTCGGTGGAACCCCACGCTCGATCAGTGAATCGTCGGCGTTTCGACTGTGGCCGCCTGGCGGATCAGCCGGTCGACACCCGCTGCGGCATCCAGCACCCCAACCAGGAATTTCAACTGGCGCTCGTTCGATTGCTGGATCTCTGTGCGCCGGCGGATGACGTCGATCTCGGTCTTCAGCTCTGGGAGCACCCGGGGATCCTCGAGTGCATCCAACAGCGCACCATCGGCCCTTTCGCGGATATAGGAGTTTGCGGCCTCCACGAATTCTGGGCGGCTCATCGCAAGGACTGCTGCTACGGCTTCATCAAGATCGTGGTCGTAACACTCATTGAAGCGGTCGCTGACCTCTTGGTAACGCGAGTCTGAGGGGGACATAGATACCTGACCTTCTTGGGCCGTACACATTGGGGAGCCGCTCCTCTAGGGACGGCATGTCGTTTGTTCTTCGGTGTTCGTCAAGTGAACGTACGAAGCGGTTGACCCGATGTGAAGGCCCAATCTCGCCGGAATCTCGTTTTCACAAGGAGTTAGAAATTGTCTTCGGCGGCGACCTTCCCGCGATGCCATATCGCCACGCACGGTGCTGGCACCGCGCCGGAATGTCGCGGTCGGGCGTTCGGGTCGCGTGTGATTGAGTCCGTCCTGGCGACGGATTGGATGTGACCTGCGCCGATGTCCCATCCGTCGGCGTCAGCCGACAAGACCCCGACACCGAGCACGGAGCTTGCACGATGGCACTCTCGACGCTCTCTTGGGACTGCCGGATATGACTGGCGGTGCCCTGCGCCTGTAGTGAGCAAGCACCGCACAAGACACCCCCTCCCCGGGGGGCAACCGGCCGTGGGTCACGTGGTCAGAGCGAGCACGCCCAGATGCCATGCATACGACGAAGCTCGCTGAATCTTGAGTGTTGTCTTCCCAGCAAACGGCCGTCCGATTGGCGTTGGAGAACCGAGGCGTTGCCCCAGACTGACCGACACCGATCTCACACGCCCCCTCTCTAGAGAGGGGGCGTTGTGTGATGGATCCGCCAGGATGGCCGTGACTGCTGCGTGGCGCTTTGACCTGGGTAAACGCGTCGTGCGTGGCGACCGTGGCCCTTGCGTGTCACGCAGCACCCTGATGGTGCGTGATATCTCCGTGGACCGTCGCCCGGTACACGTTCCGGCCGGTTGCGGGGTCCTTGCACTTCTCCACTCCGTCGCCGACCCGCAAGTCCAGAGCTCTGCGCATCCGCTCTATCTCCGCTTTGGTCGGGGAAGCGCCGTGCATCCGCTGGGCCAGTTGAGTCACATTCAGGGGCGCTGCGGACGCAGCCAAGAGGACATCAACGTCTAGGGAAGGAATCAACCTCGTGGTCCCTGCCTTATGGTCGTGAAGAAGCTGCAGCCGACCCACCGACTCCCCCGGCTGCTTCACATGGATCAGTTCGACGGCTTCTGATCCTGGTTCGCCCCTGATAGAGAACACGCTTCCCGCCCCTGACGTGATCCACGTTGACCCATAGCTGTCATGGATCGAGTTCGATGCGGCGGAATTCTGAGCCGCCTTCCGGTTGTGATGAAGAACAAGCACTTCGACATCCTCCGCCAACAACGTTTGAACAACATTGTTGACGGCCGCTCCCGCTTCCTCCGTGGACAACTGGAACGCCACGTCCTTCAACGAATCGATCACCACTGTCCCCGCCCCAATCGAGTGGGCCATTCGCGGTAGCGCCTCGAGGTCGGCATTGATCGGCCGGTCGAGCGGACCCCTCCAGACCATAATGCGCTCGAGGAACGGGCGATGCGACTCATCGACCAACCGTCGAAAGGACCGTTGAACTTGCTTTGGTCTGTCCGCAGCGATGTACAGCACGGGCCTCTCATCCGACACGACCGGCATCCCGAGAAACCCCGGGAGCGCACCCAGACGTCCAAGCACCAACTGTTGGGCCAGCGTGGACTTTCCGACACCGGTCTGGCCAACGATGACCAGCGACTCGCCGGACGCCCAAGCCGCCCGCCCAGGAGTACCCCAGATCGCCGCCACATCCTCCTGGTCGTCGAGGAGGAACGACGCCCCGGAGACCAGTCGCGGACTCGACCATGGCCAGCCTTGAGCGGGCTCAGCACGAGGCAGGCCTTCCAGATCTGAGGCGGAGTGGGCCGTGAGCCAATCGCTCACGTCACCCTTCGGCGGTACCCCATCGAGCTCACGAATCTCGACCGAGGCTGCGACCTTCGAGAGGCTGTCCGCCACGTCCTTGGCATGACGCCGTCCGACGTCGTCGTTATCGGGGATGACGATTACCTGCGCACCGTGAAACCAGCGAGCGAACCCGGCGTCCCACTTGCCGGCCCCGCCGCTGTTGCAGGTTGCAGCGACGCCCACGGCGCGGAGCGCATCAACGTCCTTCTCGCCTTCCACCACGTAGACCGGCAGCCCATCGCGCTGGGCTTGTAGAAGCTCTCGCAACCGGTAGGGAACCCGCTGTACATCGTTCAGCTTGTACACCCACTCTGTTCCGACCGGTCGCTTCTGCCGGAACCGCTTCGGCGCCATCCGCTCCACCACGTACAGGAGCTCGCCGTCTTCATCGAGGTACTCGTAACTCGCCACCGCCGACGTCGGGACAGCCTGCGTTCCGAACAGGTCTCGCAACTCCAGACCGAGCCTTTCGAGCACCGCTGCCGTGTCACACCCGGCGTGACAGTGCAGGAGCACGCTGCCGTCTGTGCCGGTGCTTAGGGACAGACTCGGAGTGTGGTCGTCATGGGCAGGACACGAGGCCATCCACTCTGTGCCCGATTGCTTGGCGTTGGAGCCTCGGGCAGCGAGGCGTTCGAGCACGGCGTCGAGGGCGTTAGGCGACGACATTGCCGGCCTCCTCGGACACGTCGAGGCGCTCCTGTTCGACTACAGGGACCTGCGCGGCAGTAGCGCCGAGCGGTACGGAACTGGATCCGTCAACGACGCAGAAGCGGCTGAAGACGCCGACTTCGTCGTCGCTGAGACGCCGGTGCACCGCCTGCCAGCCGGGACCTGCGACCAGACCACGACGGATTCGGCTAGCAGTCGAGCTCGCTGTGTTTGCGGACGGGTACCGGCCGACCAGAGCCCACGTGTTCGGATTGTGCCTGAGGTCTTCAAGCCGTAGACGCAGGCTCGACCGCCGCGGGCCTGGGGGCGGTGGATCGCCCCAAACGACGGTGAGGGACGCTTCGGGATGAGAGTTGTTGTGCATGACCTGAAGGACGGCAGGGACCGCGTCAGGTTCCACGTTCCCTGCGTTGGCGGTTTCCCTGCTCACCAGCGGTTTCGGCGGGCGCAGCGTGCGTTCGCCCTGGTCAGGCTGTCTCAAAACCTGAGACAACGGCACGGATTGACACCGAAGGAGCAGGCGTCGTGCCTTGTCCCGCAGCACCATGCGATGCGGCAACGCATCCCCGACTCCAGCCCGCGACCGCAGTCCATCACACCCGAGACCGCCACTCCTTGAGTAGCAGGGCCGCCTTCTGTGGGTGGCCCGCTCGCTCGAGCCAGTCCGCGACGACTTCGACGGACTTCCGTCCGATAGAGGTGACCATCAGGGACCGCACCTACCGGCGGGCCGTCGTGGTCTCCGACTGCTTCGCGCCGATCCTGGACCGTGACACCCATCGACTAGTGACCGAGCGGGACCAGCCCAGTGCCACGACAACCACTCGGAGCGCCAAGTCGTCTGCGTCGAGCATTTCCACCACGACATCCGCACCGACCACGTCCATGCCAGACCCAGAGCCGGCACCCATTGCGGAGGCTTCAGCGCCAGCACCTGCATCGGCTCCAGCGCCGCCGCCCGAACCCGCTCCGACTGCGCCACCGGTGCCGGCACCGGCTCCGGCTCCGACCGCGGCTCCACCACCGGCTCAGGTCTCGACGATGACCGAAACCATCCATCTCAACGATCCGCGGACCCGTGATCCCTCCCAGCCTTGCAAGGGCGGTGGGGGCTACGACGACCTGTACGTCGGACAGCAGATGTCGCTGACCAACGAATCGGGCTCCATCGTCGCCCTCGGCCGGATCGACAGTGCCGAGCACGTTGACGGGCGCACCGAACAGATCGGCGAAGGCACTTGCACCTTCTACAACTGCCTGTTTCACTTCATCATCCGAGAGATCCCGCAGCGTGCGTTCTACGAGGTGCATGCGGCAGGTCGTGGAGGGCCGACCTACTCCCACGGTGATCTGAACGCAGCAGGATGGCGCGTCCAGCACCACATCGGCTGATGTGTCGGCCGCTACCCGCGCCTGCTCGCCAAGCAAGGGACCCCCATCGCCTTCGTAGCCGCATGAGACGGGTGGGCCGATGGCATCGGATACGTCGATCCCCGCCTGGGACTCCAAGGAACTTGTCCACGTCGCTGGGGACTCGCCGTTGCGCCGCCGCTACCGACACTCGACCGAGCCAAGAAGCCGAAGCTAGGACCACAACACGGTCACCCAGCCATCGCCGCGCGCTGTCCACCGCAGCAAGCTTCCAGCGACTGCAAGATGAAACAGTCGTACGGTCGATGGATGAGCAGCCGTGCGGCGATCTACACCAGGATCTCCCGTGACCCAGTCGGCACCGGGTTGGGCGTCGCTCGCCAAGAAGCGGAGTGCCGGGATCTGGCGGCCCGGATCGGCGCGCAGGTCGTGCGGGTCTATGTCGATGACGACTACTCGGCGTTCTCTGGCACCCGGCGTCCGGCGTTCGAGCAGATGCTCGAGGACGTGAAAGCCGGGCTGGTCGACGTGGTCATCGCGTGGCACCCCGACCGGCTCTACCGGCGTCAGCGTGATCTGTTGCCCTTCATCGACACGGTGCAGGCCGCCGGCGTGCAGGTGGCCACGGTGGCAGCAGGGAACATGGACCTGTCGACCGCGTCGGGGCGGATGGTGGCGAGGGTGGTTGGTGCTGCTGCCGAGCACGAGTCGGAACGCAAGTCGGAGCGATTGCAGCTCAAGCATGCGGAGTTGGCGCGCCGGGGGCGGTGGGCGGGTGGGGCGACGCCGTACGGGTTCCGGTACGTGGGTGACGGAATGCTCGAGATCGAACCCGAGCAGGCGGCGATCATCCGCGAAGCGGCCGAGCGGGTCCTCCAAGGCCAGACGCTTCACTCGATCTGCAAGAACTTGAGCACCCGGCAGATCGGGACCGCCCGGGGTGGGGTGTGGCGAGTGTCCACCCTCGCCAACACGCTGACCATGCCCTCGGTGTTCGGCTTTCGAATCTGGCGAGGTGAACTGTTCCAGGGCGTGTGGCAGCCGATCCTGGATCGCGAAACCGTCGAGAGGCTGACGGTGATCATCCGGAACCCTGCACGGAAACGCACCGTGCCCTCCGGCGTCGCACTGCTCATCGGCGGCCGGCTTCGGTGCGGACGCTGCGGCCATCCCCTCGTCTCTGCATGGGCGGGGCCACGTCCTCGGGTCTACGTCTGCAAGCAGCCGCCGGATGGCCGCGGCTGCGGCTCGTTGTCCATCGTGGCCGAGAAGGTGGAGGCAACGATCAAGCAACAGGTTCTTTCCGTACTCGACAGCCCGGCACGAGAAGCCCTGATCCTGACCACAAAGTTGGACCAGGAGGCCGCCAAGAACCTCGTCTACGCCGAAGCTCTCCTGCGCGAACTGACCGGTCGATACGCCGACGGTGAACTCACGACAATGGAGTGGCGTACCTGCCGGCAGGTGCTCACGCACGACATCGAAACCGCACGCGCTGGGCTCGCGAAGGACCGAGCGTTCAATGCGCTCGCCGACCTGCCGACATCGTCGGGGGAACTGGAAGCCGCGTGGGCGACCTGGAGTCTGGAACGGCGCCGTCAGGTCGTCGACGCGGTGATCGACCACACCACGATCCGGCCGTCATCGAAATCCACCGGAGGACGGTTCGACCCCACCCGAGTCACCGACGGCATCTGCTGGATCCACCGGGACTTCGGCTCGGTCCCGCACGCGGGCTGAGAGCGCGCACTCCAGCGAGGTCCAACCCTCGGTTGCGTTCGTATTCGTCGATACGGTCGACCCATGCGCACCATCGGCAACATCTTGTGGCTGATCTTGGCCGGCGTCTGGCTCGCGATTGGCTACGCCATCGCGGGGCTGGTCCTGCTGGTCACCATCGTGGGCATTCCTTTCGGGCTCCAGTCGTTCAAGCTCGCCGGCTATTCGCTGTGGCCCTTCGGGCGGGTGGTCGTGCGTGACCCAGACGCCAGCGGGGCGCTCGGGTTGATCGGCAACGTGTTGTGGTTCGTGTTGGCCGGTTGGTGGCTCGCCCTTGCCCACGTGGCCACCGGCATCGCACTCATCATCACGATCATTGGCATCCCGCTTGGCGTGGCCAACTTCAAGTTGGCATTGCTGGCCCTCGTCCCGTTCGGAAAGACAGTTGTCCCCCTCGACGACATCGGCGGACGCGACATCTACATGCGAGGACCAGAGCCGGTCCGCTGAACCTTGCCCCACGGGAGGCGGGCGTCGTCATTGCTGCGACGACGCCGCTCATCCCTGTTCCGAGCACGGTCCCTGTCTGCGTGTTTGGACGTGGAGGACAGTGACCGAGGGAGCCGACGGACGCAGCAGACGGCCCCTATCGGAGAGCCCGGTCCGGGCGTACCGTCCATCCAGTGACCGCATCGCGGGCTGGCATCTACACACGGACGTCTCGAAGCCCGCTGGGTGACGGCGGCGGCTGCGCCCGCCAGGAAGTCGAGTGTCGCCGCCTTGCCCACGCCGCAGGGGTTGCCGTTGTCGAGGTGTACGAGGAAGGTGACGTCTCAGCCTTCGGTCTGCGTCCACGGCCGGAGTTCGCCCGCCTGCTCACCGACATCGCTTCGCACCGGATTGACATGGTCATCGCATGGCATCCGGACCGGATCTACCGTCGACAACGAGACCTGGTGCCCTTCATCGACACGGTTCAGGCTGCAGGCGCCTCGGTCGCCACCGTGGAGACCGGTGAGCTGGACCTGGCATCACCGTCAGGGCGGATGGTCGCTCGCATTGTCGGAGCACTGGCCGAGCACGAGTCGGAACGCCGAGCGGAGCGGCTGCGTTTCAAGCACGAAGAACTGGCCCGGGCTGGCAGGTGGCCGGGCGGCAAGCGCCCGTACGGGTACCGCTACGTCGGTGACGGAATGCTCCAAGTCGTCCCCGAGGAGGCTTTGATCATCCGGGAGGCCGCCGACCGGCTCATCGGCGGGGAGTCCGTGTCCTCGGTCTGCCGGGACCTCACCCGACGCGATGTCCCGACGGCCAAGGGTGGCCTCTGGTATCCCGACACGCTTGTCGGGGTACTGACGAAACCGTCGGTGTACGGGTACCGGATGCTTGGCGGCGAGCCGACCCGCGGTGTGTGGGAACCGATTCTCGACAAGGCCACGGTCGACCAGATCACCGAACTCACCGCCCGACTGCCCGATCTGGCAACCAGCGCCAAACTCCTGTGCAGCCTTCTGCGGTGCGGCCGGTGCGGGTCAACGCTCAAGTCCTCGGGCCGCAACGCCTACATGTGCAGAAGACCCCCGGAAGGGCGAGGTTGCGGGACGCTCTGGATCACCTCCAGCCGAGCCGACGCAGCCGTCCTGCTCGAGGTCTGCGAGCGACTCGGCACCGACCACCATGCCCGGACGAGCCGGGGACTCCTCGCCCGGCCATCCAGTCGATCGAAAGCGCAACCCGGCACTGGTCAGACCCTGGACGACCCCGCCACGTGGCGCGCGCCGGTCTCGATGACCGGTGATGGGAGCGACTGGACCGTCAACGAGCAGCGACTCGCTATCCGGTCCGTTGTTGACCGAATCGTCGTTCGGCCCGCTGCCCAACAAGGCGGCCGCTTCGATCCGTCTCGGGTCACCGACGGCATCGTGTGGCGGGAACCGTCGTAGACGCCCTCGGATCGGGTCAGCGCTATGTCGGAGTCAGTGATCGAGCCGAGAGCGGCGATCTACACCCGCATCTCCATCGACCACGGCGACGCTCTCGGCGTGGCCCGCCAGGAGACGGCATGCCGAGCCTTACTCGACACCATCGGCGGAACCCTCGTAGGTATCTACTGCGACAACGACCGCTCCGCCTACGCCGGAACTCGTCGACCGGCCTACGAGAACCTGCTCGTCGATGTCGCCAACGGCAAGGTCGACCTGGTCATCGCCTGGCACGCCGACCGGCTGTACCGGCGCCAACAAGATCTCATTCGCTTCGTCGACACCGTGGAAGCAGCAAAGGCCCAGGTCGCGACCGTCACGTCAGGTTTGCTCGACCTGACCACCGCCTCCGGGCGCATGGTCGCCAGAGTGGTCGGCGCCGTCGCACAGCACGAAGTGGAACAGCAGGGCCAACGGATCCGACTCAAACACGGCGAGCTCGCCCGTCTCGGGCGGTGGGGAGGCGGACCAAGACCGTACGGCTACCGGTCCACGGGCAACGGCGATCTAAAGGTCGTCCCCGAAGAGGCCGCCGTGCTCCGAGAGATCGCCGTCAGAGTCCTTCGCGGCGACACGGTGAACAACGTCAAGAAAGACCTGAACCGGCGCAACGTGCCGGCGCAGGGTGGAGGGAAATGGGGGGACAGTTCCCTGCGCCGCATCCTCACCTCCCCCACGATTTGCGGCCTCTGTGTCCGAAACGGCGCCGTTGTTGGACCAGCGAACTGGGAGCCGATCCTCGACGAAGCAACCACGGAGCTACTGACCCTCGTCCTGGCCAACGGCCCCCGGCTCGACCCCGTCAGATCCCGCAACGGTCTTTTGAATCCATGGCTCATCTCCTGTGGCCGCTGCGGAGCAAACCTGAAGTCACGGAACGTCGGCCGACGCCGGGTGTACAAGTGCTGCGGTCCACCAGGAAGCCGAGCATGTGGCCACCTCACGATCTTGGGACCGGCATCTGACGATGCGGTCCGAGCAGCAGTCCTCGACAGATTGAAGACAGGGCCACGATTGCGGGCTCCGGGCTCCGGCGTCGACCACCTGATCGCCGCCAGCAGTCCGGTGGTGCTCGACGCGAGACTTCGTCAACTCGCTGTCAACCGAGCCCAGGGCCGTCTGACCGAGGACGAATGGCAAGCCGCCCGACACCCTCTGCTGGTGTCACTCCGAGACGCCAGAGCTGCTGGCCGCGCCCCGCTTCAAAGGGCCGCCCTCGACCGAGCAGCCCAGCGCTCGACAGACCTGAAAGTTCACTGGGCTCAATTGCGCCTCGAGGACCAGCAAGATCTCGTCGAGGCTGTCGTCGACCACATCACCGTGAAGCCCGGAGGCTCGCCGGGCGGAAGGTTCGACCCGAACCGCTTGCTCGGAGGGACGACCTGGCGACGCTGACGGCCCGGTGATCCGGTCAACCAGAGGCGCCGGCGCAGATCCCGAGGCGGATGGTTCGACCCCGACCGCATCCTCGCCGGCATCACCTGGGGAGCGTGACGCCACCGACGTCCTCGCTCGAGCAGAGGCACTGCAGCATCATCGAGTAATGCCGTCTTCGTACGCACGTCTGAACGATCCGGACTGGCTGCGCCGTGAGTACCTCGAGCATGGCCGCACCGCTCGAGCCATTGCTGCTCAGGTGGGCTGCCCTCACGGTGCAGTTGACCGAGCGCTCCGCCGGTACGGCATCCGCCGACCACCGCAGCGAACCCAAGCCCGAGTCCCAACGAAGTGGCTCATGGAGCAGTACGAAGACGCTGCACGTTCGATCGCCGAGATCGCCGCCGAACTCCGCATCTCCGAAGGCGCCGTTCTCCACGCCCTACATGAGGCCGGTATCACCACGAAGTGAGCCGACTACAGGGCCGCAAGTGTTCGGCCTACCTCGGACCATCAACGCTGCCGCCCGTGACCACCTCGCCACAGATCCGTGATGGTGGCCCAAGGCTTCCCGTCCGGTTGGCCCTTGCTGGACGCGGGGGTCTCACGCGCTGCTCAACCGGAGAGGCGCCTTGTAGGTCGATCGCCCTGAATCTGCGTTCGCCACGACGTCAGAACAGCCGGGGGTCTATGGTCCTGGCAGGTGCCCGGTGGGGGTGCTGGCGGAACAAGAAGGTGGGATCATGAACCGACTTGCACGCGCCCTTGCGGCGCTAGTGCTGGCCATCACTGGCGTCGCGGGGGCAGTCGCGCTTGAGCCCCCAGCACCTGCTGCCGCGGTCGCGCCGTACTACGACGCATCCGGGCCTGAAGGCACGATCTACCGCCTCTACCGGGCCTACTTCCTACGTGAGCCCGACGCCGCCGGGTTCGCCTACTGGTACAGCGTGTTCGCGCAGGGTTACCCGCTCGACAAGATCTCCAACGACTTCGCCCGTTCCGCCGAGTTCCAGCAGCGGTACGGCAGCGTCGACGACCGCCGGTTCCTCGAGCTCGTCTATCAGAACGTCCTCAGCCGAGCCCCTGACCAGGGCGGCTACGCCTACTGGTTGGATCAGATGAACCGGGGGATGCTCCGCGGATTCGTGATGATCTACTTCTCCGACAGCGACGAGTTCCGCTCGAAGACGGCCAAGGGTGTGCCGCCCGGGCATCGCGCCGGGTCCAACGCCAAGTTGCTGCTCAACTCTCTCGCCGTCGCTCCGGAGCCGACCCGCTCCGGTTACGACCGGGACCTGTTCAAGCATTGGGACGACGAAGACCGCGACGGCTGCGACACCCGCTGTGAGGTCCTCGCGGCCGAACGTCGTAGTGACGGAACCTGGTTCTCACTGTGGGACGGCTACTCGACGCCCAACACCAGCGAATTGCACATCGACCATGTCGTCGCCCTCGCCGAAGCATGGGACTCCGGTGCCAACTCCTGGACCTCGACGCAACGGGATGGGTTCGCCGACTGGACCGTCAATCTCACGGCGGTGACTGCCAGCTCCAATCTGAGCAAGAGCGACCGCGACGCCGGCCAGTGGTTCCCGTCCCGGCCCCAGTCGAACTGCGTGTTCGCCGAACTGACCGTGATCACGAAGTACCACTGGAGGCTGGCGGTCGACACCGCGGAGAAGACCGCTCTGTCGAACATGTTGAACGGCTGCACCAAGACATCCTCGGATGCCACCAGTCCTCCTCCCACCTCACCGCCACCGACTCAGCCGCCCCCGGGTTGTAAGACCGATGGCGTCTACAGCGCAGCGAACGGCGCGTGCGTGGCCAGCTACGAAGACAGCACCGGTGACGTCGACTGCGGCCAACTTCCAGCCGCGACCAAGCCGATCCGGGTCCACAACCCGAGCAACGACCCCTACCGCCTCGACAGCGACAGCGACGGCTGGGGCTGCGAGGGCTGACCACCGAGGTCGTGTCACACGCAACGGATAACCCTCTCGTGACCGGCGGAGATCACACCGACGATTGCCTGCACTCTCTTCGGGGACGGCTCCGGCGTCGTCGCCGAACACCGGCGTGAACGTCACGTCGCCAACAGCAAGGGCGGACACATGAAGCGACACAAGCCGTACCGGGCACTGCTGCTGATGCTCTCAGTTGCCGTGCTCGTGGTTCTCTTTCCGACCGCACAGCCAGCATCGGCGAGCGGATCCACGTTCGTCGACCGGCAAGACGATGTCGCCTACTACGACTGGGTCGCTGACGAGGTCTATCTGAACCAGGACTGGGACGAGGTCGACATTGCCCAGGTCGACGTCACCACGACAGCCAGCGCCGTCCAGGTGTCCACCCGGATCGTTGACCTGCAGCCGCAGTGGTGGGACACGGCACAGGTCTCCTACGAAGTGAACGGCGATGGTTCTGAGGACTTCCAGTTGAACGCCTACCGGGACGGATCCTGGGAGCTGAAAAAGGTGCAGGGCTACAACGACCCGGGATACGCGATCGCCTGCGGCGGAGTCGGAGTGTCGGTCGACTACACCAACAGCCGGATCACGACCCTGGTCCCCCGGAGCTGTCTGGCCAACACCGACAGTGTGGCCGTCCAGAGCAGCTTGTACGACGACGAGAACCTCTCGTGCTGTAACGACTGGGTCCTGGACCTCTATCCCGACGTGCCCGGCGAGTACTCCTCGAGAGTTCCCTACGACGGGGCGACCCAAGGACCGGCGCCGTCGCCGTCGTACGATCCCAATGGCCCGACCGGCACCATCTACCGGCTCTACCGGGCGTACTTCCTGCGCGAGCCGGACAGGTCCGGCTACGACTACTGGTTCGGCGTCTACCGGAACGGCTACCCACTCGACAAGATCTCCAACGACTTCGCCCGCTCAGCAGAGTTCCAGTCCCGGTACGGAAGCCTGGACAACGCACAGTTCCTCGAGCGGGTGTATCAAAACGTGCTCGGCCGGTCCCCGGATGCTCAGGGATACGCCTACTGGACCGACCAGATGAACCGGGGCATGCTCCGCGGGTTCGTGATGATCTACTTCTCTGACTCCGAAGAGTTCCGCTCGAAGACAGCAGCAGGACGTCCCCCGGGTTACTAGCCGCGACCAGTCGGGGATGGCGTACGAGAACCACGAGAGGTCGCCGTCCCCGCACGGTCTGGTTGGAGCAACGCTGACCCGCACAACGAAGCACTGGCCGGCTCCGAGCATTCGCAACTCGACATGGCGTGACCCTCGTAGCCGTTCAGGTTCCGTGCCAGTGAAGGTGGACCCGCTCGGGCTGGAACCCGCCACCCCGCACGGGAGCCGGTGCAACCACTGCTCTGTCCAGGAACGCCTCGAGCAGCGCTCGTTGCGCAGACCTGGTCAGCTCGTCCCATCGACGGTCGAGTTCCCGACCGCTGGCTCCGGGAGGAATGTCGGGATGGATGTTCCACCGGTCTGCCCGGTCGTCATCATCGGACAACAACGTCTGACGGGTGGCGTAGAACTCCGCACGCGACAGCGCACCAGCGACGAAGTACGCCCGGTTCAACTCACGCAGCCGACCCGTTGGATCGCTCGGCTCTGCACGCTGCCGCCTCATCGACCGCCGACGCAGACGATCCCGTACCGCCCTCACAAGCAGGTCCTCGACCAGCGGACGAGAGATGCTGATGCGATCACACCCCTGCCCGTAAGGCGAACCGGCGCACTTGTAGATGAGTGACTTCTTGCTCGACATCGCCGCCGTCAGGTGCTGACCACACAAGCCGCACCGCAACAGTCCCTGCAGCAGACTCCGGGACGGGCGAGCTCGCTTCGGGGTGTCGTCGAGAATGTGGCGTACGAGTTCATGGGTGTTCCGGTCCAAGATCGCTGGAAAGCAGTCACGGGCGACCACGTCACCGCGGTAGCTGCGGTCCCCGACCATCCGGGCCGACAGCAACGAAGACCGCATCCCAGTGTGAGTCCACGGGACGCCACAACTTCCGACCACCCCCCGTGCCCGGAAGTCCCGGGCGATAGCGACTACCCCTTCGCCATGGATGATGCGCTGGGCCGCCTCCCGGAGCAGCACCGCTTCCCCCTCGATGACCTCGGACCGGTCCCGACTGTGCCCGAAGGGGCGCACACCCCCTTCATGAGGCAGACCTCGCGTCGCCTTCTCCCGGAACCGTGCGGCGAGACGCTCACCCTTCACGGTCGACTCGACCGAGGCGAACGTGAGCAGCACCCGCACGATGGCCAGTCCGATCGGGGTCGTCGTGTCCACCGGCTCGGTAACCGACGCCAAGGCGACCCGGTGGTCCTCACATACTGACCAGACCCGCTCGAAGTCCCGGCTCCGCCGGGTGAGGCGGTCAAGCTTCCACACGACCAAGACGTCGACGCCTCCCCGAGTCAGCTCCGCCAGCATCGCCTCGAACCCCGGCCGCAGCACACCACTGCGGTACGCGGAGCGGTCAACGTCCCGGAAGACGGCGTGCTCGTCCCACTCCCGGCTCGACAGATAGGACCGACAGTTCGCGATCTGACGCGGTGTCGACGTTTCCGACGACCGGTCCGCTGCGCGACTCACCCGCGCATAGATCACCGCACGCACCCATCGCACGATCCCCCCGATACACGTCGAGGGCAAACATGAAGCTCATCCCGATGGGTCGGCGTCCACCGAGAATCCTCGGTGAACAGCTACTGCTGGTCGCCAGCGTCATCCTTGTCGGCGCCATCGGGATACAGATGCTTCAACTCACCAGGCTGGACCCGGTTCGCCTCCACGAACTCCTCCACATCCGACGCCTTCAACCGGATGACCCGACCGAACCGATACGCAGGCAAGTCCCCGTGGTCGATGAAGCGGTACAAGGTCCGGGGTGTGATCCCGAGGGCTTTGGCAGCATCCGCTGTCGACATCCATTCCGTGGTGCTTGGCACGGCGCGCTCCCACAAGTCAGGCGGCTCGCGCAATCATGCCATGGCAAGCCGTCTCATAGTATTTCATGCACCCATGAGCGCAACGCGATCCATCACCTGCACTGCGCACGAAGTCTCCAATCCATGCGCTGGCGTAATGGGAGCACTGCACGGCCATCGTTCGCTGCTGCGCGTTGATCAGTCTCCGACGTACTTCCAGTCAGGTTCCCACACGACCGCGTGGGCCTCAGGCGTGACAGGCGTGGCCTCGTTGGCGTTACCGCTGAGGTCGATGCTGAAGGCGGCCGTGGCTCCGGGGGCGATGTTTTCGACGAAACCGAACGCTCCGCTAATGATGGAGCCGTCGGCCCCCCGGGTGAATGCGGTCACCATGATGGACTCCAGGTGCTCGTTGTATGGGTTGGTGACCTCGCCAACGACTTGCGTCAGGTAGCCGTAGCGGCTGTTGTCGAGCAACGCCACGTTGGATACCGATGGTGTCCGGAATCGTCCTGGATCCGTCAGGACGCAGTGGTGATCGGAGCCGGGACGGGTCTCGAGCGTGGCCGCCCGGGACCCAACGCTGATCTGACCGCTGAATGCCACGGTGTGACCCGGGGGAACTGATCCGGCGAATTCGCTCGACGTGTTGAGCACGTTTCCCGCCTCATCCCGGGCCACAACTTCCACGTCGACCCCGTCGCAGATCCTGTCGGGCGACGGTTGCCTGACGAACCCGCCGAAGTGCAGGTAGTAGGTCCCGTCGAAGGAGTCACTGTGAACCCAACCGACATCAGAGATCTCGATCGGCTCGACGGTGTACTCAGGTGCCGTCGGCGCGGTCTCCATCTGTGGCGTGGGGTCGCTGCCGGCGCCGTCATCGGGAGCGCCGAACACGTCTTCATAGGCTGGGTCGTCGGGCGAGATGCCGTCCGCCCCCGCCTCTGCCATGGCCTCCAACTCCTCGGGGGTCACGTCAGCGCCAGCGCCCAGACTCGTTGTGAAGGTCAGTGCTGCATCGTCATCGGCACCATTGCCTCCCAGTAGGACAACCGCCCCGACGACGAGGACTACGACGATGCCCGCAGCGGCGATGACCACGCCCTTCGCTGAGCGACGTCCTGGCCCGGCACTCGCAACCGCTATCTCGTTGAGCTCCTGCTCAGAACCCGCGGCCTGTTGACTCGCGCTCGACCCTGCTTCGAAAGGTTGCGTGCGGGCGACGTTCTCATGCGATTGACGCTCCACTGCTCCCGGGTCGTCGACGAGCTGGTGGGCATCTTCCAGATGCACCTTGAACTCTCTGTCCGACGCCATGTCGCGTCGACACAGCGGGCATGTGATCGCCACGGGATTCTCTCCATCCGCCAACTTGTCGAAGCCGCTCTTCGGCCCCCCAAAGTAGTCAGGCATCGCACACGACCTACGCGCCGAGTCGCGCACCGCCGTCTACGGCACTACAGCAAGCGCTGCGCTGCGCCCGCTGCGGACACTCGGCAGATGGTGCCCGGAGCGTTCACAACCCGGCGAAGATCCTCGTCGAGCTCGGACCTGGAACAGACGCGAAGCCACTCCACAGGTCGAACGTGTCGGAGTTTCGGCTCAGGTTCGTCGGATCGGTACTCGTAGTCACCCGCGATGCGTGCGATTGCTACTCGCCGAGCAGACAGGGGCACCAGCACGAGATCGCCGATCGACATCTCCCTTCTGAAGTACCGCCAGTAGGTGACGAACATGCCGATGGCCTGGGGCGTACGTCCTGGGAGCGCCTCCGACAAGTTGCGGGCAAGCGCTTCGGCCCCTGGCCAATGCGTGACGTCGCCGATTTCATCGGCGCTCATGGAGATGATCAGACGATCGAGCCAAGCCATCTCCAGTTCCGGGTCATCCCACGCCCGGAGGCGCCAAGTGCCGACGGGGTTCTCTGTCGCGAGCGCCTCCGGGAGCACTCCCACCTTCGGAACAGTCGTGGACACGGGTTGTGTATTTGGAGCATTTCTGTTCGCCCCAGGGAGCACCAGCTCCACCTCGTGGTCACCGATCGCTACAGCCAGGCCCACGTGCCACGGCTCATCGTTCAGTTCTGCCAGCGCGGCCACATAGCGACGGACCGTCGACAGTCGGGGATCTGCCGCGTTCTCTGTCTTGAGCACTGCTGGCTGCGAGGTCCCAAGTCGCCGAGCTAGCTCGGCTTGCGAGCAACCGAGTTCTTCGCGCAGCTCACGAAGTGAATACTGCCGAGTCGTCGTTGCGCCGGACTTCCGCCTCCGAAGCTTCATGGGTGGATCCGAACATAACCAGGAAGCGATGTCAACTACATAGCCGATTAGTTATGTCGAGGTAGCGGTATCCGAACGCTCGCAGGTGCGGGATCGACGGTCGGCACTCGTGTTCAGACCAGCGGATGGATCTGCCGGCGTAGTCAGTGACGTGGGCTTTCCTGCGTTGAGGGTGAATCACTCGCGGTGGGTTGTTGCGCTGCGGAGGACGGCTCAGGTGAGTCCGGCGAGCCCGTCGAGCTGGCCTTCGACGACCACTCGCACGGTCCCGAACGCAGTCCGCAACCGCGAGCCCGTGTCGATGAACCAGGCGATGTAGTTGTCCCAGTCGTCGACGTCGCTGATCTCGCACCCGTCCTGATAGGTCGCGATTCGCGCGGCTCGGCGGCCTTCGATCGGGTCGAACTCGAGCGCCTCTCCGAAACGTTCTTCAAGTGTTGACCGTTGCCCTACCAACAGCTCGAACAGCACGCCGTTTGCGTCCGCGTCGCCGCCGTCGATGTAGAGCTCATGGCGGAGCCGCTTGCCGGATGCGAACGACGGATTGAGGTTTGTGCCTGTGAACGGGCCAGCGAAGTTCATCCAGTTCGCAGGTTGAGGAGTGCGCCGACCCCAGCTGAGGTCTGCCTCGGCCAGTGCATCGAGATAGAGCGCCCAGAACTCCCTGTACTGCTCTGCCCGTTCAGTTGTCGCTCCGGCACGGGTGGCGGAACGGATTCGCTTCTGCCAGTCGTTCGGCTTGGCCACGACGTCGAAGTACGGCGCCGGGTCCGAGTCGCCGATCCGAGCCACGTTCACCTGCACGGCGAAGAAGTGCGTGCCTTGGCCTGTCTGCTCGTTTAACCAGTCGAGGGCCTGACGGTGCTCTTCCCTGAAGCTGGTCGCAACCCACACGATCGTCGCTGCGCCCGTGCCGGCGGCGTAAGTGAGCAGTTGCCCAAGATGTGTGTGGTCAGTGGCCTCGAGTTGGTTTTCGACCATCAGCACCGCGTCGTTGGTCAGGTCGTGCCCGATGAGGTCGAGCGAGAAGCCGCCCACCGGGTGCTCCGCGCCCGACAGCTCCAGGTCGATGCCCAGCGCGTCCGCGAGCCGATCGCCGTTTGCCAACAGCCACGGGGTGAAGTCCCGCGCTTCGCTCTGCCACACGGCACGGGGATCGACGGGTTCTAGACGGCCTAACTGCATCCCGTGAACGTACGCCGCCGAAGCGTCCACGGGCCGTTGCACTCAGTCCGAAGCGTTCAGCTGAGCTTATAGACGTCGCGCGAGTTCCGGGAACCTCCGGCGGCCGGGGTGTCTCGACTCGCGCTCGGCGGAAGGAAGTGATGGCTGACGCAAAGAATCTAGGGAGGTGCGACAGAACGTCCCCCGGCCGGCGCGCTCCTCGGCTCCTCTAGGGAAGATCTGGTGACCACTGTCGACCGCAGGATTCCACGCCGGAACGACTCCGGCGAGGGCGTCATCTCGACCGTCCTTGCCGTGCTGATCATGGCGCTGCTCGGCGTCGCCATGTGGCTGACCTTCGAGAACATCTGGAGCGACACCGCCGATAGCACTGAGGACCAGGCCGAGATCATCGACTCGGACACCAACACCGACGGAACAGGGTGACTCTGCGCGCCGCATTTTCCTGACTCGTCGTGCGGGCCTGACCACGTCTCAGTCTGAAATCGTCGCCTGCGAGGTACGCACCGCGACCAGCGTTCGACTCTGCGAGGCATGGGGGGCGCCTCATCCAGCAGTACCGCTCCCAGCAGGGTTGCACCCTGTTCGGGCAGGCCTTCGACATCCACTCCCCCACCAGCCGGCGCAACTGCGCGACCTGGCTGCACCGTCACGTCGAGGGCATCAACTCCCTCGCTGCAGCGGAGGACGAGGAGGAGTGAACGATGCCTCCCCTTCACCTACGTCAACCCGGAGGTGCGGTACTTCTCGCCCCGGACCCTCTTGCAGCCGGTGACGGCTGACGAGCTGTTCAGCTTCGACCCGGTCCAGCTCGCGGCAGGACCGTCGATGAAGCTGGACACCCCCTCCACACCGACTGGCAACTCCCCAACGGCCTCGAGATCGTGGCGTCGGCGGTGGGACCCACGTTCACTACGGTCACGCTGCTCGCCACGAAGTTCCTCACGGTTCGTGGCTCGGACTTCGAGCCAGTGAACTTCGAGCGGTACCGGGACTCGGTCATCGCCTTCGAGGAGTACGGCGAGAAGGCCATCTCGAGCTGGGAGGGATCCCGTGGCTGAGATCCGCGCAGGCGGCAAGCCCAACCCCCGGCAGGGCCTGAACATGGACGGCACCCCGAAGACGTCGATCACTCTCTCGAGGGGCTGCTCCTCCTGAGCTACTGACGACTGGGCCGGCACCGCTCGTCGCGTCCTAGAAGAGACACTCCCCTCTTGACGGAGAGCCATTCCCCTCAGCAGTTCATCGCCTCTCCCCGATTGTCTCCGGTGCCGAGGTGATGCCGCCCACGCTCCAGACGACATGCGCCGAGGTCACGAACCGATTCGGCTCCTCGCAGAGGGTCGGGAACGCCTACTACTCGTTTCTTCGGGAGCTGTACGTGGTCGCACTCCTGCGAGATCGCGGCGTCGACGCTCGGTTCCACCCGCTCGCCGACGCGCTATTTCGAGTGGACCTCTGGGTTGACCGGACAAACGTCAGCTTGTTCATCGGGAACAACCTGTTCCGGTCATCGACGACAGGCTGCAAGGATCGTCCGGAACTCTTCCTGGCAGATGCGAGCCCGCCGTTTCAACATGAGTCGATCCAGCTGCCGGTCCAACACCGGTTCGGTGTTGTGCACCTGCCCGAGGTTGATGCCGTTCGAGAGTTGGCGTCCCGGCTTCCATCTAGACCGACGGCCTAAGGAGACGCCGGGCAGCGCTCTGCGGCTGCAGAAAGTCGTCGTTGCGTCGCATCACCTCCCGGCGGGCCGCTGCGAGGAGTCTCTAGGACTCCGCTCGCACGAGCTGCTCGATTCGCCCGGCAGCTTCGGAGGGGTTTTCGTGTTCCCACACCCTGACAACACGCCAGCCCTCCTCTGAGAGCCGCTTCACGGTATCGGCGTCCCTGTCCACGTTTCCCTGAAGCTTCGCCTCCCACCAATCGGCGTTTGTCTTCGGGAAGGTGGCGTGCTGGGGACACCGATGCCAGAAGCAGCCATCAACGAACACGGCGACCTTGGCCCTGGTGAAGATGATGTCGGCGGTGCGGCGCAGTCCCGGCAGGGGACGCTGATGCAGCCGAAACCGAAGGCCTCGTCGATGAAGTTCTGAGCGCAACAGGCGCTCAGGCGACGTGTCACGGGTCGCTTGCCGGCTCATCCGGTCACCAACAGACATCGGGGTCCCAGCGTACGGTGCCCGATGACTGGGTGGACCAGCTCGGAGGACGAGGATCAGTGACACAGATCGGTGGGTTGACCGCAGCCCAGTTCCGTCGGAAGCGGAACGCTTACCGGGTGTGGGCCCAGCCGATGGGCACGCAGCGCACGCCGAAGCCACTGCGCATGTCGAAGCCGACCTTTCCCGACCACGTAGTCACGTCCGCTTCTCCGACGGCGGCCGTAGCGCCCGTCGCCTCTTGGCTGCTCGCCCAACCGAGTGTCCATGAGCGCTTCCGATGGGTACTGAGGGACTCGGTAGACCAGTTGCTCGACGGACAGCACACGGGTCGCTGGAACTACCTACATCTCTCTAAGACGGAGAAGACCCATCTCGGCACGATCATCGAGATCTCCCTGACGAAGGAGTTCGAGATCCCTGATGGTCACGAGCTCGACTGGCGGATCGCCGGCATCGAGGTCGACTGCAAGTTCTCGAAGGACTACGGCAAGTGGGAGATTCCGAGGGAGATGTACCTGTCTACGACTCCCGCACAACGCTCGGGCACTGCCGACCACGTCGCACTGCTTGTGTGGCTCGATGATGACCGGAGCCGGTGGGCGGCGGGGTTGCTGCAGATCACCGACGCTCTGCTGTCGGGAAGTGCCAATGGAGACGCCAAGCGGAAGTTGAACGACACGGGTCTGAAGCAGATCCACTGGCTCTGGGGCGGGCGCCAGGACGACCTGCCACCCAACCAGCTACTCCACATGTCCGACGCTGCCCGCCAACGTGTATTTGGGGCGAGCTCCACTAGCGGTCAGCGGCGCATCAACGTCCTACTCCGGGAGTTCAATCAGCAGCTCGTTCACCGCTCGACGGTGCTAACCGTGGCGCAGCAGGACGATGGGATGAAGCGCCCTCGAGATGCTCGCCTCCCCCGCCATCTCGGGGCAGAAGGGTTCCTTGTGCTGGGGCATCAAGATGCGCACCCGTACATCGCAGCGCTGCTCGGGCTACCGGTTCCTACCAAGGGTGAATTCGTGCCCGTCCGGGTAACTCAGGTGCCCAAGACCGACCAACGACCGAAGGTCCACATCAGCGGAGGATGGTGGGCGGCGGCTGGTCCGGCGGACCCCTCCGGTCCTGCGCCTCGACTGCCCAAGAGCGCCCCCTCTGGAGACTGGTTGACCTACTTGAAGGCGTGAGCGTGGACGTACTCGGCGATGGCCTTGCCGAGCAGCGGCGGTACGGCGTTACCGATCTGGCGGGCGATTTGAATCTTGGTGCCTTCGAAGACGTACGAGTCCGGAAAGCTCTGGAGCCTCGCTGCTTCCCGGTGACTGATCACACGGTTCGCAGTCGGGTGCAGGTAACGGCCCTTCTCTGGCTTGAAGAACTCGGTACGGATCGTCGGGCTTGGCTTCTCCCACCACATCCGGCCCATGACGTCCGTTGTTCCCGTGGGCTTGTTGAGCCAGCATGCGGGAGTGATGTCTGGCCGCAGCGCCATCAGGTCGAAGCGGTTCCCGCCGGGCGGGATCGTGCGATAGCGCTCCATCGAGATCGCCGTCGGCCGGCGGCCGAAGTGCAGATGCTGGGCCCCGTCGTCAGAGATGCACGGGTCAAAACCCTTGGTACGAGACGGGAGATCTCCGATCGCCTTCTTGACCGTCACGTGCGGCGCACCTGTGGCGGACTCGGCCCCGTGCGTCGGAGGGGGAGGCCAGGGAAGAGGCTCTGAGTCCCGGACAGCGACCATGATCCCACGACGACGATTCTGAGGAACCCCGTAGTCAGCAGCGTTGAGCACGCCGTAGGCGGCGTGTCGGTACGGACGCAGGTCGTCATCCTCCTGGAGGAGACGTAGGAGTTCTGCGAATTGCGCTGACCGTTGGAACTCAGGGACGTTCTCGATAACGAACGCCTTGGGGCGCAGCGTGCGGACGGCATCGAGGTAGTGCTTCCAGAGTCCGTTGAGTTGTGCACGGCTCTCATCATCCCGGTCGCGGCCGAGGGGACTGAAGCCCTGGCAGGGAGGACCTCCGATCATGAGCTCCGCCTCGGGGTAGTGCGGGCCGTACTCGATGTCATCCGCGAACACCTCGCAACCAAAGTTGCGGCGGAACGTCGCTGCAGCTGCGCTGTCGTGCTCGACGGCGTACACCGGCGTGAAACCAAGGTCTGCCAAGTGGAAGCCAAGACTCAGACCGCCGGCGCCTGCGAAGAGGTCGACCGTGCGGATGTCCCTCCCCAGCTCCTTCATCGTCATGAAACTACACCCCTGTGATATGTACGTTGCGGATCGAGGTACTCGATAGGTGTGACGGAACTCGGTCCGCTGGGTGGCCCTGCGGGCGCAGCCGGTCTGTCAACTCTTGACGGCCGTGACGACCCATCTGGCCAGGGAACCCGGCACTCGACGCGCTCGACACCACGACCTGGAAGTCGGCCGCTCTGCTGGCGGATCGTGTCCTGGGCTCGCTCGGCTCGTACGCGCATGGCAGAGGAGACCTATGCGCTCGTCTCAGATCCCAGCTCGACGCTGTCTTCGTCGGGGTCGTCCTCGGTACTGCGACCGCGGACCGGCGCCTCCGCCAGCAGATCCTCGAGCAGGTCCACCATTGTCGTGACGGCCGCCTCCGCGGCGGGAGGGTCCTCAGGACCTGACGGCATCTCGTCGAAATAGCGACCCGGGTCGATGTCCGGATCACTAACCCAGGCCAAGCCTGCTTCAGGGTCTAGCGGATTGTCTGGACCGATCGTGTCGATTACGAGCGTGGTCGCCGCCGAGTTGACCGCCTTCGCGAGGGCATTGGCCTCCCGACCCGTGCGCCCATCCAGTACAGCGACGGCAGCCTGCACGGTCGGCCGATGGTGCGCGACATCCATCCGGAACAGGTTGTTGGGGATGTCCTGGTTGGCCAAGGCGGTCGCCACGGGGGTGTAGTCCGGTCCGTTTCGGAACAACTCGGCCATCCACCAAAGGCGCGCTAGCGCATGCTTGTAGTCGGGTCCGTCGAAGCGATCGGTGCGAGCCGCAGCCTCGGGGTCTTCCGAACTCTCTTCGGAAGGTCCCCACCGCCAGCGGACGTAGTCCGACGCAAAGACGACTCCGAGCCAGCGCCACAGGCCGCGGTGCGCTGCCTCCCTACGCGTGAGACGGAGCGCGTGGTGCAGGCGTGGGGCGAGCCAGACATCCGCATCCGTACCCTGCTCCCTCGTGAACCGACGCATCGTCTCGTCAAGGCAGGCCCGGACGGCGTCCAGGTCGAGAGGATGCCCGAGGTCGAACGTCAGCTCGTAGTCGTCGAATGCCGGCGACTCGGTGCCGAGACGAAATCCCGGGGTCAGCAATCGCGATGCATTGTGGTCAAGGGTCTTGACGGCGGTCACTGGGTCTGCTCCTCCTCGTCTGCTTCAAGTTCATTGGCGATGATCCGGATGCCGTCTCGAAGCAACCGAGGCGCTCGCGCCTGAACTGCGGCGGCTGGCGCCAGAAGCTCCTGAAGCGTGCCGGGGTTGTCCCGCGTGTTGCGCGCGGTCCAGGCGTTACCGAGAGCCTCCTCGGGGGCCTTGTCCGGGTACATCCGAACGAGGAGAGCTTCGAGAACTGTCCGCTGCCACTCGACCGAGGGCCACGTCGGCTCGCCGGTTTCCTCGTCGACCTCCACACTCTCGATGGCGGCGTTGAACAGCGCCGACCAGGTCTTGTCAGCGATCGACGCTCGCGTCTGGTCGTGGAGAGCACGGTCGAGGTGCCGACGGCGACGGTCGGCGAGAAGCTGTTCGAGTCCGTCGAAGCTGCGGTTGAGGAACAACTGTGGCTCCTCCGGGTCAATGGACAGGTACACGTAGTTATCGCTGTGCTTCTGGAGGTACTGCTTGTCGTCGCCAGGGTCACTGAAGTCCACCCAGGTGATCTTGATCGCGCCATTCACGGGCCTGTTCGGAAGATCGTCGAACATCACCGTCCACGTATCGCTGTTGCCAACGACCCGATGCCCGGCCCCGTCCACCGTCGCGACCACCCCCGCCCGGAGCTCGGCGTGCGCGTACCAGTACTCACGCTCTAGGAGGATTTCTCCGGCCCACCGGCCGGTAGTACCTCCATCCGGCGCCAGAATGCTGGAAACCCGCTGGTTGGAGGGGCCGCAGTTCGTGACGGCGACACACTGCGGGGCATCTGCGTCCTCGATCTCGTTCGCTGGGGCCGACACGACGACCGATACCCGGGCGGTCTCCCACTCGGCTCGGTCGATCCCGTACAAGTTGACGACCCGCCGGTCAACGTCCACGCGGCCGGCGACCGGCTCATCGTCGATCGCGACCTCCGTGACCGACAACGTGACGTCGCCGAAGAGGGTCGGGTAAGGGAAAAGAGCCTTCATGAGTCCACCTCGTCGGTGTGGATACGGACGTCAACGAGCACCTTCGCTCGGCGAGCGCCGACGGGATGGGTACTTGGGTCAGTGATCGCGGTAAAGGTTGCCGTCCGCGCGCTCGACGGAGTGACGAGACGACCCTTATCGTCAATCTCACATCGTGAGAGTGGCTCGATGCTGGACCAACGGACCGGGATAGCTGCTCCGGACTCGGTCCCGAACCGGAGAACAGGTGTGAGGGTCCATCCGCGACCGTTCTGTCGCTTGGGAAGCGTGACGGTGGCCTCGGTGATCACCCACGCCCCGTCCTCATCGACTTCGTGATCGCGAACGCTTTTCACCCGTGGACGCTTGCCCGATGGAGGGGGTGGGACGATGCGGATGAGTTCCTTCAGAGCCTCCGGTCCGTCGGACAGATCGCGGCTGGGCTGGCGGATGATCTCGCGCACGGCCTTCTTCACATCGGCATCGAACATCTCGATGGCGGTCTTGCCGCCTCGCACATAGCTCGACGTGATCTCCGACGTGCCGGTCCACTTGTTGTGAGCGGGCGGCTCCGAAGCACGAAGGAACCGGTCGGCGGCTCGGGCGTCAGGCGTGTCCCCCGCGGCTTCTCCGGCGAGGACGATGGCATGGAACGAGCGAGCGCCGATGGGCAACGCACCAACCTTCGGCGTGTTGATCACCATGTGGCTGCCACGGAGGTAGGTCACCGCACCCGGGGCAGTCGACGGTCGACTCGCATCGTCGTCACTCGCCTGGGTCACCAGCAAGACTGCTTCGTGCTCATACGGGTCATGGCTGGGTTCGGCGGTCCGCCGGGGAACACGGAGTGTCACTGACCGCCTCACCACGTCGCCGGTTTCGTCCAGTCCTTCGACGACATCGTCGTTCAAGTGCTTCTCGAAGGCCGCGACCTTCGCGGGTTGGTAGCGGCGTGGATTGACGTAGTTCTCCACCACCCGATGCCCGTTCCGCTCCGCCCGCACGATGACCTGCAACCGGGCCGGCTCCTCAGGCTGGTCGACCATCGCGGGCCAGAAGTTGTCGGCGAGGCTCTCCGAGAACTTCTCTGCCATCTCCTCAATCTCGCTCACGGCACCGGAGGCGTCGTAGGCCCCCACGATCGAGAAGGACGCTCCGGGACGGGGATCCGTGCGGTGCAGCAGCGTGTCCCTCACGATCGCCTCGTTCTCCCAGTAGGAAACTGTGCGCCTCGGCCCATCGGCCGTGTCGCCTGGGTCGACAGCGCCGTACCACCCCCGACCGGCGAACTCCTCATCGTCGATGGAGTGCCACGGAAGGTCGATCACACCCATGAATCGGTTGTTCGTACGACCATCCTCAGCCACCGACAGGACGCTGTTGCACAGGACGAGCCCGAACTGACTGGTGGACGGGAACGTGGCCCAGCCGAGGCCAAAACTGCCACCGGCAGTTTCGCCCTTCTGTGAGTCCAGGATGTTTCGGACGACGGCCATGTATCGGCCCCTGTCGAACTCTGGGCCAGTGAGGCCGTTCGCATCGAAGTCATCAACGCGGATGACCAGAAGCCGCCCACCATCAACCTCAGCGAGCCCCCGGCCGATCACGTTGCCAGCCTTCCTGTTCATCGCACTCGCAGCTTCAAGATGGGGACGTACCCGGGAGAACTGGATCGCGTCCAGGAACTCCTCGAGGGCATCGCCACTCAACTCGCTGATGGTGTATCGAGCCTGGACTGTGGGAGCCGTTTCCAGCTTCTCGTCGCTGATGTTCTGTGCGGACTCCCGTGCGAGCGTCGGGATGTCTGTCTCGAAGGCATAAGCGGCCGCATTGCCGAGTTCGCGACCACGGTCTCGAGGGGCTGGCCGCCAGTACCACGTCAGATCATCCCGATACTGCTGCCGCTGCGCCTCGAGGTCCTCCCCGGGAGAGTTTGCCATGGCCCCCTCGCCGAACTGCAGATACCCGGGCGTCACACCCAAGAAGTCGGCCATCTTCTCGAGCCGGTCGACGTCCGTAGGCCGCTTGCTCCCCGCGCACCATGTTGAGACCGACGCTGCAGACACGTCCAAGTGTTCTGCAAGAGCGGCTTGAGTGATCTTCCGTTGGCTCATCGCTCGGCTTAGCCGCTCATGAAACTGCATTGAAACTTCACCTCTGGTAGACGAATGCGATCGGAAAAAGTGTAGCGCCGCTTCCCTTTACTCACGGTAGAGGACAGCACCACATCCGTCAACCACTGCACCAAAGGTTAGCTGGTAGCGAAGATCGCATGCTGATGCGTGCCCTTGGCGCGTGAGCCAGCGCTTCACTGCCCGCTCGACTGAATCCCGTCTTCCGGCAGCGCCGACGCCGCTTCGGAGTCGACCGCAAGCGCCCTTATGGGCGAGGGGTCGATGAACTCCTACAACGGCGCCCCCCATCCACCACCACCGGGCGTCAGCATCCGGACCACGTCGCCCGCCTGCAGCCGGATCGTGCACTTGTCGGGCAGCTGCTGCGCACGGGCTTCGTCCCCGCCGGGCAGCAACCAGTTCTCCCCCAACGCACCGTCCTCACCGCCGGCCAGCCCCTTCGGCCGGGAGACCCGCCGTTCGGTGATCAGCGACACGGTCACGTCCTCGAGCACCTGGAGGTCACGCTCGATCCCCTCGCCGCCCGGCGCCAGGCCAGCGCCGCCGCTCCCCCGCCGCAGCCGGTAGCGCAGCACCCGCAGCGGGAAGTGGCGCTCGAGGGCCTCGATGGGCGTGTTCTTGGTGTTCGTCATACCCGTCTGAATTCCCGACTGGCCTGGCATCGGCACCCTCGATCGGGAGTCAACTTGACTCGTGTTGGTCATACCCGTCTGAATTTCCGACTGGCCTGGCATCGGCACCCTCGATCGGGAGTCAACTTGACTCGTGTTGGTCATGCCGGTCTGGATGCCGGACTGGCCGGGCGCCGGGGCGCCGGACGACATGCGTCCGCCCTGCCCGCCGCCGACGGTCTCGTAGTACACCCAGCCCCGGCCGCCGATCAGCAGGTTGTTCATCGTCCCCTGGTTGCCGGCGGCCACCCGCTCCGGCGCCGACTCGGCGAGCGCGGCGAGGACGACGTCGGCGACGCGCTGGGACACCTCGACGTTGCCGGCACCGACGGCGGCGGGCGGCTCGGCGGCGACGATCGAACCGTGGGGCAGGTGGATGCGGACCGGGCGCATGGCGCCGCCGTTGGCGGGGATGGTCGGGTCGACCACCGACCGGATCGCGAAGCCGACGGCGGACTCGGTGACGGCCGCGACGGCGTTGACGTTGCCGTCGGACTGCGGGTCGGTGCCGGAGAAGTCGACCTCGATCCCGTCGTCGGCCACGCTCAGGCGCAGCCGGATCATCGACGGCACCTGCTGCTCGGCGTGCGAGCCCGTGGAGTCGATGACGTCCTCGGCGAACCAGGTGCCGTCGGGCAGGGCGGCGAGGGCGGCCCGCATCCGGCGCTCGCCGTAGGCGATGACCTCGTCGATCGGCTCGTCGGCCGCCTCCGCCAGGCGTCGCACGCCGAGCACGTTGGCCCCGACCTGGGCGTCGAGGTCGCCCACCCGCTCGTCGGGGGTGCGGGAGTTGGCGAACAGGATCGCCCGCACCTCATCGGTGAGGCGCAGGGGCGGGAGGCGCAGGCCCTCCTCGAAGATCTCCCGCGCGTCGGCCGGGATCGAGCCGGGCGCCGAGCCGCCGACGTCGGCGTGGTGCGCCCGGTTCGCGGCCCAGCCCACGAGGCGTCGGGCGCCGCCGTCCTCCACCAGGCAGGGAGCCACGACGGTGATGTCGTTGAGGTGCGTGCCCCCGGCGAAGGGGTCGTTGACGACGAACTGGTCGCCGGGCTCCATCGCCTCGAGGTCGATCGACTCGATCACCGCGGCCACGCTGGCCGGCATCGATCCGAGGTGGACCGGGATGTGCTCGGCCTGCACGAGCAGCTCGCCGGACGCGGTGAACAGCGCCGAGGAGCAGTCGGCTCGCTCCTTGATGTTGGGGCTGAAGGCGGCGCGCTGGAGCACGGCGCCCATCTCCTCGGCCACGCCGGTGAGCCGGGAGATCAGCACCTGCAGGGCGGCCGGGCCGAGGGTCACGAGACCGCCCGTCGCAGGACGAGGGCACCGGCGGCACCCGCATCGGCCTGCCAGCCGGCCGCCAGCCAGATCGTGCAGTCCGGCTCGGCGATCACCCGCGACCCCTGCACCGGCTCGAACGCCGCCCGGTGCTCGGGGACCGGGAGGTCAGCGAGGTCGACGGCCGGTTGTCGCAGCAATGTGGCGCGGACGGCCACCACCTCGACCGGGGCGTCGGGTCGGGCGAAGCCGTTGCGGAGCTCGTGCTCGTCGTGGAAGGCGTCGAGGTCGGCGACGGTGAGCTCGTGGGACTGGCCGACGTAGCGGCAGTCGATCGCCGTCGTCACCTCGACCGGACCGGGGCCCTCGTGCAGCGAGCGGGCCGTTGCCGCCACCGCCCCGACGTCATCGGCCAGCGTGGCCAGGTCGCCGGGGTCCCGACGGCTGCGCACGACCTCGCGCTGCGGCGGCGCCATGAGCAGGCCGACGGCGGACAGCACCCCGGCCCGGGCCGGGACGATCACCACGGGGATGTCCATGGCCTCGGCCAGCGAGCAGGCGTGCAGCGCGCCGGCGCCGCCGAAGGCGACCAGCGCCAGCCCGCCCGGGTCCACGCCCCGCTCCACCGACACCGCCCGCAGCGCCCGCTCCATGTTGGCGTCGACCACCTGGAGGATGCCGTCGGCGTCGACGCCGGCCGAGGCCAGCACCGCCTGGGCGGCATCGGCGTCCAGCTCCAGCCGACCGAAGCTGGCATCCGCGGGTATGCGACCCGCGACCAGGTTCGCGTCGGTCACGGTCGGTGCGGTGCCACCCCGCCCGTAGCAGGCCGGGCCCGGGTCGGCGCCGGCGCTGGCCGGCCCGACGACGAGGGCACCGCCCGCGTCGATGCGCGCGATCGAGCCGCCGCCGGCGCCGATCGTGTGGATGTCCAGCGAGGGGAACCGCACCGGGTAGCCGCCGACGTGGCGGGTCGTGGCGAAGGCCGGTTCACCACCTCGGACCAGGCAGACGTCGGTGCTGGTACCGCCCATGTCGAAGGTGATGGCGTCGGGCCACCCGTTGGCGAGCGCCACCGCGGCGGCCGCCCGCACGCCACCGGCCGGGCCGGACAGCAGCAGCGCGGCAGGCAGGTCCGCCGCGGTGCCGGCGTCGAGCAGACCTCCCGCCGACGTCATCACCGACACCTCGTCGGCGAGGTCGGTGAGCCGCTGCAGGTAGCGGCGGCAGCGAGGCCGGAGGCCGGCGTCCACCACGGTGGTGACCGTGCGCTCGTACTCCCGGAACTCGGGCGACACCTCGTGGGAGGCGACGACGTCCAGGCCCCGTTCCCGCAGGGCACGGGCCACAGCCTGCTCGTGGGACGGGTCGAGGTCGGCGTGCAGGAGGCAGACCGCGACGGCCTCCACGTCGTCGGGCAGGTCCGGCAGCGCGTCGAGGTCCACCGGCTCCAGCTCGGTGCCGTCGGCCGCCCGACGGCCGGCGACCTCGAAGCGCAGCTCGCGCGGCACGAGCGGCACCGGCCGGTCGGCGAACTGGTCGTAGAGGCTCGGACGGTCCTGGCGGCCGATCTCGATCACGTCGGCGAGGCCCCGCGTCGTGATCAGCGCGGTGCGGGCCAGTCGGCCCTCGAGCACGGCGTTGGTGGCGACGGTGGTCCCGTGGGCGAGCAGTGCGGGGCGCGCCGAGGTCAGCTCCGCCACGCCGGCGCGCACCGCGTCGTCGGGCGCGTCGGGCGTCGACAGCACCTTGGTGACGTTGCCCCCATCGTCGACCAGGT
Organism: Salinilacustrithrix flava; assembly: GCF_041228405.1. Classification (GTDB taxonomy): domain Bacteria; phylum Actinomycetota; class Acidimicrobiia; order Acidimicrobiales; family Salinilacustritrichaceae; genus Salinilacustrithrix; species Salinilacustrithrix flava. The sequence continues at coordinate 287,957 of NZ_CP133888.1, forward strand.
CCGAGAACGTGCCGCCGGTGTCGGCCCCGATCAGCATCGCGCTCACCGTCCCGACGCGGGGACGGGCTCCTCCCAGACGTCGTCGCCGAGGCGGTCGCGCAGCGTGGCGAGCAGCCGGCCCACGAAGGGCTCCTGGCCGTCCCAGACGACGATGGCCTCGTCCAGGTTCTTGGCCAGCCATCCGTCGCGGCGCCGCAGGGAGCCGGCCACCTTCGCGGTGGTCTCGGGCACCTTGCGCTCGAGCAGCACCTCGGTGGCGGCTGCCGATCGCAGCTCGGCGAAGCGGCGACGGGACCGCTCCGGCCAGGGCTTGTCGGCATCGGGGAACGGGAGCACGGCGACCAGCGGGATGCCCTCGGCCACCGCGGCCTCGGCGCCCAGCATCTCGGCACCGAGGCGCAGGCCGGACACGACGTGCAGGTCGGGGTGCATGCGGGCCTTGGCCGCCAGGATCTCCTGGAGCCGGCGACCGACGGCGTCGCTGACCGGGTTGGCGTCGTAGCCGCCGAGCTCGGGCGGGCGGGCGCCGAACACGCCGAGCAGGCGCCCGGCCGGCAGCCGACGGTCCCGGTCGGGGACCGCCGGTGCGGACGCGGCCGTGGCCGGACCGACGGCGTCGGCATCGCCGAGGTCGTCGGGGACCTCGTCGCCCTCCCGCTCGGTCTGGGTCTCGGCCGCCGCGACCGCGAGCCGGTCGGCGATGTCGTTCATCTCGTCGCCCCCGTGGCCCTTGACCCACTCGAAGTCGACGTCGCCGCGCTCGCGCACGAGCTCGATGAAGGGCTCCCACAGGTCCCGGTTGGCCACCGGCTTCTTCTGGCTGTTCTTCCAGTCCTTGGCCAGCCACCCCCGCCACCAGCCGTCCCGGAAGCAGTTGACGACGTAGGTGGAGTCCGAGACCACGGTCAGCGGCTCGTCGTGGGCCTGCACGGCGCGGTGGGCGGCCATGATCTCCATGCGCTGGTTGGTGCTCTGGGCCTCGGCACCGCTGGCCCAGCGGCGATCGTCGGCGACCCATGCCCAGCCGCCCGGGCCGGGGTTGCCCTTGCAGGCACCATCGGTCCAGACCCGTCGTCTCGTCGCCATGGCGGGCGAACCTACCCGGGGGAGCAAACGGGCCGATCTCGTGGTTGGCTGGGCCCATGGTGATCGACGGCCTCCACTCCGACAACCCCCGCCACGACGGGTACGTCAACCAGCTGCCCGACATCGATCCCGGCGAGACCAGCGAGTGGCTCGACAGCCTCGAGGCGGTCGTGGACACCCACGGCAAGACCCGGGCCCGCTTCCTCATCTCCAAGCTGCTGTCGCGGGCCAACGAGCTGCAGGTCGGTTCCCCGGCCGCCATCTCGACGCCGTACGTCAACACCATCCCCCCCGAGCGCGAGCCCTGGTTCCCCGGCGACGAGCACGTGGAGCGCCGCATCCGCGCCTACATCCGCTGGAACGCGGCGGCCATGGTGGTGCGGGCCAACAAGAAGGCCGACGGCATCGGCGGCCACCTCGCCACGTTCGCCTCCTCGGCGGCGCTGTACGAGGTCGGCTTCAACCACTTCTTCCGCGGCAAGGAGGACGGCACCCCCGGCGACCACGTCTACTTCCAGGGCCACGCGGCCCCGGGCATCTACGCCCGGGCGTTCCTCGAGGGCCGCCTCAGCGAGAACCAGCTCGACCACTTCCGCATGGAGGTCGGCGGCGAGGGCATCCCCAGCTACCCCCACCCCCGCCTGATGCCGGACTTCTGGGAGTACCCGACGGTCTCCATGGGCCTCGGGCCGATCAACTCGATCTACCAGGCCAGGTTCCTCAAGTACCTGACCAACCGGCGCGTCGACGACACGACCGACAGCAAGGTGTGGTGCTTCATCGGCGACGGCGAGACCGACGAGCCCGAGACCCTCGGCTCCATCTCGCTCGCCTCCCGCGAGGGCCTCGACAACCTCATCTGGGTCGTCAACTGCAACCTGCAGCGCCTCGACGGGCCCGTGCGCGGCAACGGCAAGATCATCCAGGAGCTCGAGGCCGTGTTCCGCGGCGCGGGCTGGAACGTCATCAAGGTCGTGTGGGGCTCGAAGTGGGACGAGCTGCTCCAGCGCGACGTCGACGGCGTGCTGCTCAACAAGATGAACACCACCGTCGACGGCCAGTTCCAGCGCTACGCGGTCGAGGACGGCGACTACATCCGCGACGACTTCTTCGGCCCCGACCCCCGCCTGCGCAAGATCGTCGAGCACCTCTCCGACGAGGAGCTGCGCAACCTGCCCCGCGGCGGCCACGACTACAAGAAGCTCTACGCCGCCTACAAGGCCGCCACCGAGGCCAACGGCCGGCCCACGGTCATCCTGGCCAAGACGATCAAGGGCTGGACGCTCGGCCCCGACGTCGAGGGGCGCAACGCGACCCACCAGATCAAGAAGATGACCAAGGACCAGCTGCGCACCCTGCGCGACCGGCTCCACCTGCAGGAGGAGGTACCCGACTCGGACCTCGACTCCGACCTGCCGCCCTACATCTCGCTGCAGGAGGGCACGCCCGAGCACGAGTACTTCCACGCCCGGCTCAAGGCCCTCGACGGCCCGCTCCCCTCCCGTCCGGTGCCGCCGCGCAAGGGCATCACCCTCCCCGACGACAAGGTCTACGAGGAGCTGCTGGTCGGGTCGGGCAAGCAGGAGGCCGCCACGACCATGGGCTTCACCCGCCTGCTGCGGAACATGGCCCGGGACGACGACTTCGGCGAGCGCGTCGTGCCGATCGTGCCCGACGAGGCCCGCACCTTCGGCATGGACAGCCTGTTCCGTGAGATCAAGATCTACGCCAGCCGCGGCCAGCTCTACGAGCCCGTCGACCACGACCTGCTGCTCTCCTACACCGAGGGCAAGGACGGCCAGATCCTCGAGGAGGGCATCACCGAGGCCGGCTCCATGGCCAGCTTCACCGCCGCGGGCACCGCGCACTCCAACCGGGGCGTGCCGATGGTGCCCTTCTACATCTTCTATTCGATGTTCGGCTTCCAGCGGGTCGGCGACCTCATCTGGGCCGCCGCCGACGCCCGCGCACGCGGCTTCCTGCTCGGCGCCACGGCCGGTCGCACCACGCTCACCGGCGAGGGCCTCCAGCACCAGGACGGCCACTCGCTGCTGCTCGCCTCCACCGTCCCGACCGTCGAGGCCTACGACCCCGCCTTCGCCTACGAGGTCGCCCTCATCATGAAGGCCGGCCTCGAGCGCATGTACGGGCCCGACACGCCCGACGCCGAGCGCGACGTCATGTACTACCTGACGCTCTACAACGAGACGTACCCCATGCCGGCGCTGCCCGAGGACCGCGCCGAGGAGATCTCCCAGGGCGCGGTCGAGGGCATGTACCGCTTCCACGACGCCCCCGAGGGTCCGTCCAAGCGGGCGAGCATCCTGTTCTCCGGTCCGATGTGGCAGGCCGCCGTCGCCGCCCGCGACGAGCTCGCCGAGCGCTGGGACGTCGCTGCCGACCTGTGGTCGGTGACCTCCTACAAGAAGCTCCGCGAGGACGCCCTCGCCGCCGAGCGCCACAACCGGCTCCACCCGAGCGGCGACGCCCGGGCCGCCATGGTCACCGAACGCCTCGCCGACACCGACGGCCCCGTCGTCGCCGTCAGCGACAACATGTGCGCGGTCCCCGACCAGGTCGCCCGGTGGGTCGGCCGGCCCTACACCTCGCTCGGCACCGACGGCTTCGGCCGCTCCGACACCCGCGAGGCCCTGCGCTCGTTCTTCGAGGTCGACGCCCCCCACGTCGTCGTCGCCGTCCTCGCCTCGCTCTGCGCCCAGGGCCAGGTCGACGCCTCCACGGTGGCCGAGGCCATCGAGGCCCACGACATCGACCCCGAGCTCACGCCCCCCTGGACCCGCTGATCCGTTCTGGGACGCGGTGCGCGCCTCCGAGGCGTGTGCCGCGGCCCCGAACGCTCAGATCCCGCGCAGCGCTCGCACGTCCTCGCTGACCGCCACCTCGCCGCCGGCGGCGTAGGTCGCGGCGTTGGCGGCGATGGCGGGTGGGTCGTAGCGGTAGCTGGCCATCACGCCCCAGGACCGGGCGAGGCCGTAGTCCTCGGTGTTGGCCCGCCAGTGGACGGCGTCGACGAGGGCGCCGTTGCTGAGGTGGAAGTTGGCGACCGGGTCGGGGACCCGCCCGTCCACCCGCGTCGACAGGTAGCGGGCCGTGGCGGCCAGCACCTCGTCCCGGACGCCCGAGTCGTCACCGTCGAGCCAGCTGCGGTCGTCGAGCTCGGCGCGCGTGGCCTCGTCGAGGTCGAGCGCCGCGGTGCGCAGGGTCGGGATCGGCGACAGCGTCACGAAGCGCTCGAGGTGCGGCAGCTCCCGCTGGAGCTCGCGCACCACCGTCTTGATCAGCTCGGTGCCGAGGTGGATGCCGGCCAGACCCCGCTGGCAGGACGTGATGGAGTAGAAGACCGCGGTGTCGGCGTCCTCGGCATCGCAGGTGGGCGCCTCCCGGTCGAGCAGCTCGGCCAGGCTCGTGGGCGGGCCGGCCACGAGCGCGATCTCGACGAACACCACCGGTTCGTCGGGCATGGCCGGGTGGAGGAAGGCGAAGCAGCGGCGGTCGGCGTCGAGGCGGTCGCGCAGGTCCTCCCAGCCGTCCATCTCGTGCACGGCCTCGTACAGGATCAGCTTCTCCAGCAGGCGGGCCGGGGACCCCCACGTGATCCGCTCGAGCTCGAGGAGGCCCACGTCGAAGACCGTGGCCAGGTGGCCGTCGAGCTCGGCCTCGACCAGGGGCAGCTCGCCCCGGGCCAGGTGCCGCAGGTCGGCGCGCAGGTCCACCAGCAGCTTCACGCCGCCGTCGAGGCCGGTGAGGAGGTGGAGCAGGTCGGAGAACCTCGGCGTCAGCGCTCGCCGGAGGGCCACCTGGGCGGCGGGGTCGGACGGATCCTCGAGCAGGGCCTCGGCGGCGCGCCGGGCGACGTCCTCGTCGACCCCGAGGTGAGCCGCCGCCCGCCGCAGGAACCCGGCCCGGCCGCCGTCGTCGAGGTGCCGGTAGACCTGGGCCAGGCGGGCGAGCTCCTGGCGCTGGGTCGAGGTGTCCCGCACCGGCAGGACGCGCTCGATGCTGTCGTACAGGTCCTGCCAGGTGTCATCGGTCAGGTCCCCGGCCATGGATCCGGATCGTAGGCTCGGTCCATGGTGACGCCCCAGATCCCGATCACCGGGAACCCCGACGCCGACCAGCTCCTCGTGGACGACCCGCTGGCGCTGCTGCTCGGGATGCTGCTCGACCAGCAGGTGCCGATGGAGTGGGCCTTCACCGGTCCGTTCACGCTGCGCGAGCGCCTCGGCCACCTCGACCCGCAGCGCATCGCCGCCATGCCGGTCGAGGAGTTCGTGGACGTCTGCCGGGAGAAGCCGGCCATCCACCGCTTCCCCAAGTCCATGGGCGAGCGCATCCACGGCGCGTGCGAGCACGTGGTCGAGACCTACGACGGGCACGCCGAGCGGATCTGGACCGAGGCCGACGACGCCAGGGACCTCTACACCCGGTTGCGCGAGGTGCCCGGCTACGGCGAGGAGAAGACGAAGATCTTCGTGGCCATCCTGGCCAAGCGCCTCGGCATCCGACCCGACGGCTGGGAGGAGGTGGCCGGCCCGTTCGCCGACGACACGCCCCGCTCGGTCGCCGACGTGGCCTCCGAGGAGTCCCTCATGGAGGTCCGCCGCTGGAAGAAGGCCCAGAAGGCGGCCAAGAAGTCGAAGGCTGACTAAGCCGTTCGCGGGACGGCGGAGTTGCGCTGGCGGTCGAGCCAGCCGAGGAGGATGGCCATGGCCCGCGGGTCGTGGCGCAGCCGGTGGCCGGCCGCCTCGAGCAGCCGCAGCTCGGCGGCGGTGTGCGCGTCGGCGATGACCCGGGCGTCGAAGTCCGGCACCAGGTCGTCCGCCGAGCCGTGGACCACGAGCAGGGGCCGGGGCCGCAGCCGCTGGGCGCCGTCGACGGCCTTCGTGAGCCGCATCTCGCGCGACCACCCGTCGAGCAGCCCGGTGGTGGCGTCGGCGTGGACGATGCCGACCTCCCGCGCGTGCTCGTGCAGCTGTCGGGGGTTGGTGGCCCAGTCGTCGAAGTCGGCGGGTGCGGCGAGGGCCGCGACCCCCTGGATGTCGGTGTCGTCGGCGCCGGCGCAGATCGCGAGCGCGCCGCCCGTCCCGAACCCGATCAGCCAGACGCCGCTGACCCGGGCGGTGGATCGCACGTGATCGACCGCGGCGTGGATGTCGTTCTTCCACCCCTTGATCGAGAACGCGCCCTGGCTGCCCGCCATCCCCCGCAGGCACGGTGAGAAGGCGACGAAGCCCATGTCGTCGGCGATGCGGTCGGCCAGCTCGGCCATCGCCGACACGGCGCCGGCGGTGCCGGCCGGACCCGACGGGTAGCCGTGGACGATGACGACCGCAGGACGAGCAGGCCCCGAGTCGAGCGCGCCGGCGAGGTGTCCGACCAGGGTCAGGGAGCCGGAGCCGAAGTGCTCCACGGGGCGGGCGGCGTTGCTCAGTCGGCGCTCTTGGCTGCGCAGGCCGGGCAGACCTTGTAGCCGCGGTTGCGGGCCTCGACGCTCGTGTCGGGACCGAAGGTCAGCCACGACTCGGCCGCGGCGATGTCGTCGAGCACGGCCTTGTCGCAGACGTTGTCCTGGTCGTGGACGACGAAGGAGCGCTTGTCGCCCAGCCACCGGTGCTCTTCGATCCGAACGAGGCGATCAGACATGCCGGGCACGATACGCGGGACGGGGAGGCGCCGGGCAATGCCAGCACCTCCCCGTTCCAGTTCTTCAGGACCGAGCGATCGTTGTGGTGTGCACCGGGTGGGACCAGCTCCCGGCCGATTCGCTCGGCGGTGGCTCGGTGGGATTCCACCAAGTCGGTCCGAGAGGACTGACCTAGCGGCCAGCCACCTCCAGGGTCCCAAGACGATTGTCGTACATGTGTTGGACCACCTCCCTTCTCTGGTGCCGAAGATGCTAGCCCCGTCGCGCCGCTCGCGGATCGCGCCTTTCCGGACCGCTCAGAGCTCCGGCGGCGGCACCGCTGGGCCGACCGCACCGATCTCCACCAGGTGGCCGAGCAGCAGGTCCAGCACCTCGTAGACGGCGTCGTCGGTGACCTCCATGCCGACCTCGTCGGCTCGGCCGAGCACCACCGCGACGGCCTCGTCGTCGGCCACCACGACCGGGGCGCGCTCGACGTCGTGCTCCAGCTCCTCGCCCGGCATGGCGCTCAGACCCCGGGTCCGCAGGTGCTGGAGCGAGAACTGGATGAGCTGCTTGACCTCGTCCATGGTGAGGCCCATCGCGGATTCCACGCTGAGGTTCTCGGCGACGTGGATGACGGCCTCGTCCATGTCGAACACCGTCGTCGTCGGCGTGTGGCCCAGCCGGAAGGTCTCGGAGCCGACGAACGCCGCAGCGATGGCGAAGATCAGCAGCGCACCGACGATCGCGAAGACGAGGACCACGTCGGCACGCTAGCGACGCGGTCCCCGTCCACCCTGGTCGATCAGGGCACGACGACGGTGTAGGACCGGGCGGTGATGCGGTCGCCCTCGATCGCGACGATCGTGGCGACGTGGGTGCCGGCACCGCCCAACGCCTCCTCGCCGAGGACCAGCTCGCCACCGGCGAGGACGCGCTCCGGCTCGTCGCCGTCCACCCAGAGCCAGGTGTCCGCGGTGTCCGAGACGAGGACCTCGAGCGGAGCGGCCAGCGTCGTCCCGGACGACCGGGCGTAGTCGGGGTCCAGCTCGACCTGCGGGCCGGCGAGGGCGAAGTGCACGCCGGTGCCGGTCACGACGACCGGATAGCTCGCGGTCTCGATCATGCCCTCTCGCTGGACGTCGCCGGAGAAGGTCACGACGTGGAACACCCCGGACGCCGCCTCGATGACCTCGACCTCGCGGGCGATGCCGTCGGCGGCGAAGGTGGCTGCACCCTCGGCCAGACCACTGGCGAGCTCCTCGAACCCCGCTCGGTCCAGATCGGCCCGGGTCTGCTCGTCGAACAGGTCGTAGGCCGCGTCCATGTCACCTGCGCCGAGGGCGTCGATCCAGGCCACCGCGGTCTGCTCCGCCTCGGCGGCGAGCTCGTCACCGGGCACGACCGAGGTCGTGGTCTCCGGCGGTGCCGTGGTGTCGGTGTTGGCATCGTCCTCGGCCGGAGGCGGCGACACGTCGGGTTCGCTGGTCTCGGGCGCCTCGGTGAGGTCGTCGGCCACATCGAGCTGGGACTCGTCGTCACCGCCCCCGCGGAGGACGGACACACCGACCACCAGGGCGACGACCACCGCCACGGCGGCGACGAGGGCGAGCATCGGGGTCCGGTTGCGCTGGGCGGCGCGCTGCGCCGCCGGGGAGTCCTGCAGGTCGACCACGGTGGCCTCCTCTTCCTGTGCATCGGTGGGGGGATCGTCGGTGTCGGTGCCGCCGTCGCCGAGGCGCGCCTCGAGCGCGGCCCAGAAGTCCGGGGCGTGGTCGGGCACGTCGAGGCGGCGCAGGGCGTCACCGACGAGGGTGTCTCGGGGCTCGTTCATCGGATCTCTCCATGCCGATCGGAGCGGGTGGGGTCGAGCACGGCGCGCAGAGCGCGGCGCCCGCGGTGGAGGCGGCTGGCGACGGTGCCGGCCGGGATGCCGAGCACGTGCCCGGCCTCCTCGTAGCTGTGGCCGTCGCGGTCGACGAGGACCAGTGCGGCCGCGGTCTCGGGGTCGAGGCCGGCGAGGGCCTGCTCGAGGGCGAGGCGCTCGTCGACGTCGCCCTGGGGACGACCGGGGGCAGGCGGTTCGGCGTCGTCGGTGAGGCCGACGACCTCGCGCCGGCGCCGGACGTGATCCAGGCAGGACCGGTAGACGATGCGGTGCAGCCAGGTGCTGAAGCGGGCGTCGCCCCGGAACCGGTCGAGGTTGCGGTACGCCTTCAGGTAGGCGTCCTGCAGGACATCGTCCATGGCGGCCCGGTCGCGAAGCACCGACCAGGCCAGGGCCCGCATCTGGTCGTCGTGGCGTCGCAGGAGGGTGGTGAAGGCGGCGTGGTCGCCGAGGCGGGCGGCCTCGACGAGGCGCTCGTCACGGGCGTCCCGCCGGCGGGGTCTGCCCACGAGTGGGTCGTCGGTCATCTGCATCACCCCTTGGACGTCGCGGAGCCCGGGATCCTTCACGACTTGTCCGAAAGAGTGGGGGACGATTCGTCGGCGATTCGTCGGCTTTACAGAACCACGCACCGATTCGTCGACGAATCGCCGCCCAGTGCCCAGACGCGCCGAGGGGGCGCCGTCGGCGCCCCCTCGGTCAGCTCTCGCAGCGGCCCGGCGGGCCGATCGGTCAGATGCCGATGCGCTGGGCGAGCAGCTCGCGGTGGTAGGTCGGGTCGCCGAACAGCAGCTCGGAGCTCTTGGCCCGCTTGAAGTACAGGTGGGCCGGGTGCTCCCAGGTGAAGCCGATGCCACCGTGGATCTGGATGTTCTCGGCCGCGGCGTGGAAGTACGCCTCGGAGCAGTAGGCCTTGGCCAGGGAGGCGACCGAGGGCAGCTCGTCGTTCATCTCGGCGGCGCACCAGGCGGCGTAGTAGGCGGCGGACTTGGCCGACTCGACCTCGAGCAGCATGTCGGCGCACTTGTGCTTGATGGCCTGGAACGAACCGATGGGCCGGCCGAACTGGACGCGGTCCTTGGCGTACTGGACGGCCATCTCGAGCACGAACTGGGCGCCACCGACCTGCTCGGCGGCCAGGGCGACGGCGGTGAGGTCGAGGACGGTGGACAGCACGTCCCAGCCCTTGCCCTCGGTGCCGAGCAGCGTGGCCGGGGTGTCGGCGAAGGTGAGCTTGGCCTGCTTGCGGGTCTGGTCCATGGTGGACAGCGCCTCGCGGGTGAGGCCCGAGGCGTCGGACTTCACGGTGAACAGGGAGGTGCCGGCGTCGGTCTTGGCCGCGACGACGATCAGGTCGGCGGTGTGGCCGTCGAGCACGAACATCTTCTCGCCCGAGATCGTGTAGCCGTCGCCCGACTTGGTGGCGGTGGCCTCGATGCCGGACTCGTCCCAGCGGCCGTTGGACTCGGTGATGGCGAGGGTGGCCTTGGTCTCGCCCGAGGCGATGCCGGGGAGCAGGTCCTTCTTGGCGGCGTCGTCGCCGCTCTGGAGGATGGTGTTGGCGCCGAGGACGACGGTGGAGAAGTACGGGGCGGCCAGGAGGCGGCGACCCATCTCCTCGAGCACCACGCACAGCTCGACGTAGCTGTAGCCCGAGCCGCCGTACTCCTCGGGGATGATGAGGCTCTGCAGGCCCATCTGCTCGGCCATCTGGCTCCAGACGGCGTCGTCGAAGCCCTTCTCCGTCTCCATCAGCTCACGGACGGTCTCCTCGGACGACTTGTTCTCGAGGAACGAGCGCACGATGTTGCGCAGCTCTTCCTGCTCTTCGGAGAAGGCGAAGTTCACGTTTGGGTCTCCCTGTCGGCGGTTCCTTGACTGGCCGGTCAAGGTAGGCGCGCCGGGCCACCGTCTCAACCCGTGTTGTGTACACCGGTGCTACGGTCGCTGCCGTGGAGTCGATCGGCGTACGGGAGCTGCGCAACAACGTCGCGGCCGTGCTGCGCCGGGCCGCCGCCGGCGAGCGGATCGTCGTCACCGTCGACGGCGTCCCGTCCGCCCAGCTCGGCCCGATCGAGCCCACGACGGCCCCGAGCCTCGAGGACCTGGTGGCGACCGGGCTCGTCCAGCCGCCGCAGCGGCCCGGCACGCAACCGATCGACCCCGCGCCCATCGACGTCGCCGTCGACATCCGCATCGCCGACGTGCTCACCGAGCTGCGGGGGCGGGAGTGACGTTGCTCGCCATCGACACCTCGGCCCTGCTCCGTCGCTACGTGCGCACGAGCGGCCACGGCCTGGTCACCGAGGCCATGGCCGAGGCCGACACGTGGTGCGCCTCGGCGCTCGCCCGCACCGAGACCCTCCAGGCCATGCACGCCGTCGCGGTCACGCCCGGCCAGCACGACGTCCTGTGGGCCTCGCTGCGCGCCGACTGGGAGCGGTTCCACGTCGTGCCGGTGGACGACCGCTGCCTGGCCCGGGCCGTGGACATCGGGGCGACGTTCCGAGTCCGCTCCACCGACGCGATCCACCTGGCCGCCGCCGAGCGCCTGCCTGCGCCGGTCCGCTACCTCACCTTCGACCGCCGCCAGATCCCGGCGGCGGCCGGCCTCGGCTTCGAGGTCATCGCCCCCCGCGAGGATCTCTGAGCCGACTTAGGCTGAGCGCATGAGCACGCTGCACTGGGAGGACACGGCCGCCGAGATCCACAAGGTGGTGGTGGGGCCGATGGACAACAACGTGTTCGTCCTGCGCTGCAAGCAGACCGGCGACGCCCTCCTCATCGACGCGGCCAACGAGCACGATCGGCTGCTGGAGCTGTGCCAGCGCCTCGGGGTGCGCACCGTCATCGAGACCCACGGGCACTGGGACCACATCCAGGCCGTGCCCGAGCTGCGCGACGCCGGCTACAGCGTCCACGTCACCGCCGAGGACGCCGCCATGCTCCCCGCCTACGACGAGATCCTCGAGGACGAGTCCGTCATCGAGGTCGGCCGCCTGCGCCTCCACACCATCCACTCCCCCGGCCACACGCCCGGCTCGATGAGCTTCCGCCTCGACGGCGCGCCGATCCTGTTCTCCGGCGACACCCTGTTCCCGGGCGGCCCGGGCAACACCTCCTTCGAGGGCGGCGACTTCGACACGATCATCGCCTCGCTCGACCAGCGCCTCTTCACCCTGCCGCCGGACACGCTGGTGCTCCCCGGCCACGGCGACGACACCACGATCGGCACGGAACGTCCGCACCTCCAGGAGTGGATCGACCGGGGTTGGTGAGCCCGGTGTCCGACGCACTCCCCTACGACGAGCGCCCCACCGACGACACGCCCGTCCACACCGCCGACCTGCCGCCGACCCCCATCCGCGACCGGAACATCCCGGCCACGGCGTGGGTCGAGGCGCCGGACAGCCTCACCTCGCTCGGCGACGACCTGCCCGATGCGCCGGTCGCCGAGTACAAGCGACGCATCGGCCCGTGGATCCTGTGGCGGGCCGGTCCGGCGTCGAAGGGCCACGCCCGCTACTGGGCCGCCCACGAGGACGACCTGGACCGCGCCTACACGCTCCGGCTGTTCCCGGACGGCTCCGCCGAGGGCACCGGCCCCAGTGGGACGGTGCACGAGCGCTTCCGCGCCTGGAAGGAAGACCTCCGCGACAGCGAGGGCTGACGGGTCCGATCCCAGCGTCCGCTCACCACTTCTCGGGCGGCACGATCGCGAGACCGACAGGCACCAACCGCTCACGCCCGTCGCTCGGACGGTTCCGCACGCACCACCCCTGGGCGCACGACGTCACCATCGTCGAGGACCCACCGCCGTCGAGGTTGATGCCGTGGGTCGCCCCGAGCCGCTCCAGCAGCTCCCGTGACTCGTCCAGCGTGAGTCCGCGGCTGTGGGCCTGGCGGCCGTCGACGACGACGAACCACATCGAGCCGGCGTCGTCCCATCCCACGAGCGTCCGGGGGTGCAGGCCGGTGACCTTGCCGTCGATCTGATCGAGCTCGGTGGCCACGCCGCCCGCGAGCAGGGGCGGGTGCCCGGACACCGCCATCTCGAGCCCGGCCGGCGACTCCACGACGAGGTCGAGGGGCACGTCGGCGTTGTCCCTGGCGAAGGCCCACAGGACGTGCGCGCCCATGCCCGATCCGCTCAGCACGGCGCCGCGGCGTGGGATGGTGGCGTTCCCGCCGGTCTCGAGGCGCAGGACCGTGGCCCGCTGGCGGACCCCGCCGGTCCACTGCGGCGTGGGCGCCCGCACGACGAGCTCCACCGTCCCGGGCGGGGAGCCGGTGCTGGCCCCGAAGTTCTTGTCGTGCAGCGTGATCTGGTCGCGCCGGGTGCCGATGTTGACGCCCGTGATCGGCAGCTGCTGGAGGCCCTCCGGCCGGAGCGCCTCGAGCCGGGCCGACCACTCGATCGGGCCGGTCTGCATGCGGCCGTCCTGGATCTTGAGCTGGTACTGGTGGTCGGTGGGCGACTGCACGAACTGGAACTTGCGCACCACCGCGCCGTGGGGCATGTGGCAGGTCGGGCAGGTGGCGAAGTTGGCGTTGATGCAGGCCACCGAGCCGGTGCGGGCGCACATCGACGAGACCGTCTCGCGCGTGCTGCCCACCCGCCCGGCGGACACGACCGGCTTCACCCGGACCGGGGCGCCCGGGTGCACGTGCACCACGTGGGTCCGGACGGGTGTCGGCTCCTGCACGATCGTGAACTCGACGCCCTCCCAGAGCACGTCGCGGGCCAGCAGCTCCCAGCCCCACTCGTGCTCGCCGGACGCGGACGGCCCCAGGCCGAGCAGCGCGACGACCAGGCCGGCGAGCACCAGCTGACGGATCCGCCTCGCGGACATCCCCACCTCCGCACGGGGTCGCCCCCGGCGGTCGACCTCTGGCGGAACAGTGTGGCAGGCCCTGCGGTACCGTGGCGGTGGTATGCCTCAGGGACCAGAGCTCATCATCATCCTCATCGTGATCCTGTTGCTGTTCGGCGGCGCCAAGCTGCCCAAGCTGGCCCGCTCCCTCGGTCAGGCCCAGAACGAGTTCAAGCGCGGGCTGAAGGACGGCGCCGAGAACCACGACGCGGACGACACCACCACCGAGCGCACCAAGGACGCCTGAACGGCGCCAGCGGGACGCTCGTCACACCCATTATCACTACGGCCGTAGTGGTAATACACTGACGGACATGGCTGCGCCCACCACGCCCCTGTTCGAGATCGACGACCTGCACGCGCGGGTCGCTGAGGCTCCGGCGGGCGAGGCGGCTGCGGAGATCCTCAAGGGCATCGACCTCACGGTCCAGCCGGGCGAGATCCACGCCATCATGGGCCCGAACGGCTCAGGCAAGTCCACGCTGGCCAACACCCTCCTCGGGAACCCCGACTTCGAGGTCACCGCCGGCACCATCCGCCTGCGGGGCGACGACATCACCGACTGGGACGTCGACGTGCGCGGCAAGGCCGGCATGTTCCTCGGCTTCCAGTACCCCCAGTCCATCGCCGGCGTGTCGGTCATCAACTTCCTGCGCCAGGCGCTGTCGGCCCGCAAGGGCATCGATCTGTCGGTCCTCGAGCTGCGCCTGTCGATCATGGAGTGGATGGAGCGCCTCGAGATGGACCCGTCCTTCGCCGACCGCTACCTCAACGAGGGCTTCTCCGGCGGCGAGAAGAAGCGCAACGAGATCCTGCAGATGGCCATCCTCGAACCCGAGATCGCCATCCTCGACGAGACCGACTCCGGCCTCGACATCGACGCCCTCCAGGTGGTGGCCAAGGGCGTCAACGAGGTGCGCAACGCCCGCCCCGAGCTCGGCGTCGTGCTCATCACCCACTACCAGCGCCTGCTGGAGCACCTGCGCCCCGACCACGTCCACGTCCTGGTCGACGGCCGCATCGTCGCGTCCGGCGGCATGGAGCTCGCCCACCAGCTCGAGGCCGAGGGCTACGAGGCCTTCCGCGGGGTGGACGCATGAGCGAGGCGGGCACCACCGGGTCGGCCCGCCTCGACGTCGCCCGGATCCGCAAGGACTTCCCGATCCTGTCCCGCGACATCCGGGGCACCCGGCTCGTCTACCTGGACTCGGCCAACACCTCCCAGAAGCCCCAATCGGTGCTCGACGCCATGGACCACTACTACGAGCGGTCCAACGCCAACGTCCACCGCGGCACCTACCTCATCGCCCAGGAGGCCACCGAGGCGATCGAGGGCGCCCGTGGCATCGTGCGGCGCTTCATCGGCGCCCCGTCGGACCGCAACGTGGTCTTCACCAAGAACGCCACCGAGGCGATGAACCTGGTGGTCCGCGCATGGGGCACCAAGCACCTCCGCGAGGGCGACGCCGTCGTGCTCACCGAGATGGAGCACCACGCCAACATCGTCCCCTGGCACCAGCTGGCCGAGGCCATCGGCATCGAGCTGCGCTGGATCCCGGTGACCGACGAGGGCCACCTCGACGTCGGTGATCTCGACCGCCTCCTCGACGGCGCCAAGGTGCTGTCCTTCACGGCCATGTCCAACGTGCTCGGCACGGTGACGCCTGTGGCCGAGCTCGTCGCCAAGGCCCACGACGCCGGCGCCATCGCCATCGTCGACGCCAGCCAGCACGTGCCCCACATCACCACCGACGTGCAGGCCTGGGGCGCTGACTTCGTGGCCTTCACCGGCCACAAGCTGCTCGGCCCCACCGGCATCGGCGTGCTCTACGGCACCGAGGAGATCCTCGAGGCCACCCCGCCGTTCCTGGGCGGCGGCGAGATGATCCTCAACGTCACCAAGGACGGCTTCACCCACACCGAGCTGCCCTGGAAGTTCGAGGCCGGCACGCCCATGATCGCCGAGGCCGTCGGCCTCGGCGCGGCGTGCGAGTACCTCACCGGGCTCGGCATGGACGCCGTGCGCCAGCACGAGGTCGAGCTCACCGCCTACACGCTGCGCACCCTGACCGAGCGCTTCGGCGACGACGTCACCATCCACGGCCCGAGCGAGCCCGCCGCTCGGGGCGGCGTGTTCTCCTTCGCCTACAAGGACATCCACCCTCACGACCTGACCCAGGTGTTCGACGAGCACGGTGTCTGCGTGCGGGCCGGCCACCACTGCGCCAAGCCGCTCATGCGCGCCCTCGGCGTGAACGCCACCGCACGGGCCTCGCTCTACGTGTACAACGACACCGACGACATCGACGCCCTCGCCGACGCCATGGATGCGGCCGGCCAGTTCTTCAGCTTCTAAGGACCCACGGATGCCAGGACTCGAAGACCTCTACCGCGAGATCATCCTCGACCACTACCGGTCGCCCCGGAACAAGGGCGAGCTGGAGAGCCCCCCGGCCACCCGGGTCGAGGGCTTCAACCCGCTGTGCGGGGACGAGATCGTGGTCTACGTCGACGTCGAGGACGACACCGTCAAGGACATCCGCATCGGCGGCCAGGGCTGCTCGATCAGCCAGTCGTCGGCGTCGATGATGTCGGCGGCGGTGAAGGGCAAGTCGCTCGCCGAGGTCAAGGGCCTCACCAAGGCGTTCAAGGCCATGATGTCCATCCACGAGCAGAGCCTCGACGGCGAGGGCGAGGGGCTCGAGGAGTCCGGCGAGTCCGGCATCGACCCCAGCGAGATCGCCGACGTGCCCGAAGAGGTCAAGCTCGGCGACCTCGAGGCCCTTCGCGGCGTGGTGAAGTTCCCGGTGCGCATCAAGTGCGCCACCCTCTCGTGGAACACCCTGGCCCAGGGCATCGACGAGGCGACCGCAGGCTGAACCGACCTCAGTCGGCGGTGCGCTCCGTCGACGGCGCCACCCGCACGGTGCCGCGCTCGCTGCGCTTCACCTCGTAGAGCATCTTGTCGGCGCGGTCGATGAACTCGTCCGGGCGCTCGCCCTGCTCGGGGATGGCGATGCCGACCGACAGGCCGGCGCCGAAGTCCGCCATCACCGACGCCGCCGCCTCGCACATGCGGCGGCCGACGTCGGCCGCGCCCTCGGGGTCGACGTCCTGGAGGAGCGCGGCGAACTCGTCGCCGCCGATGCGGAACATGCGGTCCTCGCTGCGCAGCACGTCGTGCAAGACCGTGGCCAGGCTCCGCAGGGCGAAGTCGCCCGTGAGGTGGCCGTGGGTGTCGTTGATGATCTTCAGTCCGTCGACGTCGGCCATGGCCAGCGCCCAGCCGCCGCGCCGGCGAGCGCCCATGTTCGACAGCGCCTCCTGGAACGCCGCCAGGTTGCCGAGGCCGGTGAGGGTGTCGACGGTGGCCTGGGTGCGCAGGTCGTCGACCAACATGACCATGTCGAGGGCCCGACCGAGACCGCTGGCCAGCAGCTCGATCGCCTCGCGGACGTCGAGCGCGAGCGACATCGGGGCGTGGTCGGCCAGCAGCAGCAGCCCGACGCCGCGCTCGCCCGAGCGCACGGGCAGCACCACGACCGATGACGCTCCGGCCTCGCACAGCTTCGCCAGCTCGGGGCGCATGCCCGAGCGCTCGGCGGCCACGAAGCAGCTCGACGCGGTCCCGACGTGGTCGAGCAGGCGACGCAGGGTCTCGGGGCTGAGCTGGCGCAGCTCCGGGGCGAGAGGTCCTTGGAGTGACTTGATGTCGAGGCCGGTGGTGCCGGGCAGCGCGAACATCGTCGAAGACATCCCCCCGACGAGTCCGGCGAGGCGGGCGGCGGCGATCTCGACCTGGTGGACGTCGGTGAGCAGTGCCAGCTCGTTCGTGGCCCGGGCCAGCACGTGCATGGCGGTCGCGGCACGGGGTGCTCCGACCTCGGCGATCCGAGTGCCGGCGAGCCCGACCAGCTCGATGAGGTGGGACTCCTGCTCGGCGGTGAAGCCGGACGCACTGACGACGGTGGCCACGCCCACCGCACGGTCGGAGACGTGGATCGCGTGGGCGAGGCGCTTTCCGCCGCCGTGGGGATCGTCGCCGTGCACCAGTCCGCCGGCCCGGAACGCCGAGCCCAGGAGGCCGGACCGGACCGGGATCCCGTCGATCACCTCGGCGTGGCCGTCCTCGGCCACGCAGCGCAGGAGGCCGTCGCGCTCGTAGTACACGGCCGAGCAGTCGCCGATGCGCTCGAGCTCGACCACCAGCTGCTCGGCGACGGCGTCGGCGTCGGCGGCGCCACCGAGGACCTCCTTGGCCGCGCGCACCGTGTCGAGGACCAACGGTGGCCGTCGCCGGCGGGGGCTGGGCGGTGCCCAGTCGCCGGAGGGCTGGCCGAAGAGCGGTCCCCGGGCCAGCACGACACCGAGCGAGCGGAGCTCGTCGAGCTGGTCGTGGCGCTCGACACCCTCGGCGATGACGTGGATGCCCTCGTGCTCGGCGAAGGCGACGTAGGCCCGCACGACGGAGCGGTTGGCCGGATCGTGCACGATGTCGCGCACGATGGGCGGATCGAGCTTCACGAACGTGGGGCGCACCCGCGCGATGAGGGCCAGGCTCACACCGGAGGTGTTCTCGATGGAGAGGTGGATGCCGGCGGTGGCCAGCGCGTCGAGCTCGGAGGACAGGTCGATGAGCCGGTCGACCTCGGCACCCCGCACGTCGACCACGACCCGCGAACCGAGCCGCTCGCACTCCTCGTAGAGGCGGGGGTCGCCCAGCAGGTCGGCGCTGACGTGGACGAAGACGAGGCCGTCGTCGGGTGGTGACCCGGCGGCTTCGAGCGAGGCGAGCACGGCGAGGCCGCCGTCGGGGGCGTCCTCGACCCAGCGGTGGGGGTGGGCCTCCCAGCCGATGGGGCGTCCGGTGCGGAGATCGACGATGGGCTGGAAGCGAGCGCGGCGGACCGGGGCCCCGACAGCGTCGTCGGGCCCAGCCTGCGCTGAGGCCTCTCGCCCGCTTGTCACGCCGTCCTCCACGTCGTTCCGCACACCGGCCGGGCGGACCCCACGGTCCGCCGGTACGACAGGCGCTCTCCCAGGCGGGACTGTACGTGATCCGGATCCGTTGATTTCGGATTCTCAGCGCATCGGAGCGAACGCGCTGCGCGTTCGCGAGGACCAAAAGGGAGGAACTGGAACCTCCGCACGCTCCGGAGTGGTCAGCCCTCCGCGCCGTAGCCGGATGCCTCGAGCTCTTCGACGATCTCGGGGCCGCCGCTGCGCTCGATCCGGCCGGCGACGAGCACGTGCACCACATCGGGAACCAGCTCGCTGAACAGGCGCCGGTAGTGGGTGATGGCCAGCACGCCGAGACCTTCCTCGGTGAGCTGCTCGATGCGTCGGCTCACGTCGCGGAGGGCATCGATGTCGAGGCCGGAGTCGATCTCGTCGAGGATCGCGATGCGAGGCCGAACCGTGGCCAGCTGCACCGTCTCGTTCCGCTTCTTCTCGCCGCCGGACAGGTCGACGTTGAGGGGCCGGTCGAGGAACCGGGCCTCGAAGCCGATGTTGGCGGCTTCGGCGGCGATGGTGCCGGCCACGGCGGCGGGGTCTCGCCCGGCCGCGACGGCGGACTCGACCAGCATCTCCTCCAGGCGGACGCCGGGGACCTCGACCGGGTACTGCATCGCGAGGAACAGGCCGGCCTTGGCCCGCTCCCAGGCGGGCATGGCGAGCAGGTCGACGCCGTCGAGCGTGGCGGTGCCGCCGGTGACCGTGAAGCTGGGGTGGCCGGCGAGCACGCCGGACAGGGTGGACTTGCCGGCGCCGTTCGGGCCCATGACGGCGTGCACCTCGCCCGAGGAGACGGTGAGGTCGACGCCGTTCAGGATCTGCTTGCCCGCCACGTCGGCGGTCAGGCCCTTGATCTCGAGGGTGCTCATCGGTCCAGCTCCACGTACACGTCGCCGTCTTTCACGATCACTTCGTAGGTCGGGGTCGGCTTGGTGGCAGGGAGCACCGTCGGCACGCCGTCGTCGAGGCGGAAGGTGCTGCCGTGCTTCCAGCACTCGATGGTGCCGTCCTCGCAGTCGACCTCACCCTCGGACAGGGAGATGTCGGCGTGCGTGCAGCGATCGCCGATGACGTAGACGTCGTCGCCGCAGCGGACGATGGCCAGGCGGTGGCCGTCGATGTCAACCCGGATCGCACTGTCGGGGCCGACGTCGTCGAGGGAGCAGACGCGGGTGCTCATGGCATGGTCCTCTCGAGCTTGGCCTCGAGCGAGGCGCGAACCACGTCCTCGAGGCTGCCGAGGGCGAGTCCGTCGAGGACCTCGTCGAAGAAGCCTCGGACGATCAGGCGCTCGGCCCGGCCGGTGGGGACGCCGCGGCTCTCCAGGTAGAAGAGCTGCTCGGCATCGACGGGGCCGACGGTCGAGGCGTGGCTGCACTGCACCTCGTTGTTCTCGATCTCGAGGTTCGGCACCGACTCGGCCCAGGCATCGTCGGACAGCTTGATGTTGCGGTTGGTCTGGAAGGCCTGGGTCCCGCGGGCGGTGGGGCGGATCTTGATGAGGCCGGTGTAGACCGATGCGCCCTTCTCGCCCAGCGCCCCCTTGAACAGCAGGTTCGACGTCGTGTCGGGGGCGACGTGGTCCTGGAAGGTGCGGAAGTCGAGCAGCTGGGAGCCGTCGCCGAAGTAGGCGGCGGTGATCTCTCCGTGGGCGCCGCGCCCGGCGAGCGTGGTGTCGATGCGGGTGCGGGCGTAGTCGCCGCCGAAGGCCGCGGTGCCGGCGTGCAGCGTGCCGCCCTGGTCGACCGTGGAGGCCAGCCGGCCGATCTGCCAGGCGCCGTCGCCGAGGAGCTGGAGGGTGCGGTGGCGCAGCGTGGCGTCCCGCCCGACCCGCAGCTCGGTGACCGGGAGGGCCAGGGACTGCACGCCGTCGGGGCCGTGGTGGACCTCGACGACCGAGGCGCTGGACGCCTGGCCGAGCTCGACCACGAGGCGGGGGAAGGAGGCCACGCCCTCGGGACCGCTCGTGTGGACGACCACGACCTGGCCGGCGTCGGCGCCGGCCGGGACCTCGACGACGATCGGTGCGGCGAAGGCGTCGTGGAGCGCACCCAGCGCGTCGGTCGTGTCGCCGAGCACCGAGCCGAGGGGTCCATCAGCGGTCAGGTCGTCGCCGGTGGAGATCTGGACCTTCGAGCCGTCGGCGAGGTCGACGCGGGTGATCTGGCCGGCCACGGTCCACACGACGGCGGACGCGCCGGCGGTGAGCTCGAGCAGCATGTCGGCCCGACCATGGTCGGCGCCGTCGGCGTCATCGGCGGTGCTGGGCCGGTAGCGATCGAGGGACAGGTCACCGATGCGGCTGTAGCGCCACACCTCCTCCTCGGCGGACGGGAGCTCGGCGCCGGCGAAGCGCTCGGCCGCTGCGCGGCGGCGGTCGACCAGCCACTGCGGCCCGGGGAGGGCAGCGGCGGCGTCGGGCGAGAACGTGGAGGTCATCGTGGTCAGGGCGTCCCTCTGGGGAGAACGGGGGCGGGCGCGAAGCGGAGGTCGAGACGACCTCCGTACGGGCGAGCCTACCGAGGGAACCCCGTCGTTCCCCAGCGCCGGACGGGCCGTCCCGGCCTAGGAATCCTTCTTGCGCGACCGCTTGAACAGCCGCTTCCAGCGCGGCGACTCGGCCTCGCGGCGCTCCCGCTCCACGTCGGCCACCATCTCGGCGCCGACCGCGTTCACGATGTCCTCGGCCGCGTCGAGCAGCGCCGCGATGGAGCCGTCGTCCTCGTCGAGCCCGGGCGGCTCCACCGGGGTCTCCGGGGTCACGAGCGTGCCGTGCTGCCAGTTCACGTCGACCAGGCGCGGGGCGTACTTCGGGCAGTCCTCGGGGCACCGCCACGGGGCGTGGGGCGCGAGGTCGAGGTCGCACTTCCGCACCGTGTCCCCGTTCGGGTACGTGCGGGATTCGAAGTACTTGCAGTCCTGCCGCATCGGCATGGGATCAGTGTGGCAGCCCCCTCCCCCGCTTCCTCGCGCGCGGATCGGGCAGGATCGGCGCATGGCCCAGGGGATCCGGATCATCCGCGACGTCGACGGCATCGCCCACGTGCGGGCGTCGTCCGTCCTCGCTGCCTTCGAGGGCCAGGGCTTCGCCGCTGCCGAAGACCGGATCTGGCAGATGGAGCTGGACCGGCGGCGGGCGCTCGGCACGCTCGCCGAGGTGGTGGGTCCCTCGGCCGTGGCCATCGACTCCTTCCACCGCCGCATGGGCCTCGCCACCCACGCCCGGGCCAGCCTGGACGCCCTCGACGACGAGACCCGCGCCGTGCTCGACGCCTACGCAACCGGCGTGAACCGCTGGTCGGCCTCGGACCCGACCCTGCCGGCGGAGCTCGACGCCCTCGGGGTCGTACCCGAGCCGTGGGAGGCGTGGCACTCGATCGCCCTCTACGAGGTCCGGCACCTGGCGATGGGCACCTACGAGACCAAGCTGTGGCGGAGCGGGCTCGTCCACCGCCTCGGTGCCGACGCCGTCGCCCGCCTGTGGCCGGCGACCAGCGAGGTGCTCGTCGACCCCAGCGCACCCGATGCGCCCGTGCCCATCGACGTGGCTGCCGCCCTGCCCGCCGGGGCGGACCTGCTGTCCCGCTTCTCCCTCGCCGGCGTCGGCGGCACGGGCGAGCACGGCTCCAACAACCTGGTCATCGGGCCGGTGCTGACCGCGACCGGGCGGCCGATCCTGGCCGGCGACCCGCACCGGGCGATCGACCTGCCCAACGTGTACTGGCAGAACCACCTGACCAGCACCGACCCCGCCGATCCCCTCGACGTCATCGGCCTGTCGTTCCCCGGCGTGCCCGGCTTCCCCCACTTCGGCCACAACCCGGACGTGGCCTGGTGCATCACCCACGGCATGGCCGACGACCAGGACCTGTCCGTCGTCGACCTGCGCCGCGGCCCCGGCGGGGTGGAGCACCGGCGCGACGGCGCCTGGCGCACCGCCGAGGTCCGCGTCGAGCACGTGGCCGTCGCCGGCGGGGACCCGGTCGAGGTCGAGTGCATCGACACGCCGGCCGGTCCGGTGGTCGCGTCCCACGAGCAGGGCGGCAGGTGGAGCGGCATCGCAGTGCGCTGGACCGCGACCTCGGAGGTCGACACGACCGCCGGCGCGCTGCTCCCCATGCTCCGGGCCCGTTCGGTCGACGACCTCGACCGAGCCTTCGACCCTTGGGTGGTGCCGGTCAACAACGTGCTGATGGCCGATGCCTCCGGGACCATCGGCTACCGGATGCGGGGCCGCCTCGCCGTGCGGCCTGCGTCGCACGGCTGGACGGTGGTCGACGGCGCCGACCCGGCCACGGGCTGGCAGGGGTACGTGCCCGACGAGGACCTCCCCCGCTGGCGGGATCCCGACCGGGGGTTCCTGGTCAGCTCCAACAACCGCATCTCGGCCCAGGGCCCCTACGTCTCCCACGACTGGGCCCACCCGACGAGGGCGCGACGCATCACCGAGCTGCTCGGCGGTCGTGACGGGTGGCGGGTCGACGAGGTCGGCGCGCTGCTCGGCGACACCCACTCGGGCATCGCTGCGCTCCTGGCCGAGCGTCTCCGCTCCCTGTCGCCCGCCCACCCGATGGAGGTGCGTGCCGTCGCCCTCCTCGACGGCTGGGACCACCACATGGACGCCGACTCGGCCGCGGCCGCGCTGTGCGGCACCGTGCGTGGCGAGCTCCTCGGCCTGCTCGTCCACGAGCTCGGCCTCGCCGAGGACCGCCTCCCGGGCGTCGCCGGCCCGTCGCTGCACCAGACCATGCGCTTCGCCAACGCCCGGCTGGCCTGGTGGATCGACGACCCGGAGCTGGTCAGCGACCGCACGCTCACCGCCGCGCTCCGCCTCGCCGTCCGCAACCTGGAGCTGGCCCAGGGCCCCGACCCGTCCCGGTGGCGCTGGGGTGCCGCCCACCTCACCCGCTGGGCCCACCCCCTGCTGGCCCTGCGCCCCGACCTGGCCGACCACGTCGTCCTGCCCCCCACGGTGGAGCTCGGTGGCGACAACGAGTGCGTCTGGGCCACATCGACCGCACCCCCGTCGACGGACGCGTCCAACGGGCAGGTGGCCCGGTACGTGTTCGATGTCGGGGACTGGGACCGCTCGCGCTGGGTCGTGCCCCACGGCGTCTCCGGCGACAGCCGCTCCCCCCACCACCTCGATCAGCTCGACGACTGGGCCGGCATGCGCCTCCGGCCCATGCGCTGGTCCGCCGACGTCGTCGACGCCGCCACCGGGTCCGTCACCGAGCTCCGCTGAGGCCATCCCCCGAACTGGCAGTCGTGGTGTCACGGGCGGCGGCGCCGCTGACGGTCAACCGGGGATCAAGCCGTGGTTCGAGTTCTCGATGGTGATGTCCCCGATCACGACCCGCTCCCCGTCCGGCCGCTCGGCGACGAGGCCGGCGGCGGTCAGCGTCGCCGGGCCCCACGCACCGTCGGGGGGCAGGACGACCTCGATCGACCCCTCCACCACCGGCCACTCCTCCAGTACCTCCGGGGTCGGTTCCCCCGGCTCGAGCACGTCGTCGCACCAGTTGGCGAACAGGTCCTGGCCGAGGCGCACGGTGCCGGTCCAGCTGCCACCGGGCAGCACGTGCGCGCCGGCGGTGGGAGGCTCGTCGCCCGAGGGCCGGAAGACCAGCGCGACCTGCTGATCCCGGGCCCCGACCTGGAACCCGCGCCCGCAGGGGTGGTCCACCGCGAGGGCGTCCGGGTCGAAGTCGGGTGACGCCGGCACCTCGCCGTCGACCATCGGCTCGATCTCCACCTGCAGGCCCTGCTCCTCGTCGGCCATGTCGAGCCGGTAGTCCGCCCACCAGCGGGTGACAGCACCGGTCGCCTCGTCGTAGGCCACCTCGAGGGTGGCCGGATCCTCGTCGATCGCGGCCTGGACCTCGTCGAAGATGTCGGGGACCGTCTTCGGACCGGGGTCGTGGAGGGCGTCGGAGTCCGGCGCCGGCTCGTGGGCGACGACCTCACCGCCGACGACGGTGTCAACGAAGGCGGTGCGGGGGCAGAAGCACTGGATCGCCCAGGTCAGCCGGTAGTCCTCGATGCCGGCGGCCTCCCACCGGCGCCGGGCCTCGTCGAGGCGGGCCTGCTCCGGGTCCGTCGTCGCGTCGACCGTCGTGGTGGTCGAGGTCTCGCCGCCACCGGCCGCGACCGGTGCGTCGTCGTCCCCGCACCCGGCCAGGACGAGGAGGGACAGGGCCATGGACGCGACGAGGGCTCGCATGTCTGGTGCGACGATGCGAGCCCTCAGCCTGGTTCCCGACGATCCGGATGTTCGTTCCACCACCGCCGCCAGCTCCCGGGGAACTGGCAGCGACCACGGAACAGGGTCAGCCGACCGAGCCCTCCATCTGGAGCTCGATGAGGCGGGACCACTCGACCGCGTACTCCATGGGGAGCGTGCGGGTGACGGGCTCGATGAAGCCGTTGACGATCATGCCCATGGCCTGCTCCTCGGTGAGGCCGCGGCTGCGCAGGTAGAAGAGCTGCTCGTCGGCGACCTTGGAGACGGTGGCCTCGTGGCCGATGTTGGCGTCGCGGGCACCGACCTCCATGTAGGGGTAGGTGTCGCTGATCGAGTGCTCGTCGAGGATGAGCGCGTCGCACTGCACGTGGCTCTTGCAGCCGTACGCGTCGTCCTCGACCCGGACCAGGCCGCGGTAGCTGGTGCGGCCCCCGTCCTTGGAGATCGACTTCGACACGATCTTCGACGTGGTCTCCGGCGCGGCGTGCACCATCTTGGAGCCCGTGTCCTGGTGCTGGCCCTCGCCGGCGTAGGCGACGGAGAGCACCTCGCCCGAGGCCTTGGGGCCCACGAGCCAGACGGCCGGGTACTTCATGGTCAGGCGCGAGCCGATGTTGCCGTCGATCCACTCCATGTGGCCCTCGGCCTCGACCTTGGCCCGCTTGGTGACCAGGTTGAACACGTTGTTCGACCAGTTCTGGATGGTCGTGTACGTGACGCGGGCGCTGGGCTTGACCACGATCTCCACGACCGCCGAGTGCAGCGAGTCGGTGGTGTACGTGGGGGCCGAGCAGCCCTCGATGTAGTGGACCTTGGAGCCCTCGTCGGCGATGATCAGCGTCCGCTCGAACTGGCCCATGTTCTCCGCGTTGATGCGGAAGTAGGCCTGCAGCGGCATCTCGACCTCGACGCCCGGCGGGACGTAGATGAAGGAGCCACCCGACCACACCGCTGTGTTGAGGGCGGAGAACTTGTTGTCGTTCGGCGGGATGACCGTGCCGAAGTACTTCTTGACCAGCTGCGGGTACTCGCGCAGCGCCGTGTCCATGTCGGTGAACAGGACGCCCTGGCGCTCCAGGTCCTCCCGGTTCTTGTGGTACACGACCTCGGACTCGTACTGGGCGGTGACCCCGGCGAGGTACTTGCGCTCGGCCTCGGGGATGCCCAGCTTCTCGTAGGTGTCCTTCACCGAGTCGGGCAGCTCGTCCCAGGCGTCGACCTGATGGTCGGTGGGCTTGATGTAATAGAAGATGTCGTCGAAGTAGATCTCCGACATGTCCCCGCCCCAGTTGGGCATGGGCCGCTTCAGGAAGTGCTTGTAGGCCTTCATCCGCATGTCGATCATCCACTGCGGCTCGCCCTTCATCCACGTCATCTCGCGGATGATGGACTCGTTCAGGCCACGCTTCGGCTTGAAGACGTAGTCCTCTTCGTCGGACCAGCCGAGCTTGTACTTGCCGAGGTCGAGATCGGTGACAGCCACAGGGGCCTCCGGGTGTCGTGGGTGGACCCTGCCCCACGGGCAGGAATTTCTCCTATGGCCATACTAGTAATTCGTACGGCCGTGTCCCACGTCGCTCAGCTGCCGATCAGCACGTCCCGCAGCCAGGCGACGTGGCGATCGAGCGCAGCGTCGGCGATCGCCTCCTCCCCCACGATGTTGAGGTAGCCGTGGAGCACGCCCTGGACGTGGTGGTGCTCGACCGCGGCGCCGGCCGCATCGGCGAGGCCGACGAAGTGCCGGGCCTGGGGACAGAGGCTGTCGCACTCCGCGGTGGTCACGAGCGTGGGCGGCAGCACCGACAGGTCGCCTCGGGCGGGGATGATGCGTGGATCGGCCCCGGCCGGGTCGTCGCCCAGGTAGCCCTCGAACAGCTTCGTGGTCCCCAGGTGGTCGAGCCAGAGCACAGGCGGGCAGTCGGGGTGGCGGCCGTCGTAGGGACCGCCATCGGGGTCGGTGACCGGGTACGCCAGCCACAGGGCGGCCGGCGCCTCGGCCTCGCCGGCGAGGGCGAGTGCGGCGGTCGCGGCCAGGTGCCCGCCGGCCGATGCCCCGCCGAGCGCGACCCGGCGGGGATCGATCCCGTGCTCGGCGCCGTGGTCGACCACCCATCGCTGGACCGCGAGCACGTCCTCGAGCGCGGCGGGGTGCTGGTGCGCCGGCGCCAGTCGGTAGTCCACCGACACCACCACGCCCGGGAGGGCGGCCGCGACCCGCTGGGCGACCGAGTCCGCCTCGGGCATGTCGAGGTCCCCGAACTGCCAGCCGCCCCCGTGGGCCCAGACCAGCGTCGGCGCGAGCGCGTCGGCGGCCAGCTCGGTCGACCGGTACCACCGGACGGGGATGTCGCCGCCCGGCCCGGGGATCGAGCCGTCCTCGCGGGCCACGCCCTCGACGACCACCGGCCCCGCCGGCGGGACCCCCTCCACCTCGCCCGACAGCAGCTGCAGCACGTGGGCATCCCACAGGTGGGCGACCCTCGCCGAGATCGCTGGATCGAGTGCCATCGCCCAACACCCTGCCATCCGGGGTTCCCTTCGCTGGTCCGGATGCGACCACATCAGGTCCGATCCGGACCATCGAAGCGGCACTGCACGTCCACTGGTCACGGATCGACCACGTCCGGTCGTTTCCGGACCAGGGAACCATCGGGGCGGTAGGCGTACGGAGCCGGCGTCGGGCGGTGGACCGTGGGCCGCTCGTCGGGGTGGTCGAGGATCCACCGCAGCGACGACCGGACCGTCGGTACGTCGTGCCAGATGTCGAACTCCCAGTAGACGACGACGCTGTAGCCAGCCACGAGGAGCCGGTCGATGCGCTCCTCGTCTCGCTCGATGTCCGACGGCATCGTGTGGAACGCCTCGCTGTGGACCTCGACGACGAGCGGTCGTGAGACGTGGACCGCATCGAACCGGCCGATCGGCTCCTCGTCGCCGACCACGACCTGTCGACGGAACTGGGTCGCCATCGCCCCGATGACCTCCTCCCACCGCGCTTCGAGGTTGCTGTCCGTGGGCCGGTAGTCCACCGGGCGCTTCTCGAGCAGCCGACGCAGGACCACGATGCCGGCGTTGCCCTTGCCGGCCCGCTCCTCCGCCAAGCGGTGGATGCGGGAGGGCGACAGCAGTCTCGCCCGCCAGGCGTGGTCGATGGTCCGCTCCAGTCGCAGCGCGCCCACGTCGTGGCCGTAGCGGGACGTGAACTCCCGGGCCAGCCAGAGGATCAGGCGCTCGGGCCGGGCGATCGGGATGCCGCGGTGGACGGTCCGGTCGAGATCGGGATGCAACGTCGTGGTCTGGTGGAGGCGTCCCAGGAACTCCCGGCCGGCGTTGCAGGGTCGCCGAGCGACGTCGACCGGGAAGGAGCGGAACCGACCGAAGCCCCACCACTGGGTCGCGGCGTAGCCCCAGAGGACCGCATCGGGTCCGGCGTCGAGCACGGGAGCGAGGAGCTGCTGCCCGAGCTGAGGCGGGGCAGCACGATGGCGCAGCACCCGTGGGCCGAGGGGTTCGAGGTACGGGTCCCGCCGGCATCGGCGGCGCTCCGCCGGGGTGCAGTCAGCGCGCAGCTGGTGGGTGGCGACGAGCGAGTACTGGCGCTCGAGCAGGTGGACGACGCTTCCCGGGAGCATCGGGAGACCTCCGTGGCTTGTGCTCGGGGGAAGCGCCCTCCATCGTACGGACAGCGTCCGACAGCAAGGCCGAGTCGCTCGACTGGTCCGGAATCGACAGCGGATGGTCCGAAAGCGACCAGTGAACGTCGAACGAGGCTCCGTTGGTCTGGAATCGACCGTGGGCGGTCCGATCCGGACCAGTGAACGGGGGTCAGACGGGTTGGCCGCCGGCCCAGGCGGCGAACAGCGCGGCGTAGTGGCCCTCCGCGGCGATGAGCTCGTCGTGGGTGCCGACCTCGGCGAGGGAGCCGGCGGCGACCACGGCCACGCGGTCGGCCCGGGCCGCGGTGGTGAGGCGGTGCGCGATCACGATGGTGGTGCGGCCCTCGGAGAGGCGCTCCATGGCCTCCTCGACGATGGCCTCGGTGCCGGGGTCGAGGGAGGACGTGGCTTCGTCGAGCACCAGGATCTCGGGGTCGGCGAGGGCGGCGCGGGCGAGCGAGATCAGCTGCTTCTCGCCGGCGGAGAACCGGCTGCCGCGCTCGCGGACCTCGGTGTGGAGGCCCTCGGGCAGGATGGCGAAGCGGTCGAGGATGCCGATGGACTCCATGGCGGCGACGATGTCGTCGTCGGTGGCGTCGGGCCGGGCGAGGCGGACGTTCTCCATGAGCGTGCCGTTGAAGAGGAACCCCTCCTGGGGCACCACGACCATCGTCCGGCGCAGCGACGACAGGGTGGCGTCGCGCAGGTCCACCCCGCCGATGGACACCGTGCCATCGGTCGGGTCGTAGAAGCGCACGATCAGCTTGGCGAGCGTGGACTTGCCTGCGCCGGTCGGGCCGACGAGGGCCACGCGCTCGCCAGGCTCGATGGTCAGGTCGACGCCCTCCAGGACCTTCGTGTCGGGGTCGGAGGCGTAGTGGAACCCGACGCCGGCGAGGACGATGGCGCCGCGGGAGGGCACGTCCACCGCGCCGGGCCGTTCGGGGACGTCGACCCCGGTGTCGAGCAGGGCGTACAGCTTCTGGAGGCCGGCGCCGGCGGACTGGACGGTGTTGAACAGCTGGCTGAGCTGCTGGATCGGCTCGAACAGGTTCGACAGCGTGAGGATGAAGAACGTGACCGTGCCGATGGTGAGCAGGCCCTCGTGCACCCAGAACCCACCGATCCCCACGGCGAGGGCGGTGGTGCCGAGGCCGGCGATCTCGATGACCGGCAGGTACCAGGCCGAGATCTTCACCGACCGCATGTGGGCGTCGTAGAGCCGGCGGTTGTGGGCCTCGAAGCGGGTGGTCTGCACGTCCTCCCGGGCGAAGGCCTGCACGACGCGCACGCCGGAGATGCCCTCCTGGAGCTGGGAGAGCGTGGCGCCGATGCCGTCGCGAACGTCGAGGTAGGCCTCGTTGGACTCCCGCTGGAACTTGCGGCTGGCGATCACCACGCCGGGGACCGCGACCAGGCACAGGGCGAGCATCTGGGGGCTGACGACGCCGAGCACCACGATCGACACGACGAGCAGCAGGCCGTTCTGCACGAACATGAGCAGGCCCATCTGCACCAGCTCCGACAGCGAGTCGATGTCGGAGGTCATGCGGGACACGACGACGCCGGCCTTCTCGCGGTCGTAGAACGGCATCGACAGCCGCTGCAGGTGGTCGAAGACGCGGATGCGCAGCTCGCGCAGGAAGTCCTCGCCGATGCGGGCGATGGCCAGCACCTGGCGCCGGTAGACGACGTAGGCGATGACCGCCACCACGACGTAGGCGATGACGGCCCGGTTGACGACGTCGGTGTCCTCGGGCTTGATGCCCTCGTCGATGCCGTACCGCACCAGGAACGGCCCCGCCAGCGTGGAGGCGGTGTAGAGCACGGCGAACATCGCGGCGGCGAAGAGGCGCCGCCGGTAGGGACGGAGGAACTGGTAGGTGCGCTTGAGCACGTGGACCGCGGTGTCGCGGTCGAGCTGCTCGTCCTGGTCGACCCCGCCGCCCATCCACCCCATCAGGCCCGCACCTCCGGCGCGCCGGCGTCGGGGTCCGAAGCCTCGAGCTCCTCGAGGGCGGCGGCGGCCAGCACCTCGCGGTACCGGGCGTTGGTGGCCAGCAGCTCGTCGTGGGTGCCGGTGGCCACCACCCGGCCCTCGTCGAGCAGCACCACGCTGTCGGCGAGGGCGATCGTCGCCGAGCGGTGGGCGATGACGATGGTCGTGCGGCCCTCCATCACCTCGGCCAGCGCGTCGCGGATCTCGTGCTCCTTGGTGGGGTCGACCGAGCTGGTGGCGTCGTCGAGGATCAGCACCCGGGGGTCGGCGAGGATCGCCCGCGCGATGGCGATGCGCTGGCGCTGCCCGCCGGACAGGGAGTAGCCGCGCTCGCCGATCACCGAGTCGTAGCCGTGCTCGAGGGCCTCGATGAACTCGTCGGCACCGGCCAGGCGGGCGGCCGTGCGGATCTGGTCCAGCGAGGCTTCGGGATCGGCGAAGGCGATGTTCGCGGCGATGGAGTCGGAGAAGAGGAAGGTCTCCTCGAAGACGATGCCCACGGCCCGGCGCAGCTCGGCGACCCGCACGTCGCGGACGTCGACGCCGTCGAGCAGGACCCGACCGCTGTCCACCTCGTAGAAGCGCGGGATCAGCCGACCGACCGTGGACTTGCCGCAGCCGGTGGCCCCGACGAGCGCCACCGACGTGCCGGCCTCCACGACCAGGTCGAAGTCGTGCAGCACCGGGATGCTGCCGTCGCCGTAGCTGAACTCGACGTGCTCGAAGCGCACCTCGCCCCGGCCGGGGTGCAGGGGGCGGGCATCGGGGCGGTCGACGATGACCGGATCGGTGGAGAGCACCTCGGCGACGCGCTGCGCGGCCGCCGAAGCGCGCTGGCCGTTGGCGATGATCATGCCGAGCATGCGCAGCGGCCAGATCAGCAGGACGACGTAGAAGTTGAACAGGACGAAGGAGCCGAGCGTGATCTGGTCGTTGATCACCCGGTGCCCGCCGACGCCGAGCACGGTGATGAGCCCGATGTTGGGGAGCAGCTCGAGGGCCGGCAGGAAGACGGAGCGGATCTTCGAGGCGTTCATCGACTCTCGGTAGACGTCGTCGGCGGTGCGTCGCAGGCGGTCCCGGACGACGTCCTCGGCGCCGAAGCCCTTGACCACGCGCACGCCGGCGACGGACTCCTCGACCACCGAGGCGAGCTCGGCGGACTCGCGCTGGATCCCCATCACGGACGGGAACAGCCGGCTGCCGAAGACCTTGGCGACGACGTTGATGAAGGGCAGCGCGGCCAGTGACAGCACGGCGAGCAGCGGGTCGATGATCAGCAGGATCACCGTCACCCCGAGCACCGTCATGCCGTTGGCGATGGTGAGCGGGATCATCACCACGAAGTTCTGCAGGTGCTGCAGGTCGATGTTGCCCCGGCTCATCAGCTGACCGGCCTGCACCTCGTCGTGGTAGGCGAAGTGGAGGCGCTGGACGTGTGCGAACAGCCGGTCGCGCAGGCGCTTCTCGACCAGCCGGGCCTCCCGGAAGGCCAGGTACCGCCGCGACCCGGTGAGCACCGCCGACAGCAGGCCGACGCCGAAGATCGCGATCGACCACAGCAGGAGCGAGCCCATGTCGTCGCGCTCGATGCCGTTGTCGATGGCCTGCTGCAGCAGCACGCCGACGCCCACCTTGCTGAACGACCAGAAGAGCCCGACCACGACACCGGCGATGACCCCAGCTCGTCGTGGACGAAGCGTGTCGGCGATGAGCCGCCAGCCAGCGCGCGTGTTCGTCCCCTCGATGCGATCGACCGTATCCGAGATCTTGACCCGGCGGTCAACTACTTCAGGTTGGCGTAGCCACCTCGGAAGAAGACCAGCGGCGAGCCCTCGTTCGCCACGTCGAGGCCGAGCACCCGGCCCACCACGATCTCGTGGTCGCCGCCGTCGTGGACGTCCTCGACGGCGCAATCGATCCAGGCCAGGACGCCGTCGATGAGCGGGGAGCCGGACTCGGCCGGCTTCCAGCCGATGCCATCGAACTTGTCGTCGCCGCTGGTGGCGAAGACCCGGCACACGTCCTCCTGGTCGGCGCCGAGGATGTTCACCGAGAAGCTGCCCGAGTCGACCATGCGGGCCCAGGAACCGGACGAGCGGTCGACGCAGAAGCCGACGAGCGCGGGGGCCAGCGACAGGGAGAAGAACGACCCGACGGCGAGACCGACCGGCTCGTCACCGTCCATGCCTGCGATCACCGTGACGCCCGTCGGGAAGTGCCCGAGCACCTGTCGGTAGGTGGCCTGATCGATCGTGCTCATGGCCGGCGACGCTAGAGGACGATGGTGAGGCCCTCAGAAGCCGCCAGCACCTCTTCGACGCGCTGGCCGGCCATCGCCCGGGCCTGCTCGAGGAGGCAGTCGATGAACACGTCGTCGTGGGTCGGGTCGTGGTGGAACAGCGCCACGCGCCGGACGCCGGCCTCGGCTGCGACGTGCACGGCGAACTCGAAGGTGCAGTGGCCCCAGTCGCGCTTCTTGGCGAACTCCTCGGGCGTGTACTGCGCGTCGTGGATCAGCAGATCGGCGCCGGCGCACAGTTCGAGGACGTCGTCGGTCACCTCGAGGCTCCCGTCGAGGGGCATCTGGTGATCGGAGATGTAGACGACCGACGCGCCGCCGAGCTCCACCCGGTACCCGTTGGTGACGCTGGTGTGGGGCACGTCGCGCACCATGACCTTGGCGTCGCCGACCACGAGCTCGGTGTCGCGCACGGTGTGGAAGTTGATGTCGCCGGGCAGGTCGGCGATCCGGACCGGGAACAGCGGCGGGCAGACGAACTGGTCGAAGCAGTCGCCGAGGGTGCGGATGCCGTCGCGCTCCGGCGGCGGGCCGTAGACCTCGAGGCTCGCACCGGGCTGAAGGACGGGGGCGAAGAACGGCAGGCCCTGGATGTGATCCCAGTGCACGTGGGTGACCAGGGCGTGGGCGCGGAAGCTGCCGTCGAGGGGCAGGAGGTCGCCCCAGTTGCGCAGACCGGTGCCGAGATCGAGGACGATCGGGTCGTGCCCGTGCTCCTCGATGACCGCGCACGACGTGTTGCCGCCGTAGCGGTGGTTGTCGTCGTGCGGGCACGGGGTCGACCCCCGGACCCCGAAGAACGTGACCTGCACGGTTCTGGCCCCCTGTCGTCCTGGAGGTGGCAGGGTACTCATCGCTCGCGACCCCGCCACAGCGGTGTTGCACCGGTCACACATCCCCACCCAGGAGCCTCCATGGAACCGAACCAGGGCAGCGTCCGCGCCAACGATCTCGACTTCGCCTTCCTCGAGCTCGGGTCCGGCCCCCTGGCCTTGTGCCTGCACGGCTTCCCCGACACCCCACACGGCTGGCGCCACCAGCTCCCGGTGCTCGCCGAGGCCGGCTACCGGGCGGTCGCCCCGTGGATGCGCGGCTACGCGCCGACCGGCATCCCGGCCGACGGCTGCTACCAGCAGGGGGCCCTCGCCGCCGACGCCAACGCCCTGCACGAGGCGCTCGGGGGCGACGGCGATGCCGTGCTCATCGGCCACGACTGGGGGGCCACGGCGGTGTACCCGGCGGTGAACCACGAGCCGGACCGCTGGAAGGCGATGGTCGCAGCTGCGGTGCCGCACCCGGTGGCGATGGCCGGGATGATCTTCGACTACGACCAGCTGAAGCGGTCGTTCTACATGTTCGTGTTCCAGCACCCGCTCGCCGAGGCGATCGTGCAGCAGGACGACCTCGCCTTCATCGACCGGCTCTGGGCGGACTGGTCCCCCGGGCTCGACGAGGGCGTCGCGGCGACCGCGGTGCAGCACGTCAAGGACGCCCTGCGCGACCCCGACCACCTCACCGCCGCCCTCGGCTACTACCGGGCGACCCTCGGCGGCGTCGGGCTCGACGCCCGCTACGACGAGATCCAGGCGGCCGGCGCCGCCCCCGTCGAGATCCCCGCGCTGTACCTGCACGGCGCCGACGACGGCTGCATCGGCACCGGCTTCGCCGAGGCCGGCGCGGGCTTCCTCACCCACGAGCGCAGCCGCACCGCCGTCGTCGAGGGCGCCGGCCACTTCCTGCAGCTCGAGCGGCCCGAACGTGTGAACGCCGAGATCCTCGACTTCCTCGCCGCGGTGGCCCGATGACGGAGCGCCCACCCCTGCCGGACGGCTTCGTCGCCGTCGTCAAGCAGGACTGCCCCACCTGCCAGCTCGTCGAGCCGGTGCTGGTCCAGCTGGCCGACGCCGCCGAGCTGGTGGCCGTCGTGACCCAGGACGACCCGTCGTTCCCGGACCTGTCCACAGCGAGCTCGGCCCCCGAGCGGACCTTCGACGACGATCTGGCCATCTCGTACCTGTGGGACATCGAGACCGTGCCCACGCTGCTGCGCATCGAGGACGGCGAGGAGGTCGAGCGCATCGTCGGCTGGGACCGCCAGCAGTGGCAGGACCTCACCGGCCTCCCCGACCTCGGGCCGGATCTGCCCGACTGGCGGCCCGGGTGCGGCTCGCTCTCGGTGGACCCCATGCGGGCGGACGAGCTGGCCGGTCGGTTCTCGGCCAGCGGCCTGCGCAGCAGGCGGGTCGAGTTCGCCGAGCTCGAGGACGACTTCGAGGCCATGTGGGATCGGGGCTGGAGCGACGGCCTGCCGCTCGTGCCGCCGACCGAGGGCCGGGTCGCCCGGATGCTCGCCGGCACCACGCGGGCCCCCGATGAGGTGGTCGCCGTCGTCCCGCCCGACCTCGTCGAGTGCACGGTCGAGAAGGTGGCGGTGAACGCCGTCATGGCCGGGTGCCTGCCCGAGCACCTCCCCGTGGTGCTGTCGGCGCTGGAGGCCGCGTGCACGCGCGAGTTCAACATGCACGGCCTGCTGGCCACCACGTTCTTCTCCGGCCCGATCCTGATCGTGAACGGACCGATCCGCCAGCGCATCGGGATGAACTCGGGCGTCAACGCCCTCGGCCAGGGCAACCGGGCCAACTCGACCATCGGGCGGGCCCTGCAGCTGGTCGTGCGCAACGTCGGCGGCGGCCTGCCCGGCGGCGTCGACCGGGCCACGCTCGGGTCCCCCGGCAAGCTCGGCTTCTGCTTCGCCGAGGACGAGGAGGGTTCGCCCTTCACGCCGCTGTCGGTGGACCGGGGCCTGGAGCCGGGCGTCGACGCCGTCACCCTCTTCGCCGGCCACGGGCCGACCTCGATCATCGATCAGAAGTCGCGCGAGCCGGAATCCCTCGTCCGCTCGTTCGCCGCGGTGCTGCGCACCAACGCCCACCCGAAGCTGCCGCTGAAGATCGATGCGGTGCTCGTGATCAGCCCCGAGCACGGTCGGATCTTCCGCGAGGCCGGGTGGGGCCGGGAGCAGCTGATGGCGCGGCTCGGCGAGCTGCTGCTGCTGGACTCCGACGAGCTGGTGCAGGGCGCCGGCGGCATCGCCGAGGGCATCCCCGAGGCCTTCGCCGGCATGCAGCTGCCCAAGTTCCGCGAGGGTGGTCTCCTCGTCTGCCACGCCGGCGGCGGCGCCGGGTTGTTCTCCGCCGTGCTCGGTGGATGGGTGAACGGCGAGGAGGGGTCGGACCCGGTGACGGTGCCGATCGGCACGTGAGAGGATGCGACCATGACCACGGTCCTGGACCCCACCGGTGAACGCCAGGTCGCCGAGCGCGCCCTGCTCGACCGGCCCTCCTCCATCGAGGGCAAGGTCGTCGGCCTGCTCGACATCACCAAGCCGCGCGGCGACGTGTTCCTCGACCACCTCGAGCAGGGCTTGCGCCGTCGGGGCGCCGCCGACGTCGTGCGGTTCGCCAAGCCGACCTACACCAAGCCCGCACCGGTGGACCTGCGCCACGAGATCTCCACCAAGTGCGACCTGGTGATCGAGGCCCTCGCCGACTGAGGGTCCTGCACGTCGTGCAGTGTGCACGACATCGCTGATCTGGAGCGCCGGGGCGTGCCCGGCGTGTTCATCGCGTCGAGCGAGTTCGTCGACGCCGCCGCCGCCCAGGCGAAGGCCCTCGGGTTCGACGCTGCCCGCGTCTTCGTCGCCCACCCGATCCAGGACCGCACCGACGACGAGATGCGAGCCCTCGCCGACACCGCCCTCGACGAGATCGTGGCGGCTCTCACGGAAGGCTGAAGCACCATCACGACCGACACCGCACTCCCCGAGACCATGCACGCCGTCGTGCTCACCGGCCACGGAGGGCTCGACCGCCTCGAGTACCGCGACGACGTCCCCGTGCCCCGACCCGGACCGGGCGAGGTGCTGCTCGAGATCAGCGCGTGCGGCATGAACAACACCGACGTGTGGGTCCGGGAGGGTGCCTACGGCCTCGAGGAGGACCCGGGCGCGGTCTCCACCTGGCGCCGGGGCCGGTCCACGCTCGAGTTCCCCCGCATCCAGGGCACCGACAGCGTGGGCCACATCGTCGAGGTCGGCGACGGCGTCGACGCCGGCCGCATCGGCGAACGGGTCATGGTCGACTTCTCGATCTACAACCGCGACGACGACAGCCTCGCCGACATCGACTACATGGGCCACGGCCGCGACGGCGGGTACGCCGAGTACCAGGTGGTCCCGGCCGACCACGCCCACGTGGTGGCCAGCGACATCTCCGACGCGGAGCTGGCCACGTTCTGCTGCGCCTACCTCACCGGCGAGCACATGCTCGACCGGGTGCGGCTCGGCGCCGGCGAGCGGGTCCTCATCACGGGTGCGTCGGGCGGCGTCGGCTCGGGCCTCATCCAGCTGTGCCGGGCCCGGGGCGCCATCCCCTACGCGGTCACCAGCGCCGGCAAGGCCGACCAGGTCCGAGCCATCGGCGCCGAAGGCGTCGTGCTGCGGGACGAGGGCGACCTGGTCGAGGCGGTCGCCGAGGTCACCGGCGGGCACGACATCGACGTCGTGGCCGACCTGGTCGCCGGCGACATGTTCAACGACCTGCTGCGGATCCTGCGGCCCGAAGGCCGCTACACCACGTCGGGCGCCATCGGCGGTCCCGTGGTGCAGCTCGACCTGCGGACCATGTACCTCAAGCACCTCGAGCTGCACGGCTCCTCCCAGGGCACGCGGGCCGCGTTCGCCCGTCTTGTCGGCTACATCGAGTCCGGCACCATCCGGCCGCTGCTGGCCAGCACGCACCGGCTGAGCGAGTTCCACGACGCCCAGCGGGCGTTCATGGCCAAGGGCTTCATCGGGAACCTGGTCGTGGTCCCCGACGCCAAGTGGGACGCGGTCGGGGCACCCCATGCCCCCTGAGCACCGCCGGGGCATCCGCCTGATCGACACCCACTACGGCGGCGACGTCAGCCGCATCGTCGTCGGTGGCGTGACGCACGTGCCCGGCGACACCGTGCTCGCCAAGCGGGAGTGGCTCCAGCGCGACGGCGACGCGCTGCGACGTCTGCTGCTCGGCTCGCCCTACGGCGAGCCGTCCATGTGCGCCAACGTCATCGTCGACACCACCCTCGAGCACGCGGAAGCGGGCTACGTGATCATGGAGGCGATGGGGTACCCGCACTTCTCGGGCTCCAACTCCATCTGCGTGACGACCGCTCTGCTCGAGAGCGGTCACATCCCCTTCGGCCCGCCCGGTCACCAGACGGTCCACCTCGAAGCACCGGCGGGGCTCATCCGCGCCGAGGTGGAGCACGACGGCCGCCACGTGCACGCCGTGACCCTGGCCTGCGACCCGTCCTGGGTGGTCGAGCGAGGCCGCACCGCCGATCTGCCCGAGTTCGGCACCGTCACCTACGACGTGGTCTGGTCGGGGTGCTTCTACGCGGTGGTCGACGCCGGGGCGCAGGGCTTCGCGCTGACCGAGGCGGAGCGGCACGTCCTGCGGGACTTCGGCCTCGAGCTCTGCCTGGTCGCCGGGCCGGAGCTCGATCTCGTGCACCCCGACTTCGGCGACACCGGCGACCTCTCGTTCGTGAACTTCTCCGGCCCCGTCCTCGACGGCGACGACGGTCCCGAGGCGCGCACGGCCACCTACGTCCATCCCGGCGTCGTGTGCCGCTGCCCGACGGGCACCGGCACGGCGGCTCGGCTGGCGCTGCTCGTCGAAGAGGGCGAGATGGACGTGGGCGATCGCCTCACCACCATCTCCCCCACGGGCAGCCGCATGGGCGGGCGGGTCGACGATCGGATCACGGTCAGCGGGCACCCGGCGACCGCCGCGAGCGTCACGGGCCAGGCCTTCACCCTCGGCATCACCGACCTGGTGATCAACCTCGACGACGACCTCTCCGAAGCCGAGGGCATCTGGGAGCTGCTGGCCGTCCTCGATCCCGACCCCACCTGACCCTGCCGGCTCGGGCTTCCATCAGCGACCGTCTGACGGCATCGACGTAGGCCAGAGCAGCGCGCTGAAGCGCCGGCCGACGAGCAGGACGGCCACGACGAGTGCGGCACCACCGAAGACCACGAGCGTCCCGGTGACGCTCTCGAGGAGCTCTGGCGCGGCCAGCATCGCCACGGCCAGCCCGACCATGACGGCCCCGGTGACGAGCCGGAGCAGCCGATCGTGGTGCTGCTGGAGGCGCGCAGCGCGCATGGTGACCACGACGGCCCCGAACAGCAGCAGCTCATCGATCAGGAAGATCGCCATGTACAGGGCGAACAGGCTGGCCGCGACCGCAGCGCCGGGGTCGGCCGCGGCGAGGAGGTTGGTCCACAGCAGTGGCAGGGCGGCGCTGCACGGGGTCTCGGCCAGGGAGACGCCGGCCGCCAGGACCACCGTGCCGGCCATCACCCCGAGCACCGACCGCTCCGGCGAGACCAGCGCCCGACCTCGCCGGTAGATGCCCGGCTTGGCCGAACCCGGGATCGCCAGCGTCGCCGGCGCCGCTCGCATCGCGTCCCGCAGGTTCACCGCACCGAACACCAGGATCACCGCGGCGACCAGCCGCTGGACCCACGTCAGGTACGACACGTAGCTGAGCAGGGAGTAGGCGCCGACGATGTACAGGCCGTAGAGCGCCGTCGTCACGGTGAGGAAGGTCGTGCCGACGAGGGCGACGCGTCCCCGCGAGCCGCTGTGCAGCACCAGGGCGAGCAGCACCGAGAGCACCCACAGCGAGCACGGGTTCACGCCGTCCACGAACGCGATCACCACGGTGCTGGTCAGCAGCGACGACGACCCCACGTCGACCGCGCCGACGAAGGGCACGTCGACCGTGTCCCGCTCCTCCGTCGGCGCCTCCGCGGGTGCCGAGACGTCCTCGGCCGCGAGCCGACGCTCGACCTCATCGCGGATCGCGTCCGCGGTCGATGCGCTGAACCCGATCCACAGGCGCTCCCCCAGCACGATGGCCGGCACCGCGCCTGGCGACTCCCCGCGCGACTCGACCGCCTCGGTGTAGGCCAGCTGCGCGGTGCGATCGCCGGTGAGCTCGTGGTACCGGACGACCACCCCGGGCACCTCGGTGGCCAGGTCCTCCAGGAACTCCCGAGCCGCGTGGCAGTGGGGGCACGTCTCCAACCCGTACAGGTCGATCTCGACCGCCTCGTCCGCCGCGGCCGGTGCCGCGATCGCCGCACGGGCGCCGACCAGCAGGCCGGCGCTGGCCAGCAGGGCGACGAAGAGGACGACGACCGAGCGCCTCACCTGCGCAGCGGACCACCCGACGCCGGCCACGGGCAGAGGCGGAGGGTCCTCTCCTCAGGGGCCCTTGGTCACGGCAAGCGGTAGCGGTCCCGCTCGACCACGGCGAGGCCGTCGGCGACGAGGCCGGCGGCCACCCGGGCAGCACGGGCCTGATCATCGGGCCAGCCCATCACCGCGGCCAGCGCATCGTGCTCGACGGGGCCGGCCCGCATGGCGTCGACCAGTCGGCCCCGTCCTTGGCGGTCCGAGCCGTCGAAGCGGGACTGGCGCGCGCTGATCCCGGCGGAGCCGTCGATGGGGTCGGGGGTCCGGAAGCCGGCCGTCGCCCAGGCGCAGTGGAGGCGGATCGGGCAGTCGCCGCACCGGGGGGCGCGCTTGCGGCAGACCGAGGCGCCGAGGTCGAACACGGCCTGCCCCCACGTCCAGCCCCAGCCCCCGGGGACCGCGGCATCGGCGACGGCCTGCGCCTCCTTCGCCGGGAGCGGTCGGCCGGCCAGCGCTCGGGCCACGAACCGGCCGGCGTTGGTGTCCACGAGGCCGATGTCGCGCTCGTGGGCGAACACCAGCACGGCCCGGGCGGTGTAGGGACCGACGCCGGGCAGGTCCAGGAGCTCGGTCAGCGTGTCGGGGAGCGCGCCATCGTGGTGCTCGACGCAGCGGACGGCCGTCCGGTGGAGGTGGACGGCCCGGCGGTTGTAGCCGAGGCCGGCCCACTCGTCGATGACGTCGCCGACCGGTGCGGCCGCACACTCGACGACCGTCGGGAACCGCTCCAGGAAGCGGACGTAGCGCTCGGTGACCCGGCTGACCTGCGTCTGCTGGAGCATCAGCTCCGACACCAGCACCGCCCACGGATCACGGCTGCGGCGCCAGGGCAGGTCCCGGCCCTCGCGGGACCACCACTCGATCAGTTCACGCTGGACCGGGCGCACCCGCTCAGTGTGCGCTGCCGGTCCCGGTCAGATGGGGCAGAGCACCCAGGTGTCGAGGTCGAGGAGCACGCCGTCCGCGTACTTGCCGTCGTCGCCCCGCAGGGTCGTGGACTCGTCGCGACCCTTCGTGGCCACGAGGCGGACCCGCAGCGCGCCGACGCCGGGGGCGCTGGTCTCGGCCTTGTCGAGGACCTCGGACCAGGCGTAGACGGTGTCGCCGGCGAAGGCCGGGGCGGTGTGGGCGCCGGCGTTGATGGCGGCCACCATGGCGGCGTTGGCCAGGCCGTTGAACTGCAGAGCCCGGGCCAGGCTGATGATGTGGCCGCCGTAGATGAGCCGGCGGCCGTCGTCGCGGGCCTCGGTGTTGAAGTGGACCTTGGCGGTGTTCTGCCACAGCCGGGTCGCCAGCATGTGCTCGGCGTCGGTGAGCGTGACCCCGTCGACGTGGTCGATCTTCTCGCCCACCTCGTAGTCGCCGAAGCGGTGGGGTTCGCCGGCGGCGGCGAAGTCGTAGCCGGTGAAGTCCAGGCCGGCCGGCACGATGAGGTCCTCGGGTGCGACCGCGTCGGCGAGGTCCGGCACGACGGTCTCGGGCGCGGGGGCGTCGACGTCGGCCTTGCGGACCATCACCCACCGGGCCCAGTCGATGGCGATCTCGCCCCGCTGGTTCGTCGCGGTGGAGCGGACGTAGACGACGCCGGTCTTGCCGTTGGAGTTCTGCTTGAGGCCGATCACCTCGGAGCTGGCCCGCAGCGTGTCGCCGGGTCGGACCGGCTGGTGGAAGCGGCACTCGGCGTAGCCCAGGTTGGCCACCGCGTTGAGCGAGATGTCCGGCACGGTCTTGCCGAACGCGACGTGGAACCCGATGAGCTCCTCGACCGGCGCCGGGGACAGCCCGGACGCGGCGGCGAACTCGTCTGAGGACGGGAGGGCGAAGCGGGACGGGTACAGCGCGGTGTAGAGGGCTCGGTCACCGCTCGTGACGGTGCGGGGCGTGGCGTGCTCGATGACCTGGCCGATGCGGAAGTCCTCGAAGAAGTTGCCCGGGTTCGTCTTGCTCATGTCGGGAGAACCTACAAAGGCCCTGGCGGCAGACGCCCATCGACCCCCATCAGTCGATGTCGAGCCCGAGCGCCTCGAAGATCTCCCGCTTGCGGGCGACGAATCGCTCCTCGGTGATCTCGCCGTTGTCGTGCTGCTCGGCGAGCCGCCCGTACTCGGCCATGAGGGCGCCTTCGTCGACGTCGACGCCTTCGTCCTCGGCGTCGCGCCGCTCCTGACGTCGGGCGTCCTTCTCGCGAGCGCGGTCTTGGCGATCCGCCTCACGCTGGCGCTTCTCGAAGCTCTGGTTGCCACGCTGGGCCATCGGGTCCGTCCTCTCCTCCCCATGGAACGTACCGGCGCAACCACCGACGACCCTCACGGGGTCGCCCGCCCTGCTTGGAAGGCGCCGGTTACCCACCGGTACCCTGCCGCCATGATCGCCCCCGACCTGCAACGAGCCGCTGCCGCCATCGACGCCGCCCGGAGCGTGCTCGACAAGGCCGCCGCCCGCCTCGCCGAGCTCGGCGACATCGACGCCAACCAGGTGCTCGCCTACGACCTCGCGCACGCCACCGCGGCGGTCGAGATGTCGGGGACGCTGCTCGACTACGGCGCCAAGGGCGACATCGAGGCCCGCATCGCCTGCGCCTTCGCCGCCGACGCCGTCGGCGAGCTGGCCGCCAAGCTGTTCGGCCGCGAGGCCGAGTGGGGTGTCGAACCCGGTGCGCTCGACGGCGCACGCGAGTTCGTCGGCACCTACCGCTCCCCGGAGTTCCTCACCACCATCGACGGCGAGGGCCCCCGCCACCTCGACGGCGACTTCGAGATGGTCCAGGACACCTTCCGCCGCTTCGGCGAGGACCAGATCAAGCCCCACGCCGAGCACGTGCACCGCACCAATGGCGACGTGCCCGAGGACGTCATCAGCGGCCTGGCCGAGCTGGGGGCGTTCGGCCTGTCGATCCCCGAGGAGTTCGGCGGGTTCGCGTCGGGCGGCGAGTCCGACTACATGGGCATGGTCGTCGCCACCGAGGAGCTGTCCCGCGCCAGCCTCGGCATCGGCGGCTCCCTCATCACCCGCCCCGAGATCATGACCCGGGCCGTGGAGAAGGGCGGCACGCAGGAGCAGAAGGAGTACTGGCTCCCCAAGCTGGCCACCACAGAGGTCATGTGCGCTGTCGCCGTCACCGAGCCCGACTACGGGTCCGACGTGGCCGGCATCAAGTGCACCGCCACCCGGGACACGCTCGACGACGGCACCGAGGGCTGGCGCATCAACGGCGTCAAGACCTGGTGCACCTTCGGCGCCCGCGCCGACGTCCTGCTCCTGCTCGCCCGCACCGACCCGGACCGCTCCCTCGGCCACAAGGGCCTGTCGATGTTCATCGTCCCCAAGCCCCAGGGCGACGGCCACGGCTTCGAGTTCGAAGACGGTCACGGCGGCAAGATGGAGGGCCGCCCGATCGACACCATCGGGTACCGGGGCATGCACTCCTACGAGATCGCCCTCGACAGCTGGTTCGTCCCCCAGGACAACCTGATCGGTGGTGACGACGGACTGGGTCGCGGCTTCTACCTCCAGATGGAGGGCTTCGAGAACGGCCGGCTCCAGACCGCCGCCCGCGCCGTCGGCGTCATGCAGGCCGCCTACGAGGAGGCCAAGCAGTACGCGGATGACCGCGCCGTGTTCGGCAAGCCCATCGCCGAGTACCAGCTCACCCAGGCCAAGCTCGCCCGCATGGCCGTGATCATCCAGGCCAGCCGGCAGTTCTCCTACGCCGTGGCCAAGATGATGGCCAAGGGCGAGGGCGCCATGGAGGCCACGCTCGTGAAGGCCTACGTGTGCAAGGCCGCCGAGTGGGTCACCCGCGAGGCGCTGCAGATCCACGGCGGCTACGGCTACGCCGAGGAGTACCCGGTCAGCCGCTACTGGGTCGACGCCCGGGTGCTGTCGATCTTCGAGGGTGCCGACGAGACGCTGGCCATCAAGGTCATCGCCCGCCGCCTCGTGTCGGCCGCCAAGGGCTGACCGAACCCCACCCGTTCTGGCCTACGGATCCCCGCACATGCGGGGGGATCCGTAGGCCAGAACGACTCATTGGCTGCGTCAACCCACCGGGACGTCGAGCAGCCGGCCCTGCTCGGCCGGCAGCTGCACGGTGACCGTGTCCGGCGTGCGGGCCGGCGCGCCGACCCAGACCGAGAACCGGCGCTGCGCACCCTCGATCGCGGAGACGCCGAACAGGGTGTTGGCGCACGCACAGGTGCCGTCGGCGGCCACCGCCGGCAGCAGGAGCACGCTGCCGTCGAGCACGCCGATGCCGGAGGCGTCCGCACGCTGCCGGCCGAGGCCCACGTCGCGCAGGTCGACCAGCAGGTCGGTCGACCCGTCCGGGCCGGCGTCCTCGACGGTCGCCACGAGGTCGATCCGGAGCCAATCACCCTGCTCGGTCGCCCCTTCCGCAGCCACACGCAGCCGGCTCCCGTCGGACTGCTCCAGCACCAAGCCTTCGTCGCCGGGTGCGGTCGGTCCGCCGCCGGGCG
Source organism: Salinilacustrithrix flava (assembly GCF_041228405.1). Lineage (GTDB taxonomy): Bacteria > Actinomycetota > Acidimicrobiia > Acidimicrobiales > Salinilacustritrichaceae > Salinilacustrithrix > Salinilacustrithrix flava. Next base: position 332,454 of record NZ_CP133888.1, read on the forward strand.
GCAGATCCGATGCGTCGGCGGCGGGCGCGTCGTCCTGCGAACGTTCGACGAGCAGCTCGACGCGGCGGTTGGCGGCGCGGGCTTCCTCGGTCGTGTCCTCGACCGCCGGTTCGGCCTCACCCCGGCCCTCCACCTGCGGCGGGAACTCGGCCGGCGGCAGCACGTCGGCCAGCGCGGCCGCCACGGCGTCCGCCCGCCGGGTCGACAGGTCGAGGTTGTAGTCGTCGCTGCCCTGGTCGTCGGTGTGCCCGGTGATGCGGACCGGACCGGGACCGGCCGCCTGCACCTGGGCTGCGGCACGGGCCAGCGCAGCCTGTGCCTCGGGTGAGAGCTCGGCGCTGTCCAGCGCGAACAGCACGTCGGCGGCGAGCACCACCAGCGTCTGTGCCGGAGCCTGCTCGGTGCGCACCGCGCCGTCGAGCTCGCTGGTCCGCGCCACCACCGGCGAGGCCTCCCCGGTCGCACCGTCCGCCTCGACGTCACGTGCCTCCTCCTCGCCGAAGGCGGCGAGCTCGGCGACGTCCCCCTCCTCGACGGGCACGTCGGCGACGACCCCGAGCATCGGCCACAGCACATCGACCTGCTCGACGTCGTCGGGAAGCGTCGGGAACACGACACGCAGCCCGGCGGTGTCCCCTTCGCCGAGCGAGGGCGCCCCGGAGGTGGACGTGGTCGCCGGTTCGCCGCCGACGGTCGCAGGGGAGGCGAGCAGGCCGGTGCTCGGTGCGAACAGGCGCACGTCCGACAGCGTGTGACGTCCGCCTGCGCCGTCGCGGGCGGCCATCGTGTCGCCGAGCGTCACGGTCTCGCCGGACGGCGCGTCCAGGACGGTCAGCGACGCCGTGAGCACAGTCCCGTCGTCGGTGTGCACCAGTGGGGCGACCTCCAACCGGACGCTCGCGCCGGACAGCTCACCCTCGACGCTGCCAGCCGGTTCGGCGGCGTCCTCGTCCTCCTCTGTCTCCGGTACCTGCTCGGTGTCGGGGGCGGATGTGCTCGCCGAGGGCGGGGCCTCGTCTGCAGCGGAGCCCTCGGAACCCCCGCACGCGGCGACCACCAGCGATGCGGCGGCGACCAGTCCCAGCCCGCGGCGCACCGTCGTGCGACACCGATCCATCATCACTCCTCTGCGCCGGGTGCGGACCTCACGATCGTGAGGCCGCGCAGGTAGTACCAGTACGTCCGCCAGCGGATGTCGCCGACCGGCTTCAGCATCGAGAGCAGGTCGACGTACATGCGCGCCGTGCGCCGCAGGCCGTCGACGACCCCGAACTTCACCCGCTTCGTGCGGTGGGACACGCCCTGCATCGTGTGGGCGTGCGTGCGCAGCCGGCCCTCGGCGATGACCTCGTTGATGCGGGTCTCGATGGTGTAGCCAGCGTGCTTGGTGGCGGGGATGCGATCCCAGACCCAGCGGGGGATGATCCGCTCGCCCGACAGCGGCGGCAGCACCAGCACCAGCCAGTTGAGCCAGCCGTAGTCGAAGGCGCCGAGGCTCATCTCGGCCCGTCCGTCCAGCACCGGCTCGCAGATGGCGTCGAGGTGGGCGCTGGTGAGCCCGGTGCAGTCGGCGTCGACGAACAGGATGTGGGTGGCGTCGGTCGACTGCACACCCGCGTCCATGGCGTGGGCCTTGGAGCCGGTCGATCCCGGGCGGCCCACGACGCGGGCGCCCGCCTGCTCGGCGATGCGGGCGGTGTCGTCCGTGGAGCCGTCGTCGACGACGATGACCCGGCGGACGTGACGGCACCCCATCGCCGCCGCCACGTTGTCGGCCACCGTCGTGGCCTCGTTGCGGGCGGGCATGACGACGTCGACCACCGCCGGCGCGCCGGCGTCGGGTCGATCGCGCTCGTCGGACATCGCGGACCGGACCTAGATGGTGCTCTTGAGCAGCTCGGGGACCACGGGCGTGTCGGTGCGGCGCAGCATGGCTTCCACCGACTCGAGCCCCTTGGGCCCCACGACGCGGTCGACGAGCGACAGCGGCACGATCTCCTCGTCCAGCTCCCAGGGCTCGCCCTCCTGGTCCAACCGGTCGACGACGGACTGCCACAACCGCTCGGGCAGGAGCCGGCCCTCGCCGGCCACCAGCCACACGGCGGCGTCGGCGTCACGGGCGACCGCGGCCGCGGCGTGGGACCCGGCCACCGCGACGAACCCGTCCGGGCCGACCGCGGATGCCTCGAGCAGGACCAGGTTCGACCACCGGACCGCGCCGGCGAGGTTGGCCGGCGGGACCTCCTCGGCGGGCGAGTCGGCGTGCTCGAGGCGACGCACGAGCCCGGCTCCCTCGCCGAGGGAGTCCACCACGAGGGAGCGGATGTCGCCGCGGCGGATCAGCGCCGCGCCGACCTGCTCGGGCCAGCCGAGCACCGTGACCGTGATGTCGTCGGGAAGCTCGTAGGCGAGGGCGGCGGCGGTCTTGTCGTCCTGCAGGGCGGAGACGCAGCGGAACGCCTCGGCCCGCGGATCGTTGGTGGCCAGGACCCGCGCCGCGAGCCACCACATCGGACCGGACGTGGGGTGGCGGTCGATGATGCGCCGGCACGCCGTGACCAGCCCGGAGGGGTCGTCGACGAAGCCGGCCAGGGCGCGTGCGACCTCCTCGGCCAGGGCGGCGTGGTCCACGCCGCCGGCCCGCGCCACGTAGCGGAGGCGCTCGATCGGGTGCATCAGGCTCCGGGCTTGAAGATCATCAGGTACAGCATGACGAGCAGCAGCACCACGACGATGGGGCCGGCCTTCGCCAGCACGTCACGACCCTTGGCGTCCCCGGAAGCCAGGAGCCGCTGGCCCTTCCCGACCATCCCGCTCACGACGCCGGCGATGGCGAACCAGACCAGGAAGGACAGGGAGATCCAGGTGTCCGAGAACTCGATGACCTCGTCGGACACCACGATCATGAGGATGCCGGTGAGCAGCGCCACGACGAGCGAGCCCATCACGATCTTCTTCGTGTAGTCGTGGGCGAAGCCGGCCCAGCTCTGCAAGGTGGTGTCGCCGCCCTGGCGCGCCAGGTGTCGCTCGAGCAGCGGATTCACGACCGTCGGCGCGAACGCGGCGATGACCGCCACGATGTGCAGCAGCAGCAGGATGTTGTAACCGGTGTCGGCGTAGGCAGCGAGGACCACGGGTTGCTCCAGGTGGTTCGAGGGGCGGATCTGCTGGCGCGGAACCTACCTTGCTAACTTCCCCCGCCGTGCCGACCGACCCCGCTGGCGACGTCACCCTGACCCACATCTCCGGCGTCGAGCTCCCGCTCGACGACTGGCTGACGACGTTCCACCTCGCGGTGGTCGTGCTCGACCCGTTCGAGTACGAGAGCGCGTGGCTGCTGGACACCGCCGGCCGCATCCTCGACGTGTTCTCCGAGGCCGACGTCCGCGTCGGCTTCGTGGTCACCTCCACGCCGGCCGACGCCAAGGCCTTCGTGGGGCCGTGGGCTGACGAGCTCTTCGTGCTCTGCGACCCGGACAAGGCCTTCGTCAAGTCCCTCCAGCTCGAGCAGCTGCCGGCGTTCGTCCACATCGGCATCGACGGCACCCTCCTCGGGTCCGCCGAGGGCTGGGACCCGCTCGAGTGGCGGGCCGTGGCCGACAACCTGGCCCGGATCATGTCGTGGAAGGCGCCGGACATCCCTGCCGCCGGCGATCCCAAGCCCTACGCGGGCGCCCCCGCCGTCTGAACCTGAGGCCCGATCGGGCCTCGGTCACATCCGGCATGGCGGTGCCACCCCTCGGGTACGTACCGCACCATGGCCAAGCCCCAGCAAGCCGAGCTCCGTCGTTCCGGGAAGGTCCCCGCGCTGGACCCTGATGCGTCGGTGTCCAAGCTCTCCGCCCAGGACGCCCCCACCACCTCGGGTTCCGACGGCACGATCCCGGAGGACCAGCGCCCCGGTCACCACCCGGACCAGGAGCAGGACAAGCCGGACATGGACGCCTTCGCCGAGCGCCTCGGCGTCGTCTCCGAGGATGAGGAGCCCGCCGACGCACCCCACGTCGAGGAGGACTCCACGGTCACCCGGCTGCAGCCGAAGGCCGACGCGAAGGCCGCGAAGAAGACCGGCCGCGCCAAGCCCAGCTTCTCTCCCATCGGCCTCGCGCTGGTCGGTCCCGTCACCGGGTTCCTCATCGCCAAGAAGATCATCAAGCGGCTCCGCCGCTGACGACCGACAACTGATCCGCGGACCGGCACCATCCCGGTCCCCGAGAACGGCCGGCCGGACCCGGAACGCCCGCCCCCGGGTTCGGTCGGCTCGCTCGCGTCGGGGCTGCCGCTCGGGCTGCGACGGCTCGACGCCGATCTGCGATGCTCGGGGGGTGACGGAGTTCGAGTACACGCCCCTGTTGCCCACGACCGGAGACGACACCTCGTTCCGGCGCCTCGACATCGACGGCGTGGAGGTCGTCGAGCTCGACGGCGAGCAGTTCCTGCGGGTGGCACCCGAGGCACTGACCGCCCTCGCTGCAGAGGCGATGCACGACATCGCCCACTACCTCCGGCCCAGCCACCTCCAGCAGCTGCGCAACATCCTCGACGACCCCGAGGCCTCGGCCAACGACCGCTTCGTGGCCACCGATCTGCTCAAGAACGCCAACGTCTCCGCCGGCGGTGTCCTGCCGATGTGCCAGGACACCGGCACGGCGATCATCAAGGGCAAGCGGGGCGGGCGCGTGCTCACGGCCGGCGGCGACGAAGAGGCCCTGGCGCGCGGCGTGTTCGACACCTACCAGAAGGACAACCTGCGCTACTCCCAGATGGCCCCCCTGTCGATGTGGGAGGAGGCCAACACCAAGACCAACCTGCCGGCCGAGATCAAGATCAGCGCCGTCGACGGCATGGCCTACGACTTCCTCTTCATGGCCAAGGGCGGCGGTTCGGCCAACAAGAGCTACCTGTACCAGGAGACCAAGGCGCTGCTGTCACCCGACCGGCTCCTCGCCTTCCTCGACGAGAAGCTGCGCAGCCTCGGCACCGCCGCCTGCCCGCCGTACCACCTCGCCGTGGTCATCGGCGGCACGTCGGCCGAGATGGCGCTCGAGACGGCCAAGCTGGCCAGCGCCCGCTACCTCGACACGCTGCCCAAGTCCGGCTCGGCGCTCGGCCACGCCTACCGCGACGTCGAGTTCGAGGCCCAGGTGCTCGAGCTGTCCCAGGAGTTCGGCATCGGCGCCCAGTTCGGCGGCAAGTACTTCTGCCACGACGTCCGGGTCATCCGCATGCCGCGCCACGGCGCATCCCTCCCGGTCGCGGTGGCCGTGTCGTGCTCGGCCGACCGCCAGGCCCGGGCCCGCATCACCGCCGACGGCGTCTTCCTCGAGGACCTCGAGCGCAACCCGGCCCGCTTCCTGCCCGAACCGACCGAGGCCGATCTCACCGCCGACGTCGTGCGCATCGACCTGGACCAGCCGATGGAGGCCATCCTCGCCGAGCTGAGCAAGCACCCGGTGAAGACCCGCCTCTCGCTCACCGGCACCGTCGTCGTGGCCCGCGACATCGCCCACGCCAAGATCAGCGAGCGCCTGCAAGCCGGCGAGCCCATGCCGCAGTACCTCAAGGACCACCCCGTGTACTACGCCGGCCCGGCCAAGACCCCCGAGGGATATGCGTCCGGCTCGTTCGGCCCGACCACGGCCGGTCGGATGGACTCCTACGTCGAGGAGTTCCAGGCCGCCGGCGGCTCGATGGTGATGCTGGCCAAGGGCAACCGCTCCAAGCAGGTCACCGACGCGTGCCAGCGCCACGGCGGCTTCTACCTCGGTTCGATCGGCGGCCCCGCTGCCCGGCTCGCCCAGGACAACATCCGCAAGGTCGAGGTGCTCGAGTACCCCGAGCTCGGCATGGAAGCGGTGTGGCGCATCGAGGTCGAGGACTTCCCCGCGTTCATCATCGTGGACGACAAGGGCAACGACTTCTTCGACTCGGTCAGCCGCCCGATCGATCTCAAGACCAAGCGCCCGTAGCGGCACCGCGGCCGTGCGCGCAGCGCTCCTGGTCGTCGCGGCCGCGGTCCTGTGGGGCACCACGGGGACGGCCCAGGAGCTCGGCCCCGACGGCATCGACCCGCTCGTCGTCGGGTGGGTGCGCCTCGCCGTCGGCGGGATCGGCCTCGCCGGCATCGCCGCGGTGCGCCGCGCGGCCGCTGCGCCGCTGCCCCGCTCCTGGACGGTGGTGGCCATCGTGTCGGTCGCGGCCTACCAGCTGACCTTCTTCGGCGGCGTCCGCCTCGCCGGCGTCGCCCTCGGCACCGCCGTGGGGATCGGATCGGCGCCGATCTGGGGCGGCCTCGTCGACTGGCGATTCGCTCGCAGCACACCGTCGTCGCGCTGGTTCCTGGCCGCCGCCGTCGCGATCGCCGGGGCGGTGCTGGTGGCCGGCGAGCCGGGCGACGCTGAGCGCCCCGGCCTCGGCCTCCTCCTCGCCGTGGCCGCCGGCGCCAGCTACGCGATCTACGCCTACGCGCTGCAGCAGCTCGCCCGGGCCGGCGATGCCGACCGCGTCGCGGCGGTCGCCTTCCTCGGCGCCACCGTGGTGCTCGCCCCGGTGGCGGTGCTGGGTGGCGGTGCCGACGCCTTCGAGCCCCTGGCCACGGGGCGCGGGCTGCTCATGGCCCTGCACCTCGGCCTGGTGGCCACCACCCTCTCCTACGCCCTGTTCACCCGGGGCGTGAAGCACACCGCGGTGGCCACCGCGACGCTCCTGTCGCTGGCCGAGCCGGTCACCGCGGTGATCCTCGGCGTCGCCGTGATCGGCGAGGCGCTCACCGCCACCGCCGCCGGCGGCGTCGCGCTCCTGCTCGTGGGCGTCACCGTCGCTGCCCTCGACCGCACCCCCCGACCCCGCACGAGTCCGGCCACCGACGTCCCCGTCTAGGTTCGGGCCATGCGCATCGGGATCTTCGGGGGCCTCGCCGCCACCGGCACCATCGACGACGTCGTGGCCGACGTCCAGGCCGCCGAGGAGCAGGGCTTCCACTCCTACTGGGTGCCCCAGATCTTCGGCTACGACGCCCTGACCCTGCTGGCGGTGGTCGGCCGGGAGACCGAGCGGATCGAGCTCGGCACGTCGGTGATCCCGACCTACCCGCGCCACCCGGCGATGCTGGCGGCCCAGGCCCTCACCACCCAGCAGGCCTGCGACGGCCGGTTGACCCTCGGCATCGGGCTGTCGCACCAGCCGGTCATCGAGCACATGTTCGGCATGAGCTTCGACAAGCCGGTGCGCCACCTGCGCGAGTACCTCGACGTGCTCATGCCGCTGGTGACCGGCGAGCGGGTCGAGGCCCACGGCGAGACGATCTCGGCGAACCTGGCCCTCGACATCCCCGGCGCCCGGCCCGTGCCCGTGCAGGTCGCCGCCCTCGGACCCCAGATGCTGAAGCTCGCCGGCGCCCGCACCGCCGGGACGATCACGTGGATGACCGGTCCCCGCACCATCGGCGACCACACCGCCCCCACCATCCGCGCCGCAGCGGAGGCGGCGGGGAACCCGGCACCCTTCGTCACCAGCGGCGTGCCGGTGTGCGTCACCGACGACGTGGAGGGCACCCGGGCCCGCGCCGCCCAGGTGTACGCCATCTACGGACAGCTGCCGTCCTACCGGGCGATGCTCGACCGGGAGGGCCTGGAGGGTCCGGCCGACCTGGCCATCATCGGCGACGAGGACGCCGTCGCTGGCCGGATCCGCGACTTCGCCGACGCCGGTGTCACCGACCTGGCCGCCAGCGAGTTCGGCTCGAGCAGCGACGAGCGGACCCGCACGCGCGCCCTGCTGCGCAGCCTGCTGTGAAGGTACGCGTCGGCTACGGCCTCGGCACCCGCACGATCACCAACGACGCCGAGCGCTTCGCTGCGCTGGTCGACGGCCTCGAGGCGCTGCGCTTCGACTCGCTCTGGCTGTCGGAGAAGATCACCGACGACTGCCCCGACCCGGTCGTGGCCCTGTCCTTCGCCGCAGCACGCACGACCAAGCTCAAGCTCGGCACGAGCGTCATGGTGCTGCCGGGCCGCAACCCGATGCTGCTCGCCAAGGAGCTGGCCAGCCTCGACCGCCTCTCCGGCGGGCGGTTGCTGCCGGCGTTCGGTCTCGGCCAGGTCGACCCGGCCGAGCAGCAGGCGTTCGGCGTCGAGCGGACCGAGCGGGCCAAGCGCTTCGACGAGGCCCTGCCCCTCCTCCGCCGCTTCTGGACCGAGGACGCCGTCGACCACGAGGGGACCTTCTTCCGGTACGAGGGCGCCAAGGTCCTGCCCCGCCCCGTCCAGCAGCCGATCGAGATCTGGCTCGGGGGTGTGGCGCCCTCGGAGCTGCGCCGGACCGGGCGGCTGGGCGACGGCTGGCTGCCGAGCTTCTGCACGCCCGACGACGTCGCCGCCGGCCGACCCGAGATCGAGCGCATCGCCGCCGAGCACGACCGGGAGATCGACCCCGAGCACTTCGGGGCGCTGGTGCCCTACGCGGTCGACGGCATCCCCGACGTCCTCGCCGCCTTCCTCGCCAAGCGCCGGCCCGACATCGACGTGCGCGACGTGGTCGCCCCGAGCGTGGACGCGCTCGCGCCGCTGCTCGAGCGGTTCATCGAGGTCGGCGCGTCCAAGTTCGTGGCCGTGCCCATCGGCGAGCCATCCGACTGGTCGACCCACCTGGCCGAGGTCGCCGACGTGGTGAAGCCCCTGCAGACCTGAGCCACCCCCGCTTCGCTGGTCCGGATCCGACCGCACGTGGTCCGATCGGGACCACCGAACGAGGAGGGGCCGGGCGAGTACGGTCCGGCGCCATGAAGTTCGGGATCATCTTCGCCAACACCGGGCCCTTCGCCAACGGTGACGCCGCCGCCGAGATGGCGGTCGCCGCCGAGGAAGCCGGGTTCGAGTCGCTCTGGACCGTCGAGCACGTCGTCGTACCTTCGGGCTACGACTCGCCCTACCCCTACGACCCGTCCGGGAAGATGCCCGGCGGCGAGGACTTCGACATCCCCGACCCGCTGATCTGGCTCAGCTGGGTCGCATCGGCCACCTCCACCATCCGGCTGGCGACGGGCATCCTCATCGTCCCCCAGCGCAACCCCGTCGTGCTGGCCAAGGAGCTCGCCACGCTCGACCACCTCTCCGGCGGGCGCATGGAGCTCGGCATCGGCGTCGGTTGGCTCGAGGAGGAGTTCGACGCCATCGGCGTGCCCTTCTCCGAGCGGGGCAAGCGCACCGACGACAACATCGCCGCCATGCGAGCCCTGTGGAGCGAGGAGAAGGCCACGTACCACGGCGAGTTCACCAGCTTCGACGAGTGCATCTCCCGCCCCCGGCCGGTGAACGGGTCCATCCCCGTGCACGTCGGCGGGCACACCGACATCGCCGCCCGCCGGGCCGGCCGCCTCGGCGACGGGTTCTTCCCCGGCAAGGGCAACCCGCAGGAGCTGGCCCGCAGCTTCGACCTGGTGCGCGAGACCGCTCGCGAGCACGGCCGCGACCCCGATGCGATCGAGTTCACCGCCGGCGGTGCGACCATCGGCAGCGGCGCGCTGCAGGCCGCCAAGGAGCTCGCCGACGTGGGCGTCGACCGCATCATGGTCCCGGCCTTCGCGTTCTGGGGCGACACCGCCGACGCCCTGAAGCGCTACGGCGACGAGGTCATCTCCAACGCCTGACCAGTGCGCAGGCGACGTTCCGAGGCTCAGCCGAGGAACTCGAGGTCGCCGAAGGCGACACTCAGACCTGGGGTGGGACGGCGCCGGCGCCGGCCACGCAGCTGTCGACCCGCACGCGCTCGTCGACGATGCTGATCTGGGCTGCTGCGCTCTCCTCGGCCCAGGCGCGCAGGGCGTCCTCGAGCTCGTCGGTGTCCTCCTGGGTGTCGCCGACGACATCGATGCGGGCGCAGGCGGCGTCGCCGTCCATCCACGTCACGGCCCAGTCGCCGCCCCAGCCCTGGATGGCAGCGAAGGCATCCTGGGGCGGCACGGTGGTGTCACCGGTGGTGAACAGGCCGAACCAGAACAGCGTGCCGACCACGCCGTCGTCGACGACCTCGCCGTCGGCGGGCGGGGGCGGGACCTCGACGCGCGGCTGGCGCTCGCTGTACAGCGGCGGGAAGAGCACCTGCTCCGACGTCGTCGGCGGATCCTCGAGGGCAGCGTCCACGGCACGGTCGCCCCGCTCGCCGATGATGGCGTCCACGAAGATCTTGCCCAGCTCGTAGGGAGCGCCGATCTCGAAGAGGAGGATCTCGGGGAAGGCCTCCACGTCGATGCCGTCCGCGAACGCGCGCTCCTCGGCGGCGGCCTGCTGCTGCACGTCCTCGGGCTGCTCGTCGATCCACTGCTGCTCGATCCGCCGGGCGTTGCCCTCCACGACCGCGGTGAACCCGGTGGCGATCTCGTCCTTGCGGTCGTCGTACTCCGGGCGATCGAGCTCGAAGTGCTGGTCGTCGAGGGCGTGCACGAGCTCGTGCACGATCGTCTTGCGGACGTAGGGGGTCAGCGACGCGCCCCGCACGACCAGCTCGTTGGTCTCGGGGTCGTAGAAGCCGAGCACGCCGGCGGAGTAGATCGCCCGCAGCTCCTCGAGCAGATCGGCCCCCGGATCGAGCAGCCCGAGCGCCTTGTAGAACACCTCGACGTCGGCGATCTGGTCGGCATCCTCCTCGAAGTCCTCGAGCAGGCGGGACTGGAAGGCGTCACCGTCGGCCAGCTCGACCGCGACCGGCTCCATGAACTCCAGCCCGCGGGCCTCGGCGACGAAGGCCTGCAGCTCCTCCACCAGGACCTCGAGCTCGTCCTGGGACAGGGGCGGCCCCGCCGGCTCGGTGGTCGGGGCGCTCGCCGGTGGCTGGTCGTCCTCGCCGCCGGCCGCCGTGGTGGGCGGCGCAGCTGCGGGCTGCGGATCGTCACCGTCGCGGGTGATGACGACGATGGTGGCAGCGAGCAGGGCGAGGACCGCCCCGATGGCCAGCACGATGCTGACGCGGCGACCGCGCGGGGGCCGGGGCTCCTCGTCCGGCGTCCAGCTCGAGGACGGCGACGAGGCCGGTGGTGACGGCGGGGAGCCGCCCGGCGGTGCGACCGGCGGGCCGGCGGGGTAGCCGGGGCGGCCGGGCGGGGGTGGCGGTGGGGGCAGATCGGACACGTGCGGTTCCCAGGGGGTGTGGACCGGAGCGAACGGTCGACGGTACCGGGTCGCCGCGGCGGTCCCGCCGTCACCACCCGGTCGCCGGCGCCCCTACGCTCCGACGCCATGGCCCGCATCTCCACGCGCATCACCGACCTCCTCGGCATCGATGTGCCGATCATCCAGGCTCCCATGGGGTGGATCGCCCGGTCCCAGCTCGCCGCGGCGGTGTCCGAGGCCGGAGGCCTCGGGATCATCGAGACCTCCTCCGGCGAGCTCGACAACGTCAAGGCCGAGATCGCCAAGATGCGGGACCTCACCGACAAGCCCTTCGGCGTGAACATCGCTCAGGCGTTCGTGCGCGACCCCGGCATCGTCGACTTCGTCGTCGACCAGGGCGTGCGCTTCGTGACCACCTCCGCCGGCGACCCGACCAAGTACACCGCCCAGCTCAAGGACGCCGGCCTCACCGTCTTCCACGTCGTGCCCACCCTGCAGGGGGCCCTGAAGGCCCTCGACGCCGGCGTCGACGGCCTGGTCGTCGAGGGTGGCGAGGGCGGCGGCTTCAAGAACCCCCGCGACGTGGCCTCCATGGTCCTGCTGCCCCTCGTGGCCCAGCACACCGACGTGCCGATCATCGCGGCCGGCGGGATGGTCGACGGCCCGACGATGGCGGCGGCCTTCGCCCTCGGCGCCGAGGGCGTGCAGATGGGCACCCGGATGGTGTCGGCAGCCGAGTCGCCCGTGCACGACAACTGGAAGCAGGCCATCGTCGGTGCCGCCGAGACCGACACCGTGTTCCTCAACCGGCACAGCCGCCCCGGCCTCCGGGCCTTGCGGACCGAGCGCACCACCGAGCTGGAGCGCCAGGACTCGGTGGACCTCGGCGAGGCGTTCGGCTCGGTGCTCGACCTCTACTTCGGCGGGGACCTCGAAGCGGGCGTCGCGCTCACGGGGCAGGTGGCCGGCCGCATCGACGCCGTCCGGCCTGTGGCCGAGATCATCGACGAGTGCGTGGCCGGGTTCCACGAGACCATCGCCCGGTTGGGCAGGTACGGAGCCGCCACGTGACCGACATCGCCGCCGAAGCCCGGAGCCGGCTGTTCCACGTCGACGCCGACGGCCGCCGATCGGAGCTGCCCGACCACCGGATCGACGAGATCGAGGGCGGCTGGTTCTGGCTCGACCTGCAGTCGCCGTCGGAGGCTCGCACCCACGAGATCGCCGAGCGCTTCGAGCTGCACCGCATCACCCGGGAGGATCTGCTCGAGCAGCAGATCCCGAAGTTCGACGACCTCGACCGCTACAAGGTGTTCGTGGTCCACGCCCTCGCGCCGGACGCCGACGTGCTGCGCACCACCGAGGTCGACGTGGTGGTCGGGAAGGACTGGATCATCACGGTCCACGCCGGCGCCGTTCGCAGCATCGACGTGCTCACCGAGCGGATCCACCGGGACGACTTCACCCTCGACGGCCCGTTCCACCTGGCCTGCCGCCTGTTCGAGCTCGTCGGCGAGCGGTACCTGCCGCTCCTCGACGACGTCGACGCCCAGGTGCTCGACCTCGAGGAGGGCGCGGTCGAGGGCGACCCCGCCGTCCTCCCCGACATCCACGCGCTGCGGCGCGACATCGCGCTGCTCCGCCGGAGCCTGTCACCCCAGCGCCGCATGCTCGAGCTGCTGACCCGGTCCCACAGCGATCGCACCGGCCCCGCCGGCCGGGACCTCGCCGACGCGCTCGACCACCACGCCCACATGATCGAGTCCCTCGACAGCGCCCACCAGATGGTGGCCACGCTCGTCGACACCTACCGCAGCGCGACGGCCGAGCGCCTGAACGAGGTCATGAAGGTGCTCACCGTGTTCTCGGCCATCTTCCTGCCGATGACGCTGGTGGCCGGCATCTACGGCATGAACTTCCAGCGGATGCCCGAGCTGGACGAGTCCTGGGGCTACCCCATGGCGCTCGGGTCGATGGTGCTCATCGCGATCGGCCTCTGGCTCTACTTCGTGCGCCGCGGCTTCATCGGCGGGCCGAAGCTGCGCCGGGTGCTCAAGCCGGCGCGGGCCGTGGGCCGGGTCGGGCGAGGCCTGGCCTCGGCTGCGGTGCAGCCGGTGCGCGCCGCCACCCGCCGCGTGAACGGTGGCGACGCGCCCGACTGAGCGTCGCTACTCCTGGCCGTCGCGGAGGAAGCGGCGCAGGATCTTGCCCGAGGCCGACTTCGGGATCTCCTCGATGAACTCGACCAGGCGGAGCTGCTTGTAGTTGGCGACCTTGCCGGCCACGAAGGCCTTGACGTCGTCCTCGGTGAGCTCCTGGCCCGGGGCCACGACCACGAACGCCTTGGGCAGCTCGCCGGCCTCCTCGTCGGGGATGCCGATGACGGCGGCGTCGGCGATGGCCGGGTGGCTGACGAGCAGCGCCTCCAGCTCCGCCGGCGGCACCTGGAAGCCCTTGAACTTGATGAGCTCCTTGACCCGGTCGACGATCGAGAAGTGCCCGTCCTCGTCGAGCTCGGCGACGTCGCCGGTGTGCAGCCAACCGTCCTCGTCGATGGTGCTGCGGGTGGCCTCCTCGTTGTTCAGGTAGCCCTTCATGACCTGGGGGCCCCTGACCCACAGCTCGCCCCGGCCGCCGACGTCCTGGTCCTCGCCGTCGGCGTCGACGATGCGGCACTCGGTGTTGGGCACGGTGACCCCGGAGGTGCCCGGCTTGTACTGACCGGCCGGCGTGGCGTGGGACACGGGGGACAGCTCGCTCATGCCGTAGCCCTGGACGACCTCGGTGCCGATGCGGGCCGCGGCCTCCTCGGCGAGCTCGGCGCCGAGCGGGGCGGCCCCGGAGAACACCTGGCGCAGCGAGGACAGGTCGTACTCGGCCACCAGCGGGTGCTTGGCGAAGGCGAGCACCATCGGGGGGACGGCGAAGAAGCGGGTGACCTTCTGCTCCTGGATCGCCTCGAGCGCCTGCTGGAGGTCGAAGCGGGGCATGGTGATGACGCGCACGCCGTTGGCGAGCAGCCCGTTCATCAGCACCTGCATGCCGTAGATGTGGAAGAACGGCAGGGCGGCGATGGCCACCTCGTCGTCGCCGTAGGTGATGACGGGCTCGCACTGGGCGATGTTGGCCACCAGGTTGTGGTGGGTGAGCATGACGCCCTTGGGCAGGCCGGTGGTGCCCGAGGAGTAGGGCAGCACGACGACGTGCTCCATCGGGTCGACCTCGACCTGCTCGATCGGGTCGCCGAACAGGGAGGTGAGCGGGGTCGTGCCCTCGGCGCCGTCCATGGTCACGATCTCGGTGACCGAGGTGCCCTCGATGGCCGCCTGCGCGGTCTCGACGAACATCCCGATCGTGACGAGCAGCTCGGCTTCGGAGTCCTGCAGCTGGTGACGGACCTCGTCGGCGGTGTAGGTCGGGTTGATGGTGGTGTTGGTGCCGCCGGCGACCGCGACGCCGTGGAAGACGATGGCGTACTCGGGCAGGTTCGGCGCCATGATCGCCACCGTCTTGCCCGGGCCGATGCCCTTGGCCTGGAGCCCGCCGGCCAGCGCGTGGATGGCCTGCTTCAGCGCACCGAACGTGTAGCCACGTCCGCTCCCGACCTCCTCGATCGCCTGGCGGTCGGCGAGCTCGTCAGCACGTCGCAGGACGAACTCGGTGATGGGCACCGACGGGATGTCGACGTCGGCGAACTTGCTCTTGTGGACGATGGCCATGGCGCCGAGCCTACGGGGCCGGGCCGGGGCGGCCCACGGCGGGTGCGAGGATGCGGGGCGTGGTTGCCGACCCCTACGCCATGCTGGTCACCGGTCACGACGGTGACCGTGCCTGCCTGCTCCTCGACGACGGCGACGTCTGGACCTACGCCGACCTGGATCGGCGCAGTGACGAGCTGGCGGGCGCCCTGCGCGCGTGTGGGGTGGACGCCGGTGACCGGGTGGTCGTGCAGGTGGACAAGTCCGCCGATGCGGTCGCCCTCTACCTCGCCTGCCTGCGATCGGGCGCCGTGCACGTGCCGATCAACACCGCCTACACCACCTCCGAGGTGGCCGGACTCGTCGACGACGCCCGCCCGTCGCTGTTCGTCGGGCGGGCCGGTGCCCCGGCACCGGAGGGCGTGCGCGCCGAGACCCTCGGCACCGGCGGCGACGGCACGCTCCCCGGGTTCGCTTCTGCCGGTACGGCCCCGGTCCCCCGGTCGAGCGACGACTGGGCGGCGATGCTGTACACCTCGGGCACGACGGGCCGTCCGAAGGGAGCGATGCTCTCGTGCGGGAACCTCGTGTCCAACGCCCGGGCCCTGGTCCGCGCCTGGCGCTTCGAGCCCGACGACGTGCTGGTCCACGTGCTCCCGGTGTTCCACGTCCACGGCCTGTTCGTCGCCCTGCACTGCGCGCTGGCCGTCGGCGCAGCCGTCCGGCTGCACGAACGCTTCGACGTCGACGCGGTGGTCGCCGACCTGTCCCGCAGCACGGTGCTCATGGGGGTGCCGACGCACTACCACCGGCTCCTCGCCCATCCCGACCTGGACGCGGCGCGCTGCGCCGGCATGCGCCTGTTCACCTCGGGCTCCGCACCCCTGCCGGCGCACGAGCACACCGCGTTCGCGGCGCGCACCGGTCACCGCATCGTCGAGCGCTACGGCATGACCGAGACGATGATCCTGACCTCGAACCCCTACGACGGCGATCGCGTCGCCGGCACGGTCGGATACGCCCTCGACGGCATCGAGCTGCGCGTCGCCGACGGCGATGGCGCGCCGGTGCCAGCGGGGACATCGGGGACCGTCGAGGTCCGGGGACCGAACCTGTTCCTCGGCTACTGGAACCGGCCGGATGCGACCGCGGCGGCCATGCGAGCCGACGGCTTCTTCGTCACCGGCGACGTCGGCCACCTGGACGAGGACGGCCGCCTCACCCTGGCGGGGCGGGCCAGCGACCTCATCATCTCCGGCGGCTACAACGTGTACCCGAAGGAGATCGAGCTGGTCCTCGACCAGGCCCCCGGGGTCGACGAGTCCGCGGTCATCGGGGTGTCCGACCCGGACCTCGGTGAGGCCGTCGTCGCCGTGGTCGTCGCCGACGGGCCCCTGGACGAGGCCGCGGTGCTCGACGCCTGCGAGGGCCTGGCCCGGTTCAAGCGCCCCCGCCGCCTCGTCGTGGTCGACGAGCTGCCCCGCAACGCGATGGGCAAGGTGCAGAAGGCGGTGCTCCGCCAGCAGCTGGGCTGACGGGGCGCGACGTCAGCACTGCCAGTTCGCAGGGGTGGGTGGCCCTCAGGGGGTGTCGCCGCCCCAGGCTTGCCGCTGGGTGTCGCGGATGTAGGCGATGACCGCATCGACGTCGGCCTCGGACAGGTCCGGGATCGGTGGCATGGCGGCGAAGTCCCAGTGGTGGGGCTGGACGCCCTGGGCGACGGCGGCGCGGATCGCGGAGTCCGGGTGGTGGTCGGGCGCGTAGATCTCGTGCAGCAGCGGCGGCCCGGCCAGCCCGCCGCGCAACCCCTCGCCGTGGCAGGTGGCGCAGCTCTGCTCGAACACCTCCTCACCGAGGGCCAGCTCCTCGGGGGAGCCGGGGGCGGGTGGCTCCTCGGAGGAGCCGCCGCTGACGACGAGCACCACGGCCACCACGGCGGCGAGCGCCACCACGACGACCGGGATCGCCCACGAGGTGGTGCGGTTCCGCGCAGCGGTCATCGGTTCCTCCCCAGGTCCAGCCGTCCGTCAGGGCCCATCGGCACGGGCTCGGCCGACGTCACGGCATCGACGGGGATGGGCCCGTAGACGTGGGGGAACCGCTCGCCGCTGCGCGCCTCCTCCACCACGACGTCGACGTCCAGCCGGTCCGGGTCGATGCGCAGCAGCACGATGTCGTCCCGGCCGCGGTAGTAGCGGTCGGCCGTGGCCTGCACCTGCTCGGGGAACGAGCAGTGGATGAAGCCCTCCTCCTCGAGGGAGGTGTCGATCGTCGAGCGCTGGTAGGAGCCGCGAGCCCGCGCCCGCTCCCACTCCCCCGCCACGGCGAGGTGCAGGAGCGGGCCAGGGACGTCGCTCAAGCCGGTCCGGCGAAGATGCCTTCGGCCTCGTTGCTCGGCCCGACCGGGGCCGGCTCGCTGTACTGGGCGGTCTCGTGGCGGGCGACGACGAAGTGGTGCACCTCGTCGGGGCCGTCCGCCAGGCGCAGGGTGCGCTGGGACGTGTACATGCCGGCGAGGGGGGTCCACTCCGAGACGCCGGTGGCACCGTGGACCTGGATGGCCTCGTCGATGATCTGGCAGATCTTCTCCGGGACCATGGCCTTGACCGCGCTGACGTAGACCCGGGCCTCCTGGTTGCCGAGCACGTCCATGGCCTTGGCCGCCTTGAGCACCATGAGCCGGCAGGCGTCGAGCTCGATGCGCGCCCGCGAGACCGTCTCCATGTTCTTGCCGAGGCTCAGGATCGGCTTGCCGAACGCCTCGCGGAACTTGGCCCGCCGGATCAGCAGCTCGAGGGCCTTCTCGCCCTGGCCGATGGCCCGCATGCAGTGGTGGATCCGGCCGGGGCCGAGGCGGACCTGGCTGATCTCGAAGCCGCGACCCTCGCCGAGCAGCATGTTCGAGGTGGGCACGCGCACATCGGTGAAGCGCAGGTGCATGTGGCCGTGCGGGGCGTCGTCGTGGCCGAAGACGTGCATCGGGCCGAGGATCTCCACGCCCGGCGTGTCCATCGGGACGAGGATCTGGGACTGCTGCCGATGCGGCGGTGCGTCCGGATCCGTCTGGCACATGACGATCATGATCTTGCAGCGGGGGTCGCCGGCGCCGGAGATGTAGTACTTCTCACCGTTGAGGACGTACTCGTCGCCGTCCTTGATCGCCTGCAGCCGGACGTTCTTGGCGTCGGAGGAGGCCACGTCGGGCTCGGTCATGGCGAAGGCGGAGCGGATCTCCCCGTTGAGCAGCGGTTCGAGCCACTGCTTCTTCTGCTCTGGCGTGCCGACCCGCTCGAGCACCTCCATGTTGCCCGTGTCGGGGGCGGAGCAGTTGAGGCTCTCGGAGCCGAGCGGGTACTTGCCGAGCTCGACGGCGATGTAGGCGTAGTCGAGGTTGGACAGGCCGCCCACCTCGGAGTCGGGCAGGAAGAAGTTCCACAGCCCGGCCTCCCGGGCCTTGGCCTTGGCGCCGTCGAGCAGCTCGAGCTGACCCGGCGCGTAGTCCCACCGGTTCTCCCGGTTCTCGCCGAGCTTGAAGTACTCCTCCTGCATCGGCGCCACGACCTCTTCGAGGAACTGCGTGACCCGCTTCAGCAGCGGCTTGGCCTCCTCGCTCATCCGCAGGTCGAACAGCTCGGCTGGTTCTTCAGGGGTGCCCATGGTGGGTGCGTCCTCTCGTACGTGGTCGGCCCCGTCCCTGGGGGCCCTCCGTCGAATGTAGGCCCAACGACGTCCCACCCACCCCTCGTCCCGGTTCCGACCCGTCGGTTCGCGGGCTGCTTCAGTAGAAACCCCCGCATGGCTCTCAGCACCGACTTCCGCCTCGACGGCCGGGTGGCGATCGTGACCGGCGCCTCGAGCGGCATCGGCCATCGCTTCGCCCAGGTGCTCGCCGAGCAGGGGGCGGTCGTCCTCGCCGCCGCCCGCCGGGTCGACCGGCTCGAGGACCTGGCCGCCACCAGCGAGCGCATCCACGCCGCCGCCTGCGACGTCGCCGACGACGCCCAGCTGGAGGCCCTGGTCGAGCGCGCGGTCGCCGACCACGGCCGCATCGACATCGTGGTGAACAACGCCGGCACCACCGACGCCGTCACCCCGGCCGAGCACGAGGACCCGGCCCTGTTCCGCCACGTGGTCGACGTGAACATGAACGCCTGCTTCGTGCTCGCCGCCACCGCGGCCCGCCAGATGATCGTCCAGGAGCAGGGCGGCTCGGTCATCAACATCGCGTCCGTGCACGGCCTCGTCGCCGCGGCACCCAACGCCCAGGCCGCCTACGCCGCGTCCAAGGGCGGCCTCGTCAACCTGACCCGCGAGCTGGCGGCCCAGTGGGCCAAGCACCGGATCCGGGTGAACGCCATCGCCCCGGGCTACTTCGAGACCGAGCTCACCCAGGCCATGTTCGTCGGCGAGGACGCCGGCCTGCGTTACATCCGCCGCAACACGCTGCTCGGTCGGCCCGGCGAGCTCGCGGAGCTGGACGGCCCGCTGCTGCTGCTGGCATCCGATGCCGGGTCCTACATCACCGGACAGACCATCGCGGTCGACGGGGGCTGGACCGCCCGCTGACCCGCCCTCACGGGTCGAGGTCGGTGCACTCCCGGAGCCCATCCCACTCGGCGACGGCTGCCCTCGCCTCCGACCCCTCCAGCGCCTCCGGCACCCCGGCGGAGCGCACGGCCGGCACCCACTCGATGTCCAGTACGTCGCGCCCGTCGACCTGCACGAGGAGGATGCCGGACCGGGGATCGGTCGGGTCGTCGGCGAGGAAGCGGCCGAGCCCGTAGGCGACGGCTGCGCTCCCGACCCGGCCGGCACCCTGCAGGCTGCCCGCCCCGGGACCGGCGACCACGTCGGCGCCGGCGGCGACGAGCGCGGCGGCCAGCTCCTGCTGTCCCGGGCCGGGGCAGCTCTCCCCCGCCGTCCCCCAGTGCACGTACACCACCACCGTGTCGGCCTCGGACCGGGCGGCTTCGACCTCGGCCACCAGGCGGTCGACGCGCTTGGCCGACGCCACGCCCGCCTGGTCGGGGCCGGCGGTGTCGGTGGCGATGCGGTCGGGGTCGAGCAGCTGCGTTGCGGCGATGACCGCGACCGTGTGGCCGCCCACCTCGCGCACGAAGGGCCGGTAGGCGTCGGTCTCGTCGGCGCCGACGCCCACGATGACCCCGAGGCCCTCGTCGGCGGCCAGCAGCTCGTAGACGCCCCCCGGACCGAGGTCCAGGCTGCGGTCGTTGGCCACCGACACGACGTCGACACCGGACGCGGCGAGGGCGTCGAGCACCTCGGGCGGCGCGGCGGCGACCTCTGTCTCGTCGGGGTCGGTGACGATCGGTGCGTCGACGTTGGCCACCGCGAGGTCGGCGGCTCGCAGGACGTCGGCGATCGGTCCGACGAGGTCCTCGGGCGGGCCTCCGAGCCGGTCGGTCAGCGCCCAGCCCGGGGAGATGTCGCCGACCAGCGCGATCGTGATCGGCCCGGGGTCGGGCACCAGCGCGGCGGTCCCCGTCGCGTCGCCGCCTCGCACGTCGGTGCGCTCGTCGCCGGCCCGCTCCTCGAGCAGCAGGGACCCACCGGCGCCGAGGCCGGCGCCGACGGCCAGCACGGCGACCACGACGAGGATCGCCCGCAGGACGGACCCGCGGCCTCGTCGAAGGTGGCGACCGGGCATCGGGGCGACGCTATCGACGGCGTGCGCCGCCGCCGTGCCACCCCCTCAGGCCGGGGGCTGCTCCTCGGGCGGCTCGCTCGCCGACGGCGGTTCTGGGGCGGGAGGCGGTTCGGTGGCGGGCCGCTGCTCGGGGGCGGGCTGCTGCTCGGGCGGTGCCGGCGAAGTCAGGTCCAGCTCACGGCGCAGCTGCTCCACGGCGGAGGGTGTGCCAAGGGCGTCCAGCTCGGCCCGCGCGTCGGCCACGAGGGCGAGGCGGGTCCGGACCTGCTCGATGGCGGCCTCGGTGCTGGTGCGCTCGGGCCCGCGCAGGAGGACGACCTCGGCCACGGTGGCCTCGACGGACTCGACCGCCGTGGCCACCTGGCGCAGGGGCTCGTCGCGCACCCGGGCCGGGAGGGCGGCCGCCGCGACCAGCTGGTCGTCGATGGCGAGGGCCTCGCGCTCGAGGGCCTCCCGGACCTGGATCATGGCCGGCTCGTCGAGGCTCCGGTTGGCCCGCAGCGCGGTCATCGAGTCCCGGAGGCGACGGTGCAGCCGCGCTTCCACCGAGTGGGCGCCGGCCCACTCCTTCGGAGCGCTGGTCGGCACGCCCGGGATCACCTCGTTGGCGTCGGAGAAGTCCTGCGCGTTGCGCAGCGCGATGTAGGCCACGGTGCCGACGACGATGATGAGCAGTCCGATGAGGAAGGTGGTCACGTCGCGGTTCCCTCCCCGCTCGAGCCGAGGAGGAACCACGCGACCAGGGCAAGGATGGCGACGGCGATGACAGCGAGGGCGATCTTGACCTTGCTGTACGGGCGCTCGCCCTGCACCTCGCCGGTGACCCCGTTGATGAACACCTGGAACGGGCTGCCCCCGTAGAGGACGGTGAGGAGCCACACCGGCAGCAGGAGGTGCTTGTAGGTGAGCCCTTCGTAGTGCACGCCCATCGAGGTGATCTGCTGGACGTCACCGCCGATGTCGCGCCGCACGGTGTCCCGGATGACGTCCTCCATGCGCGCCTTGGCCGGGGCGAAGCACTCGACCACGTCGTGGTCGTAGGTGCGGCTCAGGTGACCGGCGAGGTACTCCGCGCTGAACGGCCGGGCGTCGCCGGTCGGCCACGGCTCGAGGGCCTGGACGTGCTTGCGGTCGAGCCCCTCGTTGGCGGGGACGGGGACGTCGTCGAACGCGTTCTGGACCGTGCCGGCCGCGTAGCGCCAGCGCGTGCGCACCTCCGTGCGCCGGTTCTCCCCCGACCCGACCGTGACCGTGTAGTGATCGCCGCGGCGGCCGGTGTAGCGGGTGGTGGCGAAGGCGTCGTAGGTGAAGTAGGCGGAGTAGACGCTGTTGAACGCGCCGGTCGTGGCGTACTTCTTGAACTCGTTCGGGGCGAACCACCGGCTGTTGATCCACTCCCCGATGGCGGACTCCGCCGTGGGACGGTCGATCTGGAACGGGAGCACGCCGTCGACGGCCAGCCGGGCCGGCGCGTCGTGGACGTCGTCACGCTGGATGGGCGTGGCGCAGTACGGGCAGCGGGTGGTGGTGAGCGTGCCGGTGAAGGTGGTGTGGCCGCCGCAGTTCTGGCAGACGACCTCCTTCTCGTCGGCGACCTGCAAGCCGGTCTTGGTGAGGGCGCCGGCGTCCAGCGCGGCCATGGCTTCGTGCAGGTCCTGCTCGACGACCTCGTCGTCCTCGCCGAGCACCACCTCCTGCTCGTTGCCGCAGAACGGGCACACCAGCAGCTGCTTGGCGATGTGCCACTCGAGCTCACCGCCGCACTGCAGGCACGGGTAGGTCCGGGTCTGCTCGGTGCGGTGCAGCAGGGCGCGCTCGCGCAGCCGTTCGGCGACCTCTTCGGCGTGCCCGACCGGTGGTGGCGGAACCACGGCCCCGGTGTCCTCGGGGAGGGGCGGCGGCTCCGGGGTCATTCGCTCGAGGTCGGGGGCGGCGGCGGCGGGGGCGTGGCGAAGAGCGGGGCGAGCGCAGGCACCTGGCTGGCCTGCTTCCACTCGGCCATGCCGGTGGACCACACGAGGGTGGCGGCGTTGACCTGGCCGGCGGCGACGCCGGCCTGGAGCTGTTGGACGCTGTAGGGCCCGGTGGCCTGGCCGTCGACCTCGACGTGGAACAGTGCCTGGCCGGGCAGCGGGGGCGGCGCTGCGGCCCCGCCCTGCCCCTGGCCCTGCGCCTGCCCGGTCGCGGCGCCGAACTGGTTCGCCATCTGGCCGGCCATGGCGATGCCCATGCCCATCCCCATGGCGTCGCCCATGACCCCGCCGCCCTCGTTCTCGGCGGCGGCGAGCATGGCATCGGCGGCCCGCACCTGCTGCAGCCGGCCGATGTCGCCGACGTTGTGGGCGTAGCCGCCCTCCTCGACGCCTCGGGCGACGCCCCGGGTCATCGCCTGGGTGATCTCGTCGGGCAGCGAGATGTTCATCGTGACCGAGGTGATCTCGAGGCCGAACTCGTCGTCGACGCGCTCCTGCACGAACTCGCGCAGCTTCTCGGACAGCTCGACCTGGCGGCCCTGCAGGTCGATGGCGCCGAGCCCGGTCTCCATGATCATGTCGCTGAAGGCGAGCGTGATCACGCGCCGGAGCAGCTCGGTGATCTCCTCGGCCTCCACCGCCGAGTCCGTCCCGATGACCTCGCGCAGGAAGATCTCGGCATCGGCGATGCGCACGACGCAGAGGCCGTTGGCCCGCACCTGCACCATCTTGAAGTCCGGGTCCCTGACGGTGACGGGCTGCGGCGTGCCCCACCGCAGGTCGGTGACCTGGCGGGTGTTGAGGAAGTACACCTCGGATCGGAACGGGCTGTCGAAGCCGTGCTTCCAGCCCTGCAGGGTGGACAGGATCGGCAGGTTCTCGCTGACCAGCTCGTACGCGCCCGGGTCGAACACGTCGGCGATCTGGCCCCGGTACACGAACACGGCCCGCTGGCCCTCGCGCACGATCAGCTGGGCGCCGTGCTTGATCTCGTTCTGGTAGCGGGGGAACCGCCACGCGAGCGTCGAGCGGCTGTCGTCGAGCCACTCGATGATGTCGACGAGTTCGCCCTTGAGCTTGTCCAGCAGACCCACGGGTACCGCCTCCTGCGCCGTTCGACTACGGGGGTGGCCGGTCGGCACGCCCGGCGCGCAGGAGCGTATTGCATCCTCAGGTCGGTGGGAGCCCGTCCCGACGACCGCGACCTCGCTCGGGGCGCACCGGGAGCGACGTCGGCGGACCGGCTCCACGGGCCGGTCGCCGGAGCGCCTCGAGCCAGGGTCCCTGGATCTCGTAGGTGACCCCGCCGCCGAAGCCGCGCTGGGAGTTGCAGTAGAGGCGGTCGCCGGCGGGGTTGAACGCCAGGCCGGACACCTCCGAGTAGATCGGGACGGGATCGAGCGGGGACGGCAGCTGCTGGCCGTGCTGGGGCCCGGTCATCTGCAGGATCGGGAACAGCGCGTAGTCGTCCCGGCGGATCATCACCGCCTGCATGTCGCCGCCGTCCTCGGCCACCACGATGTTGCCGGTGCGGGGCTGCACGATGACGTGGTCCACCCCGGTGAGGACCGGCTCATCGAAGTCGCCGGCGTCGTAGAGCACGTCCATGGTCTCGGCCACCACGTCGTACAGCCAGACCCGGTCGTCGCCCTTGGTGGTGAGGAACACCTTCCCGTCGTCGTAGACGCAGCCCTCCCCGCCCGCGAACGGCGTCGCCGCTGCCTGCCGGCGGCACGGCACCCCACCGACGCAGGCCGGGTCCGGCACCTCGAGCCAGGTGACGGTGCCGTCGTCGGCGAGGCTCGCCGCCTCGAGCACACCCTCGCTGAGGTCGGGGTAGCGCGCG
Source organism: Salinilacustrithrix flava (assembly GCF_041228405.1). Taxonomy (GTDB): domain Bacteria; phylum Actinomycetota; class Acidimicrobiia; order Acidimicrobiales; family Salinilacustritrichaceae; genus Salinilacustrithrix; species Salinilacustrithrix flava. Next base: position 356,744 of record NZ_CP133888.1, read on the forward strand.
GGCGTGAAGCGGTAGAAGCAGCCGTCGTCGATGTCCTCGGACAGGTAGAGGTGCTGGCGCTCCGGGTCCACGGTGGCGTTCTCGTGCTTGAAGCGGCCGAGGGCGGGCAGGTCCACCGCCGGGCGCTCGCCCGTCGGGTCGCAGTCGAACACCTTGCCCGACCTCGCCGCGTCGACCGGGTCGTCGACCTCCTCGCAGGACAGCCACGTGCCCCACGGTGTCGCCCCGCCGGCGCAGTTCGACCGGGACCCGGTGAGGATGGCGTAGGCGTCGATGATCGTGCCGTCCGGCGCAAACACGATGGCCTGGGCGCCACCGAGGCCGGTGATGCCCAGCCCGGTGACGTCGGGGGCGTCGACCGGCGGCGGGTTCTCGGAGTTGGAGACGAGGATCCATCCGCCGTCGTCGGTCGGGAAGGTGGCGGCCCCGTCGGGGAACGGCATCGCCGTCTCGGCGGTCGGTCCGATGGGCAGGCCGAACTGCTTGATCACCCGGGAGCTGAACCCGGCCGGCAGCCGGAGGCCGTTGGCGTCGGGCTCGAGCAGCGGGCCGAACGGGCTGGCGCCGGGCTCGGCCGGCGCGGCGAAGGCCTGGACCAGCGCGCCCCGGCCGACGGTGAGCGAGCCACTGGCGGCCAGCGACAGGAGGAGGAAGCGACGGCGATCCACGGGCGACACTTCCCGCTCCGATCACGTCTTTCCTGCCTCCGGGTGCCCGCCTCCGGGCCGGCCGCTGTCAGCGCAGCAGGCCGAGGCGCCGACAGCAGCGCACGAGCAGCCGGTCGGTTCCGGCGAGCTCGACGTCGACGCTGTCGACGAAGGCCCGAGCGATCAGCAGGCCGCGACCGTTGGACCGCAGCGGGTCGTCCAGATCGGGGGTCTCCGGGACCAGCTGCGGGTCCTCCGTCCGGTTGGACACCTCGAGCACGAGCATGTCCGCGTCGATCTGGGCATGGGCGTGGACGTCGTCGGTCGGCGCCGGGGATGCTGCGACGGCGTTGGCCGCCAGCTCGCTGAACACCACCTCGAGATCGTCGATCGTCTCGGGGTCGAGGTCGGCGGCCCGCATCCATCCGACGAAGCCGCGCCGGGAGTCGGGGACGGAGCTGACATCCGCGCCGAAGCGCACGGAGAAGGGCTCGGTCGAATGACCGCTCCGCTGCGGGTGTCTGGGCATGCGGATCCGTTCGGGTGGTGGCTGGAGCCTCCCGCATCGGGAGGTCCGGCTTTTCTACCCAACCCGGCAGGCCGTCAGTCGATTCACCCCGATTGCGTCGGCACCAGGGCCGGGCCGAGCAGGTCGGCCATGTTCTGGTAGTAGAAGCGGTGCTTGTCGACCTCGGCCACGTCGGCCATGGTCGCCTCGAACTTGGCCAGGGGATCCCGGCCGCCCTCGGGATGGGGGTAGTCGGTGGAGAACATGAACAGGTCGGCGCCGGCCTGCTCCATCATCCAGCCCACCGGCTCGCCGGGGAACGGGGTGAAGCGGAGGTGCTCGTGCACGTACTCCGAGGGCGTGCGCGCCAACGTCTGCAGCGGGGTCTCGGTCCGGCGGAAGGCCCGCTGGGCGAAGTCGAGCTGGTGCATCCACGACACGACCCAGCTGGCCCCCTCCTCGATGACGCCTCCGCGCAAGCCGGGGAACTGGTCGAACAGGCCGTCGAGGATGAGGGTGCCGAGGAACAGCGCGGGCGAGTTGGAGATGGCGAGGAAGTCCTTGGATCGGATGTTCTCGCCGCCGCCGAGGTGATCCGTGACCGGTCGGCCGTTGTTGTGGAAGCTGCGGTCGAGGAGCCGGCCGCCACCGCCGACGTGGAGCACGAAGGGCACCCCGCTCCCCTCGAGCAGCGCCCAGAACGGGTCCAGGTCCGGATGCGTCGGCGCCCGCTCCCCCGCAGCGGTGGAGGGCACGTGGACGGCACCGCTGCCGAGGTCGATGGCCTCCTGCAGGAGGGTGACCGCCCGGTCGGGGTCGTGCAGCGGCACGTACGCGACGGGCAGCAGGCGGGGATCGTCGGCGCAGAAGGCGGCCACCGCCCGGTTGTGCGCCGCGCTCCCGGCGTACAGCAGGTCGAGGTCCTTGCCCACGAACATCGCCGACGCGAAGGTGGCGAACACGAGCTGGCCGTGGAACCCGAACAGGTCGACGACGTGGCTGCGCTCCGCCGGGTCGAAGGCGCCCATGGCGTTCCACCCCTTGTCGAGCAGCAGCCGCTCCTCGGCCTGCGCCCGCGCGCCGGCATCGGTCCTGCGGGCCTCGGCGTCGCCTGTCGCCCGGTCGAGCACCGGCGCCAGCCTCGCCATCGACCGACCCTTGAGCCGGTCGAGCATGTCGCGCTCGATGTAGGGGTCGAGGAAGCCGGGCAGCTCCATGAGGTGGCTGTCGGCGTCGAGGATCGGGCGTCCCCCTGCGTAGGTCATCGTCACTCCGTCCTGGCCGGTTGCACTTTGCAACCGCTCTCCCGACAGGAGAGCACAGCCGGTTGCAGAGTGCAACCACTCGTGCGCCACACTGGGCCGATGGCTGCCGAGGTCGCCGGACCCGAACCGGAGCGACTGTCCGCCGACGAGCGCAGGCAGGCGCTGCTCGACGTGGCCAAGGCCGTCGTGAACGAGTCCGGCCCCGGTGCGGTGACCATGGGCGCAGTCGCCGAGCGGGCCGAGGTGACGCGGGCCCTCGTCTACAAGCACTTCGAGAACAAGGATGCGCTGCTCCTCGAGCTGTACCGGCGCGAGGCGAGCGCGCTCGACCGCAGCATCCGCCGGCAGGTCGAGGCAGCCGAGGACGGCTTCGAGCCCAAGCTCCGCGCCTTCGTCCGGAGCTGCCTCGACGCCGCCGGGGAGCACGGCCAGTTCTTCGCCCCGCTGCGCAGCGCCCGCACGAGCGACGGCGCCCGCCGCCAGCAGCGCCGCTGGGACCGGCGGACCTCCGGCTACTTCGCCGACCTGGCCGGTGAGGAGTTCGGCATCGACCCCGCCACCGCGACCACGGCCATCGGCGTCCTGTTCTCCGGCATCCAGAACCTGCTCTCCCAGATGCGGCGGAGCCCCAGCGCCGACCGGCGAGACGAGCTCGAGGAGGTCTACGTCGAGATGACCATCGGCGCCCTCACCCGCCTGGCTGCCGGCCGTCGACCACCGGCGTAGGGTCTCGGGTCGACGACGACTGCCGGGGGTGGCGGGATGCGGCACGGGTTCTGGATCCGCAACGGGATGGCGCACGAACCCGGCGCGAGCCTGGCGCTCGCCGAGGCGGCCGAGGCCGGCGGCTGGGACGGCGTGTTCGTGAGCGATGCCGTCATGGAGGACCACGACGAGCCCTTCGTGCTCCTGGCCGCCATGGCGGCGCGCACCGAGCGCATCACGCTGGGGACCTGGGTGATCCCGCTGGTCGCCCGGGACGTGGTCGCGGTCGCCCGGGCGGCCGCCGGCGTCGACCAGCTCTCGGATGGGCGCCTGGTGCTCGGCATCGGCATGGGCAACGAGGTGGAGCACCGGGGCCTCGGCGTCGTTCGCGACGGCCTCGGGGCACGCCACGACGTAGCCCTCGACCTGCTCGATCGGCTGCTCCGTGGCGAGGAGGTCACCGTGCACGACGGACAGCACGAGCTCGACGGCGTCTCGCTGCGCACCCGCCCGGCCCGATCTCCACGTCCGCCGATCATGCTCGCCGCCACCTGGCCCAACCGGGCCGGCACCCGCCGGGCGGCGCGGTGGGACGGCTTCATGCCCCAATGGCCCGGCCTCGGTGAGGGCGCCGACCCCGACGTGGCCGAAGGGGCTCGCATCGCCGAGCTGAAGGCGCTGCTGGGCTGCTACCGCGACGCCGGCGGAGACGGCTCGGTCGTCGTCCCCCGCACCGAGCGCTTCGGGGCGGACTACGACCGGAGGTGCGAAGAGCTGGGCGTGGACTGGCTGCTCACCTGCGACTCCCTGGACGAGGCGGCGCTGCGGGTCGGGCCTCCTGCGGGCTGACACCGGACGGCACGAGGGTGCCCGGGGCGGGGTTCGAACCCGCACGCCCGTCGCCGGGCCGGGGGGTTTAAGCCCCCTGCGTCTGCCAGTTCCGCCACCCGGGCGCGGGCGTCACGTTACGCCCGGGCGGATGGCCGACCCGGCAGTCAGCCTTCGTCGTCCCGCTGGCCGGGCGGCGCCTCGGTCGTGGTCGTCTGCTCCGGCGCCGTCGTCGTGGTCGACTCCTGCTCCTCGTCGGGTTCGGTCGTCGTCGTGGTGGACGTCGTGGTCGACGAGGTGGTCGTGGTGGCGGAGGGGTCCGGGCGCACCTCGACGGTGGCGGTCGGGCCGAGCTGCTGGGGACCGGCGCCGGCGTCGCACCGGGCCGAGACCTGGTAGGTCCCGGGCACGGCGGTGGCCGGCATCTGCACGCTGGCGCGTCGGGTCGCCTCGTCGGAGTCCACGTCGGGCTGGCTCTCGACCAGCACCGGGGTGGGCGGGGGCGGCTCCTGTCCCTCGGGGACCTCCTGCTCGACCACCGAGGTCGGTCCCTCGAGCACGACGAACCAGGCGGCCCGGCACATCTGGTAGCCGTTGGCGATCACGTCGACGGCGTCGCCGGGCTCCACGCTCGGCGTGGCGGTGAGCTCCATGGGCGGCGACGTGTCGCTGAGCAGCTCGGGGTCCGGTTCGGGGAACTCGGTCGGCGGCACGTCGGCGAGGGCCTCGACCATGAAGTCGTGCCAGATCATCGCCGGGATGGTGCCGCCCTGCACGACCTGGCCGTCGACGTCGGCGATGGGGTCGTTGCCCTCGGGGTTCCCGACCCACACGATCGCGGTGTACTCCGGGGTGTAACCCGCAAGCCAGGCGTCTGCGTTGTTCTGGGTCGTGCCGGTCTTGGCCGCCATCGGGCGGTCGAGGGCGGCGCGGCGGGCGGTGCCGCTGCGAGGGGTCTCGGAGAGCACGGCGCTGACCGTGTCGGCGATGCGGGGCTCGACCGCTTCCTCCTCCTCCGGATCCGCCGGATCCCAGATCGTTCGTCCGTCGCCGTTCTCGACCTCGGTGATGACGAAGGGATCGATGCGCACGCCGGACCGGGCGAACGTGCTGTAGAGCGAGGCCATCTCCAGCGGGCTGACCTCCTCGGTGCCGAGGGCGATGGAAGGCTCGGCCTCCAGCTCCCGGCGGATGCCGAGGCGCTGGGCGAGGTCGGCGACCGCTCGTGGCCCCACCTTGGTCAGCGCCTGGGCGTACACGGTGTTCACCGAGTTCACGGTGGCCTCGGCGAGCGTGATGACGCCGTAGTCCTGGCCGCCGGCGTTGGTCACGGTCCACGGCCCGCCCTCGACCTCGAGGGTGATCTCCGCCGGCGCCGGGTACTGCTCGCCCGCACCGTTGCCCGCCTCGAAGTTCGCGGCCAGGGTGACGGGCTTGAACGTCGAGCCGGGTTGGCGGCCCGAGCCACCGGCGCCACCGGCGAGGTCGACCTGCAGCGCCTCGAAGTCGCGTCCGCCGACCCAGGCCCGGACGGCACCGGAGCGGTCCACGGCGACGAGTGCGGCCTGCGGGTCGGACGGATCGTCCAGGTGGGCAGCGACCGAGGCCTCGGCTGCTCGCTGGTCGGCCAGGTCGAGCGTCGTGTGCACGACCAGGCCCTGGTCGTACAGGGCCTGCTCGCCGAGCTCCTCGATGAGCAGGCCGCGGACGTGCTCGACGAAGTGCGGGGCCACGCCCTCCTGGAGCGTCGTCGGCGAGGCGGCCCGGACGGTGACCTCGATGGGCGTGGCGATGGCGGCCTCGCCCTCCTCCGGGGTCAGGGTGCCCATGTCGACCATCGCGCTGAGGACGGCGTCGCGCCGCTGCTGCGCCGCTTCGAGGTCCTCACCCGGGTCGAGCCGGCTGGGCGAGCGCAGCAGGCCCATGAGCAGCGCGGCCCGCTCGGCGCTCAGGTCGGCGGCGGCGCTGTCGAAGTAGGTGCGGGCTGCGGCCTCCAGGCCGTAGGCGCCACGGCCGAAGTACACGGTGTTGAGGTAGCGCTCGAGGATCTGGTCCTTGTCCTCGGTGCGCTCGAGCTTCACGGCGAGCACGGCTTCGCGGACCTTGCGGCTGAAGGTCCGGTCGTCGTTGAGGTAGGCGTTCTTCACCAGCTGCTGGGTGAGGGTGGAACCACCCTGGGTCGAGTCGTCGGTGACGTTGTTCCACACGGCGCGAGCGATGCCGAAGGGATCGATGCCGCCGTGCTCGTAGAAGCGCTGGTCCTCGGCGGCGATCAGCGCGTCGACGGCGACCGGGGCCATCTCCTCCAGGGGCACCTCGAGCCGCAGGCCCTCCTGGGCGAGCAGGGCCAGCTCGTTGCCGTTGCGGTCGAGCAGGACCGCCGCCGCCGACGTGGATCGGGCCGGGGGCAGATCGGTCGTCGTCCACAGCCAGGCGCCGGCGACGAGCACGAGCACGAACAGGGCCGCGAGGCCGTAGACGGGCCAGCGCAGCCACCGCCACGCCGGGCGGGCCCGCTCGCGGAGCGCGGCGAGGCCGCTGGCCGGTTCGGCGGCCGGCTCGTGGCCTGGTCCGCCGTGATCAGGCCCGTCGGGGCGGGTGGGGTCGGGCTCAGGAGCCCCGTTCTCGTCGGTCATGGTGGGGGTCTCCTTCGACCGCCGACCTCTACCCCTGGCACGGCCGTGCCAGAACTCGCAGCGTACGTCAGCCCCCACCGTCCGCGTCGCCGCTGGCGCTGGTCGACGCCTGGGTCGTGGTCGTCGCCGTCGTGGTCGTCGTGGTCGTCGGCGCGGTCGTGGTGGTCGACGACGACGTGGTCGAGGTCGGTTCGCTGCCGCCGTCTCCGTCGCCGCCGTCCTCGTCGTCGTCCGCGCCGTCCCCCTCGTCGGGCTCCGTCGTCGTCGTCGTCGTGGTCGAGGACGTGGTCGAGGACGAGGTCGAGGTCGTCGACGACGTCTCGGCCTCGATCCGCTCCTGGGCCTCCTCGGCCGCCGGCGAGCGGCGGTTCGGGTTGCGCAGCAGGTCGCCGTCGGGCTCGGCGAACTCCGTGGCGGGCACGCCCTCGAGGGCCTCGACCATGAAGTCGTGCCAGATCATCGCCGGGACGGTGCCTCCCTGCACCTGCTCCCCGTCGACCTCGACGGTCTCGTTCGTGTCGGGGTTCCCGACCCACACGATGGTGGTGTAGTCGGGCGTGTAGCCGGCGAGCCACGCATCCGCGCTGTTCTGGGTCGTGCCGGTCTTGGCCGCCATCGGGCGGTCGAGGGCGGCGCGCCGAGCGGTGCCACGTCGCGGCGACTCCTGCAGCACGGCGTTGACCGTGTCCGCGACGGACGGGTCGACGACCTCCTCGCCCTCCAGCTCGTGCTCCCACAGGACGTCGCCCTCGCGGGTCTCGACCTTGGTCATCACGAAGGGCTCGACCCGGGTGCCCGATCGAGCGAGGGTGGAGTACAGGGTGGCCATCTCCAGGACGCTGACCTCCTGGGCCCCCAGCGCGATGGACGGGTGCGGCTGGAGCTCGCGGGTGATGCCGAGTCGGTTCGCCATGTCGACCACCGCATCGGCTCCGACCTGCAGGACGGCCTGGGCGTAGACGGTGTTCACCGAGCGGACGGTGGCGTCGGCGAGGCTGAGCGTGCCGTAGCCCCCGCCGCCGGCGTTGGACACCTCCCACGGCTCGGAACCGGGGATGTCGAAGGTCATCTCCGCCGGGGCCGGGAACCGCTGACCGGCGCCGTTGCCGGCCTCGAGGTTGGCGGCCAGGGTGACGGGCTTGAACGTCGAGCCGGGTTGGCGGCCCCCGCCGCCGGCATCGGAGACGAGGTCGACCTGCAGCGCGTCGAAGTCCCGGCCACCGACCCAGGCCCGCACGGCGCCGAAGCGGTCGACACCCACGACCGCGGCCTGGGGATCCTCGGGGTCGTCGAGGTGCGCCGCGACCGCAGCCTCGGCGGCGCGCTGGTCGGCCAGGTCGAGGGTCGTGTGCACGACGAGGCCGCGGTCGTAGAGCGCCTGCTCACCGAAGCGCTCCACGAGCAGCCCCCGCACGTGCTCCACGAAGTGGGGCGCCACCCCGGCCCGCAGCACGGTGGGGGTCGGGTCGGCAGCGGTGACCTCGACGGGGGTGGCGGCGGCCCGCTCGGCCTCCTCGGGATCGAGCGCGCCCATGTCGGCCATGGCACGGAGGACCGCGTCGCGCCGCTGGCGGGCGGCTTCGGGGTGGTCGTCGGGACCGAGCGACTCCGGGGCCCGCAGCATGCCGGTGAGCAGGGCCGCCTGCTCCGGCGTGAGGTCGGCCGCCGTCGTGTCGAACCACGTGCGCGCCGCGGCCTCGATCCCGTAGGCACCACGACCGAAGTACACGGTGTTCAGGTAGCGCTCGAGGATCGCGTCCTTGTCCTCGGTGCGGTCGAGCTTGACGGCGAGCACGGCCTCGCGGACCTTGCGGGTCAAGGTGCGGTCGCTGGTGAGGTAGGTGTTCTTGACCAGCTGCTGGGTGAGGGTGGAACCACCCTGGGTCGAGTCGTCGGTGACGTTGTTCCACAGGGCGCGGGCGATGCCGGCGGGATCGATGCCGCCGTGGTCGTAGAAGCGCCGGTCCTCGGCGGCGATGAGCGCGTCGACCGCCACCGGCGCGACCTCGTCGAGGTCGACCTCGAGCCGGAGGCCCTCCTGGGCCAGCACGGCGAGCTCCTCGCCGGTGTGGTCGACCAGCACGGCCGACGCCGCGACCGAGGGGGTGGGCGGCAGCTCGGTGGTGGTCCACAGCCAGGCCCCGACGCCGAGGACGACCACGACGAGTGCGGCGAAGCCGTAGACCGGCCAGCGCAGCCACGGCCACGCCCCTCGGAGGCCATTCCGGCCATCCCCGGGATCGGGGGGATCGGCGGTCGGGGCATCGGCGCCGGCCTCGTGGTCGGCGCTCTGCGGGCGCGCCGGCTGGGGCGCGTCGGGTTCGTGGCTGGGCATGGCGGGGGGTTCTCCTTCGACCGGCGCCCCGTACCCGCACCGCGTCGGCGGCAGACCCCGACGGTCTCAGCTCTCGGCGACGTACCCGCTCGGGTCCTCGGGCACGAAGCCGTCGAGGTCGTCGTCGCCCCGGAACAGGTGCCGGTGGCCGTCGCTGAACCGCACGATGGCCGCGCCCCGCATGCAGCTGCCGTCGGGAGCGGTGAGGGCCAGCTCGTGCCGGGCCATGGCGAGGCGGTGGTACTGGTCGGTCCGCAGCTGGGCCTCCCAGTCGGTCGGGCCCGGCTCGGTGGCCCCCTCGCGGACGACCACGAACACATCGGCGTAGTCGAACTCGACGGGGATGCCATCGATGTCGGCGTGGGAGAGCACGATCCGGTACGACTGCACGACCCCGACGGTAGGGCACCGGGCCACTCATGCCGCCAGGGCGGCCTCACGCTCGAGCGCCGTCCACAGCGAGGTGCGGCACCGGATGGCCGCCGCACCGTCGAGGCCGTTCACCAGGACGATGCCGTCGACCAGGTCGGCCAGCACTGCGGTCCACGGACGCTCCGCGACCCGGACGGCGATCGTGCAGCCGCGCCGGTTGCGACGGATGGTGCGCACGGCGTCGCCCCGGCCGGGCGGCGTGCGGAAGATCGGCACCTCCAGACCCTGGAGGCGGGCGGATTCGCTGAGGGTCCGGACGGCGTGGGCGAAGCGGAGCGACGTGGACATGGCCCCAGCATCCCCGCACCCACCGACAGGAACTCCCGGCGGGGCCCGACCCCCGTTCCTGTCAGCACCCCTGTGCGACGGTGCCGCCATGCCCGCCCTCGCCACCGCCTGGTCCCCGGCCCAGCAGCGCATCATCGAGCTGCTCCGTCGCCGCCCGGACGACGCGCCCGTCGGGGCCGACGTCGTCGCCGCCCTCCACGCCGAGCTCGAGGAGCGCCTCGCGCCGGTCGCCGAGCGGGTCCCCGCCGGGGCGGCGCTGTGGGTGGGCAAATCCGCGCTCCACCAGCTCGACACCTGCGAGGGGCGCTGGCAGGCCGAGGCCAGCTCCCGCTTCGCGTGGAACGTCCCCGCGGCCCGGGGCACCGTGGCCCACAAGGCCATCGAGCTGCAGGCGAACTGGCGCGGCGAGAGCGAGCCGTGCCGATTGGTGGACGAGGCCATCACCCGCCTGGCTGAAGGCGAGGGCTCGCTGGCCGCGTTCCTGCGGGCCCTGTCCACGGTGGAGCTGGCCGAGCTGCGCCAGGAGGCGGTCGGCTTCGTCACCGCCTTCGAGGAGTGCTTCCCCCCGCTCAAGTCCCGGTGGCGGCCCGTGGTCGACGGGCCGGCACGCGTCGCCCTGGCCGGGGGCCGCATCGTGCTCGGCGGACGACCCGATCTCACCCTCGGCCGGGCCGCCGACGGCGGAAAGGTCATCATCGACCTGAAGACCGGCCGACCCTCGCGCCACCACATCGACGACCTGCGCTTCTACGCCCTGGTGGATGCCTGCAAGGTCGGGTTGCCGCCGCGCCGGCTGGCCACCCTGTACCTGGACACCGGTACGCCGACGGTGGAGCACGTCACCGCCGGCGTCCTCCAGGCCGCAACCGAGCGGGTCGTGCGCTCGGCCGAGGCCATGGTGGAGCTGCGCACGGCAGCCCGCCCCGCACAGGTTCGCCCCAACCCGATGTGCCGCTGGTGCCCGGCGCTGGCCGGCTGCGAGACGGGCAGCGCCTGGGTCGCCGCCGAGGCCGACGGTGAGCACGACGACGGGTTCTGGTGGCCCGAGCCAGAGGTTGCGGCGCCGTGAGGGTCAGCCGTCCTCGGCGGCCTCGTCGAAGGCGTGGGGGTCCTCGTCCATGGAGCGCAGGCGCCCCGTCTGCAGCAGCCGGGCGAGCACCGCCAGCAGGGCGACGCCGGAGAGCGCGGTCACCACCCGCACGCTCACCACATCGGCGAGCGCGCCCTGCACCAGCGACCCGATCGGGTAGCTGCTGGTGAGGCCCATCACGTAGAGGGCCAGCACCTTGCCCCGGCGGTGCTCGTCCACCTGCACCTGGATCGTGGTGTTCAGGGTCGAGGACAGGCCCAGGTACCCGCCGCCGGCGACCACCAGGAACAGCACCGCCATCGGGAACACCGGCGACAGGGCGAAGACCAGCAGGGAGGTGCCGTAGACACCGAGCGCGCCGCCCACCAGCGCGGAGCGGGCCAGCCCGCTGCCCCGTCCCGCCACCAGCGGCGTGGCCAGCACACCACCGATGCCGAGCGCAGCGCCGAGGAGGCCGTAGCGGAAGCCCGACACGTCGAACACCTGCTCGGCGAACACGGCCAGCAGCGGGAACACCGGGTTCCCGAAGAAGCCGAGGGCGATGACCACCATGATGCAGGTGGCGATGCCCGGCATGTTGCGCACGTAGGCCGCCGTCTCCCGCAGGTCGCCGAGCACGGAACCCGACCGCGGTGCTCGCTCGACCGGAGCCGGATGGATGGTGGCCAGCGCGAACAGCACCGCCACGTAGGACAGCGCGTTCAGCCCGAACGCCCACGACGGTCCGAGCGTGCCGAGGACGAGGCCGCCGAGGGCCGGTCCCACCGCCCGGGCAGCGTTGAACTGCGCCGAGTTCAGCGTCACGGCGTTGAGCAGCAGGTGGCGGGGCACCAGCTCGGACACGAACGCCTGCCACGCCCCGATCGAGGTGCCGGCGATGGCGCCGAAGAGGGCCACCATCGCCGTGATGCTCCACGGCTCGGCGACGCCCGAGCTCCACAGGAGCCACAACCCGACGGCAGCGAGGGCGAGGGCGGACTGGGCGACGAGCAGGACGGTGCGTCGGGGGTAGCGGTCGGCCAGGGTGCCCCCGAGCGGACCCATGAACAGGGCGGGGAGGAACTGCAGGAACGAGGCGAGGCCGACCCAGGTCGCGCTGTCCGTGAGCTGGAACAGCACGTAGGGCACGGTGACGTTCTGCATCCACGTGCCGCTGTTGGAGATCGTGGCGCCGATCCAGAACCGACGGAAGTCCGGGATCCGCAGCGCCGCTCCCGCCTCGCGGAGGCCGGGGCGGGCACGCTCCGCCTGCGGATCGTCGATCGCCATCGCCGGGCACGCTAACGACGCCTCGACGCCGTCCCGCCCCGCCCGACGCCGGACGCGTGTGACATCGGCACCGCCAGAACGGGGTGGATACGCTCCCCGCCATGGCCCGCCCCACCGCTGAGTCGGTCCGCGCCGCCGGACAGCTCCTGCCGGTGCACGTGCCGCCCACGGCAGCGCCCGAGCTGGACGACCCGAGGGTCTCCGACGTCGACGAGTGGGGCCGCTCCGAGCGCACACGGCGGCTGGCCCGGACGCTGTTCGCGCCGATGTACGACCGCTGGTTCCGGGTCGAGTGGGAGGGGTTGGAGAAGATCCCGACCGACGGCGGAGCGCTGCTCGTGGCCAACCACGCGGCCGCGATCCCGAGCGACGCACCGGTGATCATGCACGGCATCGAGACCGAGCTGCAGCGTCCCGTCTACGGCCTGGCCGACGAGCTGTTCAAGAAGGTGCCCGTGGTCGGCACGCTCTGGTCCCGGGCCGGCGGCGTGCTGGCCCACCCGGACAACGCCTACCGCCTCCTGCGCCAGCAGCAGCAGCTGGTGCTCGTGTTCCCCGAGGGCTCCAAGGGGCCGGGCAAGACCTTCGACGAGCGCTACCAGCTGCGCCGCTTCGGCCGGGCCGGGTTCGTGCAGATCGCCATGCGAGCCGGCGTGCCCGTGATCCCCATCGCCGTGGTGGGCGCCGAGGAGTCGATGCCGATGCTGGCGAACCTGACCCCGCTGGCCAAGGCGCTCGGCCTCCCCTACGCGCCCGTCACCGCCAACATGTTGGCCTTCGGACCCCTGCTCGGGCCGCTCGGGGCGCTGGTCCACCTGCCGGCCAAGTTCAAGCTCCGGGTCCTCGATCCGGTCCACTTCGACGTCCCGCCCGACCAACCCCGGTACAGCCGCAGCAAGGTGATGGACGAGGCCGAGTCGATCCGCGAGCAGATCCAGGATGCGCTGTACGACATGCTGCGCCACCGCCGATCCGTCTGGAGCGGGTGATGGGCAAGCGCGTGCTCGTCACCGGCCTCGGCACGTTCTGGGGTGCCCGCGTCGCCAAGGCCCTCGAGGCCGACCCGGGCGTGGACGTCATCGTCGGCCTCGACACCCGCGAACCGCTGCTCGAGCTCGAGCGCACCGAGTACGTCAAGAGCGACGAGAACTACTCGATCCTCTCCCGCATCGTGGAGGCGACCCAGGTCGACACGATCGTGCACACGTTCCTGGTCGTGGACTCGACCCAGATGCGGGGTCGCACGATGCACGAGATCAACGTCATCGGCACGATGAACCTGTTCGCCGCGGCCACCGACTCCTCGGTCCGGACCGTGGTCGTGAAGTCCTCGTCCTACGTGTACGGCTGCGAGCCGAGCGACCCGGTGTGGTTCACCGAGGAGACGCCCCGGCAGAAGCCGCCCAAGCACCGGGTGGAGCGCTCGCTGGCCGAGGTGGAGAGCTACGTGCGCGACTTCGCCGTCGACAACCCCCACGTGGCCGTCACCATGCTGCGGTTCTCCAACGTGCTCGGCCCCGAGCTGAGCACCCCGCTGTCACGCATGCTCGAGCTGCCCGTCGTGCCGCACGTGTTCGGCTTCGATCCCCGCTTCCAGTTCGTCCACGAGGACGACGTCGTGCGGGCGATGCTGTTCGTGCTCGACCACGAGCTGGCCGGCGTGTTCAACGTCGCCGGCGACGGCCTCCTGCCCTGGAGCGAGGTGGCGGGCATCTGCGGCAAGCGCACCGTGCCGCTCCCTCCGATCGGGCAGGGCCTGGTCACCGCAGCGCTCGCGCGGCTCGGGGTCGACATCCCGCCGGAGATCGTCGACCTGCTCAAGTACGGCCGGGGGTTGGACAACGGCCGCCTCAAGCGGGCCGGCTTCGACTACACGCACACCTCGGCGGGCGCCGTGCAGGCCTTCATCGAGTCGCTCCGCCTCAAGCGCACGGTGGGGCCCAAGGCCGAGTACCAGTACGAGCGCGAGGTCGAGGACTTCTTCCGCCGCTCGCCGGCGGTCGTGCGCCGGCCGCGCTAGCTCAGGATCGCTGGTCGACCTCTCGGTCGAGGTCGAGCGGCTGGACGACGGCTCGGGTGGCGTAGTCGCCCCACTCGTCCTCGGGCAGCAGGTACATGAGCTCGAACTCGTTGCCGTCGGGGTCTGCCCCGTACAGCGACTTGGACACGCCGTGGTCGGACTGGCCGCGCAGCGCCCCGGCCTCGGCGAGCACCTCGCGTGCCCGGGCCAGCTCGTGGATGGACCCGACCCGCCAGGCCAGGTGGTAGAGGCCGGTGGCGCCGTGGGGCGGGCGGGGTGCGCCGCCGCCGACGCCGATGAGGCCGAGGTCATGGTGGTTGTCCGACCCGCCGGCACGCAGGAAGGCGGCCCGGCCGGGCATCTCGTCCACGACCTGGAAGCCGAGGACATCGCGGTAGAACTCGACGGCGGTGGGGACGTCGCGCACGTAGAGCACGGCGTGGTTGAGCTCGGTGACGTGGACGGGTTCCATGTGCGCTCCTCTGGCAGGACGACGGGGTCCGGTCGGGCCGGACCCCGGTCGTCGCTGGTGGTTCGGCGCCGCGTGGCGGCCGGTTGCGACCTCAGCCCTCGGCCACGGCCTGGACGTCGATCACGATCTTGACGTTCTTGCCCACGAGCACGCCACCGGTCTCCAGGGCCTGGTTCCAGGTGATGCCGAAGTCCTCGCGGTTGATCTCGGTCTCGCCGGCGAAGGCGATGCGGCCGTTGCCCCACGGGTCCTTGTTGGCGCCCTCGAACTCGACGTCGAGGGTCACGGGGCGGGTGACGTCCTTGACGGTGAGGTCGCCGTCGACCTTCCAGTCGTCGCCGGACTGGCGCACGCCGGTGGAGCGGAAGGTGACCTTCGGGAACTGGTCGACGTCGAGGAAGTCCGCCGACTTGACGTGGGTGTCGCGGTCCTCGGCGCCGGTGCTGAAGCTGGCGGCATCGAGGGAGACCTCGACCGAGCTCTGGGTGGGGTCTTCGCCGATGACGACGGTGCCGGACTCGATGGCGAAGCCGCCCCGGACCTTGGAGAGGCCGAGGTGACGGACCTGGAAGTCGGCGCTGCTGTGGCTCGGGTCGAGCTGGTAGGTGCCGGCGACGGGGACGGTGGTGTCGGCGGCGGTGCGGGTCAGGGTGTCAGACATGTTCGGTGCTCCTGGGGGGATCTTTGTCAGCGGGATTGTTGCCTATACAACAACATAGCAGCAGATCATTGCGCGTGCAACGAGTTGTTCGTAGCGTGGACGCCATGGCCCTCCCCACCGATCCCGCCGAGCACCTCGACGACCCCCGCATCGAGGCCTACGGGATGCTGATCGAGGCCCACAACGAGCTCCACAACGCCTTGCAGCGCAACCTCGACGCGCAGGCCGGCGTGCCCATCGGCTGGCTCAGCGTGCTGATCCGCCTGGCCCGCTCCCCCGACAGCCGTCTGCGCATGACGGTGCTGGCTCGGGACATGACGATGAGCACGAGCGGCCTCACCCGCCTCATCGACCGGATGGAGGCCGAAGGGGTCGTGCGGCGGGAGGCGTGCCCGGAGGACCGCCGCGGGCTGCTCGCCGTGCTCACCGAGCAGGGCCGATCGCTGCTGGCGTCCACCGCTCCGTGCCACGTCGCCGACCTCGAGCAGCTGCTCGGCGGCGCGCTGGACGAAGCCGAGCTGGGCCAGCTCACCGACCTGCTGCGTCGGGTGCGGGACCACGTCCGCGAGGTCGGGCCACCCCCGGGCTGAGGGGGATCGGTCTGCCAGACTCACCCCGATGAGCCAGGTCACCACCGAGATCACCGACGGCGTCGCCGTCGTCACCCTGAACGACCCGGACAAGCGCAACGCGCTGAACCTCGGCATGGTGGAGGAGGTGACGGCTGCGCTGGACGCCATCGAGGCCGACGAGTCCGTCGGGGCCGTGGTCGTCACCGGTGAGCCGCCGGCCTTCTGCGCCGGCGCCGACCTCTCCCACCTGGGCTCCTCCCAGCGCGAGGGCCTGATGTCGATCTACCAGGGCTTCCTCCGCTTCGGACGCTGCCCGCTGCCCACCATCGCCGCGGTGAACGGCGCCGCCGTCGGGGCCGGGATGAACCTGGCCCTGGTCTGCGACGTGCGCATCGCCGCCGAGCGAGCGAAGTTCGACACCCGCTTCCTCCAGCTCGGCCTCCACCCCGGCGGCGGCCACACCTGGATGTACCGCCGCATCGCCGGCCCCCAGGCCGTCACCGCCGCCGTGCTGCTCGGTCAGGTCATGGACGGCAAGGAGGCCGAGCGCGTCGGCCTGGTCCATCGCTGCGTGCCCGACGCCGAGCTGCTCGACCACTGCATCGACATGGCCCGCGCCTCGGCGGAGGCGCCCCGGGACCTGGTGATGAAGATCAAGGCCTCGATCCAGGACATGGCCGACATCAGCGACCACGACGCCGCGGTCGAGCGCGAGCTGGACCCCCAGGTGTGGTCGCTGAACCAGCCGGCGTTCAAGGAGCGCCTCGCCGCGCTGCAGGCCAAGATCTCCAAGAAGTAGCCGCAACACCAGCACTGCCAGAACGGGTCGGACTGGCCGCCCGGGGGGTCAGTCGGCGAGGACGAAGCCGGCGTCGACGACGGCCAGGACCGCGGTCTGGGTCTCGGCGTCCTCGCTGGTGACCACGATCGACCAGACCCGGTCGTCGTCGGGGACGAGCAGCCGGCTCACGTAGGAGTCGATGGTCTCGCCGTCCTCGGCGGAGGGCTGCGCCAGGCGGAAGTCGATGCGGGCCCGGCCGTCGTCGGCCTCGACCACGTTCACGTCGGCGGCACCGGCCGCCAGCACCTCGGCCTCGGCGGCGGCACGCACGTCCTCGACGCTCGTCCCCTCCGCCACGTCCACCTTGATCTCGGCGACGCGCCCCTGGTCGTCCACGCCGGCGGCGTAGAAGAGCGCCCCTGTCGAGGCCACGTTCCGTGCCGCGTCCAGGAAGAAGGGCTCGGCCAGGCGGACGTCCTCGAGCTCGGCGAGGGCCTCGTCGTCGAGGCGGGTCGCGTTCCAGCCCTGGGGGACGGCGATGCCGAACCCGAGGGACGGGAACGGGGCGAAGGTGGTGCCGGCGATCTCGGGGACGTCGAGGTCGCCGGGGTCGGCCTCCTCCGTGCCGCCGTGACCGGGCAGCTCCGACTGCTCCGGGAGGGGATCGGCCGCCGGCGGGCTGTCGTCGTCATCCCCGCAGCCGGCGAGGGCGGCGGCAGCGAGACCGGCGGCGAGCAGCGCGCTGCGGACCCTCACAGCACCCACGCCTCGAGCAGCTCGTCTCGACGGGTGTCCCACTCCTCGGACGTGATGCCGTAGCGCACGTGGTCCTCCCAGACGCCGTTGATCTCCAGGTAGCGCAGGGCGATGCCCTCCTCGCGGATGGCCAGCTTCTCGACCACCCGGCGGCTGGCCCGGTTCCGGGGGATGATGGCGATCTGGAGCCGGTGGAGGCCGAGCTCCTCGAACGCGTAGCGGCAGGCGACGACGACGGCCTCGGGGGTGTAGCCCCGACCGGCGTTGGCCTCGTCGACCCAGTAGCCGACGTAGGCGTTCTGGAACGGGCCCCGCTGCACCGAGGACAGGTTGATCTCCCCGATCAGGGCGTCGTCCTCGCTGAACACACCGAAGCCGTAGCCGGTGCCGAGCTGCCACTCGCGGGCCCGTGCCGAGCACCGGGCGGCGAAGGCGTCCTTGCTCTCGACCACGTCGGGCTGGCCCGCGATGCGGCGGGGCTCCCAGCGCGTGAGCCACCCGGTGTTGCGCCGGCGCACGTCCCGCCAGGCCGGGAAGTCGCGGACGCCGAGGGGGCGCAGCACGATGCGCCGCCCCTGCAACCGCGTCTGCGCCGGCGACCAGCTCACCGGCCGAGGACTTCGCCCAGCGCGCCGAGCAGCAGCGTGACGTTGCGCGGTCGGGCGGTGTGGCCCATGCAGCCGATGCGCCAGACCTTGCCGGCGTACTCGCCGAGCCCGCCGCCGACCTCGATGTCGTAGCGATCGAGCAGCGTGGCCCGCACCGCGGCCTCCTCGACGCCGTCGGGCACCACCACGGTGGTGAGCTCCGGCAGCCGGTGCCCCTCGGTCGCGAACAGCTCGAAGCCGAGCTCGACCAGGCCGTCCTGCAGCAGCTGGCCGCACTCGGCGTGCCGGGCGTGGACCGCTTCGATGCCCTCGTCGAGCAGGGCGGTGAGCCCGCCGTGGAGGGAGTAGATCATCGAGATCGGTGCGGTGTGGTGGTAGGTGCGCTTGGCGCCGGCGGTGCCGACGTAGCTGCCGATCATGCGGAGGTCGAGGTACCAGGACTGGCTGCGCTCGACGAAGCGGTCCCGGGCGCGATCCGACACCGTGATCGGCGACAGGCCCGGCGGCACGCCGAGGCACTTCTGGGTACCCGAGTAGGCGAGGTCGACGCCCCACGCGTCGGCCTCGAAGGGGATGCCGCCGAGGGACGTGACGCAGTCGACGAGCAGGAGGGCGTCGCCCTTGCCGGCGGCGACGGGCTCCACGTCGGAGCGAGCGCCGGTGGAGGTCTCGGCGTGCACCATGCCGATGAGGGTCGGCGAGGGGTGGGCGTCGAGGAGCCGGTCGGCGGTGACGGGGGTGCCCCAGTCGAAGTCGACCCGCACGACCTCGGCGCCGGTGCGGGAGGCCACGTCGCACATGCGGGCGCCGAACACGCCGTTCACGCCGATGACGGCGACGTCGCCGGGACCGAGCACGTTGACGATGCAGGTCTCCATGCCGGCGGATCCGGTGCCGCTGATGGGGATCGTCAGGGCGTTGGTGGTGCCGAAGACGGTGCGGAGCTGGTCGCACACCTCGTCGAGCAGCGTGAGGAACGCGGGGTCGAGGTGCCCGAGCATCGGGCGCATGAAGGCCTCGATGGCCTCGGGATAGGGGTTGCCGGGCCCGGGGCCCATGAGGATGCGGTCGGGGCGGGGCACGGCGCGGAGGCTAGATCGGTTGCCGGGACGATGGAGAACGGCCGGCCGTCAGGCGAGCGAGTCGACCAGGCCGTCGAGGATGTCGCTCTCGGACACCAGGCACTCCTCGACGCCCAGCCAGCGGACGATGGCCACGAGGATGCACGCCCCGGCGACGATCACGTCGGCCCGGTCCGGCTCGAGGCCGGGGTTGTGCATGCGATCGGCCAGGGACTCGGTGACGAGCGTGCGGAACACGTCCTCGATGGCGGCTCGCTCGAAGCGGAAGTGGTGGATGGCGTCGCGATCCCACTCCTGCAGGCCCAGCTCCACCGCCGCCATCGTCGTGATGGTGCCGGCGAGGCCCACGAACGTCTTGGCCGAGCGGGCCTGGGGCAGCTCCCGGACGACGTCCTCCATCCACGCCTCGGTGACCGAGATGCAGGCGTGCAGCTCCTCCGGTGCGGGCGGGTCGCTCTCCACGTACTGCTCGAAGAAGCGCACGCAGCCGATGTCGATGGACATCGACCCCTCGACCTCCTGGGTGCCCACGATGAACTCCGTGGAGCCGCCACCGATGTCGACGACCAGGAACGGCCCGTCTGCCGGGTCCAGCTCGGCCGTGGCACCGCGGAAGGACAGCTCGGCCTCCGACTCGCCGCTGAGCAGCTCGGGCCGCACGCCGAGGACCTCCTCGGCCGCGTCGAAGAACTCGTCGCTGTTCGACGCGTCGCGGGCGGCCGAGGTCGCCGTGACCCGGACGCGCTCGGCACCGTGCTCGTCGATGATGCGGCGGTAGTCGCGGAGCACCTCGATGGTGCGGGCGATGGCCTCGGGTTCGAGCTTCCCGGTGGCGTCCACGCCCCGGCCGAGGCGGGTGATGGTGTTCACCCGGGCCAGGGGCTCCTTGGCCGCGCCGGTCCCCCGGGAGACGAGCAAGCGGGTGGAGTTGGTGCCGCAGTCGATGGCGGCGAGCACGGGGGCGTCCACCGGGCCACCCTGCCTCGCCAGCTCGGCCTCGATCCAACGCCCGACGGGATCGTCGCCGCCGGCGAGGTGCCAGGCCCAGTGGGCGTGGAAGCACTTGATGCCGCGTCTGGTGCCGCCGACCCCGCCCGAGGGCCGAGGACCAGTGTGGTCCGCGGGGATCGCCGCGTCGCGCTCGGCCGCGTAGCGATCGTGGGCCTCGGCGATGACGTCCTCGCCGATCTCGGCCTCGGCCCGGTCGATGGCGCCGGTGGACTCGAGGCGACCGATGCGGGCGCGCTCCTCGTCGCCGACCAGCCAGTAGCGCGTGGGCATGGGCGTGCCGTCGAAGAGGAGAGGTGCGTTGCGGATGACGAGCGGCGCGCCGGCGGCGTCTCGCACGACCACGTCGAAGTGGGCCTGGGGCGCGCGCCCGAGCAGCTCGGCGACAGCGGCGATGTCGGCCTCGTCGGCCATGGCGGGCTACGCCCCGTGGTTGGAGCGGCGGCGACCGAGGAGCCAGAGGATGAGCAGCACGAGCACCACCGGGCCGATCCGCTTCACGACCGAGGCGCCGGCGGCGTCGACGAGGTCGACCGGCTCGCGGTCGGGCGAGTCGATCTTGCGGACACCCGAGATCGGCTCGGCCTTGGCGCCGCCGGTGTCGCCGGCGACCGGGGTCGCCGCGGCAGCGCCGCCTTCGGCATCGGCCGCGACGGGCGCGGTGCCGTCGACGGGCGTGGGCTCCTCGCCGTCGGGGGTGCCGATCGCCTGGTCGGTGCCGGTGGCGGATTCGGCCGCGTCGGCGGTGGTGCCGGAGCTCGCTGCGGGTTCGGCCGGCGCGTCGAGCTTGCCCTCGAGGCAGTCGACGAACTCGCCCATGAGCTTGGCGCTGACGTCGGCGATCATGCCCCGGCCGAACTGGGCGACCTTGCCCTTGATGGTGAGGTCGGTGTCGACGGTGACGTGGGTCTGACCCGAGTCCTCGGACATGTTCACGGTGATGAGCGCGCTGGCGCTGCCCTGGCCGCGGGTGTCTCGCCCCTCGGCCTTGAGCACGAGCTTCCGGGCGGCTTCGTCCTGCTCCTGGAAGGTGGCCGCACCCTTGTACTGGGCGGTGATGGGGCCGACCTTGACCTTGACGATGCCCCGGTACTCGTCGCCCTCGATCTCCTGCAGCTGGGCGCCGGGCAGGCACGGGGCGATCAGCTCGACGTCGGTCAGGACCTCCCAGGCCCGCTCGATCGGTACCGGGACGGTGAACTCGTTGGTCAGCTCCATCTGCGGAGATCCTCCAGGGTGTCGATGTCGGCGGTGCGATCGGTGCGGGTGTGCCCGGCGTCGCACGGTATCTCCAAGACGAGCTCGGGACGACCTCGCATCACGGCACGCCCGACCTCGTCGCCGGCGGCCGGCAGCAGGTCCCACACCTGCGCGCCGAGCCGCACGGGGTGCCCGCGCCGGCCGTCGTAGGTGGCGACGGCGACGGCAGCATCGGCTGCCGCGACCTCCTGCCAGGCCGTCGCGGTGACGAAGGGCTGGTCGCCGAGGCCGATCACCACGGCGTCGTGGCCACGCCGGCGGGCCTCATCGATGCCGACCCGCACCGACGTCGCCTGCCCCTCCTCCCACGCCGGGTTGCCCAGGGTGGCCATGCCCTCGGGGACGAGGTGCCCGACGTCGGCCGCACCGGTCACGACCACGGCCTCGAGGCCGCTCCCGCCGAGCGCGTCGAGCGCGTGGGCGAGCAGGGGGCGGCCCTCGAGGGGGGCGAGCAGCTTGTGGGTGTCGCCCGCGTAGCGGCTGCCGCCGCCGGCGGCGAGGAGGACGGCCAGGACCATCGCTCCAGTGTGGCCGGGAGCCGCCTGCGCAGGTCGGGCGCCCGTGGCAGCATCAGCGCATGGATCCCCTCGCCGCCCGCCGCATGCTCGCCCAGGTCCGCCTCGCCATCGGCATCGGCGCCCTCGTCGCCCCCCGCCTCACCGGGAAGCTGTTCGGCATCGACGCATCCGACAATCCGGCGGCGCCCTACCTCGCCCGCATCTTCGGCGCCCGAGAGGTGTTCATGGCCGCCCCGTTCCTCATGCCGGCACCGGGCCTGGACGAGGCCGAGCTGGCGTCGCGCGCCGTGCCGGTCGACGCGGCCGACGCCCTGGCGTCCCTGGCCGGCGGGCTGCGCGGCTACCTGCCGTGGCGGGCCGCCGTCCCGGCCACCGCGGCCGGCGTGCTCGGGACCTGGCTCGGGACGCAGGCAGCGAAGAACGAGAAGCTCATCCGCCCCACCTGACCGTTCGCTGATCACGGATCGACCACATCCGGTCAGATCCCGACCAGCGAAGCTGGCGGGTGGCGTTCACTGGTCCGACATCGACCACATCCGGTCCGATCCGGACCAGCGAAGCGGATGGGGTCAGTGGATGGGGCCGGCGGCGTCGCGCAAGGACGGGGCCTGGCGGCCCGTGCGGGTGGCGATGACCTCGGCCATGATCGACACCGCGGTCTCCTCCGGCGTGCGGGCCCCGAGGTCGAGGCCGATGGGGCCCATCACCCGGGCCAGCTGCTCGTCGGTGACGCCCTCCTCCCGGAGCCGGCGGTTGCGGTCGTCCGTGGTGCGCCGCGAGCCCATCGCCCCGAGGTAGCCGACATCGGTGCGCAGGGCGGCGATCACGGCGGGGACGTCGAACTTGGGGTCGTGGGTGAGCACGCAGACCGCATCGCGGGGACCGAGCTGGTCGCCCACCCGCTCGAGCAGGCGGTGGGGCCAGTCGACGACGACCTCGTCGGCGAACGGGAACCGAGCCTTCGTGGCGAAGACCTCCCGGGCGTCGCAGACCGTCACCCGGTAGCCGAGCACCTTGCCGACGCGGGCGAGCGCGCCGGTGAAGTCCACGGCGCCGAACACGAGCAGCTGCGGCGGCGGGGCGAAGGACTCGACGAAGACGGCGACGTCGTGCTCGTTGGCCTGGCCCTGGGTGCCGTAGTGGCGCACGCCGGTGGTGCCGGCCGCGAGCTCGCCGAGCGCATCGCGGGCCACGACGCGGTCGAGGTCGGGGTCGCCGAGCGAACCGATCGGCTCCTCGTCGGGGCGCACGAGCAGCTTCCCACCCACGCCGGGGCCCTCGACGACCGTCGCCAGCGCCACCGGCTCCTCGGACCCGATGGCGTCGCGCAGCACCTCGAAGATCGCGGTCACCAGTCGAGGGGCTCGACGAAGAGGTGGATGGTGCCGCCGCAGGTGAGCCCGACCGCGAAGGCCTCGTCGTCGGAGTAGCCGAAGGTGACGATGCGCCGGTCGCCGGACTCGATGATCTGCAGCGCCTCGGTGACCACCGCGCCCTCCACGCAACCGCCGGAGACCGACCCGGCCACCTCGCCGTCCTCGTTCACGGCCATGGCCGCGCCGGGCAGGCGGGGGCCCGAGCCCTCGACGTCGACGACGCGCGCGACGGCGACCTGCTTGCCGGCCTTCCGCCAGCGGTCCAGGTCCCCGAGGATCTCGCGCACGTCGCCAGCCTACGGAGCCGCTGCCGGGACGGGGGCCGCGTCGCCGGCGATGACCGCGGCCAGGCGCTCCAGCGCATCGATGCTGTGGCCCTCCACGAACGCATCGACGTGGGGCAGCGCGGCTGCCATGCCGCGGGCGAGCGGGGCGTAGCCGGGCGTGGCCTTCAGGGGGTTGACCCACACCACCCGGTGGGCGACGCGCTGGAGGCGCTGCATCTGCTCGGCCAGTGCCTCGGGGTCGCCCCGGTCCCACCCGTCGGAGAGGATCACCACGACCGCACCCCGGGCCATGCCGCGCACGCCCCACTCGTCGTTGAACCGAGCCAGGCCCTCCCCCAGCCTCGTGCCGCCGGCGAAGTCGGCGACCGCGGCCGCCGCCAGGCGGAGCGCCTCGTCCGGGTCCCGCCGCTTGAGCTCCCGGGTCAACCGGGTGAGGCGGGTGCCGAGCGCGAATGCCTCGATCCGGCCGCGCGCCGCGACCGCGGCGTGGACGAAGCGCAGGAGCGGCCGGGCGTAGGCCTCCATCGATCCGGAGACGTCGACCAGCAGCACGACCCGCCGGAACCGCTCGCCCGGCTGGGTGTGGGACCGCCGGATCGGCTCGCCCCCGGTGCGCAGCGCGTGGCGGACCGTGCGGCGGAGATCGGGACGGCCCCGGACGCCGCGGGTCGGGATGCTGCGGCGCGACGGCCTGGGAGCGCCGACCAGCGCCAGGCGGTCCATGAGCGCCCACGCCTCGGCCAGCTCGTCGTCGTCGTAGGCGGCGAAGTCCTTGTGGCGCAGCGTCTCGACCCGGGAGAACCGGACCTGGATCGTGGGGTCGGCGTCGGCGACGTCGTCACCACCGTCCATCTCCGCGTCGGGATCGTCGACCGCGATCGTGATGCGCTGCGGCGTCGACGCCGGCGGCCGGGGCAGGGGCACGCCACCGAAGAAGGCGGCGAAGAGCTGGTCGAACGCGGCCACGTCCTCGGCCCGCCGCACGAGCGTGGCCCGGCCGGCCCAGTACACGTCGTCCCCGACGGCGAGGTCGACCTGGTCGAGCGCGGCGGCGAAGGTCACCGACGCGTCGATGGGGACGACGAGGCCGGCCTGGCGCAGGGCCCGGACGAAGGCCACGGCGGCGGTGGCCGGGTCGCGCAGGACGTCGGGCACGCGACCGCTCAGGCGCTGCGCTCGACGGCCCGGGCCACCAGGTCGTCGAGGCCGGAGGCCCGCACCCGCGCCTGGTCCTCCCGGTACTTGAGCACGGTGCCGAGCGAGGCGTCGACGGTCTCCACGTCGAGCTCGCTGGCCCCGAGCACGTGCAGCGCGGCGGCCCAGTCGATGGCCTCGGCGACGCCCGGCGGCTTGTAGAGCCCCGCGCCCCGCAGCGCCTCGGTGGCCGCCGCGACCTGCCGGGCGAGGCGCTCCCCCACGTCGGGCACCCGGACCCCGACGATGGCGACCTCGCGCTCGAAGTCGGGGTGCTCGACCCAGTGGTAGAGGCAGCGCCGCTTGAGCGCGTCGTGGACGTCGCGGGTCCGGTTGGAGGTGATGACCACGAGCGGGGGCACCTCGGCGTGGAAGGTGCCGAGCTCGGGCACGGTGACCGTGTAGTCCGACAGCACCTCGAGCAGGAACGCCTCGAACTCGTCGTCGGCCCGGTCGACCTCGTCGATGAGCAGGACCGGGGGCGGACCCGACCGCGGCGTCACCGCCTCCAGCAGCGGACGGCGCACCAGGAAGCGCTCGTCGTAGAGCTCGTCCTCGAGCTGGTCGACGCTCGCCCCGCCGGCGACGCCGGCCGCCTCGGCGGCGCGCAGGTGGAGCAGCTGGCGGGAGTAGTCCCACTCGTACACCGCCTGGCTCACGTCGAGCCCCTCGTAGCACTGCAGGCGGAGGAGCTCGCCGCCGGTCCAGCGGGACAGCACCTTGGCCACCTCGGTCTTGCCGACGCCGGCGTCCCCCTCCAGCAGCAGCGGCCGCTGGAGGCGCAGCGCCAGGAACACCGCTGTGGCCAGGCCGGTGTCGGGCAGGTAGTCGTGGGCCTCGAGCGCGGCCGCGACGTCGCGGGCGTCCCGGACGTCGGCCGGAGGTGGTGCGGACGGGGTCACGAGCGCAGGCTACGGTCCGACGACCGCACCACGAGGGGGAACCATGGGACTGCGACACATCGTCACGCTCACCTTCCGCGACGACACCACAGACGACCAGATCCACGAGATCGTCGAGGCGCTGCGCCGGCTGCCGTCGCAGATCGACGAGATCCGCAGCTACGACGTCGGCACCGACGCCGAGCTGGCCGAGGGCAACGCCCACCTGGGCATCGTCGCGGACTTCGACTCGGTGGAGGGCTACGAGGTGTACCGGGACCACCCGGCGCACCAGGCCGTGATCACCGAGCTCATCATCCCCGTGATCGCCGGGCGCAGCGCCGTCCAGCACCACATCTGAGGCCGACGTGGACGACATCGCGTTCATCTCCCGACCCGACCAGGTCACCCCCGGGTGGCTCACCACGGTGCTGCGAGCCGCCGGGGCCGCCGACGAGGGCTCCGTCGTCGACGTGCAGGCCACGCAGGTCGGCACCGGGCAGGTCGGCGACAGCGTGCGCTTCGCCCTCACCTGGGACGACGCCGACGCCGGGCCGGCGACGGTGGTCGGCAAGTTCCCGACCGACGACGGGACCAGCCGGGCCACCGCCACGGCCGTGCGCACCTACGAGGTCGAGACCCGCTTCTACCAGCAGCTCCGCAGCCGGGTGGACATCGCCGCGCCCATCCCGTACTACGCCCAGATCGACATGGCGACCCATGACTTCGCCATCGTGATGAACGACCTGGCCCCGGCCGAGCAGGGCGACCAGATCGCCGGCTGCACGCCGGACGAGGCCGCCATCGCCGTCGAGGAGGCGGCCAAGCTGCACGCCCCGCTGTGGGGCGACAGCACCCTCGCCGGCCTCGACTGGATGAACCGCAACTCCCCCGAGGGGCTGCGCGGCCTGGTCGACATGGTGTGGCCCGGGTTCCTCGAGCGCTACGACGGCCGCCTCGACGCCGAGGTGGTCGATGCCGGCAGCGTGCTGGTCGAGCGCCTCGAGGCCTACCTGTCGTGGCGACCCGAGCAGCTCACCGCCGTCCACGGAGACTTCCGCCTCGACAACATGCTCTTCGACCCCTCTCCCGGGGGCGTGGCGATGACCACCGTCGACTGGCAGACCGTGAGCCATGGCCCCGGCGTCCAGGACGTCGCCTACTTCCTCGGCACCGGCCTCGAACCCGATCTCCGCGCCGAGGTGGAGCGGGACCTGGTGAAGGAGTACCTGTCCACGCTGCGGGCCGGCGGGGTGAAGGACCAGTCGTTCGAGGCGTGCTGGGACCAGTACCGCCGCTCCGCGTTCGCCGGCTTCATCATGGCGATGATCTCCTCGATGATCGTCGGCCAGACCGACCGCGGCGACGAGATGTTCATGGCGATGGCCAACCGGTCCGGCCGCATGGCCCTCGACCTCGACACCCTCTCGATGCTGTAGCCCCCTCCCCGAACCGGCAGTGCTGGTGTCACGCCTCCCGGCGGTCACCGGCGGCGCGCAGCGGTGCGGTGATCGCACCGACGAGTCGGGCGACGCGATCAGCCACCTCGTCGGGTGCGGCGGGCGGCCGACCGGTCGCCGCGGCCACGTAGGGCTGGAACACGACCCAGCCGAGGACGGCGGCGACGGCATCGACGATCCGGCCGGCTGCGACATCGTCGAGGCTGGCGTCGGCGACGAGCTGACGCATCACCGGATAGGGGAAGTCGACCTCGGTGGACTCGGGATCGAGGATGACGCGCGTGAGGACATCGAGGTACCGCTGGTGCCGTTGCACGAGGCCGGCGATGGCGGCGGCCTCCAGGCTCGCCGCCGCGGGGTCGTCCCGCATCGCACCACCGAGCTCGTCGAGCACGGCCCGGACCAGCCCGGCCTTGTCGCCGAAGTGACGGAACACGAGCGCCTGGTTGACGCCTGCCGCACCGGCGACGTCGCGGACGGAGACCGCGCTCGGGCCCCGCTCGGACAGCAGGTCGCCCGCCGCCCGGACCAGGGCGGCCATGACCTCCTCGCGCCCGCGAGGACGTGCCGGGGTCACCCGGTCGCCGGACGGGCGCTGCGCTGCACCAGCCCCATGCCGGTCCGGGCGCTGAAGATCGCGTCGGTGTGCTCCGACCAGCGCAGCTCACCGGCCGGCTGCGGATCATCGCCGAGCACGGTGACGCGGTGCACCCGGCGAGGGGCGTCGCCGTAATCGTTCACCGCCACGTGCATGGTCGAGCGGTTGTCCCAGACGCACACCTCGCCGGGGGCCCAGTGCCGGCGCACCGTGAGGTGGGGTTGCTCGCTGTGGGCGTACAGCATTGCGAGCAGCGCGGCGGACTCGGCGGGGGTGAGCTCGTTGATGTGGCTGGTCCAGGTCCGGTTGACGTAGAGCGCAGGGCGGCCGGTCACCGGGTGCCGCCGCACGACCGGGTGGACCGCCGTCTCGTGGGGCAGGCCGAACAGCGCGCCGGCGTGGGTCGCTGTGAGACCGAGGCACAGCTCCTGCATCGGGGCGGAGAGCTCGGCGAACGCCTGCTCCATGTTCGTCCACATCGTGTCGCCGGCGTGGTCCGGACCGTCCACGAGGTGGAAGACCGACGCGATCGGCGGATGCGCCGACCAGGTGACGTCGGTGTGCCACGTGTCGGCTCGGATGCCCCCGTCGATCAGCACCACCTCGGGCACGGCCTCGTCGACCTTGGCCAGCACGGGGTGCACCTCGAGCGGCCCGAAGCGGGCCGCGAAATCGCGCTGCTCCTCGAGGCTCGGTCCCCAGCCGGGGAAGAACAGCACCAGGTGCTCGGCCAGCGCCCGCTCGATCGCTGCGAAGGTGCGGTCGTCGAGGTCGTCGAGGTCCACTCCCAGCACCTCGGCACCGAGCGCACCGGCGACCCGCCGGACCTGGATCTGGGCGGTGGTGGGCGGCGAGGACTCGAGTGTCGACATGGTGCTCCTGCACGTTCCGTTGCGGTGTGAGCAGTTGCTCACACCGCAACTGTGAGCGATCGCTCACACACTGTCAAGGGCTTCCACGATGCGTGTTTCCACCGATGCCGGCCCGGGTCCCGTTTCGTATGGTCCTCGCAGCGGCCGCGAGGGGCGGCTCCGGACAGCACGGGGGCACACATGCCGGTGTACATGGTCGACAGGGATCTGCCAGGGGTGTCAACGGTCAGTAGGACGTGCCCGGTGACGGACAGCAGACCTGCCCGCTCGTGGCCAACAGAACTGCCCAGCCGTGGCCAGGGGTTCTGCCCGTAGCTCGTCAGGCCAGAGGCGTCACCCCCTTGCCGGCGGTCGCTTGGGTGAGGCGGATGCTGTCGCCGGCGGTGAGCACGACATGTGCGTGGTGCATGAGTCGGTCGACGGTGGCGTTGGCGATGGTCTTGGGCATGAGCTCGTCGAACCCGGCCGGGTGCAGGTTCGAGGACAACGCGATGGAGCGTTTCTCGTAGGCGGCGTCGACGACCCGGTAGAGGGCTTCGGCGGTCTCGGTGGTCACGGGTAGGAGGCCGATGTCGTCGATCACGATCACGTCGGCGCGCATGATCCGCTTGATCGCCCGGCCTGCGGTGTCATCCGCGCCGTGGCGGCGGACGAGGGCGCCGAGGTGCTCGAGGCTGAACCAGGAGACCTTGTGGCCGGCGTCGACGCAGGCCTGGCCGAGTGCTTCGAGGAAGTGGGTCTTGCCTGTGCCGGACGGGCCGCAGACGACGAGGTTCTCGTGCCGGTCGACCCACTCCAGCGTGCGCAGTGCCCGCTGGGTCGGCGCCGGGATCGATGACAGGCCCTCGTCCCACACGTCGAAGGTCTTCCCGGTCGGGAACCCCGCGGCCTTGCGCCGGGCCCGGATCGAAGACGCCTGGCGTCCGGCGAGCTCCTCGGCGAGCAGGGCGCGCATGGCCTCGGCGGGTTCCCAGCGCTGCGCCTTGGCTGTGGCCAACAGCTCCGGTGCCGCGGAGCGCATGTGGGGCAGCCGGAGGGTGCGGAGCAGGTCGACGACCTCGTCGATCGGTGCCGCGGTCATCGGTCGCCTCCGAGCTGGTGCCAGGCGCCGGTGCCGGGCTGGAGCGAGTGCACGTCGTCGGCGGTGCGGCGTTGGCCGGGTGGGTTGGCGGCCAGGATCGAAGCCAGGTCACCCTCGGCGAAGCGGCCGAACGTGGCGGCGTGGCCGAGGGCCCAGTCGACCCGGCCGGTCCCGTGGAGGCGGGCGAGGGTGACGGCTTCGGCCATCTTCACCTTCACCCGGGACGTGCCGGCAGCGGCGGCTTCGACCAGCCAGCTGCGAGCGCCTTCGCCGATGGCCAGGAACTCGGTCTCAGCCGCGCTCGTCGGCTTCGGCTTGCGAGCCAACGGTCCGTCGGGCCGTGGTGGGTAGTGGGCGTCGTTGATCACTGGCGTGCCCGGGGTGCCCCGGCGATGTCGCGCAACTTCGGTGACACCGGCGGGCGGGCAGTGACACACGACGACCTCGTCGCCGTCGACGCGGACCCACACGGTCTCATCGACGAGCTGGTGAGGGACCGAGTAGGTGACGCCGCCGAAGCTGATCGTGGAGGTCCAGGAGACCTTGCGGGTCTCGCCCAGCACGGTCGTGTAGGGCCGCTCGGGCAGCCGGTGCAGCCGCTGGCGTTCTTCGGCGAGCATCTCGACCGGCGCCCGCCGGGTCACCCGATGAACCCGGCCGTTCACCTCGTCCATCAGCTGCTCACACGCCTCGACCAGTTCGGCCCAGCACGTGTAGTCGGCCCGCAGGTTCGCGTCGGTCGGGACCAGGTCGGCCTTCGCGATCCGGACCGTTGCCTCCGAGCCGCCCTTGGTCTCTGGATCCGCGGGCACGCACGTGGCGACGGTGATGCCGTAGTGCCCGCCGACCGCGACGATCTGCGGGTGACGGACGGCGATGCCGGCGACGTGGTCGATCGTGACCGTGCGCTCGTTGTCGGTCAGCCAGTAGGTCGGTGCGCCGCCGAAGGCGCGCATGGCCCGGTCCAGGCAGGCGATCACCGTCGGCAACGTCCGGTCCCAGGTCGGGATCACCACCCGGAACCGGGACCACGCCAACCACGCGCAGAACAGGTTCGTGGGCCGACCGTCGATGACCGGGCCCGTGCCCCAGTCCCACTGGGCCCACATGCCCGGCTCCGGGATCCAGGGCCGATACACCCGCCGCCGACCCGACCGGAAGCTGCGCTTCGCGTCGGCGACGGCCCGGCGGACCGTTCGGTCCGAGCCGTCGAAGCCGAGCGCTTGCAGCTTGTCGTGGCAGACATCGGCGCGGACCTTGCCCTGGGAGCGCTCCACCCACTCCTCGATCTTCGGCAAGAACGGATCGATGATCCGCTCCCGCCGCACCGCGCCCTCGCCCGGCAACAGCCCGGCATCGCGCTTGGCGACGTAGGCGGCGACGGTGTGATGCGAACAACCGGCCAGCTCGCCGGCATCCCGGAACGACCCTGTCAGGTCGAACGCTTCGAGTATCTCCATGATCTCCTCGCGAGACTTCACCTGCTCCTCCTGCTCGATGGCTTCGTCAGCAACGAGCAGTCGAGTGGGAGGAGCACCCCACCCGGGCGGACCCCGGACAGGAGCGGACATCAACGCGGGCAGAACCCCTGGCCGCCAGTGGGCAGAACTGCTGGCCACCGCCGGGCAGCTACATGGCCGCCACCGGGCACGATCTCATGGCCGCCGACACAGGGGTGACGATGGATGCGCTCGCCCAGGCCCAGCGCGCCGCGATCGACACCGCGGCGACCTACCAGGCGCAGGGGCGCGACGTGCGCTACATCCGCAGCACGTTCGTCCCCGGGGAGTCGCACTGCATGTGCCTCTTCGAGGCGCCGAGCGCGCAGGACGTGAGCGACCTGAACGACGAGGCCCAGATCCCCTACACGCGGGTCACGGAGGTCATGGACCTCACGCCCTGACGACGTCGCCGGCCCGCTGATCGCTCCACCAGCGGGCCAGCTGGGTCCGGGACCGGAGACCCAGCTTCGTGAAGATGTGCGACAGGTGGCTCTCCACCGTCCGCTGGGAGATGAACAGCCGCTCGGCGATCTCCCGGTTGCCCAGCCCGACGGCGACGAGGGAGGCGACCTCCCGCTCCCGGGGTGACAGCTCGCTCGCGGGCGGCCGCAGGGCGGCGATCTGCTGACGAGCGTGTGCCGCCCGTCCCGGATCGCCCAGCTCGTCGAAGCGCGCCGCGGCCTGCCGGTAGCTGGCAGTTGCCTCGGCGGTGGCCCCACCGTCCTCCCACATCGCACCCAGGTTGCAGTGCATCGCCGCTTCGCCGTGCCGGTCGCCGGCTGCTCGGAAGGCGTCGAGCGCGGCCTGGGCCAGCTCGATCGCCCGGTCGGCATCGCCACGCAGCTGGGCGAGCACCGCCAGGTTGTTCAGGCACAGGGCCGCGCCCCGTCGGTCGCCGAGTCGCTCGAAGAGCTGGAGGGCGCCATCGTGGAACCGAGCGGCGCGCGCCAGGTCGCCCATGTCCCAGGACAGGTTGCCGAGGTTGGCCAACACAGACGCGGCCTCACCGAAGGCACCGATCGCCCGGAACGCGCGCAACGACTCGAGCAGCTCGTCGGACCCAGCCCCCGGTCGGCCCACGGCGGCGAGGACGAGGCCACGGCTCGATCGAGCGAAGGCCTCCCCTCGGGCGTCGCCCACGGCCACCATCACCGCGAGCGCGGCATCGCAGTGCGCCTCGGCCGCGATCGGGTCGCCGGCCGCCAGCAGGACCATGGCCAGCGCGTGGCGACGCCCGGCGGCAGCACGGATGTCGCCGCCCGCCTCGTACAGCGCGATCGCCATCTCGTTGGCCTCGCGAGCGGCCTGCAGGTCGCCCTGGGCCATGGCCAGGTGCGCGACCGCACCATGCGCAGCCGCCCGCTCGGCGTCGGTGCCGGCCCCGTCGTCGAGCACGCCCTCGAGCGTCTCCCGGCCGGCCCCGAACTGCCCGCGGGCCTCCCAGTGCGGCGCCAGGCGGGTCGCGAGGACGAGCGGCGAGAGATCCACCTCGATGCGCTCGACCCCGTCCTCACCCGCGTACCCCATCCGACCTCCCCGGATGGCACGAGGTTCGCGCGTGGGGAGCGATTCGTCGACGATTCGTCGGCTTCACAGAACCATTCGTCGATTCGTCGACGAATCGACGCCCAGTGCCCTCAGGCCGGGTCGATGGGGAGCCCGGACTCGGACGGCACGTCGCCGAGGAGCAGGGTGTCGACCTCGCCACCCGTCGCGACGCCGTCGCCGTCGGGGAGCACGGCGAGGGCGTTCGCCGCCGCCATCGCGCCGAGCTGGTGGCTGCCCTGCCCGCCGGCGGAGTCGACGTGCACCCGGCCGTCGGCGCCGTGCCGGGCCACGACGCGGGCGAAGTGGGTCTTGCCGTCCGGCCGCCGGTCGAAGGCCCCATCGGCGACTGCTCGCACCACGGGCCGGTCGAGCGACGTGTGCCCCATCGCCTGGCGCAGGGCGGGTCGACCGAGCAGCTCGAAGGACACCATCGACGACACCGGGTTCCCGGGGAAGCCGAACACGGGCACGCCGTCGACCAGCCCGAAGGCGAACGGCTTGGCCGGCTTGATGGCGATCTGCATCCAGCGCATGTCGCCGATGCGGTCGAGGATCACCTTCACCAGGTCGATGTCGCCCATCGACACCCCACCGCTCGTGAGCACGGCGTCGCACGTCGAGACGCCCCGGCGGATGGCAGCGGTGATCGCCTCCTCGGTGTCGGGGGCGATGCCGAGGTCGACCACGTCGCAGCCCGCACCGGCGGCCAGGGCCAGCAGCGTCCGGCGGTTGGAGTCGCGGATCTGCCCGGGCGCCAGCGGCTGGCCGCCCTCGACCAGCTCGTCGCCGGTGGACACGACGCCGACGGTGAGGCGGGGGTGAGCCAGCACGGACCCGACGCCGAGGCTGCAGAGGACGCCGAGGTGGGCGGCAGACAGCACCTCGCCGGCGGACAGCACCACGGCGCCGACATCGAGGTCGTCGCCCGCAGGGCGGACGTGGTTGCCCACCGGCACCTCGATCTCGACGCGCACGTGGCGCTCGTCGACGAGCTCGGTGCGCTCGACCATCACGACGGCATCGGCGCCGGACGGCATCGGCGCGCCGGTGAAGATCCGACTGGCCTGGCCCGGGCCGACCTCGGCCGTCGGCGCGT
Organism: Salinilacustrithrix flava; assembly: GCF_041228405.1. Lineage (GTDB taxonomy): Bacteria > Actinomycetota > Acidimicrobiia > Acidimicrobiales > Salinilacustritrichaceae > Salinilacustrithrix > Salinilacustrithrix flava. The sequence continues at coordinate 390,380 of NZ_CP133888.1, forward strand.
GGCCGGCGGCGATCGTCTCGAGGATCTCGAGCTCGACGGGCGCGCCGGCGGCGTCCGTGGCCCGGAGGGCGAAGCCGTCCATGGCCGTGTTGGCGAAGGGCGGCACCTGCTCGGTGGCGACGACGTCCTCACCCAGCACGAGGCCGAGGGCGTCGCCGACGGGCACCGGGACCGGGGCCCGTCGGGGCACCCGGTCCAGCACGTGCCGTCTCGCTGCGCCGAGGGAGATCATCCCATCGACGGTACCGCTCAGCAGGAGGCGGTCAGCTCGCCCTCGACCCCGTCACCGAGGCCCTCGTCGCCCTCGAAGAAGGTGGCCGTCCCGGTCACGGTGCTCCCGTCCAGCTCCAGCTCGACGCCACCGCCCATCATGCTCGAGGCGGACCAGACGGACTCGTAGGTCTCGCTGTCGTACACGTCGACGCTCGCCATGCCGGGCACCACGGAGTCCTCACCGAACTTGGTGGCGTCGAAGCCATAGGGCTCGTCGTAGGAGGTCACCGAGAACAGGATCTCCTGGTCGGCGGCCATCTGCGGCTCCAGCGAGCACAGGATCGAGAACTCGAACTCCTCGCCGTTGGCCAGGACCAGGGTGGCCGTCCCGTTGGCACCCGACGTCGCCGAACCCTCACCGTCGTCGGTCTGCTCGTCGTCGGCGGCCGCTCCGTCCTGCGTCTCGTCGCCGTCGGTGGCCTCATCGGCACTGGTGTCCTCACCGGCGTCGACGGCGCCCTCCGCATCGTCGTCATCGCCGCAGGCCGCCCCGAGGAGGGCGAGCGCGAGGACGGGGGCCAGCAGGGTCTTGGTGCACCGCATGAACATGGCGAGGACTCTGCCACGAACGCTGAGCGCGGTCGCGGACGTCAACCGAGGGTGTGGGTGCGGATGAAGGTGACGGCCTGGTCGAGGGCGTCGGAGGCCTCCGGCACCAGCGGGACCTGGGTCTGGAAGATGTGCCAGAGGTCGTCGTGCACGACCAGCTCGACCTCGACGCCGGCCTCCCGGGCCTTGTCGGCGAGGCGCCGGGCGTCGTCCTCGAGCACCTCGGCCGACGTGGCCTGGACGTGCAGCGGGGGCAGGCCGGCCAGGTCGGCGAACAGCGGGGAGATCCCCGGGTCGGCCGGATCGTTCTCTCCGACGTAGTGGTCGCGCCAGGACCGGAACAGCGTCGGGTCGAGCATGATCTCGCTGCCCTGGTTGGCCTGGATGGAGTCTCCCGAGAAGGTCAGATCGAGCCACGGAGACAGCAGCACCGCAGCGTTCGGGGGCGTCCACCCCTCGTCCCGGGCCCGGACCAGGGTGGCCAGCACGGCGTTGCCGCCGGCGGACTCGCCGATGAGGGCGAGGCTCTCGGGCGCGACCTCGTCGCACAGGGCGCGGTAGGCCGCGAGGCAGTCGTCGATGGCCGCCGGGTACGGGTGCTCGGGCGCGAGCCGGTAGTCGACCGAGGTGACGACGGCATCGGCGCGCAGCGCCAGCTCGGACAGGTAGCCGACGAAGCCGCGCGTGGTGCCCACGACGAAGCCGCCGCCGTGGACGTGGAGCAGGTGGCGGCGTCGGGGCGAGCCCTTGGGCGTCACCCGGGTGACGGGCACCCCGCCGAGCTGGAGGTCGACGACCTCGACCCGGCGGTTGGGCAGCCCCAGCGACCGCGAGAGCTTGGCCCGTTGCTCCTCCGGGGACAGCTCCGGCCCCGGCATGATCTTCGGGATCAGGCGTTGGACGATGCGGGCTCGCAGGCTCAGCGACATGGGCCGGAGCGTAGCGACGGTGCCCGCGCCACCGACCGGGGTCAGGTCCGTTCGAACCAGGTGGCCCGGGCCCGGGCGAGGACGGTGCCGTCAGCGGTCGCCAGGGCCGTTCCGGCGAAGAGCTTGCGCCCGTCCCGGTCGATCTCCCAGCCGGTCACGATGTGGTCCACGCCGACCGCAACCGGTGCCAGCTGCTCGAAGACGATCCTGCCGAGGAGGCCGGCGAAGGTGCCGCGAGCGATGAAGGCCATGGCCCCGGGGCAGTCCAGGGCGGCGAGCACCCACTGCGGGTCCACGGTCCCGTCGGGGCCCGCCATCGCCGGCGTCGGGCGCCACACGGCAGCGACCTGCTCGTGGCCGTCGACCTCGAGCGGCCCCACGGCGATCTCGAGTCCGTCGTCGTCGTCCCGGGCCAGGCCGCAGCCCAGGCAGATCGGGTGCACGCCGAGCTCGTTCCAGTGGGACGGCGAGCCCTTCTCCGCGGCCACGGCGGCATCGATGTCGGGCACCGGCGGGACGTCGAGGTCGAGCGTGGCCGCCTCCGCCTCGGCGATCAGCTCGCCGTCGTGGTGCAGCACCACGCGCCCGTCGCCCTCGACGTCCACCGCCAGCTCCACGCCCACCGGGGTGGCCCGACGCAGCGTGACCTGCACGGCGCCGTCGACGTGGCGGGCGAGGAGGCCGGCGACGTAGCCGCCGTGGCCCATGCCCGGGGGGCCGACGAAGTGCTCTGGGACGACGACCGTGCTCACGGCCTCCAGGCAAGCAGCCCCGCCTCCCAGGAGGCGAACCCTCAGTCGAGGGTGGCGACGAAGCCCTTGAGGTAGTCCTTGAACGCAGGACCGAGGTCGTCGCGCATGCAGGCGATCTCGACGGTGGCCTTGAGGTAGTCCAGCGGCTTGCCGCAGTCGTAGCGGCCCTCCTTGAAGGAGAAGCCGGTCACCGGCTGGGTCTGGTTCAGCAGGCCGATGGCGTCGGTGATCTGGATCTCGCCACCGACGCCGGGCTCGGTCTGGCGGATGGCGTCGAAGATGTCGGGAGTGAACACGTACCGGCCGATCACGGCAAGGTTCGACGGCGCCTCCTCGGCCGACGGCTTCTCGACGATGCGCTCGAACCCGTAGAGGTTGTCCCGGATCGGGATCGGGTCGATGCAGCCGTAGCTGGAGATCTCGTCGGGCTCCACCTCGAGCAGCGCGATGACCGACCCCTGCTGCTCCTCGTGGGTCTCGATCATCCCGCGCAGCAGGGCGCCGCCGTCGACCTGGACGTCGTCGCCGAGCAGGACGGCGAAGGGCTCGTCGCCGACGTGGCGCTCGGCGATGCCGATCGCGTGGCCGAGCCCGAGGGCCACGCCCTGGCGGACGAAGTGGATGTCACACAGCTCGGCGAGCCCCCGCACCACCTCGAGCTCGGTCGTCTTGCCCTTGGCCTCCAACGCGGCCTCCAACCCCATGAGGCGGTCGAAGTGGTCGCCGATGGCGGACTTGCCGCTGCTGTCGATGATCAGGACGTCCTCGATGCCGGCGGCGACGCACTCCTCGACGATGTACTGGATCGTCGGCTTGTCGACGACCGGCACCATCTCCTTGGGGATGGCCTTCGAGGCGGGCAGGAAGCGGGTGCCGAGGCCGGCGGCGGGGATCACAGCGGTGCGCACGGAGGTCATGCGCTCTTCCTAGCCGACCCTCTCACCCTTCATACCGTCCCCCCGGGCTCGGCGTCCGGTCACGGACCACGGACTCGCTCCCGTCGAGCAGGCGGGCGATGTTGGTGCGGTGGCGCACGACCACGACGAGCCCGATCGCGGCGGCCACGGCGACCTCGAACCACCGCTGCCCCAGGGCCGCCACGCCGACCGGCAGGAGCACGGCGAGTGCGATCGAGCCGATGGCCGCCTTGCCGGTCACCTTGACCAGCACCACGAACACCACCGCGAGGGGCACCGCGGCGAGCGGCGCGCAGACGAAGGCCACGCCGGCGGCGGTGGCCACCCCCTTGCCACCGCGCAGGCCCCGGGTGACCGGCCACAGGTGGCCGGCGACGGCAGCGGCACCGGCGAACCAGGCGAGGGCCCGGCCGTCGACGAGGTGGCCCAGCCCGGCGGCGAGGGCGCCCTTGCCGGCATCGCCGAGGAGCACGACGGCGCCGGCCCGCATGCCGCCGACCCGGGTGGCGTTCGACGCGCCCGGGTTGCCCGAGCCGGTGGTCGTGGGGTCGAAGCCGTGCCGGCGGCCGACCAGCACCGCGGTCGGGAACGTGCCGAGGGCGTAGCCGACGACCACGACGGCGACGGCCAGCACGGACATGCGCTGAGCGTAGGCCGGTCGGTAGCGTTGGCACTCGAACCCCGTGAGTGCCAGGACCTGGAGAGCTGCGATGCCCACCTACGAGTACCGCTGCAAGAGCTGTGGCCACGAGATGGAGGTCCAGCAGGCGTTCACCGACGACCCGTTGGACACCTGCCCGGAGTGCGAGGGGCCGCTGCGCAAGGTGTACGGCAACGTCGGCATCGCCTTCAAGGGCTCCGGCTTCTACAAGAACGACGCTCGCGGGTCGTCGAAGAAGTCCGCCTCGTCGTCCTCCGGCTCCACCACGTCGGACACGTCAGGCTCCTCCACGGACAAGAAGCCGTCCGAGACCAAGACCGAGACGAAAGCCGCCCCCGCCGCCTCCAGCAGCGACTGAGGGCTCCCGCTACCGTCTTCCCTGCCGGCCCGGCCGGCGCACCGGGCGACGATTCGTCGACGAATCGTCGCCCACGGACTTCCCCCGAGCTCCCGTGCCCCGGAGGTCCCCGTGCGCCCCGCCCCCGCTCGCTTCCCGATCCTGCGGCCACCGCCGCTGCGCGCCGTGCTCGCCGTCGTGCTCGCCCTGACCTGCGGGGTCCTGGTGCTGCGCGCCACCGGCCGGGCCGAGGCCACCGTCGACCGCTACGGCAGCCACACGACGGCGTGGGTGGTCCGTACCGACCTCGAACCCGGCGACGTGATCGGCGACGGTGACGTCGACCCCGAGCCACGACCGTCGGCGTTCGTGCCGTCCGAGGCCGTGGACGCCGATCCCCGCGGGCGGCGAGTGGCCGGCGCACTGGGCCGGGGGGAGGTGGTGGTCGAGCACCGCCTCGCCGGCGGCGGCCGCCGCGGCGCGGCGGCGCTGGTCCCGGCGGGCTGGCGCGCCGTCGCCGTCCCGGCGCTCGAAGCGGCGCTACCGGTCGAGGTCGGCCAGCGGGTGGACGTCCTCGCTGCGCTGGATCCGACGGGTGCCGGGACGGTCGGTGACGTGGTGGCCGAGGACGGCGTCGTGGTCCACGTCGCCGACGATGACACGGTCACCGTGGCCGTGACCCCGAGCCAGGCGAGGCGCGTCGTCGCCGCCCTCGCCACCGGCCTCGTCGCCCTCGCCCTGGTCGGATGACCCGGGAAGTGGTGTCCGGGGCAGCCGGTACGGTGCGGCCCATGTGCAGCAGGTGGTGGCGGGCGCTGCTCGCGGTCTCGTTCGTGTCCGTCTCCGTCCTGGCGGTGCCCACGCCGTCAGCCGCACAGGAGGCCCCGGCCGCGACGACGCACGTGGTGGAGTCCTTCGACGGCACCCCGCTGCTGGCGAACCTGTTCGTCCCCCCGGACGTCGACGAAGCCCGTCCCGGGCCGCTCGTGCTCCTGACCCACGGGTGGGGCGGCACCGGCCAGAAGGCGCCCACCGGCTTCGTCGGCGACCTCCTGGACGCCGGCTACATCGTCCTCACCTGGGACCAGCGTGGCTTCGGCTGCTCGGGCGGCGAGGTGCAGATCGACAAGCCCGAGTGGGAGGGCGGCGACGTGACGGCGCTCATCGACTGGACCGTGGCCAACGCGCCGGTCCGGCTCGACGACACCGGGGACCCGATCGTCGGCATGGCCGGTGGCTCCTACGCGGGTGGGGTGCAGACCGCGGCGGCCGCCGTGGACGACCGCATCGACGCGATCGCACCGGAGATCTCCTGGGCCGACCTGCGGTACTCGCTCTACGGCGGCGAGGTCGTCAACCAGGGGTGGGCCACGCTGCTCTACCTGGCCGGGCTCGCCACCGCCTCGGGCCAGGGCCTGGACCCGAGCTGCCCGACCGGCCCCCAGCCCGGCGGCCTGGCCCCGATGATCACCCGCGGGTTCACGGAGGGCTCCACGAGCGCGGCGATCTCCGACGAGGTGCTGGACTTCTTCGCCGGCAGCAGCCTCGCCTCGTACGGGCAGGAGCAGCCGGTCGACATCCCGACCCTGGTCGTGCAGGGCAGCACCGACACCCTCTTCGATCTCACCGACGGCTGGCGGATCACCGAGCACGTGCGGGCCGCGGGCGCACCCACCCGGTTCCTCGTCTTCTGCGGCGGCCACGTCGCCTGCCCGGGCACCTACGCCGATGCGGGCGACGGCGCCCACGTGGACGAGGCGGTCCTGGCCTGGTTCGCCCGGTACCTGCACGGCGACGAGACCGTCGACGTCGGCCCCCCGGTCGAGTACCGCACCAACGAGGGCGTCTGGCGCGCGGCGGCCGGCTTCCCTGCGCCGGGGTCGGCGCCGCTCGAGGCCACGGGCACCGGCTCGCTGGTGAGCGTCCCCGCCGTGGAGCCACCGGACCTGAGCACGCTCGGCGGGGCATCCTTCGACGGCGGCATCCCGACACTGCCCTTCACGTCCGCGGCCGTGTCCGCGCCCGGCGACATCCGGGCCATGACCGTGGAGGTCGCCCGGGCCGGCGATCGGGCGATCGACCTGCTCGGCATCCCGTCGGTGACCCTGCAGGTCGAGGGCGTCGGCGACGAGGTGATCCTCATGGCCAAGCTGGTCGACCGCGAGTCCGGCGCTGTCGTCAACCTCCAGGAGGGGGCGATCCGCGTGCCGCTGCTCGACGGGTCCACGCAGGTCGAGGTGCCCATGCCCGGCATCGCCTACACGCTGCCCGCCGGACACCACCTGGACCTGCAGGTCAGCACCGCCAGCCTGATGCACAGCAACGCGCGCACGCCCGCGACCGTCGACGTCGCCGCCACCGTGGCGGTACCCGTCCAGGCCGTCGACCGCGCTGCGGCGCCGACCACGACGACTCAGCCTTCGCCGGTCGCCCCGACGCCGACGCTGCCGGCCACCGGCTCGGAGTCGGCTCCGTCGATCGCTGCCGCGCTGGCGGCAGCCCTGGTCGGTGCCGGCCTGCTCGTCGTCGGCGCCGCTCGACGCGGCCGGCGCCCGGTCAGCTGTTGAAGCCGGCCACCGCGAGCGCGATGACGCCGGCGCCCACCACGAAGCGGTAGCCCACGAACGGGGCGAAGGTCCGGGTCTGCACGAAGCGGATCGTTCCCCACACGGCGGCGAAGCCGGTCACCGCACTGGTGGCCATGCCCACCAGGAACGGGGCGACGAAGTCCGAGGGGATCCCGCCCTCGCCGACGACGTCGAGCAGCTTGTAGACGCCGGCGCCGGCGATGATCGGCAGGCTCATCAGGAACGAGAGGCGGGCGGCGGCGGCCCGGTCGAAACCGAGGGCCCGACTCACCGTGATGGTGACGCCGGAGCGGGAGACGCCCGGCTGGAGGGCGGCGGCCTGCCCCAGCCCCATCAGCAGCGCGTCGCGCAGGCGGAACTCCCCGGCCTTGCGGGGGCCGCCCATCCGGTCGGCCGCCCACAGCAGGACGCCGCCGACGATGAGCATCACGCCGATCAGCCAGTAGATGTCGTCGAGCTCCTCGATGGCGTCGTTGAGGAGGAATCCGGTGATCGCCGCCGGCACGGCCGACACCACGAGCAGCCACGCGATGCGACCTTCGGGCGGGGCGTCGGCGCGGTTGGCCGGCACCACCACGCGCAGGCCCTCCCGGGCGAACACGACGAGGTCCCGCCAGAAGTAGGCGATGGCGCCGGCGAGCGTGCCGATGTGGAGGGCGACGTCGAAGGCCTTGGCGAGGGAGTCGTCGCCGGCGAAGTCGTCCCAGCCGAACAGCCACGGGACGATGGCGAGGTGCCCGGACGACGAGATCGGGATGAACTCGGAGAGGCCCTGGACGATGCCGAGGACGATGGCGTGCAGGAGAGACATGAGGAAGTTCGTTCTGGCCTACGAGATCCCCCGCCGGTGCGGGGAGGCGCAGGCCAGAACGGAAGGGACCGTTCTAGCGGCCGGAGAGGGACACGCCGGGAATCAGCAGGGTGACGCCGCCGGTGCCTCCGGGCTGCCACTCGACGTCCGCGCCGACGTGGGAGACGTCGAGGAGCAGGCGCTGCAGCGTGCTGGCCAGGGTGGCCTCCTTGATCGGCTCCGCCCGCTCGCCGCCGCGCACCCGCAGTCCCTCGACCGACACCGAGAAGTCGCCCGAGATCGGGTTCACCCCGGAGTGGATGCCGCCGAGCGACGAGGCCAGCACGCCGTCGTCGACGGTGGCGAGGAGCGAGTCGAGGTCGCCGTCGCCAGGCTGGACGGTGAGGGCACGGGCGGAGATGCTCGGGCGGCTGCTGTAGCCACGAGCCGCGGAGGCGGTGGACGCCGTCCCGGCCCGGCGGGCCGAGTGGGTGTTGTGCAGGAACCCCTGCAGCACGCCCTGGTCGAGCAGCGGCACCCGCCGGGTGGCGAGGCCCTCGTCGTCGTAGGGCTCGGCGCCGAGCGAGTCGGGGTTGGTCGGGTCGTCCACGATGGTGAGCAGCGGGCTGCCGACCTGCTGGCCGACCCGGTTCGCGAACGGGCTGCGGCCCTTGGCCACCGCTTCGCCGCCGAGCATCCCGGACACGATGCCGAGCACCGTGGCGGTGAGGCGCGGCTCGAGGATGAGCGTGACGACTGCGGACTCGGGCTTGACCGAGCCGATCTTGGCCAGCAGCCGGCTGACGGCATCGTCGGCGGCCTCGTCCAGGGACACCTCGTCGATGGCCCGACCGACCGACATGCCGCCGGCGATGACCGACGCGTCGCCGTCGTCGGCCAGGGCCGACACCGAGACGTAGGCGATGGTGGAGCGCCCGCCGACGGAGATGCCGGTGGACGTGGCCACGGCGAAGGCACCCTCGGCGTCGGTGTAGGTGGCCGCCCGCACGCCACGGACCCGGGGGTCGGCGGCGCGCACCATGCGCTCGAGCTCGATGGCCATGGCCACCTTGTCCTCCACCGGCGTGGCGAGCACGGCCTCGCGGTGCACGTCGAGCGCCGTGGCGGCGACGCCGTCGGGCTCGGCCAGGCCGGCCCACTCGTCGGGCTCGGCGAAGGGCAGGTTGTCGCGGGCCTCGGCCAGCGCATCGGCGACGATGTCGTCGTCGTGGCTGCCGGCGTAGGCGAAGCCGGTGCGGCCGTCCTTGATCACCCGGATGCCGATGCCGGCGGAGCCGGCCTGCGTCAGCGATTCGATCTCGCCCTCGTAGGCATCGACGGAGGTGTTGGTGCCCTGGCTGACGTAGGCCTCGACCTGCTCGCCCGGGCCGGCCTGGGACGCGACCCGGTCGGCCAGCGCCCGCAGGGCGTCGACGTCGGTGCCGGCGGTGGCGGTGTCGGTCACGAGGAGGTCCCGCCGATGGTGAGCTGGGCGACCCGCAGCGTCGGGCAGCCGTCGCCGACCGGGACGCCCTGACCGTCCTTGCCGCACGTGCCAGGGCCGCCGAATGCGAAGTCGTCGGCGATGACCTCGATGTCCTGCAGGCACTGGGGGCCGTTGCCGATGAGGTTGCCCTCGCGGATCGGCTCGGTGATCTCGCCGTCCTCGATGAGGTACGCCTCCTGCATCCCGAACACGAAGTCGCCCGAGGCGGTGTTGACCTGGCCGCCGCCGAGCTTGGCCACGTAGACGCCGTGGTCCGTGCCGGCGATGACCTCGTCGGGGGTGGCGGTGCCGTTCTCGAGGAACGTGTTGGTCATGCGGACCATCGGGAGGTGCTTGTAGGACTGTCGGCGCCCGTTGCCCGAGTTCGGTCGACCCTCCTTGCGGCTGCGCAGGAAGTCCCACATGTACTCGGTGAGCACACCGTCCTGGATGAGCACGTTGCGCTGCCCCGGCGCACCCTCGTCGTCGACGGCGAAGGCGCCCCACTCCTCGGCGATGGTGCCGTCGTCGACCAGGGTGACGAGCGGGCTGGCGACGAGCTCGCCGATCCGGCCGGCGTAGACCGACGCACCCTTGTCGACCAGGTCCTTCTCCAGGCCGTGGCCGCAGGCCTCGTGGAAGAGCACCCCGCCGGAGCCGGCGCCGATGACCACCGGCAGCTGGCCGGAGGGGGCGGGCCGGGCTCGCAGCTTGGTGATCGCCATCTGGGCGGCCTCGGCGGCGAACTCGTCGATGTCGATGCGGTCGAACAGCTCCCAGCCGATGGTGAGGCCGGTGGACTTGCGGCCGGTCTGCATGCCGGTGTCTCCGGTGGCCACCGCGCTGACCGAGAACAGGGTGCGGACCTGGTCGTCGCTGGTGAGCAGCCCGTCGCTGTTGGCCACCAGGATGCGGCGGCGGGAGCCGGCCACCGAGGCGGTGACCTGGGAGATCTCCCGGGCCGCGGCCCGGGCGGCCTCGTCGGCCTGGCGCAGGATGGCGACCTTGTCCGCCTTGGGCACGTCGTCGGGAAGCACGCTGACCGGGCTCGGGTTGGCCACGTCGCGGCGGGTGAGGGCGATCTCCCGCACGCCGCCGCCGCCCTCGCGGGCCGCGGCGGATGCCGCCTCGGCCGCGGTCAGCAGGCCCTGCTCGCTGAGGTCGGCGGTGTGGGCGAAGCCGGTGGTGTCGCCGACCACGACCCGGATGCCGGCGCCGCGGTCGCGACCGGAGCTGAGCTGCTCCACCCGGCCGTCGTCCAGGGTGGCGTTGCCGCTCTGCTTGTCCTCGGCGAAGACCTCGGCGAACTCGCCGCCGGTCCGCAGGGCTCGTGCCAGCACTCGCTCGAGCGTGGGATCCTCGATCACTTCGTCCTCCGGGGTCGCGGGACGGGCCTGGGCCGATGTGACTCGGGCCGACCCGGACGACGTAGCGTACCGACGTGCCCCTCCAGACCGGTCTCAGCGCCGCGGTCGAGATCGTCGTCGGCGACGACGACACCGCCATCGCCATCGGCTCCGGCTCGGTCCCGGTGCTCGCCACCCCCCGTCTCGTGGCCCTCTGCGAGCAGGCCGCGGTGGCAGCCATCGACGGCCAGCTCGAGGACGGCTCCACGTCGGTCGGCATGCGGGTCCAGGTCGACCACCTGATGCCCACCGCCGTCGGCGCTCCCGTCACGGCCGAGGCCACGCTCGAGAAGGTGTCCGGACGCCGGCTGACCTTCACCGTCTCGGCCTCGGACCACCGCGGCCTGATCGCCGCCGGCCGGGTCACCCGCGTCGTGGTCGACTACGACCGCTTCATGGAGAAGGCCAACTAGATCTGGCAGCGGCCACGGAACGGGCCGCTGACGTTCAGACGCCGGCGAGGAAGTCGAGCATCACCGCGCGCCACGCGTCGGGGTTCTCGAACTGGGGCGAGTGGCCGGCGTCGGTGATGACCTCGAGCCGGGCACCCGGCACCGCGGTGGCCATCGCCTCGGACGGGCCCAGGAACGGTGCGTCCTGCTCGCCGACGATCACGAGGGTCGGCACCGACAGGTCGGCGAGGTGCTGCAACCGGTCGAGCTGGTCGATCATCTGCCCGATCATCGATGCGTACATGGCCGGCGAGCTGCCCAGGAACTTCTGGTCGCCGAGCTCGCGGTACCCCGGACGCTCGTCGAGGAGGCGCTGGTTGGCGGGCGTCCCGAGCGGACCGTCGCCCTCCAGGGCATCCATCGCCTCCTTCACCGCGGCCATGCCGCCCTCGCGCACGATCTCGGCCCCGAGCATGGCCAGCTCGCGGTCGATCTCCAGCGGCCCGTGGGTGGTGTCCATCAGGACGAGGCCGTCGAGCGCGCCCGGCCGCTTCGCCGCCGCGACCTGGGCGATCATCCCGCCCATCGAGTGGCCGAGCAGCACGAACCGGTCCCAGCCCAGGGCGTCGACCAGGGACAGCATGTCGCCGGCGAAGTGGTCGAAGGAGTACTCGGACTCGTCTTCGGGGTGCCAGGAGTCGCCATGGCCCCGCAGATCCGGGGCGACCACCCACCACCCGGCCTCGGCCAGGGCCTCCATGTGGTCGGCGAAGTCGACGCGGCCGCCGGTGAAGCCGTGCACGAGCAGCAGCCCCCGTCCGTCCGAGCCGACCTCGTCGATCGTCACGTGCTCGCCGGCCCCGATGTCGATCACCCGTGTCGCCATCCGCACATGGTGGCCCACCGCGTCCGGCAGCGACGTCACCAGCGCAGGAGGGCGGGCAGCTCGCGCAGGTCGACCGATCCACTCGGCACCGCGACGATGGTGCCCGGCCGGAGCGGGCGCCGGCGCAGGAGGACCGGCCGCTCGATCCCGGCGACGGTGAGGTGGACCTCGTCATCGCCGACCACCTCGACGGCGAGCACCTCCCGCCCGGCCACCGCGTCGCCGGGACCGATCCCGTCGGGCTGCGGAGGCGGCTGACGGGCCTCGACCACCACGTCGGGCAGCTCGCCACCCGCGGCGGCGACGGCGTCCAGGTCGAAGCGGACCCACTCGGCATCGGCGACCGTCCGGCCGACCTCCGGGTGCAGCCACCACCAGTGCTCGTCGGCCGTTCCCACGTGCTGCTCGACGATGCCGGCCGGGGTGTCGATGGCGAGGTGGACGGTGCCGGCCCCGTCGGTCCTCCAGGTCGTCTCGACCACGGCACGACCGGAGCCGTCGGGCAGCGGGCCGAGGTCGGCGACCAGGGCGATCTCGTGGGGTCCGGTTGGGGGGTCCGACGCCGGATCGAGCGCCGGTTCGGAGGCGGGATCGACCGCGGACGGTGGCGGGACCCGGGACGTCGAGGCGGCAGAACCCGACGAGCAGGCGGTGAGCACGAGCGCGGCGGCGAGCGCGGCGCACCGAAGGCGGCGGGGGCGGATGGGCACGGTGGGCCTCCCGGATCGACCGGCCGTGACGGCCGGGATGCAACGGGTGGCGTCAGGTCGACCACCGAACCGGCACCGAGGCTAGCCACCCCCATCGGAGGCCGGTGGCGGATCGTTCGGGCGCCTGGCGCCGCCGTAGTCTGGCGAGGTGCGGGGACAGAGGCAGACCAGCGCATGACCGCCGGCGCCGTGGACCAGGACGACACCACCACCGCGTCCGACGCGCAGGTCGCCGCCGGCCGGCTGCGCTGGTGGCGCGAGCTCCTCTACGTCGCCGTCTTCTACGCGGTGTACTCCTCGGTGCGGAACCTGTTCGGCTCCCAGGGCACGGGCGAGGACGTCGACGCCTCGGTCGCGTTCGAGCACGCCCGCCAGATCATCGACATCCAGCGCGCCATGGGCCTCTACTTCGAAGACGAGCTCCAGCGCTGGTACCTCGACCTGCCGGCCATGGGGCTCATCCGCGTCTGGAACATCTTCTACGGCACCGCCCACTTCGTGGTGACCGCCGGCGCGCTCGTGTGGCTGTACCGCAGCGACAAGGCCCGCTACCCCCGATGGCGCAACACGCTGCTCGTGACGACGGCGGTGGCCATCGTCGGCTTCGCCAGCTACTCGCTGATGCCGCCGCGGCTGCTGGACGACCCCGGCAAGTACGGGGCGTGCCGGATCTACGCACCGGAGGCCGCCTTCGCCGCCGAGCCCGGCGACAAGTCGGTCGAGGGGTGCGACCGGTACGGCTTCGTCGACACCCTCGCTGTGCACGGCGGGTGGATCTCCTTCGATGACGAGAAGGCGGCCGGGCTCACCAACCAGTACGCGGCGATGCCGTCGATGCACATCGGGTGGTCCGTGTGGTCCGCGCTCGTGCTGGTGCCGATGATGCGGCGCCGGTGGACCCGTGCGCTGGCGTGGAGCTACCCGTTCCTCACCCTGTTCACGATCATCGTCACCGCCAACCACTACTGGATCGATGCCGTGGGCGGCCTCGTCGCGCTCGGGTTCGGCGCCCTCGTCGCCCGCTGGCTCACCGCCCGCTTCCAGGCCCGCCACGCTCGGGACGACCTCCCGATCACCACCGCGTAGCGCCCTGGCCGCGACGGATCGGCGCCCGCAGCAGGTCAGGGCGACGGGAGCAGCTCGGCGATGAGGTCCGCGTACTGGACGAGGTGACGTGCTGCCAGGAACTGCTCGCGCGTCGACTCCTGCGCCGCCTCGCCCATCGCCTCCGCACGCGCCGGATCGACGAGCAGCTCCGCGACCGCGGTGCCGAACGCCTCGAGGTCGGTGGGGTCCACGAGGAGGCCGGTCTCGCCGTCGACGATCTGGTCCACGATGCCGCCGACCGCACCACCGACCACCGGACGTCCCTTCCACATCGCCTCCGACACCGTGAGCCCGAAGCCCTCCTGCAGGCTCTTCTGCACCACGACGCTGGCGTGCCGTTGGAGCGCGTTCACGATGGTGGCGTTCTCCTCGGCATCGGCCATCGGCAGGCACACCAGTGCGATGCGAGCCCGGGCGGCGTGGGGCAGGTCCCGCCACTGCCCGATGCAGTCGTCCAGCACCTCGGCGCCCTCGGGGTCGTCGCTCACACCGCTCACGTTCGGGCCGGCGAGCACGAGCTGGGCGTCGCTGCCGTGGTCGACGAACTCGGCGAACGCGTGCATGACCCCGGCCATGTCCTTCAGCGGATCCCAGCGCGAGACCTGCACCACGAGGGGCGTGTCGGGGGTGGGCGACGGGCCGGCTCGGACGATGTCGGCGACGTGGTCGACCCGCGCCGGGCTCCCGTCCCGGCGCTCGTAGGTGGTGTGGTCCAGGTCGTCGCACCGCAGGATGCCGACGTGGCCGAGGATCGCCCGTTGCTGCGCGACCGTGAGGTCCTTGTTCTTGGGGGCGAGCGGGTCGATGGACGGTGCGATGAGCGACACCGGCACGTCGCCGACGTCATCGGGCACGTACGCCTGGCGGCTGAACACCAGGTGGTGGGCGTGCCGGACGTCGTCGGCGATGAAGTCCCAGGCCGCCCGGGTGCGATCGGTCTGGTTCGTGGTCCCGATGTGGCTGCGCCAGACCACGAGGGCACCGCAGTCCACCAGTGCGGGGACGATCCCGGCGGTCTGCGGGTCGTGGCAGATGCACACGTCGCCGGGCCGCACGAGGGCGTCGATCTCGTCGGCGTTGGCCCGGGCGACGGCCTCGAAGTGATCGTGCTCGGCCGGGCCGAGCGGACCGCCGTCGCCGGGCGAGTCGTGGAACGCGTGGTGCAGGCGCTTGGTGATGCGGAAGAAGTCCGGATCACCGCCGATGACGAGCCAGCGGACGTCGATGCCAGCGCCGCGCCCGTAGGCGAGCAGCGGACGGAGCATCTCGGCGACGCCGCCGCCGGCGGCCGTGGAGTTGAGGTTCCAGATCGTCCGGTCGCCGAGCGCCTCGGCCACCATGGCCGCCGCGTCGCGCAGCCGTTCGGCCTGGGCCTCATCGAGCACCTCGAGCAGGCGCTCGAGCCCGACCGGTGCCGGGCGCTCCTCGACGGGGCGGATGCCGGACGCGTCCACGCCCAGAGGCTACCCATGGATCGGAGGGAGGTCGCCGGATCCCTGTTCGCGTCAGGGGCCGCCGAGCCAGGTGACGGGCGGGCCGTGGTAGCCGGTGGTGGCGAGCAGCTCCTCGTCGTGGCCGCCGTCGCGACCCGGCCAGGACGACATGCGCACGTCGGCCACGTCGCCGGCCGGCTCCATGCGCAGCCAGTGGATCGGCGCATCCGGCGTCGCCCGCTCCCCCGCCTGCTCGATCGCGGCGCGCACGCGGACGAACGACGACCGGGGCAGGTACTGCAGGACGATCGAGTGGTGGACGACGGTGGCCAGGCCCGGCGTGGGCTCCGCCAGCTGGGCCTCGATCCAGTCGGCGGCGTCCATCGCGTCGACGACGACGGGGTGGCGACGAGCGACCTCGATGGCGGCGTCGAGGCGGGCCCGGCGCTCGACCTGGTCGGGCCAGAGGAACGAGCGGAGGCGGATGGCGCCCTCGTCGGTGGTCGGGTCGATCGGCGCCTGGTCGCACCCGCGCCGCTCGGCCACGACCAGCTCTGCGGCCACGGGCGGCAGGTCGGCGGTCCAGGGATCCTCGAACACCAGGCCGTCGCCGGGACCCCAGGCGAGCACCCCGCCGCCGGCCCGGTAGCCGTAGCGGTCCCAGTGCAGGAGCAGCCCGGCGCTGGCCCCGACCTCGAGCTGGCGCAGCGGCAGGCCGGTGCGGCGGGCGACGGCGTGGAAGCCACCGAAGAGCGACGTGGCCCGGCCCACCTCGTTGGTCTGCACGCCCAGGTCCATCGCCGCCTCGATGCGGGTCCGGTGGGCCTCGACGGTGGCCAGGAACGCCGGCATCGGATCGCCGGTGTCGGTACCGCCGGCCGAGGCGTAGTGCGCGGCGAGCGCCGGGGCCTCGTCGGTGAGCACCAGCGCGTGCACCGCGGCGAGGAAGCGCAGGGGGATGGCGTCGGCCATGGCGTTGTCCGCCCACGGTCGCAGGATCGCAGCGCACGGCCCGTCGGCGTGCACGTCGTCGACCATGGCATCGAGGATCCGGGCGTACAGGGCTGACCCGGCGCGCTCGCAGGCGGCGCGCTGCAGGACGAGCACGTCGATCAGCGGCAGGTCCCGGCTGCGCTCCACCCCCGCACTCCCGCCGGTCAGCCGGCGCGCCGGACGGGGCAGACCAGCACCGAGCCATCGACGCCCTTGAACGTGCGCCGGCGAGCCCGGCCGAACGTGACCCCCGCCGGCGGGGTGCCGATGGCCGAGCGCACGTCGGTCGTGGCGAGGACCTCCCCGCCCTTGGCCGAGTCCGCCACCCGCGCGGCCAGGTTCACGTCGTGGCCGATCACGTCGTCGCCGAGCAGCTCGACCTCGCCGTGGTGCAGCCCGACCCGCAGTCGCAGCCCGGTCTCGTTCGTCTCGTCGATCTCCAACGCGGCCAGCACCGCCGCCTCGGGTGCACCGAAGGAGATGAGCAAGCCGTCGCCCAGCTTCTTCACGATGCGCCCGCCGCGGCTGCGGATCACCGGCCCGACCGCACGGTGGTGCTGCTCGAGCAGCTCGCGTGCGGCGCGGTCGCCCTCGCGGGACGTGAAGCTGGTGAAGCCCTCCAGGTCGGTGAACGCGATGGTGGCGACCTGGCGGGCGTCGCCGGTGCGACCGTCGTCGGTGTCGACGTTGAGCAGCTGGATGGCGTTCAGGCCCATGTTCGCGATGAGCGAGGGCTCCTGCTCGATCGAGCGCTCGAGGAAGCGCTGGATGACGTCGAGCGAGGTCGCGGTGCGGATGGGCCGCTCGGTCGGCTGCTCCAGCCAGGCCCGGTCGATCAGGCCGACCTCGGACGCCCCGCGAGCGAAGTCGGGGTGCTCGTTCAGCAGATCGGCGGCCTGCTGGGTGAGGCGGCGCCGGATCGCATCGATGGCGCTCTCCCCGCGGGCCCGGGCACCTTCGAGCGACGGCATGGCGGCGAATCTAGACCTCGCACCCCGACCTGCTGACGTGGTCGATCCACCCCGGGCACGGGTACCGTATTCACCGCATGCTGCTCGACCGGATCCACAGCCCCGCCGACCTGCGAGGCCTCAGCGCCGAGCAGCTCGAGACGCTGGCTGCCGAGATCCGCACCTTCGTCGTCGATGCCGTCGACCGCACCGGCGGCCACCTCGGCTCGAACCTCGGCGCGGTGGAGCTCACCTTGGCCGTGCACCGGGTGTTCGAGTCCCCGCGCGACATCGTGCTCTGGGACACCGGGCACCAGGCCTACGTGCACAAGATCGTCACCGGCCGCCGCGAGGGGTTCGAGCAGCTGCGCCAGGAGGGTGGCCTGTCCGGCTACCCGTCCCGCAAGGAGTCCCCGCACGACTGGGTGGAGAACAGCCACGCCTCCACCATCATCAGCTACGCCCACGGCCTCGCCACCGCGATGTCGCGCAACGAGATCACCGACCGGCGCATCGTGGCCATCATCGGCGACGGCTCGCTCACCGGCGGCATGGCCTACGAGGGCCTGAACAACCTCGGCCACGCCGGCTCCCGGGCCATCATCATCCTCAACGACAACGGGCGCTCCTACGCCCCCACCGTCAGCCGCCTGGGCGACAGCCTCGCCCGGCTCCGCCTCGACCCCCGCTACGTGCGCAGCCGTGCCCGGTTCGAGAAGCTGCTCCGCTCGGCGCCCCTCGTCGGCGAGCACCTCGAGCGTGGCTTCGAGGCGACCATGGCCGGCGTCCGCGACTACTTCGAGCCACCCGCGTTCTTCCAGGACCTGGGCATCCGCTACACGGGCCCCTTCGACGGCCACGACATCGCCGGCCTCGAGTCCGCCCTGCACGACGCCGCCGAGTACGACGGCCCGATCGTGGTCCACGTCCTCACCCAGAAGGGTCGCGGCTACGCCCCGGCCGAGAACGACCCGATCAAGAACATGCACGACACGGGATCGGTCGAGCCCGGGTCCTGTGCGGCCGCGTTCACCGAGGCGCTCATCAAGGAGGCCGAGGAGCGGCCCGAGGTGGTCGCCATCACCGCAGCGATGCCCGACTCAACCGGGCTGCTCCCCTTCGCCGAGCGCTTCCCCGACCGCCTCATCGACGTGGGCATCGCCGAGCAGCACGCCGTCACCTCGGCTGCGGGCATGGCCATGGGCGGCCTCCGGCCGGTGTTCGCCGTCTACTCGACGTTCCTGTCCCGGGCCTTCGACCAGGTCAACCTCGACGTCGGCCTCCACGACCAGCCGGTCGTGTTCTGCCTCGACCGGGCGGGGATCACCGGGTCCGACGGACCGTCCCACCACGGCGTCCTCGACCTCGTCCTGTTCACGAAGATCCCGAACATGACCGTGCTCGCTCCCTCCTCGTACCAGGAGATCGGCGTCATGCTCCACGACGCGCTCGACCACACCGACGGTCCGGTGCTGATCCGCTGGCCCAAGGTGCTCCCGGAGTGCGGGCCCGATGAGGTCGGCGCCGGTCTGCGAGGCCGCAAGGTCCGTGCGGGCCGCGACGTGTGCATCCTGGCCGTGGGCAAGATGCTGCACCCGGCGCTCGAGGCCGCCGCGGCGCTCGCCGCCGACGGGGTCGAGGCCACCGTCTGGGACGTGCGCTGCGTGAAGCCGGCCGACCGGGAGATGCTCGAGGACGCCGCCGGGCACCCCACCGTCGTCACCGTCGAGGACGGCTACAAGGCCGGTGGGGCCGGTTCGCTGCTCGCTGCCGGGATCCGGGAGTGCTGCGAGGAGCGGCTCGTCCCTCGCATCGAGATCCTCGGCGTCCCGACCCAGTACCTCGACCACGCCAAGGCCGACGACATCCTCGCCCGCCTCGGCCTCGATGCCGACGGCATCCGCTCCTCGGCCCTGCGGGCCGTGCGAGCTCCCAGCCCCCTCTGAGACCCCACCCCTGTCCAAGGCCCCGGGGGTGCCCTGGACCAGGGCGCCTTCGCTGGGGTCGGAGAACGAAGGCGCCCCGGACAGGGAACACAACGTCGGGAGGGAACCATGACGTTGCTGGGAGGGGAACGGCCCGCGAGGCGTTCCCTTGCGGTCCCGATCCGAGAAATCTCCCACGGCGTGCGGCGCACGCGACGAGGCCCGGACCGTGGTCCGGGCCTCTCCCCCTGGTCGCCCCCACTTGGAAGGTGACAACGAACACAGCATTCCAGCCGAGCGCACAGAATGCAAGCGGAAGCGGGCGGTGGCCCGGTGCCGCTGCACGTTCCGCCCAGTTACGGGCAGTTACACACGCGTGACGTCAGACCCGGAGCCGAAGCCGCAGGCGAGGCGACCCAGCAGCACGGTTGGTTGGGCGGCGAAGCCGCCATCTCGCCGTCGGTGGGTGGAACGACCGCGACCAGCTACGAGTAGTAGGGATTTTCGCCGGCGTCGTGATCCGTGACGTCGATGACGTCGGTGATCTCGGGGATGGCCGACGTGATGGAGGCGGCGATGCCCTCGCGCAGGGTCATGGCCGACACGGCGCAGCCTTGGCAGCCGCCGCCCATCAGGACGTACACCTTGTCGCCGTCGACGCCCTTGAGCTCGGCGAAGCCGCCGTGGGCGGCGAGGCCCGGGTTGATCTGCTGCTCGAGCAGCTGCTGGACCTTCTCGGCCGTCGTGCCGGTGAGGTCGAGGTCGATGCCGGCGAGGGGGTCGGGCCGGTTCGGGTTGCGCAGCACGAGGCCGCCCTGGCCGTCGGTGCCGGGCAGGTCGAGGGTGGCGCCCTGGAGGGAGTCCATCGAGTCGGCCGGCACCATCACGGACAGCTCGCCCTGGAGGTAGACGATGTCGGTCTCGGTGGCCTCGGCGACCGGCTCGAAGGTGAGGTCGTAGGTGTACTCCGGGCCCCGGATGCCGGTGACGGCGATGCGCAGGGCCAGGTCGGCCGGGTCGTCCTCGGACTCGCGCAGCTCGAGGATCTTGGCGATCGCGGTCTCGGTGACGGTGAGCACCACCTCCTCGCCGCCCGCGGGCGGGTCGTCCACGCTGGTGGTCTGGGGTGCCTCGGACTCGGTCGTGGCCATGTGCCTACGCTACCGACGAACCATCGGAAGACCATGAGCCGGTCGGCTCGGGGGGCGAGACATGAGCGACGAGACCACCACCGACGAACAGGATCCGGTCCTCTACGAGGTGTCCGGCCACGTCGCCACGATCACCCTGAACCGGCCCCACCGCCGCAACGCCATCTCCACCCGCATGCTCAGCATGCTCAGCGACGCCCTCAGCGAGGCCGACCGCAGCGGCGACGTTAGGGCCATCGTCCTCACCGGGGCGGGCAAGGGGTTCTGCTCCGGCCTGGACATCAAGGACGCCATGTCCGGTTCGGGCATCGGCAGCGAGGGCTCCGGCGCCGCCGCCAACATGATGAACACCCGGGACCTGCCGACCTCGATCCTGTTCGAGATCGACACGCCGATCATCGCGGCCGTCAACGGCGCCGCCGCCGGCTACGGCCTCGACCTGGCCCTCGGCTGCGACATGCGGATCCTCGGCGAGACGTCCCGCCTCCTCCCCGGCTTCGCCAAGCGCGGCGTGGTCCCCGAGTCCGGCGGCACCTGGTACCTGCCTCGCCTCGTCGGCTGGGCCAAGGCCGCCGAGATCGGCTTCCTCGGCCGGGACCTCGACGCCCAGCAGTCCCTCGAGCTCGGCCTCGCCAACGCCGTCGTCGCCGACGACCAGCTCGTGGCCGAGGCGGTGTCGTGGGGCGAGGAGATCGCCACCAACGCGCCGCTCGCCATCCGGGCCATGAAGCGCCTCTACCGCCACGGCCTCACCGAGGACTTCCCCGCCCACACCCACCACGTGCTCCTGCAGACCATGCAGCTGTTCGGCACCAAGGACTTCTTCGAGGGCATCTCCAGCTTCGCCGAGGGCCGGGACCCGGAGTTCAAGGGCCGCTGACCGCTCGCCCCACCCGTTCCTTGCGCGCGAATCGACCGCTGACAGGCGGATCGAGCACACGGAACGCCCCGGCACCCGTTTGTCACGCGCTGAACGACCATCGTCGGGCGTTTCGCGCGCACGGAACTGAGTGGACTCGGGACCCTCCGTCGGCTGTCGGTGGGCCTGGATAGCGTCGACGACGCCGGTCCGCTGGCCCGCTTCCCCCAGCGCATCGACCATCGGAGGTCACCGTGCTCCCGGGACGCGTCCTCGATCTGTTCGCCCGCCAGTACTCGCTCGTCGGGCGGCACCAGCTGCTCGACCGCTGCAGCGCCGCTGAGCGGCGGCGCCTCGTCCGCCACCCGGACATCGACCGTGCGGGGCCTCGTGTCCTGCGCCACCGAGCCGGCACCGTGGACCTCGGCCAACAGCTGCTGCTCCCCGTGCTCGATGCCGGCCCCGGCGCGCTGCTCTGGGGTCACGCCGCGACGCACTGGTGGGGCTTCGGCCGGTTCCGTGCCTTCCCGGTGCACGTAACTCGACCCCGGAACGGGACACGGACGCCGCATGTCGGGATCGTGCACGTCACCAGGCACCTCGATCCGGCCCTCGACGCGACAGTGCACCGGGGCATCCCCATCGTGCGTCCGGAGCGTCTGCTGCTCTGGCTCGCTCGCGCCGACACCGAGCGGTACGGCCACGACATCGGAGCGCTACGGCTGGAACGAACGCTCGACCATGCCTGGCGCGAGCGCCTGGTCGACGGGCACCGCATCCACGACCTCGCCGCCCGCTGCTCCGGCAAGGGCAACAGCGGCATCGTCATCCTGCGCCAGCTGCTCGAGAGTCGCCCGCCCGACTACCGACCCACGGACAGCAACCTCGAGAAGCGCTGGGAGGAGGTCGTCGGAACGCTGGCCCGGTCGTTCCGTCGGCAGGTCACGCTCGGCGACGACGCGCCGATCGGTCGCTTCGACCAGGTCCACGTCGATCGTCCTCTCGTCGTCGAGATCCACAGCGAGAAGCACCACACGATGCCGTCGGACGTCGCTGACGACGAGGACCGGGCCGACCGCCTCGTCGATGCGGGGTTCGCGGTCGTCATCTACTGGGAGTACGACATCTGGCACGACGCGTCGACCGTCCGCCGCACCCTCGGGGCGATCCTCAGCCGGCCGCACGAGGCGCTGATCCATCGACCGACCCGTGCCCCGCACCTCACCCTCCCCGTTCCGGGCGCGCCGAACGACCATTGACGGTCGAGTCGCGCGCGAGGAACGGAGGGGATCTGGTTCTCTTCGCGCCGATCGACCACCGACGGTCGAATCGCGCGCGAGGAAGCCGGATCGGACGGGATTCAGCGGGGTGGGCGGATCATCTGCTGGCCGCCGCCGTCGACGCGGATGCGCACGCCGCTGACGTAGGAGCCCTGCTCGCCCACGAGGAACGACACCACGGCGGCGACGTCCTCGGGCTGGCAGACCCGGCCGAAGGGGTAGTGGGCGTGGAGGTCCTCGATGTCGGCGCCGCCGGCCTTGGCCAGGCGACGGCCCATCTCGGTCTCGACCAGGCCGGGAGCGACGGTGTTCACCCGGATGCCGTGGCGCTGCTCCTCCTTGGCCAGGGTCGAGGCCAGGGCCTCCATCGCGGCCTTGCCCATGTTGTAGGGGGCACCGTTGGCCGCGTGGTGGTCGGTGGCGACGGAGGAGATGAAGACGATGTCGCCCCGGTCGCAGGTGCGCATGTGGGGCAGGACGAGGCGGCAGAGGTGGTGCGGGCCGACGGCGTGGGTCGCCAGCAGCCGGGCGGCCTCGGCCGGGTCGGTGTCGGCCACGGACTGGCCCCGCGACGCCAGGCCGGCGTTGTTGACCAGGATCGAGATGGGACCGAGCTCGCCGGCGACCCGCTCGACCATCTGGGCGTCGGCATCGGCATCGTCGATGGAGGCCTGCACCGCGATGGCCTTGCGGCCCATGTCCTGGATCTCGGCGACGGTGTTCGCCGCGGACTCCTCGTCCCGCCGGTAGTTGACGGCGACGTCCGCCCCCGCCTCAGCGAGCGACAGCGAGATGGCACGCCCCACCCCCCGTCCACCACCGGTGACCAGTGCGACCCTGCCCTGCAGCGCTCCGTTGCTCATGGCGGCGGAGCGTAGGTCAGAGCAGGCCGGGGTTGACCGCCTCGGCCTCCTCGGCCAGCGTCAGCCAGCGCTCCTCGGCGGCGTCCTTCGCCGCCCGGGCATCGGCCAGCTGCTGCCCCAGCTCGGCGAGGCGCTGGTGGTCACCGATGGCGTCGTGCAGGTCGGCCTCGATCCGCTCGACCTCCGTGGTCGCCTTGGCCAGGTTCCGCTCGGCCGCGTTCAGCTCTCGGCGCAGCGTGGACGGCGACGTGCTCCGCTGGGCGGGTGCAGGCGTCGACGCCGTCGCTTTGGCTCCGGTCGGCGCCTTGGCCTCGGTCTTGCCCTTGGCCCGGTTCGTCCGGCGGGACTCGAGGTAGGCGGCGAGGCCGCCGGGACGGCGGGCCGCCCCGCCCTGCCCGTCGATCACGAGCACGTCGGCCACGGTGCGCTCGAGCAGGGCCCGGTCGTGGGAGACGACGATGAGGGCGCCGGGCCACTCGTCGAGGAAGTCCTCGAGCAGACGCAGCGTGTCGAGGTCGAGGTCGTTGGTCGGCTCGTCGAGCAGCAGCACGTTGGGCTGCTGGAGCAGGACGAGCAGCAGCTGCAGGCGGCGCCGTTCGCCACCAGAGAGGGTGCTGACGGGCGCCCACTGCGTATCGCTGTCGAACCAGAACCGCTCCATGAGGGCGGTGTCCTGCCAGGACACCTCCTTCTTGCCGCCGGTGACGAGATCGCGGACGCGTGCGTCGGGGTCGAGCTCGGCGGCGTCCTGGCTGAACATGGCGAGGCGGACGGTGGGGCCGACGTCGATCGTGCCCCGCTCCGGCTCGCGCTCGCCGGCGAGGATCCGCAGCATCGTGGTCTTGCCCGCGCCGTTGGGCCCGACGATGCCGAGCCGTTCACGTGGGTCGAGGAGGAGGTCGACGCCGTCGAAGAGGGTGCGGCCCTCGACGTCGGCGCCGAGGCCGTGGATCTCGATGACCTTGTCCCCGAGCCGGGGCGTGCCCTGGTGGAGGGCGAGGGCCTGGTCCCGGACGTCGCCGCCGGCCGGCCCGCCCTCGACCAGCGCAGTGGCGGACTCGATGCGGTGCTTCGGCTTCGATGTCCGGGCCGGTGCACCCCGACGAAGCCAGGCCAGCTCGACCTTGGCCAGGTTCTTGCGCTTCGTCTCGGCGCTGGCTGCTCGGTCGATGCGCTCGGCCTTGGCCTCGAGGTACGACGCGTAGCCGCCCTCGTGCAGGTAGGAGCCGCCGCGGTCCAGCTCGAGCATGCGGTTGCACACCCGGTCGAGCACGTGGCGGTCGTGGGTCACCATCAGCAGCCCGCCCCGGAAGGTGCTGAGCCACTCCTCGAGCCAGGCGATGGCGTCCACGTCGAGGTGGTTGGTGGGCTCGTCGAGGATGAGCAGGTCGGCGTCGTCGGGCGGCCCGCCACCGGGTGGGCCGCACTCGAGCAGCGCGCGGGCCAGGGCGACCCGCTTGATCTGGCCACCGGACAGCTCGTCGGTCGGGCGGTCTTCGAGGCCGGCGAGGCCCAGGCGATCCCGGACGGCGGCCGCCTCCCACCGGTCACCGGTGACGCTGGCGACGGTGCCGGCCGGCAGCGGGGCGTCCTGGTCGAGGTGCGCGATGCGGGCGCCCCGGCCCCGCCGGATGGTGCCGTCGTCAGGGGTGCGGCTGCCGGCCAGCGCGCCGAGGAGCGTGGACTTGCCGGTGCCGTTCACGCCGACCACCGCCAGGCGGTCGCCGGAGGCGATGGCCAGCGAGAGGTCCTCGAAGAGCACCCGGTCGGGTCGGACGGCGCGC
This sequence comes from Salinilacustrithrix flava, assembly GCF_041228405.1. Lineage (GTDB taxonomy): Bacteria > Actinomycetota > Acidimicrobiia > Acidimicrobiales > Salinilacustritrichaceae > Salinilacustrithrix > Salinilacustrithrix flava. Next base: position 415,401 of record NZ_CP133888.1, read on the forward strand.
AGACCGGTGGCATCGACGAGCATCACGGCCGTCGATGGTGCCATCCCGCCGGCGCCCGGTCCCCATGGGCGCTCACCTGGTGGCGACGAGGAGCACAGGCACCGGGCTGCGCTCGAGCACCGCCCGGACGACCTCGCCGCGTTCCGGCTCGTCGGCGTGCGGCCAGCCCATGGCCAGCACGTCGGGGTGCTCCTGCGCGCACGCTGCGAGGATCTCCTCGACCGGTGCACCGATGCGCAGATCGAGCCGCACGCCGGGCGCCCCGGGGGCGTAGCGGGCCAGGAACTCCTCGGCGTAGGCCTCGGTCTCGTACTGCACCTGGTCCGAGAAGCTCGGGACGGAGCTCTCGTCGTCGACGTGGACGGCGACGAGCTCCAGGTCGGCATCCGCAGCGAGCGCGATGGCCCGCTTGAGCTCACGGGCGCGCCCGGGGACCCCGGCCATCGCGATGAGGACCCGCCGGAAGCGGTCCGGCAGCACGGCCCGGGGGGGAACGACCAGCACGGGCTTGTCCACCGAACCGGCGAGCCCGAGCGCGAGGTGGCCGGTCGCCGCAGCGGCGACGTGGCTGCGCTGGCCGATGGCGAACCCGACGACGTCGTCGTCGGCCGCGAGGGAGACCAGCACGTCCAGGGGCTCCCCGGGCACCGTCCGGAAGGGGATCTTGAAGCCGGCGGCTGCTGCGGCGGCCGTGCGTCCCTCGACGTCGGCGACGTGCACCCCCTCGACCTCGGCACCGAAGACCGGCGCCAGCAGCTGGGCAGCTGCGACCACCGGATGGGCAGCCGCCGAGTCGTCCACGGCGGCGATGATCCTGCTCATCGGGTCCTCCTCACGTCAGAAGCTCCCAGCCCTCGGCGGCCCGACCGAACCGGAGGCCGGTGCCTTCGACCACGGCGTCGATCCCGTCCACGTGCACCGGAACCGGGCGGTCGCTCTCCAGGTGCAGCTCCTCGTGCCCGATGCGCACCCGCACCCGGCTGCCGTGGAAGCGGACCCGGAGGCGCAGGCCGTCCCAGGCGGGCGGCAGCTGCGGGTCGACCACCAGGCGACCGTGGCGCGGGCGCAGCCCGGCGAAGCCGAAGGCGAGCGCCTGCCAGACCCCGCCCATGGTCGCCAGGTGCAACCCGCCTGCCGTCGTCCCGGTGAGGTCGTCCAGGTCGATCCGCGTCGCCATCCGCAGCGCGGACAGCGCCCCCTCGTGGTCGCCGGCGCGGGCCGCGAGGGCGGCGTGCATCGCCGGGGACAGCGAGCTCCCGTGGGCCGTGCGCGGCTCGTAGAAGTCCAGGTTCGGTCGGAGGCTGCCGGGCACGACCTCCTCGGGGACGAGGTGGTGGAGCATGAGCACGTCCGCCTGCTTGAGGACCTGCGCGCCCCGGACGCGGTCGCGGCCGAGCAGCAGGTCGGCGGCGATGGGGAGTCGTGGCGCGACCTCGGCGATGAAGAGGGCCTCGAGCTCGTGGAACCCAGCGAACTGCTCGTAGACCCGGGTCGTGGGGTCGTAGCCGTCGACCAGGGCGTCCGCCACGTGGCGCCAGGCGCGCGCTTCGTCGAGCCCGGCCGGGGCACCGACGTCCGCTGCCTCCACTGCGTCGGCGGCCCGTCGCAGGTTCCACCGCGCCACCACGTTCGTGAACGCGTTGTCGTCCACCGGCTCGTGGTACTCGTCGGGCCCGACCACCCCGTAGATGTGGGCCGCCCCGGCGGCATCGGTCCGCACCCGGGACTCCCAGTAGCGCGCCGTCTGCACGAGCAGCTCGAGGCCCGGGCCCCGGGCGAAGTCCGCGTCGCCGGTCCAGTCCACGTAGCAGCTGGTCGCCCAGGCCACCTGGGCGACCACGTGCTCCTCGAGCAGCCCGGTGCGGATGGGCACGAGCCGCCCGGTCCGGTCGCGGGCCGAGCTCGGCGTCACGTCGTAGCCGGTCCGAGCCGACTCCCAGGGGAATCGGGCGCCCCGCCGCCCCCTCCTCCGGGCGGTGTCGAGTGCAGCGTCGAGACGGCGGACCCGGTACTCGAGCATCGCCCGCGCCGCCGGCGGGTGGGTGGCGGCCAGGAAGGGCAGCACGAAGGTGTCGGAGTCCCAGAACACGTGCCCGCGGTACGCCTGCCCGCTGAGCCCGCGAGCGCCGACCGCGGCCTCCCCCTCGTCGGCGACGGACGCCATGAGGTGGAACAGGGCGAAGCGCACGCCGAGCTGGAGCTCGTCGTCGCCGTCGATCTCCACGTCAGCGTCCTCCCACCGAGCCGCCCAGGCGGCGCGGTGCTCGGCGAGGAGCAGGTCGAACCCGCACCCGGCCAGCTCGCGCGCTCGGGCCGTCGCGGTGGCGGGATCCGGCAGGTCCTCGGGATCACCCTCGTAGGCGATCATGCGGTCGAGGACCACACCGTCCGGGGCCGGGGTGACCGCAGCGGTCACCGCAGCGACGATGCCACCGGAGGTGCCGGCAGCGGCCTTCCACCCGACCCCGTCCGTCACGCGCGCCCCGTCGGGCGCCACGAGCAGCGGTCCCTCGGGATCAGCTGGGCCACATGCGCGCTCGACGACCGAGCCCGGGCGTCGCAGAGAGGCGAAGCGCACGCTGCGCACCGGCCCGACATCGGTCAGGGCACGCTCGTGCAGCACGCCGGTGCGCAGATCGAGCGTGCGCGCCACGCCGCCCTCGGGATGCAGTCGCCACGGCAGGGAGGCCGCGACCGGTCCGGGCAGCAGGTGCGTCTCGGGGCCGTCCCCGTCGTAGACCCCGGCCACCATCGACCACGACGGCGCGCCGGGATCGTGCACGACGGTGGCACCGCCGATCCCCAACCGTCCGTCGGCCAGGGTCGTGAGGGTCGCCCGCACCCGCTCGCCCTCCGGATCGTGGCCCTCGAGCACCAGGCCCCAGCCGGGGGCCGGATCGACCTCGGGGAGGTGACGGGTGCGCCGGCGCTCGACCTGCGCGACCAGGACCTCGCGCTGCGGCGCGTCCGCGAGCACCAGGGTCCCGGCGCGGTCGATGCCGCGCGCCCACAGCTCGCGCCGGATCCAGTTCAGCGGCTCGCCGGCTTCGGTGGTGGGGAGCACGCGCCCGTCCTCGACCACGGTGCGGTCAGGCCCGTCGCCCGACGCGAGCAGCAGCACGGAGCGGGACGCGACGCGCTCGGAGCGGAGCAGTACGGCCGCGTCCCGCCCCGGCCCCGGGGCGACGACGGCCACGGCCAGGCCGGCATCGAGGGCGGCGGCCAGCGAGCCGTCCAGGTCGGCCTCGACCGGCTCCGATGCGACGAACACGACCGCTTCGAAGCGACGGTCCGGCATGGAGGTCACGGTGGTCATGGGATCGACCACCTCCGATCTGCCGGCGGTCGCTGGACCCACCGTACGGACATCGCCGGCGGCGCTGTAGGGGCCAATGGCCCACCGGTGGTGATTCCACCGGACGGCGGCACATCGGGGACACTGGGGGGATCGCCCCGCTGTTCCCGCCCCTGCAGATCGGTCCGCTGTCGGCGGACCCGCCGGTGGTCCTCGCCCCGATGGCCGGCGTCACCAACGCCCCCTTCCGCGCCCTGTGCCGCCGCTTCGGCGCCGCCCTGTACGTGTCGGAGATGGTCGGCGCCCGCGCCGTGGTCGAGGGCAACGAGCGCACGTTCCACATCGCCCGCTTCGCCGACGACGAGCCGGTGCGCTCGATCCAGCTCTACGGCACGGACCCGGCGGTCATGGGCGAGGCGGTGCGCCGGGTGCGCGACCAGGTCGGCGTCGACCACATCGACCTGAACTTCGGCTGTCCCGCCCGCAAGATCACCCGCCACGGCGGCGGTTCGGCCCTCCCCCTGCGGCCCCGGCTCTTCGGCGCGGTCGTGGCCGCGGCCGTCGACGGGGCCGGCGACATCCCGGTCACGGTGAAGATGCGGGTGGGCCTGGACGACGAGCACCGCACGTGGCTGGTGGCGGGGAAGCTGGCCCAGGAGGCCGGCGCGGCGGCGGTGGCCGTCCACGCCCGCACGGCCGAGCAGCTCTACTCAGGCGTCGCGGACTGGTCGACGATCACGCAGCTGAAGGAGACGGTCACCACCATCCCGGTGCTCGGCAACGGCGACATCTGGGAGGCCGCCGACGCGGTCGAGATGATGCGCGTCACCGGCTGCGACGGCGTCGTCATCGGCCGGGGCTGCCTGGGCCGTCCCTGGCTGTTCCGGGACCTGGTCGCCGCGTTCGCCGGCGAGCCCGTGCCTGCGCCGCCATCGCTCGGCGACATCATCGAGATGGTGCGCACGCACGGCGAGATGCTGGCCGAGTGGTTCGGCGAGGAGTCCGGCATGCGGGAGCTGCGCAAGCACACCGGCTGGTACCTGCAGGGCTTCCCCGTCGGCCGGCCGCTGCGCGCCGCGCTCCGCTCGATGTCCTCGCTGGCGGAGCTCGATGCGCTGCTCGGCGAGCTCGACCCGCACCTGCCGTTCCCCCGCTCGGCCATGCGGATGCAGCGGGGCCACACCACCGGCCCCCGTCCGGTGAAGCTGCCCGAGGGCTGGCTCGACGACCCCGACGCGCTCGAACCGCCCAGTCGGCTCGCCGACCTGGCCGTCTCCGGCGGGTGAACGTGGACGCCGCCGTGGTGCTGGCGTCGGGTTCGCCCCGGCGCCTGGAGCTGCTCCGCCGGATCGGCGTCGAACCGGTCGTCCGGCCCGCGGACATCGACGAGACGCCCCAGCCGGGCGAGGCCCCCGAGTCGACCGTCGCGCGCCTGGCACGCACCAAGGCCCGCACCGTCGAGCGCACGCCCGGCGAGCTGGTGATCGCAGCCGACACCGAGGTCGTGCTCCGCGACGGCGTCCTCGGCAAGCCCGCCGACGCGAGCGGGGCCGCCGCCATGCTGCGCTCGCTCTCGGGCCGATCGCACCGGGTGGTCACCGGCGTGCACCTCGTGTGCGGGGACGAGGAGGCCGCCGCCGTGGAGGAGACCGTCGTCCACGTGCGGGAGCTGACCGAGGCGGAGATCGAGGCCTACGTGGCGACCGGGGAGCCCTTCGGCAAGGCCGGCGCCTACGCCATCCAGGGCGCGGGCGGGATGTTCGTCGAGCGCATCGAGGGCAGCGACACCAACGTGATCGGACTGCCGCTGACCACCGTCGTGCGCCTGGCCGGCGAGGTCGGCGTCACCCTCCTGCCCCGCTGACGAGACGCCAGCACTGCCAGTTCGGAGAAGGCTGGTTCAGGAGACGCCGACCGGTTCGCGGGCGTCGTCGGACTCCTCGCCCCGGTCGGCCCGGACGCGCGCTGCGGCTTCAGCGAGCTGGGCCTCGTGGTCGGGGGCGCCCTCGACGTGCAGCGCCGGGAGGCGGCGGTCGATCCAGCCCGGGATCCACCAGTTGCGCTCACCCAGCAGCTCCATCGTCGCCGGTACGAGCAGCATGCGGACGAGGGTGGCGTCGAGCAGGACCGCCATGCCGAGCCCGGCGCCGAAGACCTTCACGATGCGACCGTCCTCGAGCAGGAAGCTGCCGAAGACCACGACCATGATCGCCGCCGCTGCGCTGATGACCCGGGCGGTTGCGGCCAGGCCGTCGGCCACCGAGTTGCGGGCGTCGCCGGTGCGCTCGTACTCCTCCTTGATGCGGGACAGCAGGAAGACCTCGTAGTCCATGGACAGGCCGAAGACGATGGCGAACATCATCATCGGGATGAACGGCTCGATGGGCGCCGGCTCGATGCCGGTGAGGTCGCCGAGCCAGCCCCACTGGAACACCGCAACGACGATGCCGTAGGCGCCGGCGATCGAGAGCATGTTCAGAACGACGGCCTTGAGCGGCACCAGCAGTGACCGGAAGACCGCCATCAGCAGGACGAACGACATGGCGAGCACCACGCCGAAGAAGAGGAAGCTGCGGCCCGCGAGGTAGTCGGAGAAGTCCACCGAGACCGCCACGAACCCGGTCACGTGCACCTCGGGTCCACCCTCGCCGGCGACGGCCGGGATGACCCCGTCGCGGAGGCGGTTGATGAGCTCTTCGGTGGCCTCGTCCTGGGGGGCGCTGGTGGGCACCACCCGTGCGAGGGCGGCGACCGGCGCGTCGAAGTCGTTCGGGATCGCCGGCGTCACGGAGGCGACGCCGGGGTCGGCCGCGACGGCCTCGACCACCTGCTGGAAGGTGGCGAAGCCCTCCGGCCCGTCGACCTCGCCGACGATGACGAAGGGTCCGTTGAAGCCGGGGCCGAAGCCGTCGCTCAGCAGGTCGTAGGCCTGGCGGGTCGTCGAGTCCTCGGGGTAGTTGCCCTCGTCGGAGAAGCCGAGCCGGATGCCGAGCAGGGGCAGGGCCAGGACGAGCAACAGCAGGGTCCCGCCGATGGCGAAGGGCCACGGACGGCGCTGGATCAGGTGGCTCCACCGGTACCAGCCGCTCTCACGGACCGGCTTCGGGACGCGGCGCGGCACCTCGCGCTTCAGCACCGGGATGAAGGATCCGACGACCAGCACCGCGAGCGCCGCCGGGACGCCGAGCAGCAGGGCGGGGATGCCGAGACCGGCACCGAGCAGCGCCACGGAGATGCAGCCGGCGGCGACGAGGCCGCGCCACCGGGTCACCTCCACCTTGAGGCGGGCGAAGCCGAGCAGCGCCGGCAGCAGCGTGGTGGAGGCGACCATCGTCACCGCCACGGTGATGGCTGCGGCGACACCGAGACCGGCGACGAACTCGAGGCCGATCAGCAGCAGCCCGAGCAGGGACACGACGACGGTGATGCCGGCGAACACGACGGCCCGTCCTGCGGTGTCGATCGCCGCCATCGTGGCGACCTGGGGGTCGTGGCCCGTGTGCAGGTACTCGCGGAAGCGGGTGACGATGAAGAGCGCGTAGTCGATGCCGACGCCGAGGCCGATCATGGCCCCGATCTGCAGGGCGAAGTCGGGCATGCCCATGACGTTCGAGGCCAGGTTCGTGAGCATGATGCCGAGGCCCACGCCGGCGACCGCCACGGCGATCGGCAGGCCCATGGCCAGCACGGACCCGAACGAGACGATGAGCACAACGACGGCGAAGGCGAGGCCGATCAGCTCGGACTCCGGCGGCTCGAACCCGGCGAGCACCTCGCCGCCGACCTCGATCCGCACACCGTCGATCTCGGACTCGATCTCCTCGGCCCGGTCGAGGATCTCGACGCCGATCTCGCCGGACTCGGAGAACCCGACCTCCTCGCCGACCTCCACCCGGGCGAAGGCGACCCGCCCGGCCAGCTCGCCCTGCTCGGCGATCTGGCCGAACCCCTCCTCGGAGTACGGGCTGGTGACGTCGACGTACGGGATCTCGTCGGTCTCGGCGAACAGCTCCTCCATCGCCGCCTGCACCGTGGGGTCGGTGACCCCCTGGTCGGCCTGGAACACGATGGAACCGGTGGGGCCGGCCCCGAGGCCGTCGAAGTGCTCCTCGAGCACCGCGAAGCCGTCGCGGCTCTCGGACTCGGGTGCCTCCGGGTTGCCGGTGAAGTCCGATCCCACGATGGCGACGGCGACGCCGGCGAGCACCACGGCGGCGATCCAGACGATGACGACCGGTCGGCGGTGCGCGTAGCACCACCGGGCGAGCTGCATGTACACGGCGTTCCTCCTGTGGACCGGCCCCGGGAGGTTATGGGCGGTCGGGTGACACCTTCACACCCGCGACCGACGAGGGCGATGTGACGTCCGTCCCGTTCGCACCTTTCGTGGACCGCTCGTGGTCGAGCAGCCACGCCTTGCGCTCGGGGCCGCCGCCGTACCCGCCGACGCTGCCGTCGCTGCGGACGACCCGGTGGCAGGGCACGACGAGCCAGACCGGGTTCGCCCCGTTCGCGGTGCCGACGGCACGTACGGCGCCCGGCGATCCGATCGCCGCTGCGATCTGCGCGTAGCTGCGCGTCTCGCCGGCCGGGATGGCCCGCAGGGCGTCCCACACCTGCTGCTGGAACGGGGTGCCGGTGGCGTCGACCTCGACCTCGTCGACGGCGGCGAGGTCGCCCCCGAGGTACCGCCGCACGGCATCGGACGCGGCCGTCTCCCCCTCCGCCCACTCGGCGTCGGCGAACCGGACCCGCACCCGGGCCGACACCCGGTCGAAGTGGTCGGCGAAGGCGAGGGCCACCACCCGCTCGCCGACGTCGTCGACGGCGACCGCGAGGCGGATCTTCCCGGTCGGGGTCTCGATGGACGTGGTGCGCACGGTGGTGCTGGTCATGGTCGTTCCTCTCGTGGGGTCTGCCACAGGTGCATGGCGGCGTAGGCCCGCCACGGGCGCCACGCCTCGGCCCGGGCGATGGCGGTCCGGTCGTTCGTCGCATCGAGCATCCGCCGGAGGTGCAGGTCCCCGGCCGGGAAGGCATCGGGCTCACCGAGGCGGAGGGCGACGTACTCGGCCGACCACGGGCCGATGCCCTTCAGCGCAACGAGGGAAGCGACGAGCCCCTCGTGGGGGACGCTCCCGTCGAGGACCACTGCGCCGGCGAGCACAGCGTCGGCGAGGCGGCGGATGGTGTCGGCCCGTTGGCCGATGATCCCGAGCTGCTCCAGCGGCGCTGCCGCCAGGTCCTCGGGTTCGGGGAACGCGCCGTCGCGACCGTGGGCCGCCACGATCCGTCCGAGCACCGTGCGGGCGGCGGCGACCGAGATCTGCTGGCCGATCACAGCCCGGACCCCGGCCTCGAAGCCGCCCCAGCTGCCGGGCACCCGGATCCCCGGGCGGCGGGCGACCAGCCGGCCGAGCAGCGGATCAGCGCCGAGGTGCTCGTCCACGGCGACCGGGTCGGCCCCGAGGTCGAAGGCACGGCGGGCACCGGCCACGAGCGAGCCGAGGTGGGTGTCGGGCGGCAGGTCGACGTCGAGCACGACCGCGTCGCCGGCCGGTCGGATGGTGACCGCACCGGTCCGGTCCCCCACCGCCACCCGTCGGGTGTAGCGGTCGGCATCGACGACCTCGAGGCCGGCCACGGCGCGAGCGGCGAACCAGTCGAGGAGTGCGGCGCCGTCGAATGGCGGTCGGACCGCGAGGCGCAGGGTCAGGGCGCCCGACGGCGCGACGCCAGCACTGCCAGCTCGAGGAGGTGCGACCCCAGCACTGCCAGTTCGGGAGGGGGCTCCCCGGGCGGGGCGGAGGTCGGCGCGCAGCTCGGTCGGGGTGGCCCGGAACGTGGCCTTGAGCACGTCGTTGCACTGGCGGACGCTGCCGAACCCGGCGGCGAACGCGATGTCGGCCACGCGCAGGTCGGTGTCGGCCAGCAGGCGCCGGGCGAGGTGGGCCCGCCGGCTGCGAGCGACGGCGTCGGGTGTGGTGCCGAGGTGCTCGACGAAGAGCCGGCGCAGGTGACGATCGCCGACGTGCAGCCGGCGGGCCAGCGCAGAGACGCCACCCTCGTCCAGCGCGCCTTCGTCGATGAGCCGGACGGCTCGGTCGACCACCCCGGCCGAGCCCTTCCACCCGCTCGACCCCGGGGCGGCCTCCGGACGGCAGCGCCGGCACGGGCGGAGCCCAGCGTCCTCGGCCGCGGCCGGGTGGGCGTAGAAGTCGACGTTCCGGGACAGCGGCGTGCGCGACGGGCACACCGGACGGCAGTACACGCCGGTGGTGCGCACGCCGACCCAGAAGCGCCCGTCGAAGCGGGTGTCTCTGCTCCGCAGCGCCTCGTAGCACCGCTGGTGGTCCAGGCTCACGAGACGATCCTGCCCCATCCCGGTCCGCACGTCTGGCGGGATCCGGACATGGGAGTGCCGGCCGCCGGCCGGGCGGCGCCTGGCTACGGTGCGGCCGTGACCGATCCCGTGCAGCTGACCATCGAGGACGGCGTGGCCGTCGTCCGCCTCGACGACGGCAAGGCCAACGCCGTCTCCCACGCCCTCATCGACCAGGTGCACGCCGCGCTCGACGCTGCCCAGGCCGACGCCACCGCCGTCGCGTTCATCGGGCGGGAGGGGAAGTTCTCCGCCGGGTTCGACCTGTCGGTCATGACCCAGGGCGCCGACGCGACGCGGGGCCTCGTGAAGGCCGGCGGCGAGCTGTTGATGCGGGTCTACACCCACCCCCAGCCCACGGTGGCGGCGGTCACCGGCCACGCCCTCGCGGCCGGCGCGCTGCTGTGCCTGGCCAGCGACACCCGCATCGGGTCGGCGGACCTGCCGGCCAAGATCGGCCTGAACGAGACCGCCATCGGCATGGGCCTGCCCTGGTACGGCATCCGCCTCGGCGAGGCCCGTCTCTCGGTGCGCCACCGCCAGCGGTCCGTGCTCCAGGCGGAGATCTACGACATGGCCGGCGCCCTCGACGCCGGGTACCTCGACGAGCTCGTCGCGGCCGAGGCGGTCGTCGACACCGCGATCGAGCGGGCCCGCCAGCTGGGGCAGCTCCCCGGCCACGCCTACGGCTTCACGAAGCGCCGGCTGCGCCAGGCGCTGGCCGACGAGGTCCTGCTCGGCCTCGATGCCGACATGGAGACGATGGTCCCGCCGGGCAGCTGAGCCACACAGGCGGCTCAGCGGTCGTCGCGGCGCAGCACGTACAGCGCCGTGGTGCCGATGCCCTTCAGGTCGCGGGGCCGGACGGACCGGAGCCGCAGGTCCTCGACCGGGCCGAGGCGATCGACGAAGCGCTGGTCGACCAGCACCGAGCCCGGTCGGGCGTAGGACACGAGGCGGCTGGCCAGGTTCACCGGCGGCCCGAACAGGTCACCGAGGCGCGACAGCACCGGGCCGTGGGTGAGGCCGATTCGCAGGTCCGGCTGGTCGCCGCCGAAGGAGTCCACCAGCTCGAGCGCGAGGCGTGCGGCGGGCTCCGGTTCGTCGAACACGAACAGCACGGCGTCGCCGATGAGCTTGATGACCCGCCCGCCGCGCTCGGTGATCATGTCCGCGGTGGTCGCCTCGAACGTCTCCAGCAGCTCGGCCAGGTCGGCCTCCGCGAGCTTCCCCGACAGCCGGGTGAACGAGACGACGTCGGCGAAGCCGACGGTGACGTCGGGCTGCTCCAGGTCGTGGCCGGCGATGCGGCGGATGGCGCCGGCGTAGAGGTGCCGGCGCAGCAGGTACGACAGCTCCTGCTCGATCAGCGGGTTCACGAGCTGGGCGGCCAGCACCATCAAGTCGTCGTTCTCGCCGGGCGGCAGGCCGTCCATCTCGTCGATGGCGTGGTCGACGATGGAGTGGAGCGCGTCGGCGACCCGGCTCATGGTCTGCCCGAGCAGACGGGCGAAGCGGATCGCGGTGTCGGCGGAGATCCCCGACGCCTGCAGGAAGTCGTTGATGGCGGCGAGCGCGACGACGTCGGCCTCGGTGAGCGCCACCGCCTCGTCGGGCACGTTGGCGAAGCCCATGGCTCGCCACAGGGCGCGGGCCAGCTCTTCGTCGGCGCCGGTGCGCTGCCACGCGTCGGGGGGTCGGAGCCGGGGCGGCTCCCCGAGCAGCACCACGGCCTGGGCCAGGCGTCGAACCTGCTCGGGGCCTTCGGCTTCGGCCGCGTCGACGAGGTCGGGATCCACGCCGAGGGCGTCGCGCAGGTGCGCCGCCAGGTCGAAGGGCGGGGGCCCGTTGTCCGTCACGTCGGCCTCACTGCGCCACGGTGCAGGCGATGACCACGCCGAACTCGACCTGGCACTCCGCGATCGTGGCCGGGTCGAGGGCGAGGCTGAAGGACCGGTCGCCGAGCTCGAGCAGCGTCGGCGTCCCGGCGGCGCCATCGGCCTCGATCGGCCCCCACGGCTCGAACACGGCGATGGCGTTCGCCGACGCCACGTTGCGCGCCCCGATGGGGTCGCCGGCCACGAGCGCGTCGAAGAACGCCTGCGCCGCGCCGGCGGTGTCGCCGCCGCCCTGGGCCGCGCCGATCCACTCGGCCTGGCACCGGTCGCGGGCGATCACCTGCAGGTCGCTGTCCGCGGCCAGCACCCGGCCGGTGCGGTCGTCCTCGCTGATGATGGCGGCCAGCTCCTCGACCTCGGGGTCTCCGGCTGCCTCCACGACCGTGTCGAGGCGCTCGGGGCTCGGCTCCGCCAGGTACTCGAGGTAGGCGTCGCAGAACCGGGGACCCCGCTCGGAGCGCTCCTCGGTCTCCTCGTCGGTCCCGTCCGGGGCCGCCTCGTCGCCGCCGTCGTCGTCGCTGCACCCGGCCGCCACCAGCGAGACCGCCAGCAGGAGCGCCAGGGCGAGTCGACGGCGGGAGCGGTGGCGCAGCACGTCGGCACCCTAGGTGCGGGCTGATCAGACGTCGACGGACGCCAGACCGCGGGACACCGCGTCGTGCAGCGCCGGGCGCAGGCGGGCGGGGGCGATGATCTCGTGCACCGAGCCGACCTCGCGAGCCCGCTCGACGCTGTGGACGCGGTCGAACTCCGCCGCCACCTCGCCGACCATCTCGTTGCGCACGGACGCACGGACGGCGTCGAGCTCGGCTCGCAGGCGGGCCCGCTCGTGCGGCGCGGCTGCGGCCAGGCGCTGCTCCAGCTCGGCGACCCTCGCGTCGGCCTGGGTCCGGGCGTCGACCTCGCGCGTGAACACGACAGCAGCAGCGGGCGCGCCGCCGATGACCGACGCGTGGGAGCCCTCCACAGCCAGCACCTGCATGCGGTCGTTCAGCCGCCCGGAGAAGACGACGAAGGCGCCGCCGTGGTAGCGGGAGATCACGCAGAGGACGATCGGACCGTCGAAGTTCACGATCGCCCGCCCGATCTCGGCGCCGTACTCCAGCTGCAGCCGGCGCAGCGACTCGGGGGAGCCGTCGAAACCCGACAGGTTGGCGAGCACGACGACGGGGCGGTTGCCGCTCGCCGCGTTGATGGCCCGGGCCACCTTCTTCGACGACAGGGGGAACAGCGTCCCGGCCGACCACTGGCTCGGTCCGTCCGCCGGCAGCTGGCCGGTGCGGGGCAGGGGCCGGGACTCGATGCCCACCATGCAGATCGGCAGGCCGCCGAGGTGCGCATCGAGCACGACGGCGCCCTCGGCTTCGGCCATGTCGGCCCAGCGCTCGAGCGGCTCGAGGTCGTGGTCGATCACCGCCCGCATCACCGAGCGGATGTCGAAGGGCTTCTTGCGCCCGGGGTTGGTGGCGTCGGAGAAGATCTCGCCGACCGTGGTGAACGTGGTGCCGGCGCCGGCGTGGGGTTCGGTCGTGACGTCGCGGTCGATGGGGTCGGTGGTGAGCGTGGGTCGGGGTCCGGGCTCACCGGGCGCCACGTAGCTGTGGTCGTAGTGGGCGAAGAGGATGTCGACCGCGCCCACCATGTCGGGCGCCCAGTACTGGGCCTGGCCGTTCGGGCCCATGACCCGCTCGTGGCCGCCGATGCCGATGTTGTCCTCGGCCGACACGCCGCCGCTGAAGTCGATGGCCTGCTTGCCGGTGAGGACCATGGTGGAGTCCGGCGTCATCACGAGGATGCCCTTGGTGTGCATGAGCATCGTGGACTCGGCGTTCCAGTACGGCTGGGCACCGACGTTCACGCCGGCCACCACGACGTTGATCTCCCCGCCGGCCTGGGTGAACTCCACGATCCGGCGGAGCACCGAGGCGACCCAGTCCAGGTTCTCGCTGCCGCTGTCCATGGCGATGCGGGCGCCGGCGGAGAGAGCGAACCACTCGACGGGCAGGCCCCGCTGCTCGGCCAGGTCGATCGCGGCCAGCAGGCGGCGGCACTCGGCCTCGGCGATGGAGCCCATCGAACGGGTCGGATCGCCGAGGACCGCCACCCGGGTCATGCCCTCGGGGTGGACCTCGGTGGCCGCGGTGACGAGTCCGAGGACGACCCCGGCCTCGTTGTGCCCGGCCGGGCGGTCGACGGGCACGAGGCGGTCGCCGTCCAGGTCCAGCTCGGTGAAGTGCCCCTCGCCGTGCTCGGCCTCGGTGGTGAGCATCGGGATGATCTCGTACGGGTACACCGTGCCCCGGCGCCGGCAGGCCAGCACCTTCTGGGTGTAGTCGTCGAGGGGCTGCATCGGCGCCGTCGGCGGCTCGGTGACCTGCATGGTGAGGCCCCGTCCCGCCTGGTACCCGAGGCGGAACACGACATCGGCGGTGTCGCCCAACCCGGGGTCGGTCACCCGGCCCTGCACCAGCACCTGCTCGATGCCGAGCCCGTTGGTGAGGGGCACCAGCCGCTTGGCCACCTCGGTGACCTCCTCGAGGCTGATCTCCACGGTGGGCCAGACGAAGAGCATCACCCGGTTCCACTCGAGGCGGCGACGGCGCCGGTCCGTCGAGAGCGAGCGCCGGATGCCGTCGAGGCAGGAGACCAGGACGTGCTCCAGCTCGGGCAGGGCGATGAGGGCGCCGGTGGCGTCCCGGACCGGGGTGATGTCGCGCACCTCGGCCACCGCGACGAGGCGCTCGTCCCCGGGCTGCTCCACCGACACGCAGTCGAAGACGTGGACGTCCTCCGGGCCGGGGACGCGGGTGACCTCGAAGTTCTCGAGGCGCCAGAGCTGCAGCCGCTGCCCGATCATCGGGTGCAGGCCCCGGAACACCGTGACCTCGCGGAACGATCCGGCGTCGTCCCTGGTCCAGGACAGGTGGTGGACCTCCGCGCCGTCGAGACCGGCGGCCGCGGCGACGACGGCCACACGTGCGACGGTGCGGGGCAGGTCCGCCGCAGCGAGCGCGGCGTCGACCAGCCCCACCAGGTCGTCGGCGGTGCGGGGCTCGGCGAGGCGCACGTAGAGGTCCACGACGTGCGTCGCATCGCCCCCGACCCGGCCGGCGACCGCGGCGAGCCCGGCGGCGAGGTCCCCCACGTCGCAGGCGACGCCGACGACCGCGACGCGACGGCCCCGGTGCTCGTAGCCGGCGGTGACCGCCGGCGCCCTCCCCACGTGGCGCGCCAGGTCCTCGAGGGCGCGGATCTTGTAGAAGCGCCTGGTCAGCACCTCGACGATGGCGGCGCTCAGCGCCGGGCTGCACCCGAGGGCGTCCTCGCCGGCGATCACCGACATGAGCGGCACCGGCGTGGCCACCAGCCGGTCCGCGGCCGCCGGATCCGCGGGGTCGTCGGCCAGGGCACGCAGCGACGCACGCACCTCGTCGTGCACGTCGGCCCGGGCGTGGTCGAGGAGCGGGCGGTCGATGCAGCGGTGGCGGACGCTGCGGGCCAGGTTGCCGATGGCCGGGTACTGGGCCTGCGTCGCCGCGATCAGCCGGTCCAGGGTGTCACGCACCTCGTCCCGCTCCCCGGTGTCGCCGCAGTGGGCGAGGCGGCGCTCGAGCAGCGCCTGCACCACGGGCAGCTGCTCCTGGCGGCGTTGCACGGCGCGGTGGATGCTGTGCACGGCGGCTTCGAGGGCCGTCGTGCGGTCGAGGGCGTGGACGCCGTAGTGGGCGAGGGCGTCGTGCAGCCGGGCGCGGAACCGGTCGGGCAGGCTCTCGTGGTCCGCATCCAGGGTGCGCAGGTAGGCGTGGAAGTGCTCGAGCGGGCTGCGGACCTCGAGGCCGTGGTCGCCCTCGGTGCCGCGCCGGTCGCGGGTGAGACCGCACAGGTCGGCGAAGACCCGGAGCAGCTCGAGCTCGCGGCGGCGCACGGTCGGGTCGTCGGCGTCGGCCTCGTCCCGGTGGGCCTCGATGATCCGGTCGTCGCGATCGGCCACGTCGAACCCGAGCAGCAGCGAACGCAGCACGTCGAGGCGGCCGGTGGTCCGGTCCGCGTCCGGCGACGATCCGGCCGCAGCGAGGCGCAGCCGCGGGCGGGTGCTCTCGTCGTGGCCGCCGTTCCCGTCGCTGGCCCCGATCCGCAGCAGCGGGGCCCCGACGTCGACCTGGACGTTGGGCGAGACGAAGACCTCCTCCACCACGCCGTCGCTCGGCGCGACCACCGCGGTCTCCATCTTCATGGCCTCGACCACCGCCACCCGCTGGCCCGCGACGACCCGCTCCCCGGGCTGGACGTCCACGGAGACGACGAGGGACACCGCCGGCGCACGCAGCAGGCCGCCGTCGTCCCGGGAGAAGCGGTGGATGATGCCCTCCACCTCGACCAGGTGCTCCGTGCGGTGGGCGTGGGACACGACCCGGTACGTCCGGCCGGCGACGACGAGGCGGCTGTGGGCGTCGTCGAGGCGATCGAGCACCACGTCGGCGACGACGCCGTCGAGGGTCACCCGGTACCAGCCGCTCAGGTCGCCGGTGGCGACGTGGAGCCGGTACTCGTCCTGCTCCCAGCGCAGCTCCACGTCGTGGCCGGCCTCGAGATCGGACTCGGGTCGGCCCCGGGCCGCCGAGCTGAGGAAGCGGGCCCGGTCGAGGAGCCGCTCGTGGTCGTGGACGTCGATCGCGGCGACGACGAGCGCGATGTCGGCGAAGCGGTCCGTGCGGTGGCCGTCGGCACCGGTGAGGCGGTCGAGCCACGCCGTGTCCGCCGACCCCTCCACGACCTCGGGCCGGTCGACGAGGTCGAGGAGGAACGACTTGTTGCTGGTGCCGCCCTCGACCAGCACGGTCGTCTGCGACAGGGCCCGGCGGAGGCGGCGCCGCGCCTGCTCGCGGTCGGCGCCCCAGGCGATGACCTTGGCGATCATCGAGTCGTACTCGGCGGCGATCACATCGCCCTCGGCCACGCCCGTGTCCACCCGCACGCCGGGGCCGGTGGGCAGGACGAGGCGCTCGATGCGGCCGGCGGCCGGGGCGAAGCCCCGCTGGGGGTCCTCGGCGTTCAGGCGCGCTTCGAAGGCGTGACCGTTCGGTTCCGGTGGCTCACCGACGAGGGGGCGGCCGAGGGCGACCTCGATCTGCAGGCGCACCAGGTCCAGCCCGGTGGTGAGCTCGGTGACGGGGTGCTCGACCTGCAGGCGCGTGTTGACCTCGAGGAAGGCGAGCAGGTCCTCCTCGGGTTGGTAGAGGAACTCGACCGTGCCGGCGTTGACGTAGCCGGAGGCCTTGGCCAGGCGCACCGCCGCGTCCCGCAGGCTCGCCTCGTGCCCGGGCCCGAGGGCGGTCGAAGCCGACTCCTCGATCACCTTCTGGTTGCGGCGCTGGATGCTGCAGTCCCGCACCCCCGGGGCCCAGACGTTGCCGTGCTGGTCGGCGATGATCTGGACCTCGACGTGGCGGGCATCGCTGACCACCCGCTCGAGGAACACCGTCGGGTCGCCGAAGGACTTGGCGCCCTCGTCCCGGGCCCGAGCGAAGGCCGTGGCCAGATCGACGGGGTCGTCGACGCGCCGGATGCCGCGACCGCCACCACCGGCGGCCGCCTTCACCATCAGCGGGTAGCCGATGCGCTCGCCGGCCGCGACGGCCTCGTCCACGTCCGCGACCGGTCCGCCGCTCCACGGGGCCAGCGGGACGCCGGCCTCCTCGGCGAGGCGCTTGGCCTCGATCTTGTCGCCGAGCAGGCGCATGCACTCGGCGCTCGGGCCGATGAAGGCGACGCCGAGCGCCGCGCAGCGCTCGGCGAACTCGGGGCGCTCGGCCACGAAGCCCCACCCGACCCAGGCCGCCTCGGCACGCGCCGCGGTGAGCGCTGCGGCCAGGACATCGAGGTCCAGGTAGGGCGTGCCGGCGATCGGGACGCCGAGGTCCTCGAAGCAGACGGCCTCGTCGGCCTCGCGGACGAACATGGCCCGCCGTTCGGCCCGCGTGTGCAGGGCGATGGTGGTGAAGGAGCCGTCGAGCTCGCGGACCGCGTGCACGAGGCGCATCGCGGCCTCACCCCGGTTGACGATCGCGATGCGCCGGAAGTCGACCACGGACGTCAGACCAGCGCGCTGCTGCCCGGTTACACCCCGGGTGCTGGAGCCGTGCGCGCTGGTCGTTGGAACGGAAGGCGCCACGTGCCCGGCAGGGTTGCGATGACCACCAGCACGATCATCAGACCGTTGAAGCCGCCCAAGCGGAGGTAGTGGCCGGTCTGGTTCGACATGACGATGACGATCCCGACGTGGAGCGCCACCGAGAGCGGAATGGCCCATCGGGTGCGAACGGCGACGAGGAACGCGAGGCCGACCTGGGCGACGACGGCCGCATAGGCCATCGCCCGTACCGGCGCACCATCCCAGAAGAACCGATCGGCGATGTGTCCACCAGTGAGGAACGAGCCCCCGAGCACCTTGTGGGCGGAGGCGAACACGTAGACGGTGACCGCGAGGACCTGGGCCACCCGGGGGATGTCATCGGGGTCGAGCAGCGCCGCCATCAACCCGACCCACATGATGAGCAGCGTGTGGTTCGAGGCTTCGAAGAACACGTTCGAGGTCGCACCCATGGCGGCCACCGCAAGGCAACCGGGACGAGCACTGACCGACGCGACCCCAGCAGCGGCGAGCCATCCCCACCCGTACTGCGCCGGGCTGTCCCGCACGACGATGTCAGCCGCCTTGCCCAGCGCAACCAGCACCAGGCTCCAGCGGATCAGCTGAACATCTGCCAGCCCCAGCCGTAGTAGACCCGCTCGTCGGCCACGAGGCGCCAGGCGAACAGCGCGGTCGGGATCCCCACGATCAGCACCATCAACACGTACTTCCGCCACATCGAGTCCTCCTCACCCACCCGGTCCTCCCCATGATGGTGCATGAGCCCGCGAGCGCTCGCGCTCAGCGGGCCGGATCGCCCCGCTGGGTCACGTGCCGGCAGCCCGGGTCGGCGTCGATGGCGGCGTCCATGCCGGCGGCCACGTAGGCCGACCGCGGTGGCTCCAGCTCCGAGAACGCCTTCTCCAGGGCGTTCTGCAGCTCGCCGGCTCGGCCCCGCTCGTCGGTCTGGGTGACCGCCCGGACCTCGGCGACGAACCGGTCCCGCTCCCCCTCCAGCTCGGCGATCGCCGCTCGCTGGCCGGCCGCCAACCGCTCGCTCAGGTCCGGTTCACCGGGCATGACCATCGGCTTCTGTGCCACCAGCGCCTCCACGAGGCGGTCGTACCCGTCGGCCAGCGCCGCGGCGCGGGTGAGGTCGTCCTCGGTCCGGCCGAGCGCCGCGAGCGCGTCGTTGGCGACCTGGATGAGCTCGTTCTCCCGCTGGAGCAGGTCGGCGCACACCGCCACCTCCTCCGCGGCGACCGGCTCCTCCTCGTCCGCGCCGCAACCGGCGAGGACCGACGCCAGGACGAGGGTCCCGGCCACGGCTGCCCCCTTCCCGAGCAGGGCGCGGCTCCGGCACATCCGACGCTCAGCTCGGCCAGTCATCGGGCGGCTCCGTGGCCCGGGGTTCGAGCGGGGGGTCCCAGGCTCCGTCGCGCCACCGGCGCACCACGCGCCCGGGCACGCCGGCCACGACGCTGCGGTCGGGGATGTCGCCCCGCACCACGGAGCCGGCCGCCACGGTGACGTGCTCGCCGATGGTGGTGCCGGGGAGGATCACCACGCCGGCGCCGATCCAGGAGCCGCTGCCGATGGAGACCGGCGCCTCGTGGGGCCACTGGCGGGCAATGGGGACCTCGACGTCGTCGTAGGCGTGGTTGTGGTCGGTGACGTAGAGGTCGGGCGCGATGGTGACGTCGTCGCCGATGGTGATGCCGATCCGCCCGACGAGCGACCCGCCCCGGCCGATGTTGCAGCGGTCCCCGATCCGGATCACCGGCGGCGCACTGCGGTCGAGGTCCTCGTTCCACATGCCCACCGACATCGACACGTGCGGGCCGACGAGGGTGTAGGCGCCGATCTCGATCCAGTGCTCGTTGAACAGCTGGCCGGGCGGGAACGCCAGCATCGACCGCTCCCCCAGCGAGCGGAACCGGCGGCCGTGGGCGTCGTCGGGCGAGGTGGCGCCGACCGCACAGATCCACTCCCAGCTGCGCTGGATGGCCCCGGCGGCGAGGTTGCGCACCCGTGGCGACAGCGAGTCCGGCTGGAACACGGTCGAGACGCTAGCCAGCCACACTGGGCGGGTGGCCCGCCGACTCGTCGACTTCCTCCCCCGCCCCACCGGCGGTGAGCCCGACCCCGACGCCATCATCGAGGCGTTCACCGACTGGGCGATCGAGCGGGGCCTCGAGCTCTACCCCCACCAGGAGGAGGCGATCCTCGAGCTGCTGTCCGGCTCGAACGTCATCCTCGCCACGCCGACCGGGTCGGGGAAGTCGCTCGTCGCCCTGGCCGCGCACGCCAAGTCCGTCGCCGGCGGCGGGCGGTCCTGGTACACGGCCCCGGTCAAGGCCCTGGTGTCGGAGAAGTTCTTCGACCTGTGCGAGCAGCTCGGCCCGGAGAACGTCGGCCTGCTCACCGGCGACTCCTCGGTCAACGCCGACGCGCCGGTGATCTGCTGCACCACCGAGATCCTCGCCCACGTCGCGCTGAAGGACGGCGTGGAGGCCGACGCCGAGACGGTCGTGCTCGACGAGTTCCACTTCTACGGCGACCCGGACCGGGGCTGGGCGTGGCAGGTGCCGCTGCTCGAGCTGCCCCAGTCCTCGTTCCTGCTGCTGTCGGCCACCCTCGGCGACGTGCGGTTCTTCCGCGAGGACCTCACCCGCCGCACCGGCCGTCCCACCGCCCTGGTCGACGACGCGGTGCGCCCGGTGCCGCTGCACTTCGAGTACCGGCGCACCCTGCTGCACCACACGATCGAGGAGCTGCTGGCCAAGGACGCGGCGCCGCTCTACCTCGTCAACTTCTCCCAGAAGGACGCCGTCGCCCAGGCCACCGCGATGGCCAGCGTCACCAAGCTCGACGATGAGGCGAAGGAGATCGTCACCGCCGAGCTCACCAAGGCCAAGCTGCCCGCCGGCTTCGGGCGCGACCTGGCGCGCCTGCTGCGCCAGGGCGTCGGCGTGCACCACGCCGGCATGCTCCCCCGCTACCGGCGCCTGGTCGAGCGCCTCACACAGATGGGCGTGCTCAAGGTCATATCCGGCACGGACACCCTCGGCGTCGGGGTGAACCTGCCGATCCGCACCGTCGTGCTCACCCGCCTCTACAAGTACGACGGCACCGACACGCGGCTGCTCACGGCGCGCGAGTTCCACCAGATCGCCGGGCGGGCGGGCCGGGCCGGGTACGACACGGCGGGCCTGGTCATCGCGCTGGCGCCGGAGCACGTGTCCGAGAACGAGGTCGCCCAGGCCAAGGCCGCCGACGACCCCAAGAAGAAGAAGAAGCTGAAGAAGTCCCAGCCGCCGAAGGGCTTCGTCCACTACGACGAGGAGACCTTCACCAAGCTGCAGGAGGCCAAGCCCGAGCCGCTCGAGTCCTCGTTCCGGATGACCCCGGGGATGCTGATGCAGCTGCTCGACCGCCCGGGCGATGCCTGGGCCCACGGCCGCTCGCTGCTCCTCGACAGCCACGAGCCGCGGTCCCGTCAGCGCCGCCACGTGCGCTCCACCATCGGGCTGTACAAGGCCCTGCGCACCGCCGGCGTCGTCCGCCTCCTCGACGAGCCGGACAAGTACGGCCGCTTCGTCGAGGTCGACCACGAGCTGCAGGACGACTTCGCCCTCAACCAGCTGCTCGCCCCGTTCCTGCTCCACGCCGTGCCGCTGCTCGACCGGGACGACGAGGGCTACCCCTTCGCCGTGCTCGCGCTGGTCGAGGCCGTGGTGGACAACCCGTTCCCGATCCTCATGGCCCAGAAGGACAAGCTCAAGGACGAGGCCATGGCGGAGATGAAGGCCGCCGGCGTCGAGTACGAGCAGCGCATCGAGGAGCTGGACAAGATCCAGTACCCGCAGCCGATGCGGGAGCAGATCTACGACGTGTTCGACATCTGGCGGGTGGCCAACCCGTGGATCGGCGACCGCAACATCGCCCCCAAGGGCGTCGTGCGCGACCTGTGGGACCGGGCCATGGACTTCCCCGCCTTCGTGCGCCACTACGGCATCAAGCGCTCCGAGGGTCTGCTGCTGCGCTACCTGTCCGACGTCTACAAGACGATGCTGCGCACCGTGCCCGACGAGGCCAAGACCCCCGAGGTGATCGAGCTCCAGGACTGGCTCGGCGCGGTCATCCGGGCCACCGACTCCTCGCTGCTCGACGAGTGGACCGCGATGCTCGCCGGCGGGGACGCCGACCCGGCATCGCTCGCCCGCGAGGTGGCCGAGGACCCCGGCGTCCCCGACGTCACGACCGATCGGCACGCCTTCCGGGCGCTGGTCCGGACCCGCATCTTCCGCTGGGTGCAGTACGCCGCCACCGGCCAGTGGACGGCGTGGTCCGAGGACCTCACCGAGGTCGGCGACCGGGGCTGGAACGAGCGCAAGCTGCTCGAGCAGTTCGAGCCATACCTCGAGGCCTACGGCGACGACGCCCCCCAACCCGACCCGGATGCCCCCACCGCCCGCCCCGGCGAGGAGCGCCCGGCCGTCGTCCCCCGACCTCGCATCGCCATCGACGGCGACGCCCGCGGCCCGGCCCGCTTCGTCGTCGCCGACGAGGGCGACACCTGGGAGATCGAGCAGATCCTCGTCGACCCCGAGGGCCACGACGAGTGGTACCTGGCGGTCACGATCGACCTCCCCGCCTCCGCCGAGCAGGCCGACGTCGTCGCCCACCTGGACGGCCTCCGCCGCCGATAGGGAAAATCTCGTCGATCCGTCCCACCAGTGGTGACCCACGCACGACTTTTCGGTAGGGAGAGAGCGTGGCTCGCCTGCTGATCGTCCACCACACGCCGTCGCCGTCGTTGCACACGATGCTCGGAGCGGTGCGCGACGGCGCGGGCGCCGACGGCCTGGAGGACGTCGAGGTGGTCACCGCTGCGGCGCTGTCGTGCACGGCGGCCGACGCCCTCGCCGCCGACGGCTACGTGCTGCTCACGCCGGCCAACCTCGGGACGATGGCCGGGGCGCTGAAGCACTTCTTCGACACGATCTACTACCCGTGCCTGGAGGAGACCCAGGGTCGCCCGTTCGGCGTCGCGGTCCACGGCAACAGCGACGTCGACGGCGCGCTGCGCGACATCGCCAAGATCACCACCGGGCTGGGTTGGACCCAGGCGACCGACCACGTACGGGTGCTCGACGCGCCCGACGCCGAGGCGCGGGATGCGTGCTGGAACCTCGGGGCGACCGTGGCCGCCACGGTGCTCGAGGGCTGACCGCGGCCGCGACACCAGCACTGCCAGTTCGAGGAGGGGTCAGCCGGCGGTGGTGCTGGTGGTGTCGTCGGCCTCGCTGGCCGAGCCGGTGTCGCCTGCCTCGGTCTCGGTCTCGGTCTCGGACTCGACGCCGGAGGCCGAACCGCTCCCGGAGCCGGACCCGGACCCGGACCCGGAGCCGGACCCGGAGCCATCGGTCTCGCCGATCTCACGCACGTCGGCGCCGTCGTCGTCGCCGCAGGCGCTGAGGCCGGCGGCACCGCCGAGGGCGAGGGCGAGGGCCAGGGCGAGCGAGGACGTGCGGCGGAGGGCGGAGCGCATGGCCACACGTTAAGGATTCCTAACGGCGTGAGGCAAGCACCGCCCCAGGGGGACCGGTTTCGGTCGGACCCGGCCGGCTCGCTAGCGTGGTCCCGCTGCTCTCTGGGCCAACGGCGTCCCATGTTGCAGAGCCTGAACCCCAGTTCGACTCTCCACGGGACTCCACATGACGCACACCCCTGCCCCGCAGGGTCTCTACGACCCCGCCTTCGAGCACGACGCCTGCGGTGTCGCCTTCGTCGTCGACATGCACGGCCGCAAGTCGCACGCCATGGTCCAGCGAGGCCTGGACTCGCTGTGCAACCTCGACCACCGCGGCGCCACCGGCGCCGAGGACAACGTGGGCGACGGCGCCGGCATCCTCACCCAGATCCCCGACGCCTTCTTCCGGGAGGTCTGCGACTTCGAGCTCCCCGACGCGGGCAGCTACGCCGTCGGCATCGGGTTCCTGCCCAAGGACGCCGCTGCGGCGGACAAGGCCGCTGACGCGATCGACAAGATCGTGCACAGCGAGGGCCTGCGCCTCCTCGGCTGGCGGGAGGTGCCGATCGACGACTCCATGATCGGCCGCTTCGCCCAGGACGCCCAGCCGACCTTCCGCCAGCTGTTCGTGGCCGGCAGCGAGGCCGAGCCGCTCGACGGCATGGACCTCGAGCGGCGCGCCTTCGTGCTGCGCAAGCGGGTCGAGCACGAGGTCGAGGACGTCTACTTCCCGAGCCTCTCGGCCCGGACCATCGTCTACAAGGGCATGCTCACCACGCCGCAGCTGTCGGAGTTCTTCCCCGACCTGCGCGACGAGCGCTTCAGCTCCGCCCTGGCGCTGGTGCACTCCCGGTTCTCGACCAACACGTTCCCGTCGTGGCCGCTGGCGCACCCGTACCGGGTCGTCGCCCACAACGGCGAGATCAACACGGTGCAGGGCAACGAGAACTGGATGCGGGCGCGCGAGGGTGCGTTCGCCTCCGATTCCTTCGGCGAGCACCTCGACAAGGCCCTGCCGATCATGACGGCCGGCGCGTCGGACACGGCCCGCTTCGACGAGTGCCTGGAGCTGCTCCACCTGGCCGGCCGGTCGCTGCCCCACGCGGTGCTGATGATGGTGCCCGAGGCGTGGGAGAACCACGAGACCATGCCCGACTGGAAGCGGGCCTTCTACCAGTACCACGCCTCCCTCATGGAGCCCTGGGACGGCCCCGCGTCCATCGCCTTCACCGACGGCACCGTGATCGGCGCGGTGCTCGACCGCAACGGCCTGCGCCCCTCCCGCTACTGGGTCACCGAGGACGGCCTCGTCGTCATGGCCTCCGAGGTCGGCGTGCTCGACATCGACCAGGCCACCGTCGTGCGCAAGGGCCGGCTGCAGCCGGGCCGCATGTTCCTGGTCGACACCGCCGAGGGCCGCATCGTCGAGGACGAGGAGATCAAGCGGGGCCTGGCCGAGGCCCAGCCCTACGAGGACTGGATCCACGACGGCCTCATCCGCCTCGAGGACCTCCCGCCCCGGTTCCTGCTCACCCCGCAGCACTCCTCCGTCGTCAAGCACCAGCGGGTGTTCGGCTACACGAGCGAGGAGCTCAAGATCCTCCTCGCGCCGATGGCGGCCAAGGGTGCCGAGCCCATCGGTTCCATGGGCACCGACACGCCCGTCGCGGTGCTCAGCGAGCGCAGCCGGCTGCTGTTCGACTACTTCACCCAGCAGTTCGCCCAGGTGACGAACCCGCCGCTCGACGCCATCCGCGAGGAGCAGGTGACGTCGATGCAGACCACGCTCGGCCCCGAGGAGAACCTGCTCGAGCCGACGCCGGCGTCGTGCCGCCAGATCGTGCTCCCGAGCCCGATCATCTCCAACGAGGAGCTGGCCAAGCTCCTCTACATCAACGACGACGGCGACATGGGCGGGTTCAAGCCCTTCGCCATCGACGGCCTCTACCCCGTCGCCGAAGGCGGCGAGGGCATGCGCCGCGCGATCCACGACGTGTTCCACAAGGTGTCCGACGCCATCGCCGGCGGCGCCAAGGTGATCATCCTCTCGGACCGCCACTCGAGCAGCGAGCTGGCCCCGATCCCGTCGCTGCTGCTCGCCTCGGCCGTGCACCACCACCTGATCCGGGAGAAGACCCGCACCCAGGTCGGCCTCGTCGTCGAGTGCGGCGACGCCCGCGAGGTGCATCACATGGCGCTCCTCATCGGGTACGGCGTCACCGCCATCAACCCGTACCTGGCGTTCGAGACCATCGACGACCTCATCGACGAGGGCGTCATCGCCGACATCAGCAAGCCCCAGGCCCACCGGAACTTCATCAAGGCCTGCACCAAGGGCGTCCTCAAGATCATGTCCAAGATGGGCATCTCCACTGTGGCGTCCTACACCGGCGCCCAGGTGTTCGAGGCCGTGGGCCTGGCCCAGGACCTGGTGGACGAGTTCTTCACCGGCACCACCAGCAAGCTCGGCGGCATCGGCCTCGACGTGATCGCCGAGGAGGTGGCCCGCCGCCACCGCTTCGCCTACCTCCCCCGCCCGTCCGAGGCCGCCCACCGCGACCTGTGGGTCGGCGGCGAGTACCAGTGGCGCCGCGAGGGCGAGTACCACCTCTTCAACCCGGAGACCGTCTACAAGCTGCAGCACTCGACCCGCACCGGTCGCTACGAGGTCTTCAAGGAGTACACCAACCTCGTCGACGACCAGGCCAAGAACCTGGCGACGCTGCGCGGGCTGTTCGAGCTGAAGACCGAGGGCCGCACGCCGATCCCCCTCGAGGAGGTCGAGCCCGTCTCGGAGATCGTGAAGCGCTTCTCCACCGGCGCCATGTCGTACGGCTCCATCTCCGAGGAGGCCCACACGACGCTGGCCATCGCCATGAACCGCCTCGGCGCCAAGTCGAACACCGGCGAGGGCGGCGAGGACCCCGAGCGCTTCGAGGTCATGGCCGACGGCGACTCCAAGCGCTCCGCCATCAAGCAGGTGGCCTCGGGCCGCTTCGGCGTGACGTCGAACTACCTGACCAACAGCGACGACATCCAGATCAAGATGGCCCAGGGCGCCAAGCCCGGCGAGGGCGGCCAGCTGCCCGGCCAGAAGGTGTGGCCCTGGATCGCCAAGACCCGCTACTCGACGCCCGGCGTGGGTCTGATCTCCCCGCCGCCGCACCACGACATCTACTCCATCGAGGATCTCAAGCAGCTGATCCACGACCTGAAGAACGCCAACCCCCAGGCCCGCGTCCATGTGAAGCTGGTCTCCGAGGTCGGCGTCGGCACGGTCGCCGCCGGCGTCTCGAAGGCCAAGGCCGACGTGGTGCTCATCTCCGGCCACGACGGCGGCACGGGCGCCTCGCCGCTCAACTCGCTCAAGCACGCCGGCACCCCCTGGGAGCTCGGCCTGGCCGAGACACAGCAGACGCTGCTCGTCAACGGCCTGCGCGACCGCATCGTCGTGCAGTGCGACGGCCAGCTCAAGACCGGCCGCGACGTCGTGATCGCCGCCTTGCTCGGGGCCGAGGAGTTCGGCTTCGCCACGGCACCGCTCGTGGTATCGGGCTGCATCATGATGCGGGTCTGCCACCTCGACACGTGCCCGGTGGGCGTCGCCACGCAGAACCCCGAGCTGCGCAAGCGCTTCAACGGCAAGGCCGAGTTCGTCGTGAACTTCATGGAGTTCATCGCCGAGGAGGTGCGCGAGTACCTGGCGCAGCTCGGCTTCCGCACCCTGGAGGAGGCCATCGGCCAGGTCGATGCGCTCGACACCACCAAGGCCGTGCAGCACTGGAAGGCCGACGGCCTCGACCTGTCCCCCATCCTCCACAAGCCGGAGTCGCCGTGGGAGCAGGACCTGCACTGCTCCAAGGCCCAGGACCACGGCCTCGACGCCGCCCTGGACAACGAGCTGATCGAACGCTCCCGCGCCGCCATCGAGGACGGCGAGCCGGTGGAGATCGAGCTGCCGATCCGGAACCTCAACCGCACCGTCGGCACCATGCTCGGCAACCAGATCTCGATCCGCCACGGCGAGGCGGGCCTGCCCGACGACACCATCCAGATCCGCTTCACCGGGTCCGCCGGCCAGAGCCTCGGGGCCTTCCTGCCCAAGGGCGTCACGATCCGCCTCAACGGCGACACCAACGACTACCTCGGCAAGGGCCTGTCCGGTGGCCGCCTCGTGGTGCGCCCACCGGAGCAGAGCCACCCCAAGCTGGTCGCCGAGGACAACGTGATCGCGGGCAACGTGATCCTCTACGGGGCCACCGCCGGCGAGGTGTACATCCGCGGCGTCGTGGGCGAGCGCTTCTGCGTGCGCAACTCGGGCGCCACCGCGGTGGTCGAGGGCGTGGGCGACCACGCCTGCGAGTACATGACCGGTGGCCGGGCTGTCGTGCTCGGCGAGACCGGTCGGAACTTCGGCGCCGGCATGTCGGGCGGCATCGCCTACGTGTGGGACCCCGAGGACCTGTTCCACCGCAACCTCAACAACGAGATGGTCGACCTCGACCCGCTCGACGAGACCGACGCGGCCTGGCTCCGCGACACGATCCGCACGCACCTGACCGAGACGAACTCGGCCGTCGCCCAGCGGATCCTCGACCGGTGGCACACCAACGTGCGCCACTTCAAGAAGGTCATGCCCGAGGACTTCAAGCGGGTCCTCGAGGCGGCGGAGAAGGCCCGCATCGAAGGCGTGGACGTGGACGAAGCGATCATGGCGTCCGCGGCGCTCGAGAAGGAGTAGACGACATGGCTGACATCAAGGGCTTCCTCAAGTACGAGCGCGAGCTCCCCTCCCGCCGCCCGGTGCCCGTGCGCCTGCGCGACTGGAAGGAGGTCTACGAGGAGTTCCCCGAGGACCACCTGCAGAAGCAGGCGGCCCGGTGCATGGACTGCGGCATCCCGTTCTGCAACGACGGCTGCCCGCTCGGGAACCTCATCCCCGACTGGAACGACCTCGTCTACCGGGACCGCTGGCGCGACGCCATCGAGCGGCTGCACGCCACCAACAACTTCCCCGAGTTCACCGGCCGCCTGTGCCCGGCCCCGTGCGAGGGCGCGTGCGTGCTCGGCATCAACCAGGACCCGGTGACCATCAAGCAGGTCGAGGTCGAGATCATCGACCGGGCCTTCGAGGAAGGCTGGGTCACCCCGGTCCTGCCCTCGACCAAGACCGGCAAGAAGGTCGCCGTCGTCGGCTCCGGGCCCGCCGGCCTCGCCGCCGCCCAGCAGCTCACCCGGGCCGGCCACGACGTGGTCGTGTTCGAGCGGGCGGACCGCATCGGCGGCCTGCTCCGCTACGGCATCCCGGAGTTCAAGATGGAGAAGCGCCACATCGACCGGCGCCTCGACCAGATGGCGGCCGAGGGCACCGAGTTCCGCACCAACGCCAACGTCGGCGTCGACGTGCCGGTCGAGGACCTGCGCCGCGACTTCGACGCCATCGTCCTCGCCGGCGGCGCCACCCAGTGGCGCGACCTGCCCATCCCCGGGCGTGAGGGCGACGGCGTGCACCAGGCCATGGAGTACCTGCCGTGGGCCAACAAGGCCCAGCAGGGCGACCTCGCCGTCGATGAGGTCCCCATCAACGCGGCGGGCAAGAACGTCGTGATCATCGGCGGCGGCGACACCGGCGCCGACTGCCTCGGCACCGCCCACCGCCAGGGCGCGGCCAGCGTCCACCAGTTCGAGATCATGCCCCGCCCGCCGGAGGAGCGTCCCGACGCCAACCCGTGGCCCACGTACCCGATGGTGTACAAGGTCACGTCCGCCCACGAGGAGGGCGGTGATCGCGTCTACAGCGTGAACACCGAGGAGTTCGTGCGCGACGGCGACGGCAACCTGGTCGGCCTGAAGGCACACGAGGTCGAGATGGTCGACGGCCGGTTCCAGAAGGTGGAGGGCAGCGACTTCCAGCTCGAGTGCGAGCTCGTGCTGCTCGCCATGGGCTTCACCGGCCCCGAGTCCGGCGGCCTGCTCGACCACCTCGACGTCGACCGCGACGAACGCTCCAACGTCGCCCGCGACGCCGTCTACAAGACGAACCTCGACGACGTCTGGGTCTGCGGCGACATGGGCCGGGGCCAGAGCCTCATCGTGTGGGCCATCGCCGAGGGTCGGGCCTGCGCCGCCGCCGTCGACGAGGCGCTCATGGGCGAGACGGCCCTGCCCGTCCCGGTGGCACCCACCGACCGGCCCCTGGTGTGAGTGTCGGCCCCGCCGGTGCTTTGCCCCGCCCGGTCCTCGGCGACGAGACTGGGCGGGTGCAGCACGCCGACACGGCCGACGCAGTCCTGACCCCCCGCCCGGCGGCAGATGCCCCCGTCAGCCAGGACCAGGCGAACCGCACGTTCAGCACCTCGGTGCTCGTCTCCGCGGTGCGCTGCACGCTCGCCTACGTCGTGTTCCCGTGGCTCCTCCCGGCCTTCGGGCTGGCCAGCGGCGTGGGGCCGGCGCTCGGCCTCGTGATCGGACCGATCGCGATCGCGTTCAACGTCGCCAGCATCCGGCGGTTCCACGCCAGCGACCACCGGTGGAAGTGGCAGATCACCGTCCTCAACTGCGCGGTGATCGCCCTGCTGGTCGTGCTCTTCGTCCTGGACGTGCGCGCTCTGGGCTGACCGGGCCTCCCGCCACGCCGGATTTCTGCGCGTGACGGTGGTAACAGCTCAGACCCCTGGGTAGGGTCGATCCCGTCCGCCGTGACCCCCGCGGGCGCTCCTTGTCGGGCGGCGCATCCTCAGGGGGAATACTCATGGCCCACATCGATCCGGGCGACCCATCGACAGCTTCCGGCCGATCCGAGGCGACGCCATGAGCGTCGTGCGCGTCGAGCACGCCGACGGGGTCCGCGTCATCCACGTGGAGGGATGCGCGACCGACGACGACCTCCGCGAGGCCCTGTCGTCGCTGCGGGACCACGCCGGGCCGACGGTCCTGGACCTGGCCGAGCTGACGCTCGTGGGGCCGGGGGTGGCCGAGCTGGTCGCCGGCCTGGTCGACACCTGCGGCGCGGTCTGCGTCACGGCCCGCCGTCACACGGCTCGCGTCATCCTGCAGCGCAGCGGCATCGGGGACCTGTGCGTGATGTTCGCCAGCGTCGGCGACGCGCTCCAGGCCCTCCGGCTCGCCGAAGCGGGCTACGGCGCCGGGTGGAGCGGGCGCCTGGAGGCAGCCCGATGACGACGTGGCTGTTCGAACCGACGGTCGACGGCGGCGACGCCACCGACGCGCTCGAGATCACCCTGCGCTTCGAGGGAGAGGTCACCGTGTGCGCGCTGGACGGTCCGCTGTGCGCCTACACGGCCCCGGTGCTGGACGGGTGGCTCGAGCAGCTGTGGGCCAACGACCGGCATCGCGTCATCGTCGACGCAACGGAGGTCGACGCCCTGAGCAGCGACGGCGTCGAGGTGATCACGGCGCACGCCGCGCGGCTCCGTGCCGCCGGCGGGCACCTGCAGGTCCGGTCACCGTCGTCGGCGGCCCGCCGCGTGCTGGAGCTCTGCCAGGCCGGCCACCTGGTGGAGGGCACCGATCGCTGATCAGGTGGTGAGCGTGCGAACCTGCTGCCAGCGCCGCAGCTCCACCCCGACCAGGACCACGAAGAAGAGGCCGACAGAGACGGCGGCGATGGTGGCACCGCCGGCCGTGCCGTGGTGGAAGCTGACCAGCAGACCGGCCACGACCGCCACGGCGCCGGCGGCCACCGAGGTCACCATCATCAGCGGCACGCGGCGGACCAGCAGCGACGCCGTCGCCGGGGGGCCGACGAGCAGGCCGAACACGAGCAGCGTCCCGATGGCCTGGAAGCTGGCCACGATGCTCACGGCGAGCACGGCCAGGAGCGCGGCCTGCGCCAGCGCCGGGTGCATCCCCAGCGTGGCGGCCTTGTCCCGGTTGAAGGTGAGGGCCAAGAACGGACGGTGCCCGAGGACGATCACGACGAGGACGACGGCGGCAGCCACCGCCTGACCGCGGATGTCAGCGCCGGTCACGCCGAGGACGTCACCGAACAGCAGGGTCGTCACGTCGGTGGTGAACGTCTCCGAGCGCGACACGATGATCACGCCCAGCGAGAGCATGCCGACGAAGAGCAGGCCGATGCCGGTGTCCTCCCGCACGGCGCTCCGGGTCGACACGAGGGTCACGGCCCCGCTCATCACCAGGGCGGCGGCGAGCGCACCGATGACCGGGCTGAACCCCCAGAGCACGGCCAGGGCGATGCCGGGGATCACCCCGTGGGCGAGGGCGTCGCCGAGGAAGGCCAGCCCGCGCAGCACGACCCAGGTGCCCACGAGCGAGGTGGCGACCACCGCGACCAGGCTGCCGAGCAGGGCGCGCTGCATGAACGCCGGCTCGAACGCCTCGGTCACCAGGTCGAGCACGACGGTGCCCCTTCAGCCACCGAGCGCATCGGCGATGCGCTGCGCGTTCGACCGCATCATCCCAGCGTAGGTCTCGGCCTCGGAGCCGTCCGGGCCGAGGGTCTCTGCGTTGAGGGTGACGACCTCGACGTCGCCCACCTCGTCGGCGAGGGTCTCGGCGAGGGCGGCCGACGCCGTCTGCTCGGTGAAGACCGCGGTGACGCCCGCGCGCTGCAGCACCTGGGCCAGCTCCGCCAGCGCGCCGCCGCTCACGCCATCGGAGGTCGAGCCGGCCGGGATGACCGTGGCCAGGATCTCGAAGTCGTATCGGGCGGCGAACGAGTCGAAGACCTCGTGGTCGGTGACGAGCACGCGGCGGTCGTCCGGCACGACGGCCAGGGTCTCGACCAGCTCCTCGTGCAGGTCCTCGAGGTCGCCCACGAGGTCGTCGGCCTGCTGGGCCAGCTCCTCGGCATCGAGGCCGGGCAGCTGCTCGGGGAGGGCTGCGGCCAGCGCCTCGACCACCTCGGCGACGGCGAGCGGGTCGGTGAAGAAGTGGGCGTCGTCGTCGTGGGCGTGCTCGTCCCCGTGGTCCTCCTCGTCTCCGTGGTCCTCCTCGTCTCCGTGGTCCTCCTCGTCGGCGTGGTCCTCGTCCCCGTGGTCCTCCTCGTCGGCGTGGTCCTCGTCCCCGTGGTCCTCCTCGTCCCCGTGGTCCTCGTCCTCGGCGGCGTCGTCCCCGCCCAGCAGCTCGAGCGCCGACAGCACCGGCACCCCGTCGGACTCGGCTCCCGCCACGACGGACAGCAGCCCCTCCTCGAACCCACCGCCGTTGACGACGATGACATCGGCCGCGGCGAGATCGGCTGCCTCGCGGGCCGACGCCTGGAAGTCGTGGGGGCTGGCGCCCGGCGGCATGATCGTCACCACCTCGGCGAGGTCCCCGACCAGCTGCGCGACGACGTCGCCGAGCACCGTGGTGGTGACGGCGACGGTCGGCCGAGCGGCCTCACCGCCTGCGTCGGCGTCATCGGACCCGCACGAGGCGAGGACGGCCGCGGCGAGGGCGGCGGCGAGGGGCAGGGTGAGAGCACGGGTGCGGCGCATCGGATTCCCAGGAAGTCGGCGTGAATGAGAACAGTTCTCGGTTCAGCCCCGAGCGTACGAACGTCGTCGCCACTTCGCAAATGAGAACCGGACCCGTTTCCGATAACGTTCCTCCAGTGTCCGCTGCCCTCCACCTCCGCATCCGCGACCTGCACGTGCAGCACGGCACGCGCGTGGCGCTCACCGGGGTGAGCCTCGACGTGGCGGCGGGCACGACAGTCGCGGTGATCGGGGCCAACGGATCCGGCAAGTCCACGTTGCTGCGCACCATCGCCGGCCTGCAGGCTCCGTCGAGCGGTTCGATCGACACCGGCGGACTCGACGTGGCCCTCGTGCTGCAGACGACGACGGTGGACGGGTCCCTGCCCATCACGGTGCGCGAGACCGTCCGCCTCGCCCGGGCCGCGACGCGGGGGCCGTGGCGGCGACTGCGCCGCGAGGACCACGACGTCGTCGCCCAGGCCATGCACCGCCTCGAGGTCGCCGATCTGGCCGATCGCCCCCTGCACGAGCTCTCGGGCGGCCAGCGCCAGCGGGTGCTCGTCGCCCAGGGCCTCGCCCAGGGCGCGCCGATCCTGCTCCTGGACGAGCCGGTGACCGGGCTCGACATGGTGTCCAAGGAGGCCATCCTGCGCGTCATCGCCGAGGAGGCGGCCGACGGGCGCATCGTGTGCACGTCCACCCACGACCTCGACGAGGCCAGGCGCTGCGACCGGGCCGTCCTGCTCGCCACGCACCTGGTCGCGGAGGGGCCGCCCGACGAGGTGCTCACCGAGGCCAACCTGCACCAGGCGTTCGAGGGGCGGGTCCTGCGGCTGCCCGACGGCCAGCTGCTGGTCGACGACGTCCACCTCCACCACCACGGGAGCGAATGGTGACCGCCGAGCTGCATGACATCGCCAGCGCCCGGCTGCGCACGACCGGGCAGCGCTACACCACCCGGCGGCGCGCCCTGGTGGAGGTGCTCGATCAGGCCGACGGGCCGCTCACGATCCCCCAGATCCTCGAGCTGGACCGCTCCCTCGCGCAGTCGAGCGCCTACCGGAACCTGGCCGTGCTCGAGCAGGCCGACGTGGTCCACCGCATCGTCACCAACGACGACTTCGCCCGCTACGAGCTGGCCGAGGACCTCACCGAGCACCACCACCACCTCATCTGCCGCACCTGCGGCTCGGTGGCCGACTTCACCCTCGACCCCTCCGTCGAAGGGGACCTGGACCGCGTGCTGGCCGACGTCGCCGATGCCCAGTCGTTCCAGGCCGACCACCACCGCCTCGACCTGGTCGGCACCTGCGCAGACTGCCGGTGATCATGCGAGAGCTCTGAACGGATCGCTCACTGCAGTCCACGAGTAGTGGCAGATCGGACGGCGAATGCTCGTCCAAGGGAACAATCTGGCAGCAGCCACGTTGAACAGACCATGAAGACGGCCCTGAAGACCCTCGTCGCCGCGACCACCGCCTTGGTCGCCCTCGCTCTGGTGGGCGCTCTCGTCGGGCTGCCGTCCTTCGGCAACCCCTTCGCCTCCGAGACCGTCGTGCGGGACCACGCCGCGGTGCTCGACTCCCTGGAGGAGATCGCCGAGCTGCGGGCCGCCACCGGTGAGTTCCAGGTCCTCGTCGACGTCGAGGACCGGACCCGCTTCGTGCCGAGCTTCGTCAAGGGCGAGCGCACGACGTTCCTCGCCCAGGGCGCCGTGGATGCATTCGTGGACCTGGACTCGCTCGACGAGGACGCGATCATCATCGCCGAGGACGGCTCGGTCACCGTGGTGCTGCCGCCGGCGGAGCTCGCCGACCCGGTCATCGACCACCGGGCATCCGGCGTCCTCGATCGGGACCGAGGCATCGTGGACCGCGTCGGCGGCCTCTTCAGCGACGAGCCGACCTCGGACAAGGACCTCTACCAGGAGGCGGAGCGACGCCTGGCCGAGGCGGCGGCTGACAGCGAGCTGCGTTCCGCCGGTGAGGCCAAGGCGGCCGCGACCGTGGAGCAGCTCCTCCGCGAGGCCGGCATCGAGCAGGTCCGGGTGATCTTCGCCGAGCCCGGCGCCGTCGCCTGACCGTGGCCCGACTGCCGGGGTCGCCCGCGCATGGGCCTAGTCTCCGGGCGAGGTGACGACCCCATGACCACGAACGACGACCAGATCGGCGACGCCCTGGTGGCGTACATCGGCTCGCTGACCCAGGACCACACGGTGGAGGCGGTGTTCCGCCACCTGGGTGACTACTGCACCGAGCTGCTCCCCGCCGACGGTGTGGGCGTCCTGCTCCTCGAGGAGCAGAACCTGACCGTGGCGACCGCCAACAGCGAGGTCGGAGACACCGTCGAGGCCCTCGAGGTCGAGCTGCAGGAAGGACCGTGCGTGGAGTGCGTGCGGATCGGCCATCCGGTGCTCGTCCCCGACCTCGCGACCGCCGCCGACCGCTACCCCCGATTCGTGCCCCGGGCGATCGAGGCGGGCGCGGGGGCGATCCACGCCCTGCCGATGACCGGGCACGGCGACCTCGTCGGTTCGCTGAACATCATCAGCCTGCAGCCGACCGAGCTGACCGAGACCCAGCTCAGCACGGCGCGGATGTTGGCCGATGTCGCCGTGTCGTACATCTTCGCCGTACGGCTCCACGAGGAGACCTCGGAGCTGGCCGGCCAGCTGCAGAACGCCCTCGACACGCGCGTGGTCATCGAGCAGGCCAAGGGCGTGCTCTCCGAGCGCCACGACGAATCGCTGGCCCAGGCGTTCAACCGTCTGCGGAACCACGCGCGCAGCAGGAGCACGCCGGTGCGCGAGATCGCCAGACAGGTCATCGAAGAACGCCTCCAGCCCTGACGGGAGGCCCGCCAGGGCTGGGTCGATCCGCGGATCGCGACCCGTTCGGGCCGCAGCTCGCTACGACTCGACGACGAAGGCGACCTGGAGCTCGACCTGCCAGAGGTCCACGCCACCGCTCTCGTTGACGTTGGCCCGGATGTCCTTGATCTCGCACCACTCCTGACCGCGGACCTTCTGAGCGGAGCGCTTGAGGGCGGTCTCGACAGCAGCTTCGATGCTGTCCGGGGACTCGCCGATCAGGTTGGTCTTCTTGTAGGTCTTGCCGGACATGGGGTCTCCTCGTTCGGGGTCGTTGGGCGACCCGTCACCTACCCGTCGCCTGCCAGGGTCACCACACCGGGGCTCGACGGCGCCGGCGACATCGACATGGAGCCCGGTGAAGCCGTCGAGCGCCGATGCACGTGCGGCCCCGGCTCGAGCCAGGCCCCACAACCTGTACTCGTAGGGTTTGCCACATGGATGACCGAACCGAGGGCCCGGGCATCGACGCACCACATGCCGCGGGGGCCGAGGCGGTCACGGCAGCGCTCGACGTCGACCCAGGGGTCGGGCTCTCGGAAGACGAGGTCCGCCAGCGGCGGGAACGGTTCGGGCCGAACCGGCTCGGCCAGGGCAAGCGGACGCCGTGGTGGCGCGTGGTGTGGAACCAGGTCGCCGACGCGGTCATCGTCCTGCTGCTGGGCGCGGCGGCCGCCGGGTTGGTGGCTGGTGAGGTGGTGGAAGCCGCGGCCATCGGCGTCGTCCTCGTCGTCAACACCGTGGTCGGCTTCGTCACCGAGCTGCGGGCCGCCCGCTCCATGGAGTCGCTCCGGGCGTTGATGACCACGACCGCCGAGGTGGAGCGTGGCGACCGTCGCTACGAGATCGACGCCGGCGACCTCGTGCCGGGCGACGTCGTCGGGATCGAGGCGGGCGAGCAGGTGCCGGCGGACCTCCGTGTGCTCGAGGCCGAGGAGCTGCGGGTCGACGAGGCCGGCCTCACCGGGGAGAACGAGCCGGTCACCAAGGCCGTGGAGCCCGTCGCTGCAGAGACGCCCCTGGCCGAGCGCACCTCGATGCTCTACACGGGCACCACCGTTGCGGCCGGGCGCGGGCGGGGGGTCGTGGTCGCGACGGGACGCAGCACCGAGATGGGGCGCATCTCGGATCTCGCCGAGTCGGCCGACGACACCAAGGCGCCGCTGCAGGAGGGGTTGAGCCGCCTGAGCCGACAGCTCGCGATCGCCGTCGTCGTGGGCGCCATCGCACTGCTGGCGCTGGGCGTGCTCCGAGGGCTCGAGACCGACGAGGCGATCGAGGTGGCGGTGGCACTGGCGATCGCCGTGGTGCCCGAGGGCCTCCCCGCGGTCGCGACGCTCACGCTGGCGGTGGGGATGCGGCGGATGGCCGCCGGCAACGCCCTGGTGCGGCGGCTACCGGCGGTGGAGACGCTCGGCTCCACCACGGTGATCTGCTCGGACAAGACCGGCACGCTCACCCGGAACGAGATGGAGGTCGTCGAGGTCACCACCGCCGACGACGGTGACGAGCACGACCTGTGGGTGACGGCCGCGCTGTGCAACGACGCAGACGTCGACACCGACGGCCAACCGATCGGCGACCCGACCGAGGTCGCCCTGCTCCACGGCGCATCCGAGCGGAACGTCGAGTGGCGGGAACTGCGGGAGGAGCACCCCCGGGAGCGGGAGGTGCCGTTCAGCTCCGAGGCCAAGCGCATGGCCGTCGTGGCCGACGGGGCGACGCACGTGAAGGGCGCCCCGGAGGTGCTCCTCGACCCGGACCGGCACGCCGGGCTCCTCGAGGCGGCCGAGGAGATGGCCAGCCGAGCGTTGCGGGTGCTGGCGTTCGCTCGCGGGCCGGTGGTGGGTGACGACGCTCCGGACGAGGCGCTGTTCGAGCAGGCCGAGGTGCTGGGTCTGGTCGGCATGCACGACCCGCCGCGGGACACGGCGATCGACGCCATCGAGGTGCTGGCTCAGGCGGGGATCCGCACCGTGATGATCACCGGCGACCGACCGGACACCGCCGCGGCCATCGGGTCACGGATGGGGATCTCGGATGGCCATGCCGTCACCGGCAAGGAGCTCGACGACCTGAGCGCCGACGAGCTCGTCGAGCACGCCGGGCGCGCGGCGCTGTTCGCCCGGGTCGCGCCGGAGCACAAGCTGCGCATCGTCGAGTCGTTGCAGGCCGCAGGGGAGGTCGTGGCGGTGACCGGTGACGGGGTCAACGACGCCCCGGCGCTCAGCCAGGCCGACGTCGGCGTCGCCATGGGCTCGGGCACCGACGTCGCTCGTGACGCCGCCGACATCGTGCTCCTCGACGACGAGTTCCCCACCATCGTCACGGCGGTGGCCGAGGGCCGGCGCATCTTCGCCAACATCCGGCGCTTCGCCCAGTTCCTGTTCTCCTGGCACCTCGCCGAGGTCGCCGTGATCACCATCGCCCTGGCCGCCGGCGTCGACCCCCCGCTCGCCGGACTGATGATCCTCTGGAACAACCTGATCATCGACGTGCTCCCCTCCTTCGCGCTCGCCCTCGAGCCGGGCCGCGAGGACGTCATGCGCGATCCACCCCGGGATCCCGCCGAGCCCGTCGTCGACCGTGGCCTCCTCGGTCGCACCGTGACCCACGCATCTCTGGTGGCCGGCGTGGGCCTCGTCGCCTACGGACTCGCTCGCTGGTCGCTGGACCTCTCCGTGGAGGGGATGCAGACCATGGCGTTCACGGCGATGACCATCGGACAGACCCTCGGCGTGTTCAATGCCCGAAGCGAGCACGGATCCGGCTTCCGCGGCGCCACACAGAACCCCTGGCTGTGGGCCGCGCTCGGCATCACCCTGGCGCTGACCCTGGCCGCCCTCACGGTCGGGCCCCTGCGCGACCTGCTCGGTCTCACGACACTCCCTGGCAGCGCCTACCTCACCGCCTTCGCACTCGGCCTCGTGCCCGTGATCGCGATCCAGGGCGTGCGTGCCCGGCGAGGCCCATCGCCGAACCGGAGCTGAGCCTCAAGCGGTCACCTCCACCATCTCGATGTGGGGTACGAGCAGCTCGATCTCGCGGCCGCTCCCGCTGGCCAGCCCCCGGCGGGTCACGTTGAGGGTCCCGGCGGCGGTTCCGACCCGCACCGCCTCCTGGACGCTGGATCCCCTCGCCAGCGCGACGGCGATGCCGGCGGTCACTGAATCGCCCGCTCCGCGCTGATCGACAGGGTCGACGCTCGGTCCCCGGACCTCGTAGTAGCGGCCCTCCAACAGCGCCAACGTCGGTTGTTCGCCACGGGTGACGACGACTGCAGCGGCTCCGCGGGCGGCCAGGCGGCGCAGCGCCTCGAACAAGGAAGGCCTGGTCGCGTCCTTCACCTCCCCGGTGACCGCCAGCTCCTCATCGCTGATCTTGAGGAGATCGAGCCCTCCTTCGAGCGCTGCGTCGAGGGGAGGTCCGCACAGGTCGGCGATGACCGCCGTGCCGTTCCGGCGCAGGTCCCGCGCCATGCGGGTGTAGACCTCGAGCGGCACGAGATCGGGGACGTCGCCTCGGGTCAGGCCGGGCGTCTCCGGGCCGCCGAGCACCACGAGGTCTGCGTTCAGGCCGGCCACGAACGCGACGCCGTAGAGCTCGTCGACCTCGTGTCGGGACCGAGCCATGGCCCCCATCTCGGCCAAGGGCACCCGCTCCCCCGAGCGTCGATCGTGCATGTATGCGCCGTTGCCACCGGCGGCGGACACGGCGCGGACATCGATGTCCCATCGCTCCAGCAGCGACCTGATGACCGTTCCGGTCTCGCCGCCGAAGGACGAGCACAGCACGACGTCCACGCCGAGGCTGGCGACCAGCCGAGCGACCCAGACCCCCTGCCCGCCGGGATGGAGGTGGATCTCGTCACCGGCGCCGCCCGCCTCGACGGTGACCGTGAGCAACGGCGTCGGAGCGAGGACCATGACCCGAGATCGGTGTCGAGCGGTGCGCTGCGTCATCCTGCGAGGTCCTTGCAGACGGTCGGTGCTTCCATCCACCCCCCTCCGGGGTCGTTCACGTCAGCCCGTCTCACTCGTCGAGCACGAAGGTGACCTTCATGATCACCTCGTAGCCGGTGATCTGGCCATCAGCGCTGAGGGAGACCTCCTGCTCCTTGATCCAGGCGCTTCGCAGGTTGTGCAGGGTCTGGGCGGCGCGCTCGACGCCGACGCGGACTGCGTCCTCGAAGCTGGTCTCGGAACGTGCGCTGATCTCGGTGACACGTGCGACGGAAGCCATCGGACTCTCCTGTTTCAGTTGGTGGTTGCAGATTGGTGCTGTTGGGCCAGTTCAGAGTTCCGGGCCCGGACGTGGGCCCAGCACCGGCCGTTCTGGGCCGGTGACCTGTTGCTCAGGGCACGTCGAAGGGGGGCGGGCCGATCCCGTGTATGGAAGTGGTGCGCTCGGGTCCGGCCGGAGTGGGCTCGGTGACGGCAGGGGCGGATCGCCCGTCGTCGAGCTCCAGGAGGATCTCAGTGCCTGCACGAGGAGGCGTCTGCCCATCGGGCCAGTGGAGATGGCCCCGCCACCACCGAGGGCCTTCCTTGATCTCGCCGCCCACGCTGCACTGATTCCGGCCACCGAAGAGGTCGGCACGAACGGAGTGGATCACCCGACTCCGGATCCGCACGATGGCGAAGGTGTTGAC
Source organism: Salinilacustrithrix flava (assembly GCF_041228405.1). Lineage (GTDB taxonomy): Bacteria > Actinomycetota > Acidimicrobiia > Acidimicrobiales > Salinilacustritrichaceae > Salinilacustrithrix > Salinilacustrithrix flava. The sequence goes on from NZ_CP133888.1 coordinate 455,608, forward strand.
GTGGATCTCGTCGTGGCTGTTCGGGGTGGTGGCGTGGTGATCGTGGATCATCGGTGGGTCCGTTCGTGCTGCGGGCGGATGGTGGCGATCACGTAGGTGTGCCCATCCATGCGGACGGGGCTGAGGGCCACCTCGGCGACGATCGTGGTGCCGTCGCGGTGACGGCCCCGGAGCTGCCGCTTGCTCATCGGCCGTGTGGTCGGGTTCTCCAGGTAGCGCTGCCGGTGGTCGGCGTGGCCGGTTCGGACGTCCTCGGGTACGAGGCGGTCGATGGAGGTGCCGATGAGCTCACTGCGGCTGTACCCGAAGAGCGACTCGGTGCGGTGGTTCGCCAGGACGACGGTGCCGGTCGGGTCGGTGACCACCAGGGCATCCGGTGTTGCGTCCACGAGCTGCCAGATCAGGTCGGCGGAGAGGGGCAGCTGCCCGATCGGAACCCGAGCGTGGCTGGCCTGCTCGCCGGCGTCGAGCACCGCGGCGCCGGGCCGGAAGGTGAGCACGGCGATGTCGTCGCGCAACAGGTTCTGGGGGCCGGCGAGCGCCAGCAGGTGGTCGGCGAGCTCATCAGGCGCGTTGGTGCCGGCGTTGCCAGCCGCACGACGGAGTCGCTCGATCTGGTCGGTGATGACCGTGTCGACGGTCTCGACGAGGCCATCGCTGTAGAGCACGATCGTGTCACCGGGCCGCACCTCCCAGCGATGCGCCCGGTACGTGGCCTCCGCGATGGCCCCGACGGGTGGTCCCGGCCGAACCGCGCAGAGGCTGGCGTGGCCGTTGGACCCGGTCACGATGGGCGGAGGGTGACCCGCCGAGGTCACGACCGTGCCCTGCGGGCCGATCTCCACGCAGCAGCACGTGGCGAAGCCATCTCGGTCCAGGGCGAGGTCGTTGAGCCGGGCCAGCGCGATGGTCGCGGGGAGACCTTCGAGTAGGTGGCTGTAGAGGGCGGTGCGGAACTCGCTCATCTGGACGGCGGCTTCGATGCCGTGCCCGGCGACATCACCGAGGACGAGCACCGTGCGCCCGTCACGCGTGTGGACGATGTCGTACCAGTCGCCGCCGACCTTGCTGCCGTCGCCGGCGGGTGCGTAGCGGGCAGCTGCCTCGCCGGTGGATCCCGGTCCGATCTCGGGGAGCAGACGTCGTTGCAGGAGGAGACCGGCCTGGCTCGTCTGCGCGCCGAGGTGGGTGCGACGCAGCGCGGCGACCCCTGCGGCGACGAGCACCTCCAGCGCGCCCAGGCGGGCGGGTCCGAGGTGGTCGTGGCGGGCGAACCGCGCCCAGAACTTCACCACGGCGCTGTCACCGGGCACAGCGGTGACGGATGCACACGTCGGCGATCCGTCTGCGTCGCGCCCGTGCAGCAACGCACCGCGTCCTCCGCCCGGCGCCGGGAGGTCGGTAGCGACGGGAACGCGCCCGTACGACGCGATGAGGTGCTGGTCGCCGTCGCCGAGCCACACCGCGGTCGCTGCCGCCCCGAGGCCACGGTGGCAGCCGTCGACGAGCGCCGCGCCAGCGGTCGCAGCGTCGGTGGCGACGCCGAGCGCAGTCGTGGTTCGAGAGAGCTCGGTCCAGTCGAGGTCGCCGGTGCGGGCCGGCGGGACCCGGGTGTCCAGCATCAGTGGAGCCCCGCACTGCTCAGCACCCGGGTCGCGCGCCGGGGCAGGTGTGCGGCGCCGAGTGCGTCTGAGGCATCCATCTGAGCCATGTCACCCTCCAAGCATCCACACGTCGATCGATCGTGTGCGCCGAGGACGAGAGCGCCACCACGCCCGCAAACATGTGCGGAGCGTGCAGCCATCCCACCGAGGTCAGGAGCGGAGCGACCTGTCGACGACCCTACGTGGACTTGACATCGGCCGCAACGGACAGACCCCGCCTCGCCCGGTCGTCAGCGCGCGGGAGCGGGGCTAGGGACGTAGGTCGAGGTTCACCACGGCGTGCGCGACCACCGACAGCTTGGCGTTGTGGTTCCGTGCGTGCCGACGCAGGATCTGCAACGCAGCGTCGACGGAGATGCTCCGCTCGTTGGCCAGCACACCCTTGGCCTGCTCGACGATGATCCGGGTCTCCAGCGCATGCTCCAGCTGGGCGACGACCTCCGTCGCTTCTCGGTAGGCCGAGGCATACACGATGTAGCCGGTGGTCGTGTCGGCGAGCAGCTGGGCCGCTTCGATCTGTCGATCGGTCCACTGGCGTGGACGGGTGTCGTACAAGGTGAGGACCCCGAACTCGGCGTCTTCGATGTGCAGCGGAACCCCGGCGGCGGCGACTACGCCCGCCTTCTCGGCGGCCCGTGCGAGGTCAGGCCACCGGTCGGCGTGGTCCCGCAGATCGCTGATGCGCAACGGCTTCCCGAGGTCGTGGACCTCATGGCACGGTCCTTGCCGAGTGCGCTCCTCGATCATCTCGAGGGAGGCGATGGACTCGCTCAACGCCGTCACGGAGCGGAGCCTGCCCTGCGCATCAGCCATGGAGATGCCCGCCCCGCAGATGTCGAAGACCCTCGTGGCGTCGTCGACGAGGTCGTGGAGCACGTCGGCGACCGATCTGTCTCGAGCGAGCGACTCGGCGACGTTCGCCAACGCCTGCCTCAGCTGACCCTCGTCGATCACGACACCCGCCCCCGGTCGGTCTCGCCGCCACGGTACATCCGTGCCAGTTTCACGGGACCTCGAAGGGCGGCGGTCCGACCCCGTGGAGGACGGCGCTGTGGGCGGGTGCGTTCGGAGCCGGCTCGATGACTGCGACGCCGGATCGTCCGTTGTCGACCTCGATGATCACCTCGCTGCACGTGACCGGCTGATCGTCGTCTCCGTCCCACTCCACCCTTCCTCGCCACCAACGTGGGCCCTCGGCAACCCGTCCACCGACGCTGTAGTGGCTCCGTCCCCCGATGAGGTCGGCGTGCACGTGTTCGATCACCCGGTCGCCGAGCCGCAGCACACCATCGCCGTGGTACCTCACGTGCTCAGGTGTCGGATCATCCTTGGCATGGTCATCGGGGTCCATGGCTTCCCTTCCGTGGAGCAAGCACTGGTGTCGCCGTCATCCGGCGACCTGCGGGCTGCAGCGGGCACGGGCATGGTCGGCAGAGTCCACGATCACGAGCCCGCTGCCGCCCCAACGGCGGAGGACCTGTCGCGCCGTGCCGCGGCGAGCCGTGAAGACCACGCAGCCGTCATCGAGCCGTTCGAGGAGATGGCCCACGAAGCTGCGGACGGCGGTCGCGCTGAAGAGCACCAGCTCATCGACGTCGATCACCAAGCACGGCACGCCGTTCGAGATGGCCTCGATGCCGTCGATCAGCGTGAGAAGCAGCCGCTCCTCACCAACGCCCCCGATCCGCACGACGATCACATCGGGCGAGTGCTGGACAGTCGTCACCTGGAGCGACATGGGAGCTCACCCCCCGGCATCGAGGCCGCGCCGGTTGACTCGACACTGCCGAGGCACCCGGCCAGCCGCGCTGGCCGCGGACCCAGATCCTGAAAGGCCCCAGCCATCGCAGATGTTCGCATGCTCGCTCCCCCTTACCTTCGGCCCCTCGAGAAGATGGAGACGCCAGGTCAGGAGCGCCACTGGACCCCGTCGCACTGGCGAGCAGGGCTGATGGCCACGGGATCGGAACCGAGACCACGTGGACCGATTCCCACCGTAGAGAGCAGCGGCGAACGACCCCAGAGCCCTCCGACCCGAGGCCAGCCGACCTCCGACCCTTTCCGCTCCACCCGCCGTTGAGGAGCCGGCGGTGCGCGTCATCCGGCGACCCGCGAGACCTGGTAGTCGACGTGCAGCGAGTTGGTCACCTCGTTGCTGACCGCTTCAGGCCCACCCATGACCAACACGTCCGCGACGTTCAGCTCCGCGAGGCGGTCGCGGGTCACATCGGGCAGGGCGTCACGTCCCGTCAACAGGATCGGTGCGTCGAAGAACGCAGCCAGCGGGGCCGCAGCCAGTGCGTCGGGGAAGTCCTCCCCGGAGGCCAGCACGACCACGTTGGCTCCGTCGGTCCAGTCGAGCGAGGCGGTCACCGCCGTCTCGTACCGATCAGCGCCGGCGACGCGGCTCACCTGGTAGTCGACGTGGAGCGAGTTGGTCACGTCGTGACTGACCGCATCAGGGCCTCCCATGACCAGCACGTCGGCGACGTTCAGCTCAGCGAGGAGGTCACGGGTGACGTCGGGCATCTGGTCCCGGCCGGTGAGCAGGATCGGCGCGTCGTAGACCGCGGCCAGAGGAGCTGCGGCGAGCGCGTCGGGGAAGTCCTCCCCGGATGCCAGCACCGCCACGTTCGTGCCACCGGGGAACGCGTCGAGCGCGGCACGGGCCGCCGTGGCGTACCGGTCATCACCGGCGACGCGGCTCACCTGGTAGTCGACGTGGAGCGAGTTGGTCACGTCGTGACTGACCGCATCAGGGCCGCCCATGACCAGCACGTCGGCGACGCCCAGGTAGGCGAGCGTGTCGCGAGTCGAATCGGGAAGCACATCGCGTGCGCTCAACAGGATCGGCGCGTCGTACGCGGCAGCCAGGGGTGCAGCGGCGAGGGCGTCGGCGAAGTCCTCCCCGGACGCCAGCACTGCCACGTCCGCGCCGTCCGGGAAGGCATCGAGGGCGGCGCGGGCGGCCGTGCCGTAGCGGTCAGCGCTGAGCTGGGGCGTCTCCTGGGCGCCCGCAGCGCCGATCGCCGAGGTCAAGACGAGCATGGCCGTGGCGAGCACCACGCCGGCTCGGTGCAGTGATCGGGTCGAGGTCATGGACGTTCCTCCTGAGGTGGACACATCTCTCGCGACGCTCACCGTGCGCGGGCGGGCACGGCCCTCACAGGGCCAAAGGTCCCCATAGGGCCGGGGAGCTCTCCGAAGCCGGCGCAGATGCCCGACGGGTCGGACACCCGTCGAGCGCGGCAGTACCCTCGCCCGCCGGTGGATGCGCGTAGCTCCACGCGGAAGTCCCGCCCTCGTAGCTCAGTCGGATAGAGCGACCGCCTCCTAAGCGGTAGGCCACAGGTTCGATTCCTGTCGAGGGCACGCAACGCCTCAGTGCCGATCGACGAAGTCGAGCACCACCTCGGCGAACCGGTTCGGGGCGAACGTGGTGGCGAGGTGCCCCTGCCCCTGCAGGGTGACGATCTCGGCGCCCGTGACGAAGCGGGGCCCCGAGCGCCAGGGACCGACCGCGGAAGGCCCGGCGCTACTTCTTCAGCCGCCTGCTGCCCTGGTGCCAGTCCTCCTCGACGGGCGCCTGATCGGGCGTCGTCCCGCTGACCCGCAAGGCCGGGCGCTCCCGCAGGCTCCGCTTCAGCTCGGCGAAGCCCGGGAACGAGGTCAGCTCCAGGACCGCGTCCCAGAGCCGCAGCGCATCCTCGTCGTTCGGGACCCGGCTGATGACCGGCCCGAAGAAGGCGGGGCCGTCCGGCGGGTCGTAGGCGATGATCGGTGTGCCGACGTCCCGACCGGTCCGCTCCAGCGCGTCGTCGGTCTCCTGGCGGATCACGTCGTCCCAGGCCGGATCGTCCAGCGCATCGACCAGGTCGGCATCGAACCCGAGGCCGGTCAACAGGGGTTCTACCGTCGAGCGCGCCCCCATGCCGTCGCGGTAGGCGGCCTGATCCGCCGGCGGGTCGACGTCGAACACGCTGCCGCCGAGCGCGGTGTAGAGGTCGCCCATGACCTCCCGGCCGTGGCGCTCCCGGGCTGCGGTGCAGACCCGCAGCATCCGCAGGCCCGCGGTGTGGCCCTGTTCGTACTCGGGCGGGAAGTGGGCGTCGTAGTCGACGTGGCTGTTGATCAGCCGCAGCGAGATGAACCGCCAGTCGACCTCGTAGTCGCGCTGGCGGGCCACGCTCCGGACCCAGCGCGACGTCAGCCACGCGAACGGGCAGACGGGGTCGAAGTGGAAGTGGATGTCGGGGCGGCGATCCATGGGCCTGGACGCTACGAGCGCGGAAGCGCCCCCGACACCTTCGCCGGGGGCGCTCCACTCAGTGGCTGATGATCAGGCGGGATCGCACCAGGTGGCGGCCACGTCACCGATCCCGGGCACGACGACCGTCACGCCGCCCGTCTGGAAGAGCTCCGGGCTCTGCCGGTGCAGCTCCAGCACGGTGGGCAGCTGCAGCGTCCCGACATCCACCACCTCGATGCCGTCGCGAGCGACGTCGTCGAGGATCTCGAGGGTCTGCAGGGTGCTGATGCCCGCCTGCTGGCACTGGATGCCGGCCGGCACACCCTTGCCGGGCACCCCGGCGGGCGGGCCGGCGGCGGCGGCGCTGGCGCCGAGGCCGAGGGTGAGGCAGCTGGCTGCTGCGGCGGCGACGAGCTTGCGGTTCATGGGAGTGCTCCTTGGTCTGGGTGTGCGGGAACACCTCTGGTCCGGCACCCGCAGGAGCCGCGGATGACACATTTTAGCGTCTTTATGCGTGGATTGATCTGGTTGCTCACCGCTTGACCGGTATCACCAGCCGGCACCGCCTCGAACGATCCCGCCCAAGTGCGACGAACTCCCCACGAAGACTGGTAGAGATCACCGGGTGCAGGACTTCGACCTCGTCATCGTCGGCAGCGGCTCGGGCAACTCCATCCCCCCGGAGCTGGACGGCGCACGCATCGCCATGGTGGAGCGGGGCATCTTCGGCGGCACGTGCCTCAACGTGGGGTGCATCCCCTCGAAGATGTTCATCTACGCCGCCGACATCGCCATGCACGTGCGGGAGTCCGAGCGCTACGGCGTGAAGGCCTCGGTCGAATCAGTGGACTGGCCGTCGATCGTCGACCGGGTCTTCGGCCGCATCGATCCGATCGCCGCAGGCGGCGAGCGCTACCGGGCCGAGGACTGCGAGAACATCACGGTCTTCCGGGGCAGCGGCGCCTTCGTCGACCACAAGGTCCTCGAGGTGGACGGCGAGCAGCTGCGGGGCGAGAAGTTCCTGCTGGCGGCGGGCGCCCGGCCCTACGTCCCCGACGTCCCCGGGCTCGACGAGGTCGGCTACCACACGTCCGACACGGTGATGCGCCTGCCCGAGCTGCCGAAGCGCATGGCCGTGCTGGGCGGGGGCTACATCGCCACCGAGCTCGGCCACGTCTTCGACGCCTTCGGCACCCACGTCTCCATCCTCAACCGGGGCCCGAAGCTCCTCCGCTCCGAGGACGACGACATCTCCCGGCGCTACACCGAGCTGGCCGCCGGCCGCTTCGACCTCCACCTCGAGACGGCGGTGACCCGGGTCGAACGCACCGGGTCCGGCTCGATCCTCGTCCACCTCCTGCACGACGGGCAGGAGTCGACGCTCGAGGTCGACGAGCTGCTGGTGGCGACGGGCCGGGTGCCCAACAGCGACCAGCTCGCGGTGGAGCGCACCGGTGTCCGCACCGACCCGTCCGGTCGGGTCATCGTCCACGAGGACCTGCAGACCGACGTGGAGGGCATCTACGCCCTGGGCGACCTCACCAACCACTTCCAGCTCAAGCACGTCGCCAACGCCGAGGCGCGCGTCGTGTTCCACAACCTGGCCAACCCCGACGACCCGTGGCGCATGGACTACTCGATCGTCCCCCACGCGGTGTTCGGCAACCCGCAGGTCGCGTCGGTCGGCATGACCGAGCACGAGGCTGCGACCGACGGGGTGCCGTTCGTGACCGCGATCAAGGAGTACGGCTCGACGGCGTACGGCTGGGCCATGGAGGACACGACGTCGTTCGTGAAGCTGGTGGCCCACGCCCAGACGCGCCGCCTCCTCGGCGCCCACATCATCGGGCCCCAGGCCTCCACGCTGATCCAGACCCTCATCCAGGGCATGCGCTTCGGTCGGACCGTCGACGAGATGGCCCGTGAGCAGATGTGGATCCACCCAGCCCTCACCGAGGTGCTGGAGAACGCCCTGCTCGACCTCTGATCAGGCCGCTTCGGAGCGGGCTCTGGGGTCAGGCGCTGGTCGCCCAGATGTCGTTGCAGCGCTCGCACACATCGTCGGGGATGACCCCGGCGCGCATCAGCAGCGCGAACGCCTTGCACCCCAGGCACAGCGCGAAGGCCGCTTCGAGGAACGCGGCGGTGGCGAGCATGCCGAGCGCGACCTGGGCCGCGCCCCACTGACCGGCCAGGACCAGCACGAGCGCGGTCACGGAGAAGGCCACGCCGATGCCCTGGGCGAAGCGCTTCGGCGGCCCGGGCACGAGCCTGGGCGGCCGGTCGAGCGCCGGGGTCAGGACCCGGGTGACCAGCTGCCCGAGGGGACTCAAGGTCGGACCGGTGAGGACCCGGGCCACGAAGCCGTAGGCGATGACCGCCACGAGCCAGCGCAGATCGAGGGCGATGGCAGCCACGGACATCGTGACGACCCCGGCGGCGACGAGGCGGGCGGAGACCTCGTTGACGGGGTCAGGGAAGGAGAACAGCTCGGACGTCGGCATGAAGATCGGCTCCGGGGTGGGGGTGCTGCCTGCAACACCCCCACCGTGTCGGATCTTCCGCCCCGTCCCCCTCAGGCGGTGGAGGGGCCGATCCAGACCTGCTGGGCGTTCACGAACTCGTGGATCCCGTGGGGGCCCAGCTCGCGCCCGTAACCGGAGCGCTTGACGCCACCGGATGGCAGTCGGGGGTCGGTCTTGACCACGCCGTTCACCGCGACCTGCCCGGCCTCGATGTCGGCGGCCATCCACTCGCCCCGCTCGGTGGATGTCCACACCGACGCCGCCAGCCCGTAGGGCGTGTCGTTGGCGAGGGCCAGCGCCTCCTCAGCAGAGCCGACCCGCAGGACGGCGGCCACGGGACCGAACGTCTCCTCGACGCAGGCGGTCATGCCCGGCTCCACGTCGGTGAGGAGCGTGACCGGGTAATAGAAGCCGTCGCCGTCGGGGAGCTCGCCGCCGAGCCGGCACGTCGCGCCGGCGTCGATGGTCTGGCGGACCTGGCGGTGCAGGTTCTCGCGCAGGTCGTCCCGGGCGATGGGGCCGATCTGGGTCGTCTCCTCGCGCGGGTCGCCCACCACCAGCGCAGCGAAGCGCTCCTGCAGGAGGTCGACGAAGCGGTCGTGGACGCTGTCCTCGACGATGATCCGCTTGGCGGCGATGCACGACTGGCCGGCGTTGATGATCCGCATGGTGGCGATCGCCGCGGCCGCGGCGTCGAGGTCGGCATCCGCGAGCACGATCGCCGGGTCGGAGCCGCCGAGCTCGAGCACGGCGGGCTTCAGCTCGGCCGCAGCAGCCGCGGCGACCGCGGATCCGGCACGCTCGGAGCCGGTGAAGGAGATCGCCCGGATGCGAGGATCGGCGATGGCAGTGGCCACGTCGTCGGTCTGCAGGGGCAGGTTCTGGAAGACCCCGGGCGGCGCGCCCACCGCCTCGAACACCTCGGCGATCGCCGCGGCGCAGGCGGGGACGTGGGGGTCGTGCTTCATCACGCACGTGTTGCCGGCCATGAGCGCCGGGGCGCAGAAGCGGAACGCCAGCCAGAAGGGTGCGTTCCACGGCAGGATGCCGAGCACCGGCCCGATGGGCAGGTACTGCACGTAGCTGGAGGTGGCGTCGGACTCGATGACGTCGGTCGCCAGGTACTCCTCGGCGTGCTCGGCGTAGTGCTCGGCGGCCCAGGCCGCCTTGTTGACCTCGCCGCGCGCCTCGGTGATGGGCTTGCCCATCTCCTCGGTCATGAGCAGCGCGAGCCGCTCGATGTCCTCGCGCATGCGAGCTGCGACGGCGCGCAGCACCGCGGCCCGCTCGGCGAAGCTCCGACGGCGCCAGCCGTCGAAGGCCTCCTGGGCACGGCCGAGGGTGGCATCCAGCTCGCTCCGGTCGGCGGCGGGCAGGGTGTGCAGCTCGGACCCCGTCGTCGGGTCGATGACGGTCAGCATGGGAGCTCCTCTGGACGGTCGGCGACGGTGAAGTCCTGGTCGAGGGTGAAGAAGGACGCGATGCCGTCGGCGGTGACGCGGATGGTGTCGGAGATGCCGACGGTCTTGTCCCCGTCCACACCCCACATCCACGGGATGACGTGGAAGGTCATGCCCTCCTGCAGGACGGTGTTGTCGCCGGGCTTGATGGACTGGATGTAGCCCTCGTCCCAGCTCGGCGGGAAGGCGATGCCGATCGAGTAGCCGGCCCGGGTGACGAGCTCGGCGCCGATCTCGTTGGCGACGATGATGGATCGGACCAGCTGGTCGAAGTCGGAGATCGTCATCCCCGGCCGCACCGTTGCGTGCATCTCCTCGATGCACCACTTCATGCGGTCCTGGGCCCGCTGCATGGAGTCGCTGAGCTCGCCGATGACGGCGGTGCGCATCATGGCCGTGTGGTAGCGGCGGTAGCAGCCGCCGACCTCGATGAACACGTGCTCCCCGGGCTGGACCGTGCGGCCCTCCCAGGTGGCGTGGCCGATCATGGTGCGCGGGCCGGAGGTGATGTAGGGCATCACGGCCGGGAACTCGCCGCCGGCCCGGAACATCGCTGCGCTGACCTCGGCGGCGATCTCGTTCTCGGTGATGCCCGCCTGGCACGCAGCCAGGCCGGCCCGCATGCCGGCCTCGGTCGCCTTCGCGGCCCGCTTCATCACGTCGATCTCGAGCGGCGACTTGGCGATGCGCCCCTCCTCGACGATCCCGTAGCAGTCCTGCAGCCGGCCGTCGCGGAAGGCGTCGGCCATGCGGTCCTGCTGGTAGGCGGGGAAGAAGTAGCTGTTGCGCTCGTAGCCGATGGCCTTGCCCTCGAGGCCGAACTCGCGCAGCGACTCGACGAGCAGCTGGATGGCGTCGCCGGTGTCGGAGTACGTCCGGGTGAGCTCGACCCAGGTGCGCTCGATGACGTTGGACTCCTCCATCGCCCGGGTGATCGTGAAGGGCTCGCCGTCGAGCGGGACCACCAGGGCCTGGAAGAAGGAGTAGCCCGTGGTCTGGTAGTCGGTGAGGTACATGAGGTTGCCCGGCGCAGTGATGACCACCGCGTCGAGCAGGCGCTCCTCCATCCGCTCCCGCAGCTCGCGGATGCGCAGCTCGTACTCCTCGAACGGGAAGAGCATGTCGTCGCGTGCCCTCACGAGGCGCTCCACGTGGCGTCGATCGCTGCCTCCAGGATGTCGAGGCCCTCGGTGAGCTCGTCCTCGGGGATGGTGAGCGGCGGGATCAGCTTGATGACGCGGCCGCCGGTGCCGCACGGCCCGATGAGCAGGCCGCGCTCGAAGCACTCGCGCTGCACGTCCTTCGCGTAGGCGCCGTCGACCACGTCGACGGCCTGCATCATCCCCCGGCCCCGCACGTCCCAGCCGTGGTCGGCGCGTGCGTCGGCGAGGGAGCGCAGGCGCTGGCGCATGATCTCACCCTTCTCGGCGACCTGGTTCATGAGGGTGTCGTCGGTGAAGTAGCTCAGGGCCTCGGTGCCCGCGACGAAGGACAGGCCTTGCCCGCGGAAGGTGCCGGTGTGCTCGCCCGGCGACCAGTGCTCGTCGTGCTCGGGCTTGTTGAGGTTCATGGCGAGCGGGGTACCGAAGCCACCGATGCCTTTGGCCAGGGTGACGATGTCGGGGTCCAGGTCCATGCCGTCGAAGCTGAAGTAGGAGCCGGTGCGCCCGCACCCGGCCTGGATGTCGTCGATGATGAACAGCGCCCCGACGTCGCGGGCGAGGTCCTGCACGGCGTGGAGCCACTCGGGCGAGGCCACGTTCACGCCACCCTCGGCCTGGATGACCTCGACGACGAACGCCGCAGGCGGCAGCAGGCCGCTCGAGCTGTCCTCGAGGGCCGCCCGGTAGCTCTCCAGCCCCTTCAGCCCACCGCCGGCAGCGGTCTCGAAGGGCAGGCGCACGACGTGCTCGAGGGGCACGCCGGCCGCCTGGCGGAAGACGTCGTTGGCCGTGAGGGCGAGGGAGCCCAGCGTCATCCCGTGGAAGCCGTGGCTGAACCCCACGACGTGGGGCCGACCCGTGACCTTGCGGGCCAGCTTCAGTGCGGCCTCGACAGCATTGGTGCCGGTGGGACCCATGAACTGCATCTTGTGGTCCATGCCGCGGGGTTCGAGCACGACCTCCGCGAAGCGCTCGATGAAGTCGCGCTTGACGTCGGTGTGGGTGTCGAGGCTGTGGGCGACGCCGTCGCGCTCGAGGAACTCGATCATCGCCCGCTTCATGCGCTCGTCGTTGTGCCCGAAGTTCAAGACGCCCGCACCGGCGAAGAAGTCGAGGTAGCTGCGGCCGTCCTCGTCGTGCATGCGGGCGTTCTTCGCGGAGGTGAACACCGTGGGGTAGGCGCGGCAGTACCCGCGGATCGCCGACTCCCACTGCTCGAAGGCCTCGTTGTTCACGTCGTGCTCCTGTCTCTCATCTCGGTTTCGGGAAGCGGTGCCCCGGCGAGGCGGGCGTAGATGCGCACCACGGGGGCGATCAGGTCGTCGTTGAAGTCGTAGTGCGGACTGTGGCACGAGGCGTCGTGGCCCTGGCCATCATCGGCGCCGACGAGCGCGAAGGCGCCCGGCACCTCGGCGAGGTAGTAGCTGAAGTCCTCCGACGCCATGATCGGCACCGGCGTCGAACCGGCGTGCCAGCCGTCGCCGAGCTCGTCGGCGAGGACCGCCCGCATCTCGGCGGCTGGACCGGGGTGGTTGACCGTCGGTCCGTAGCGACGCTGGTGCACGACCTGGGCCCGGCACCCGTGACCGGCCGCGACGTGGTGCGCCACCTCGTCGATGAGGGCGCCGACCTCGTCGCGGGCGGCCTCGTCGGCGATCCGGATGCTGCCACCGAGGCGGGCCGAGGCCGGCGTGACGGTGGCGGCGCTGGGCGCGTCGATGGACGTGACCGCGACGACCGTGGGCTGCTGCGGAGGCAGGCGCCGGCTCACCACCTGCTGGACGGCGACGGTGATGGCCGCGGCGGCGAGCACCGGGTCGCGCGTCGCCTCGGGCTGGCTGGCGTGGCCGCCGACGCCCTCGACGAGGATCTCGAAGGTGCCGTTGCCGCACATCACCGTGCCGTCGGGGCACACGGCCTGGCCGAACGGGATGGCGGGCCAGTTGTGCCAGCCGAACACGACATCGACGCCGTCGAGGGCGCCGTCCTCGATCATCCCGCGGGCACCGTGGCCGCCCTCCTCGGCGGGCTGGAAGAGGAGCGTGACCGGTCCGGGCAGCGCATCCTCGTGGTCCCCCAGCCAGCGGGCGGTGCCGAGGAGCGTGGCCGTGTGCCCGTCGTGGCCGCAGGCGTGCATCATCCCGTCGACCTGCGAGGTCCAGGTCGCCCCTGTCGCCTCGTGCACCGGCATGGCGTCGATGTCGGCCCGCAGGGCCACGTGCCGTCCGGTGGCGCCGGCGGCGAGGGTGGCGACCGTGCCGGTGCCGGCGCAGTCCCGCCAGGCGATCCCGAGCCGGTCGAGCTCCTCGCGGATCGCCGCTGCCGTCCAGGTCTCGCTCCAACCCAGCTCCGGTCGCTGGTGCAGCCGACGTCGCAGATCTGTTGCGTCCTGCACGACGGTGTTCCAGCTGGTGCCCACTGCGCTCCCAGATCGTTGCTCGGTGCCGGGACCGTAGCGCTCGCGGGCCCGTCGGGATCTCGCGAACGCGCTGCTGTCGGCCTGTCAGCCGTCGTCGATCTCCGTGACGAAGTCGATGAGCTGCTCGACAGCGCCGACGAGGGGTGGGAACAGGTCTGCGTAGGTCGTGACGCTGGCCAGCAGCTCTCGCCAGAACGCGCCCGGGTGCTGGCCCGGGCGGCCGATGCGGGCGAGCACGCCTTCCTTCCACGGCTCCCCCATCGGGACGTCGGGCCATGCCTCGATCCCAGCCACCGACGGGCGCACGGCCTGCCACACGTCGACGTAGGGGGTGCCGGTGACGAGCACGTGGGGGTGCTGCACGGTGGCAGCGACCCGGGACTCCTTGGAGCCCTCGACCAGGTGGTCGAGCAGCACACCGAGGCGTCGGGTCGGACCGGGCCGGAAGTCGCGCACGACCGCGCCGAGGTCGTCCATGCCGTCGAGGCGCTCCACGACGATGCCCTCGTGGCGCAGGTCGTCGCCCCAGATCTTCTCGAGCAGCTCGGCGTCGTGCACGCCCTCGACGAGGATGCGGCTCGCCCGAGCGACCCGGGCCTCGTGGCGCACGGCGATCGAGCCGGAGGCGGAGATGCGGCGCTCGGGCTCGGTCGGGGTCGCCGACCCGAAGACCGGGTGGCAGGCGACGCCGTCGATGGCGAACTCACCGGGCACCACCGTGAACGTGTGCACGTACCCGGTGCGGTCCTTCACCTGCAGCTGGGAGTTGAGGAACCGCTCGACCGCGCCGACGGTGCCGGTGGGAAGGTGGGTGATCTGCGTGCCGTGCACCGCGCCGATGACCGGATACCGGCGAGGGCGCGGGTCGAGGTCGACGGGCTCCATCGAGCGGCGGGCCGGGCGGCGCATCCCCCGAGGGTACGGAATCCCCGGACCACGGTCGGGGAGGGCGATGACCCGACCGGAATGTGGCATCTGACACGATCGTGCCATCCCGGGAGGGCCGCACGGCTCTGGTGCGCCGGCCGGCGCGCAGGCACCGTCATGAGGTGGACGACGCAACCGCCGGATCGGCGAACGAACCGGCCGGCGGAGGAGCGGCGCACGCCCGCGCGCTCGAGGCCGAGGTCCGCAGCCTGCGCGACCAGGTGGCTCGACTCGAGGCCAGCGAGGCCGAGTGGCGCACGCTCGTGGAGACGCTGCCCCAGATCGTGTGGATCACCCGGCCCGACGGCTGGCACGAGCACTTCAACCGCCAGTGGCTCGAGTTCACGGGCCTGACGCTCGAGGAGAGCCTCGGCGACGGCTGGAACCCGCCCTTCCACCCCGAGGATCGTCCCCTTGCGTGGACGCTGTGGCAGGAGGCGACGTCGACAGGGACGCCGTACGAGATCGAGTACCGGTTGCGGCGCCACGACGGCGTCTACCACTGGATGCTGGGCCGGGCACTGCCTCTGCGCGATCGCGACGGGAAGATCGTCAAGTGGTTCGGCACGTGCACCGACATCGACGAGCTCAAGACAGCCCAGGCGCACGTGGCCGAGCTGGTCGTCGAGCTCGAGCGGCGCGCCGACCACGACCCGCTCACCGGTCTCGCCAACCGGGACCTGCTGTTCCGCCAGCTCGAGCTGATGCTCCGCCAGCGGCGGCGAGTGGGGGTCGCAGCTGCGTTCGTCGACCTCGACGAGTTCAAGGCCGTCAACGACCGGCTCGGCCACCACGTGGGCGATCGCCTGCTGGTGCACGTGGCCAGGCAGCTGGCATCCGCGGTGCGCCAGGGCGACGTCGCCGCTCGGATCGGCGGCGACGAGTTCGTGGTGGTCGGCGAGGCGGACGACGAGCACGATGCCGAGCGCTTCGGCCAGCGCCTGCTGGGAGCCCTCGGCGACCGGGTCATGGTCGACGACCGGTCCGTGCCCGTCGCCGCCAGCATCGGGGTGGCCTACATCGCCCCCGGCGATCACGCGTCGCCGGACGAGGTGCTGTCCCGGGCCGACGCCCGCATGTACCAGCACAAGCGGCGTCGCAACCTCAGGGGAGGATGAGGCCGGAGCCGCCGGCGGGGAGCAGGCCGTCGGCGACAGCCCGCTCCAGGGCGGCGTCCACGAGGCGTCCGAGCTCCGGCGCCCCGGCGCCGATCGGGGCGACGACCTCCCGCACCCGGTCGGCGCTGACACCCCAGCGGCGCCAGGCGATCCCGCCGGCGCTCAGGTTGAGCAGCACCGGCGCGAGCCGGTCGAAGACCCGAGCGGCCCGGGCCTCGGGCGTGGTGCCGTGCTCGTACTCCTCCCAGGCGTCCCGGAGGCGGGCGCCGACGTCGTCGGGCAGGAGGCCGTAGAGGCGGTCCGCCGCAGCCTCCTCCCGCTCCTCCTTGGAGCCGTTGGAGGTGTCGTCGTAGATGCCGGTGTCGCCGGCATCGATCTCCACGATGTCGTGGACGAGCAGCAGCAGGACCACGCGGGCGAGGTCGACGTCGGCCTCGAGGTGCTCGCTCAGCACGGCGGCCATGACGGCGACGTGCCAGCTGTGCTCGGCGGTGTTCTCGCGCCGGGACGCCTCGCCGACGAAGGACTGGCGCAGCACGGTCTTGAGCCGGTCCAGCTCGTGGACGAAGGCGAGCTCGTCGGCCAGGCGGTCCCCCACCGCGGTCCGGGCCACGTCCTCGACGACCTGGGCGTAGTCGGCCTTGTCCTCGACGCCTCGGGTCGGGCGCAGCTCGATGCGGTTGCCGAACGGGTCGTCCACGTAGAGGACGTCGGGCTCCAGGGGGTCGTCCACCCGTCGCACGGCGAGCCCGTTCGTGGTGATCGTGGCCTCGAGGCGGTCCAGGTCCAGCACGGTGAAGGCCGGGTGGGCCTTGGTCGCCGGGACGAAGTCGTCCTGCACCCCGAGGTGGATGCGCAGCGAGCCCCGCTCGAACCAGCACCCGCCCCGGACCGCCAGGTGCGGCGGCTTGGGGACGCGGGGCACCCCGAGGATGCCCTCGTAGAACCAGGTGGCCAGCTCCTCCCCGCCGGGCGGCATGGCGAGCTGGACGTGGTCGATCGCGTCGAGGAGCACCCGCCCATCCTGCTAGCAAAGGGCCGTGGCACTCGACGCAGCCCGGATCCGCACCTCGGTGGACACCCGCTGGGACCGCGACGTCCTCGGTCCGCTCCAGGACTACGTGCGCATCCCCAACGTCTCCCCCGCCTTCGATCCGCAGTGGGAGGCCAACGGCCACATGGCCGCCGCCACCGCCCTGATCCGCCAGTGGTGCGAGGCCCGACCGATCGAGGGGATGACCGTCGAGGTCCTCGAGGTCCCCGGGCGCACCCCGATCGTGCTGTGCGAGATCCCGGCGACCGATCCGGCGCTGGCCGACGACACCGTGCTGCTCTACGGCCACCTCGACAAGCAGCCGGAGATGTCCGGTTGGCGTGAGGGTCTCGGCCCGTGGGAGCCGGTGCTCGAGGGCGACCTCCTCTACGGCCGGGGCGGGGCCGACGACGGCTACGCCGTGTTCTCCTCGCTCGCCGCCATCGAGGCCCTCCGCGAGGCCGGGGGCAGCCACGCCCGACTCCTTGTGCTCATCGAGGCGAGCGAGGAGTCCGGCAGCCCGGACCTGCCAGCCCACCTCGACGCCCTCGGCGACCGGCTCGGCCAGGTCTCGCTCGTGGTCGGGCTGGACTCCGGTGCGGCCACCTACGACCGGCTCTGGGTCACGACGTCGCTCCGGGGCGTGCTCATGGCGTCGGTCCGGGTCGAGGTCCTCATCGAGGGCGTGCACTCGGGTTCGGCCGGCGGGGTCGTGCCGTCGTCGTTCCGGCTGCTGCGCCGGCTGCTCGACCGCATCGAGGACCCCGACACCGGGCGGGTGCTGGTCGATGAGCTCTGGTGCGACATCCCGGCCGAGCGGCACGACCAGATGGCGGCGACGGCCGACCAGATCGTGGCCGGGCTCGCGTTCCCGTGGGCCGGCTCCACCCGTCCCGACCACGCCGAGGCCGTCGACCTGCTCCGGGCCCGAACGTGGGAGCCCTCCATCGCCAACATCGCCGTCGACGGCTTCCCGCCCCCGGACCGGGCCGGCAACGTGCTGCGCCCCTTCACCGAGCTCACCCTCTCCTGCCGCCTCGCCCCCACCGCCGACCCGGCGGCAGCAGCCGACGCCCTCGAGCGCGCCCTCATCGCCGACCCGCCCAACGGCGCCACCGTCACGGTCACCGTCCGGGGCGCCGAGGGGGGCTGGAACGCCCCACCCACCGCGGGGTGGCTGCAGTCCGCGGTCGACGGGGCCTCGGAGGCGCACTGGGGCCAGCCCTCGGCGGCGATGGGCGAGGGCGGCACCATCCCGTTCATGGGCATGCTCGGCGCCCGCTTCCCCGATGCGCAGTTCCTGATCACCGGAGTCCTCGGGCCGGGCTCGAACGCCCATGGGCCGAACGAGTTCCTGCACCTGCCGATGGCCCGACGCATCACCGCCACGGTCAGCCACGTGCTCGACGCGCACGCCCGGCGCTGACGTGGCCGACCACGGTCGCCTCCCGGTCGGCAACCTGCCGATCGCCGAGGCGATCGAGCCGCTGCGCGCCGCCCTCGCCGAGCGCGGCCGGGCCGTGCTCCACGCGCCGCCCGGGGCCGGCAAGACCACGATCGTGCCGCTCGTGCTGCTCGAGGAACCGTGGTGCGACGGGACCGTCCTCGTGCTCGAACCCCGTCGGCTCGCCGTACGCAACGCCACCCGGCGCCTGGCCCAGCTGCTCGGCGAGCAGCCCGGTGAGCGGGTCGGCTGGCGCATGCGCCAGGACACCAAGGTGTCCCGCCGGACGCGCATCGAGGTCATCACCGAGGGGGTGCTCACCCGGCGGCTCCAGCGCGACCCGGAGCTGGCGGGCGTGTCGGCCGTTGTCTTCGACGAGTTCCACGAGCGGAGCCTCGACGCCGATCTCGGGCTCGCCCTGACCCTCGAGGTCGCCGATGCGCTCCGGCCCGAGCTGCGCATCGTGGTCATGTCCGCGACCCTCGACATCGAGCCGGTGGCCGCGCTGCTCGATGCCCCCGTGGTGCGCTCCGAGGGCCGGGCGTACCCCGTCGAGGTCGTCCACGTCGACCCGCCCGTCGGTAGCAGGGATCGCCGCCGGGCCGCCGAGGATGCCGTGGCCCCGACCGTCCGGCGGGCGCTCGCCGCCCACGAGGGTGACGTGCTCGTGTTCCTGCCCGGTGGCGCCGAGATCCGCCGAGCCGAGCGAGCCCTCGGCCGGCTCGACCCCGACGTCGACGTGAGACCGCTGCACGGGTCCATGCCGCCGGCTGCGCAGGACGCGGCCATCGCCCCCTCCCCGCCCGGCCGGCGCAAGGTCGTGCTGTCGACCGCCATCGCCGAGACCAGCCTCACCATCGAGGGCGTGACCGTCGTGGTCGACGCCGGCCTGCGACGCACGCCGCGCCTCGACCCGGGCAGCGGCATGAGCCGCCTGGTCACGCTCCCGGTGACCGCGGCGGAGGCCGAGCAGCGGGCCGGGCGCGCCGGACGGCTCGCACCCGGCACCGCCTACCGCCTGTGGAGCCGGGCCGAGGACGCGACCCGACGATCCCACCCCGAGCCGGAGATCGAGGTGGCCGACCTGACCTCCCTGGCGCTCGAGCTGGCGGCCTGGGGCGCCGACGAGGGCGACCTCGCCTGGCTGACCCCGCCGCCGCCGGCACACCTCGCTGCGGCCCGGGACCTGCTGCACCGGCTCGGCGCCCTCGACGAGGGCGGCACCATCACGCCCCACGGCCGGGCGATGGCCGAGCAGCCGCTGCACCCGCGCCTCGCCCACCTCCTGCTGCGGGGCGCCGAGCTCGGTCACGGCGGGCTGGCCGCCGATCTCGCTGCCGCCCTCCACGAGCACGGCCTGTCTCGGCGACGCAGCACCGACGTGGCCGAGCGCGTCCGCGCCCTCCGCTCGCCCCGCGACCACGACCGGGGCGCGGTCGAGCGGGCCCGGCGCGATGCACGTCGCTGGCGCGCCGCGGTCCGCGCCGACGGGAAGCCCGGCGACACCGTCGGGACGCCGGAGGACGACGCGCTCGGCCTCGTCCTCGCTCTCGGCTTCCCCGATCGCATCGGGCGGTCGCGGGCGGTCCGACCCGACGGCTCCGGGCGGGGCGAGCTGCTGCTGGCCAACGGCCGGGGCGCCTTCCTCGAACCGACCGACCCGCTCGCTGCTTCGGAGTGGGTGGTCGTGGCCGAGCTCGACGGGCAGGCCACGCGCTCGCGGGTGTACGAGGCGGCTGCGCTGGACGAGGCCGACGTGCGGTCGGTCGCCGGCGTGTCGATCGAGACCGCGACCGAGGTGGGCTGGGACGACCGGACCGGCGACGTCGTGGCCCGATCCGTCGAGCGCCTCGGCGCGATCACGCTCGCCGAGCGACCGGTGGACGACGCGCCGCCCGAGGCCCTGGCCGCGGCGCTGGTGGCCGGCATCCGCCGCGAGGGCGCGTCGATGCTGCCGTGGGACGACGACGCGCGCCGACTCCAGGCCCGGCTCTCGTTCCTGCACCGGCTCGACCCGGACCGGTGGCCCGACGTCTCCGACGAGGCGCTGGTGGCCGAGGCCGACGAGCGCATCGGGCCGATGCTGGTCGGGATGCGACGCCGGCGCGATCTGCGGCGCCTGGATCTGCGCGAGGTGCTGCAGGCCGGCCTCGACTGGCGGGACCGGAGCGCCATCGACGACCTGGCGCCGGAGCGGCTCCCGGTGCCGAGCGGCAACCGCCACCGGGTCGACTACTCGGTCCACCCGCCGGTGCTGGCGGTGAAGCTGCAGGAGGTGTTCGGCGCCACCGAGACGCCGGCCGTGGGCGGCGGGAAGGTGCCGGTCGTGCTCCACCTGCTCTCCCCCGCCGGCCGGCCGCTCCAGGTCACCCAGGACCTGGCCAGCTTCTGGCGGGGCGCCTACGCCGAGGTGCGGGCCGACATGCGCGGTCGCTATCCCAAGCACCCGTGGCCGGAGGATCCGATGGCAGCGCCGCCGACGGCGCGCACCAAGCGCCGCTGAGCGGCTGCGGCGGCGCTTCGTCGATCAAGCACGCCGGTAGCATCGGAGGGCCATGGATCTCGACGATGCCGCCCGCAAGCAGCTGGAGTCGCTCGGCGGTTTCATCCGCGAGCGGCGCAAGCAGGCCCAGTACAGCCTGCGCGACCTCGCCGACCGGGCCAACGTCTCGAACCCGTACCTGAGCCAGATCGAGCGCGGCCTCCACACCCCCTCGGTGCGGGTGCTCAAGGCCATCGCCGCAGCGCTCAACGTGTCGGCCGAGTCGCTGCTGGTGCAGGCGGGGCTGCTGGAGGCGAGCGACGAGGGCGAACGGGGGCCGAGCGTCGAGGACGCCATCCGCGCCGACTCGCTCCTCTCGGAGGACCAGAAGGCGGCGATGCTGGCCGTGTACCGCAGCTACGTCGCGCGCAACACGGCCGAGGACGACTGAGGCCGAGCGCGACGAAGGCGGCGCCGCAGCAGTGTTCGGCAAACAAAGGTGATCTCGGTTGCCTTCGTTGTCGCAGGTAGTGCCTATGTTGAGTGGCCGGCCCCGATGGGGCCGGCCACTCGTTCGTTCCGGGGGAAGGCGGCGGCAATGGCGAAGAGACGAGGCGGTCCGGTCGCTGTGTGCCCGGTGCCTGAGCACGCTGGGTCCCACGTCGTGTCGCATGCTCGGCGTGAGACGAGTTCGGGTGTTCGCCAGGTGTTCCGTTGCACCGCTGCGGGACACGAGAGGCACTTCTTCTCGGTCGTCGCCGGGTCGGTGCCGATGCCGGTGTGGTCGCCTCCGCCGGCGTGCCCGGACCATCCGGGCGGCTACGTCGTGCGGGACGGTCGGTACGCCCGGTCGACGGAGAAGCCACGGCAGCGGTACCGCTGCTACCCGGACCGGGACGACCGTTCGGTGTGGCACCGGTTCACGCCGGTCCTGCCACGAGAGCACGTGCATGCGGGCGAGGACCGCTGCGATGCGTGTGAGGAGCTGCGGGGCACGCACCGGGGTGACACGACGATCTCCAGGCGGCACTCGTGGGCGGTGCGAGTCGTCGCCGATGGTCTGCGGGACCTTGCTCGTGGAGCGACGTACGCCGACGTGTCCGTGCGAGCGAGGGACGCAACGGAGCGCACACGCACCCGGGTGACGAAGCAGAAGCAGGCGACGAAGCGCAACTACTGGCACACGGCCGCTGACTGGGTGGAGACGTTCAGTCCCGTGCTGTGGGCGCACACCGAAGCGAAGTTCCGGGCCGAGCTCGCCGCCGCGGTCGCCGCCAGAGCCGAGCTCGAGGCCTTCGGTGCGCCGAACCCCACACCGATCGCCATCGTCATCGACGACCAGCCGATCTCGGCCAAGGCGCTGTCGGTGGGGCGTCGCCGCATGGGCCGACCCGACTGGTTCGTCCTCGTCGTCGCCGAGATCCTCTGGGACGCCTCGAGCGGGGACCTGCACCGCCGCCAGCGCCTCCGGCTCGTGCGGGGCCTGCCCAGGAACGACCACATGGCGTGGAAGCTCGTCCTCGACGAGCTCGGCTACACGCCCGACATCGTCATCGCCGACGGCGACGACTCGCAGCTCAAGGCGATCCGGGAGCTGTGGGGCTCGGCGACGACGTGGATCCCGTCCCTGTTCCACGTGCGCAGCAACGTGGCCTTGGCGCTGCTCGACACGCCCGGCACGTGGACCAAGGACACCGACACCGCATCGAAGGACCTGCTGCCCGAACTCGACGACCACCTGGCGTTGCTCAGCCGGGAGACGATCACCGAACTCGACGCTGGCCACTGGGCCCGCTGGTGGAACGAGCTCGAGGCGATCGTCGTGCGCGTCGGCGCTCCGCTCGACAAGGTCGCCAACAGCCGCCGGCAGCACGAAGCAGTCGTGGCCAACGCCTTGCCGACCGTGGCCAAGTACCCGCAGCTGCCGTTGTCGACCGGTGGACTCGAGGTCGCCATCCGCCAGCGCATCGCCCCGGTCCTGTCCGGGCGAGCGCACGTGTTCGGGAACCTCGAGCGAACGAACCGCTTGTTCGACCTGGTCGTGTGCAACGACGACGGCCTGTTCGACAAGATGCCCACCGTCATCGACCTGCTCCGCTCCGACAGCGTCGCCAACGACGGGTGGAGCACTCCGCTGCGAGAGGTCACCGACCCGCAGCCGCCGACAGCGAGCCGGTTCGTCGGGCGCTACAGCTCACTGCGGGACCCGCTGCTCATCCGAGACGTCGCTCGCTCCAGGGGCCTGTGGTGACCGCCCTCGCCCGAGCAGCCGACGCAGCGTTCGACGTGCTCTGCGCAGCGCACACGTTCGTCGTCATTGACGTCGAGACGTGCCCGTCACCAGAGGGTGAGCGCATCGTCTCCATCGCCGCTGCCACGAGCCGGCGAGGCCGGGTACGCAGCATCTGGAGCACGACCATCGACCCCGGCGTGCCCATCACGAACAGCTGGATCCACGGCCTCACCGACACCGACGTCGCCGGCGCCCCCAGCTTCGGCGACGTCCTCGACTCCCTCAACCAGCTCATCGCCGCTCCCGACACCATCGTCGTCTGCCACAACGCCCGCTTCGACATCGGGCTCTTGCACCTCGAGTGCCTCCGCCTCGACGACGGTCGTGTACTGAACGACGCCCCGGTCCTCGACACGATGCGCCTGCCCGACGCCGTCGGGCACGTCATGCCCTCACGCAGCCGCACGCTCGCTGCTCTGTGCGCCTCGCTCAACGTCACCAACACCGCCCCGCACACCGCCGTCGCTGACGCCACCGCCACCGCCGAGGTCCTCCACGCCCTCCTGCGCGTGGCAGCCGCCAACAAGACCACCGACCTCGACACCGTCCTCGACGCCGCCAGCTCCCGCTCGACGCACACCATCGCCGCTGCCGACCCAGCGAACATCAGCCGCCGCCAGCCCGCCGACCAGCTCCCCGCCGAACACCTCGAAACCCACACCGGGCCGCTCAGTGACGAGCCGTCGAAGACCGAGCTCGATGCGTGGGCTGCGAACGCACTCGAGTGCGCCACCCTGCGCTGCCACCTCCTCGAGGACAAGGCGCTCCTCGCCACGCCACACGCCGCCGAGCTCCACGCACGGCTCACGAAGCACCTCCTCGCCCACGCATCGACGTTCGAGCCCGGCCAAGGCGCCACGCTCCTGAGCGCCCTGAACGCACTCGCTCCCGCCGCCCTCGGCGGCCGCTACAGCCAGAAGCCCTACCGCTGGTGGCTCAAGCACCACGGGACCGTGAAGGCACTCGCCCGATGCGACACGGACACCCACGAGTGCCCCGACTGCCGCAACGACCGGCCCTGCCCCATCGACATCGCCCACCAGCCGCTCGTCACGACCGCCGTCTACTCCGACCAGATCACCCTCGACCCGACCCGCATCAAACACATGAGCGCCGCCAACCGGAAGAGCTTCATGAGCCGGTGGACCGACGCCGGACTCCACGACATGGCCGGCTACGCCGCATGGCTCGCAGCCGACTGGCTCGCCAGCGCCGGGAAGCTGTCTGGAGCAGCAGTCGTTGTCGACTACGCCATGGAACTCGAGGCGTTCGACCCCCGCATCATCCGCATCTACGCCGAACGCCTCACCCTCCAACAGCGAGACGCCGAAGCCGAAGCAGTCGTGCGCAAGCACCTCGCGCACCGGACCACCGACGAGGGCTGGCAAGAGCTCGCCGAGTGGTGGAACCGGCATCTCGCACGCCAGCGCCAGCGGTTCACGCCCCCGAACCCCAAGCCCGGCACCAGCAGCCGGGTCGCACGCCCATCGGGACGAGTCCGGCCCCGCCGCTTCAGCGCCTGACGCCCAGCACGGGCGCTCGCCCGCACGGAACGAGCCCCGCAGCAGTTGTGCAGCGATGGGTACAACGCAGGCCCCGGAACGACGAGAGCCCGCTCCGATGATCGGAGCGGGCTCTGTTCGAGTTCTTCGAGCTGGGTCTCAGCTGCCGTTACCTGCCGGGAGGGGAATCGCTGACTGTGATCGAGACGCCGGCGCGTACTGCCAGCCGGTGGATGCTGACGGCGAACACGGCAGTCACGATCAGCAGACCGCCGAGGCGTGACGCTTCTGGCCACGGGTCCTCGAAGACCTTGCCCAGCTGGATGCCGGCGAAGGTGAGGTACGCCACCGAGTACACGACGAGGGCGACACGGGCGAGACGTCGTCCCCATGGCGCATGGTCGGTTTCGCGGTCAGTCGTTGCGTTCGTCATTGGATTCCCCCGAGAACAAGGTAGTTGCGGACCGTTGGTGCCTGGGGCGGCAACGTGACCATGCCGCATCGGCTCCGGTGCGTTGTGCGCCGCTTGTTGATCGCCGCACTGGCGGCGGTGTCGTTGTGCGTGTCGGCCATGGAAGGCCTCCTTCGTTTCGGTGGATCGGTACCACCTCGACTGTGACCGCCCGTTGCGGTACAGCAATGGCCTCGCCGGCGAAAGGCGGACGGGGTTTGTACCCATCTACCCCACCTTGCTGCCGAACTGGGCACGGAACGAGCCCCGCAGCAGTGTGCTGCGGGGCTCGTAGTCGTGAGGTCCCACACCCCAGCGCAGGGCTGGGGCAAGGTGGAGATGCCGGCGGGGCGAGGGGTGGCTCGAGGGCTTCAACGAAGCCAACACCATCACCTCTGTTTGCCGAACACTGCCGCAGCGCCGCCCTCCTCACATCTCGTTCGGGCTCAAGCGGCCTTGGCGGTGGTCTTGGCCTTCGGCTTGGCGTCGCGGGTCAGGGGCTTGACGGCCTTGACGACGCTCTTCGCGAACTTCTCCTGGTTGGTGAGGAGCTTCTTGGAGAAGGCGAACTGGGTGGTGACGACCTCTTCGAGGGTCGGGACCTGGTCGAGGACGGCGATCTCGGGGAGCTCGACCTCGGGGAGGCGGTCATCGAGGAGCTGGACGGCCTGCTTCACGTAGCCGAGGACCTCGTCCTGGACCTTGACGATCAGCTCGAGGGCCTTGTCCTCGTAGGTGGTCACGGTGGTCATGATGGTGGTGCTCATCGCGGTGCGCTCCTGTGGGGGCTCGGGGTGCTTGGTGCTGTGCTAACTGTATCAAGCACCTGCTTGATAGACCAGATGACCTCGGTCACACCGGGCGCCAGGCGCCGCTCAGGCGGTGGCGACGAGGCCGAGCGCGTCCTGGAGCAGGTGCCGCCAGCCGTTGGCCTCGATCCCGAGGTCGCGCAGGCGGGCCTCCGCCACGCCCCGGGCGGTGGCCGCGTCGACGCGATGGGCCTGCTCGGCCACGCCGGCGTCGACGAGCCGCACGATGGCCTGGGCCAGGCGATCCCCCGTCGCATCGAGGTCGGCGATCGCCTTCGCCAGGACGCTGCGGGCCTCACCGGCCCGCTCGCTGACGGCCAGTGCGATGCCTCGGGCGATCTCGGCGTAGGCACGGTCGAGGTAGGTGTGCGGCAGCGTCACGAGCTCGTCCGCCAGGCACTGGGCCGTCTCCGCGTCGCCATCGACGGCGGCAACGAGCGCCCGGGCGCTCTGGACGTAGCCCCGGGGTTCGACGTGCTGCTCGAGCACGGCGTTCGCGGCGGCCACGTCGCCGTGCTGCAGGTGGTGCAGCGCGAGCGCCCCGACCCGATCGCCGAAGCCGACCGAGTCGGTGTCGCCGAAGCCCTTGCTCTCGGCCAGGGCCACCGTGCCGAGCTCGACGTCGCCGAGCTGCACGGCGGCCATCAGCATGGACACGCGTGCCATCCAGGCCTGCTCGTCGCCCTCCGGTCCGACCCCGTCGGCGAGCGCGCTGCGCAGCTCCACCAGCCCGGACTCCACGTGCCCGGCCATCAGCAGCGCCCGGCCGAGCCCGCACCTGGCCTGCAGCTCGCCGATCTGGTCGTCGATCTCCTCGAACAGCGTCACGGCCTGGCGGGCCGAGTCGACCGCGTCCTCGGTGCGGCCCGACCACAGTGAGATCGACGCCGACAGCACGCGCATCATCGCCTCGCCCCACCGCTCCCCGCGCTGGTGGGCATCGTCGCCGACGGCGGTGGCCAGGGCCAGCGCCTCGTCGTTGCGCCCCTGGTGGAACCGCACCCACGCCAGCAGCCCGCGCGACCAGGTCAACCCGCCGGGATCGCCCAGCTCCTCGAAGGTCGCCATGGCCGCGGTGACGCGATGCTCGGCCTCGTCGATGCGGCCCGCGATGTAGGCCGACCACGACAGGTTCTGCAGCGCCCAGGCCATGCCCCGACGGTCGTCGACCTCCTCGAAGAGCCCGTGGGCGGCGCGAAGGGCGTCGTCCGCGGCGACGAAGTCCCCGCCGAAGAGGTGGACCATCCCCTGGAGCCGCTCGGCCTCTGCGCAGCCCGCCACGTGGTCGGCGGCGGCGAAGTGGGCCTTGGCCCGGGTGAGCGCCTCGAGGGCGTCGGCGAACGTGCCCCGGTGGTGCAGGGCGTCGCCCCGGACGAGGAGGATGTCGCCGAGGGCGCGGTCGTCGCCGGCGGCGGTGGCCAGGACCTCGGCCACCTCGGTGTCCTGGAGGGCGGCGTCGAGCTCGTAGCGGTCGACCCGGGCCCGGGCGCGGAGGCGCAGCAGCTCGGCGCGGTCTGGGTGGTCGTCGCCCATCAGCCCGAGGGCCCGGGTGGTGAGGGCCTCCACCGTAGCGGGGTGGACGTCGGCCTCGGCGCGCAGCGACGCCCGGTGCAGCCAGTCGACCGCCTGCGCGCAGACGTCGTCGGGCACGTCGGACACCGAGCCGATCTCGGCCACCAGCTCGGCGGCCGCCGCCCAGTGGTTGGCGATCTGGTCGACGATGTGCTCGCGCTCGTGGTCCTCGTGGTCGACGATCCAGCGGGCGATGCCGGCGTGGGAGCGGGCGCGGTCCGCCTTGGTCAGCGTGGAGTACGCGACCTCGCGGATGACCTCGGAGCGGAACGTGTAGAGGTCGCCGTCGAAGACGAGGAACTCCCGGGCGGCGAGGCTCTCGAGGTGGGCGCGCGCCGCCTCGGCGTCGACACCGCGCTTGACCTGGGCCATGGTGACGAGGGCGTCGGTGCGGTTGCGCCGGCCGAGGACCGCAGCATCGTCGAGGATCTTGCGGTCGCCGGGGTTGAGCGCGTCGAGCCGGGCCGCGACCAGGCCACGGAGGGTGGAGGGGAGCTCGCCGCCCTCGGCGGTGAGCAGCCCGTCGATGGTGCGCACGCCGGCCTCGCCGACCAGGGCGACCAGCTCCTCGAGGTAGAAGGGGTTGCCACCGGAGCGCTCGACCAGCATCGACGCCATCGACGGGTGGAGCGCGCCGTCGGTGAGGTGGGCCAGCAGCCGTCGGCTGGCCTCGTCGCTCAGCGGGTCGAGGTGCAGCACCACCGAGTTGGCCGCAGCCGGTGACGGGGTCCACCGCTCGCGCAGGGCCCGCCGAGCGGTGGCGAGCAGCACGAAGGGGCGGCGGGCCAGGCGGACCAGCAGGGTGTCGATGAGGTCGAGCACCTCCTGGTCGGCCCAGTGCAGGTCGGACAGGACGACGAACAGGGGCTTGCGCTGGCTGAAGCCCTCGGCGAGGGCGACCACCGAGCGGATGGCCTCCTCGCGAGCCCGCGTGGCGTCGATGCCGCGCAGGGCGCCGTCGTGGCCGAGCAGGTGGTGGAGGCCGGCGACCACGCGCTCGAGCTCGTCGAGGCGACCGGAGTCGGTGAGCGCGTCGGTCGCCGCCGCACGAAGCGCCTGGTCGACCTCGTCGGCGGTGGCGTCGGAGGAGAGACCGACCGAGACCCGGAGACCCTCGGCGACGGGCCACCAGACGTTGGCCTCGCCGTAGGGGACGCAGCGACCCTCGAGCACGAACGCGCCGAGGTCGGTGCGGGCGTGCACGGCGACCTCGGCCGCCAGCCGGGACTTGCCCATGCCCGCCTCGCCGTGCACGAGCAGCAGGGCGGCGCGGGAGCGGTCGATCGCGGTCTCGGTGACGCCGGAGAGCAGGGCCAGCTCGGTCTCCCGGCCGATCAGTGGTGCCCGGTTGTGCCGCAGCCGCTGGCCGGGGGGCGCCACGGCCCGGACGGCGATGGATGCGTGGACGGGCAGGCGCTTGCCCTTGGCCAGCACCGGGTCGATGTCGGCGTACTCGAAGGAGTCCCGCGTGGCCATCCGGGTCTCGGGGCCGACAACCACCGTGCCCGGCTCGGCGGCTTCCTGGAGCCGGCTCGCCGTGTTCACGACGTCGCCCATGGCCGTGTACTCCCGGCCGGCCCGGACCGTGCCCACGAGCACCTCGCCCGTGTTGATGCCGACCCGCATCCGGACGGGCACCCCGCCCTCGGCCGCCATGGCCGCGATGGTCTGCTGCATGCGCAGCCCGGCGCGCACGGCCCGCTCGGCATCGTCCTCATGGGCCACCGGTGCACCGAACAGGGCCACGATCGCATCGCCGACGACCTTGTCGACCCGACCGCCGAAGTCCTCGATGTCCTCGGCCAGGCGCTCGAAGCAGCGATCGACCAGGGCCTTCACCTGCTCCGGGTCGAGCTCCTCCGACAGGGCGGTGAACCCGACGAGATCGGCGAAGAGCACGGTGGCGATGCGGCGCTGGTCGCCGACCACCACGAGCTCGTGCCCGCACGACGAGCAGAACCGGGCGCCGACGGGCACCTCTGCTCGGCACTGGGGACACTGCACGACGGCAGTCTACGGCCGGGGAAGTCGGTGCCCGGCGGGACATCTGACCCGTACCGTGTCAGGAATGTCGATCTCCCCGGCGCCCGCACCCCCCACCGTCGCGGCCCGCACCGAGCGGGCCACGAAGGTCTACGGGAGCGGCGACACCGCCGTCACCGCCCTCGACGAGGTCGACGTGGCGTTCGATGCCGGGCGGTTCACGGCGATCATGGGCCCGTCCGGTTCGGGCAAATCGACCCTGATGCACTGCGTGGCCGGGCTGGACTCGCTCACCGGCGGCCGCGTGCTCGTCGGCGACGTGGACCTGACCACGCTCTCGGACAAGGAGCTGACGACGCTGCGCCGCGACCGGATCGGCTTCGTGTTCCAGGCGTTCAACCTGATCCCGACCCTGAACGCCCGGGAGAACATCACCCTGCCGCTCGCCCTCGCCGACCGGAAGCCCGACCAGTCCTGGGTGGACGAGGTCGTCGCCACGGTCGGCCTCGGCGACCGCCTCGACCACCGCCCCGCCGAGCTCTCCGGCGGCCAGCAGCAGCGCGTCGCCGTGGCCCGCGCACTGGCCAGCCGGCCCGAGATCGTGTTCGCCGACGAGCCCACCGGCAACCTGGACTCCTCGACCTCGGCGGAGATCCTGCACTTCATGCGCGGCGCCGTCGACGAGCTCGGCCAGACGATCGTCATGGTCACCCACGACCCGCAGTCCGCGTCGTACGCGCAGCGCGTCCTGTTCCTGGCCGACGGCGCCATCGTCGACGAGATGGCCGACCCCACCGCCGAGCGGGTGCTCGATCGCATGAAGCGGTTCGGGGACTGACGTGTGGCGGGTCACGCTCCGCTCGCTGTGGGAGCACAAGCGCCGCCTGGTGTCGACCGTCCTGGCCATCGTGCTCGGCGTTGCGTTCATGTCCGGCACCTTCGTGTTCGCCGACACGATCGACAAGGTGTTCGCCGACCTCTTCGGCGAGACGCGGTCCGGCGTCGACGTGCAGGTGCAAGGGGTCGAGCTGTTCGACGGGGGCTTCGGCGGGCAGGACGCGCGGGAGCTGCTGGACATCGGGCTGGTCGACGAGGTCGCGGCCGTCGAGGGCGTCGCCGTGGCCGAGCCGTTCATCCAGACCGTCGGCTTCGGCTCGCAGAACCGGGTCCTGGGGCCCGACGGCGAACCGCTCGGCGCATCGGCGGGGCCGCCGACGCTGATCGAGAGCTGGGTGGCGTCCGAGCGCCTCAATCCTTACCGCATCGCCACGGGCGAGCCGCCGAGCAGCGACGACGAGATCGCACTCAACGTCGCCGCCGCCGAGGACGCCGGCTACGAGCTGGGCGACGAGGTCCGGGTCGTGTCCCAGCTGGGCGAAGCGACCTACCGCCTCGTCGCCACGTTCACCTTCGGCGAGGCCGAGTCCGCGGCCGGGGCCGTGTCGGCCGACTTCACCCTGGCCGAGGCCCAACGCCTCGCCGGCCTCGAGGACCGCACGCAGGTGGTGCTGGCCGCCGGCGATGGCTCGGTGGACGAGGAGGCCCTCACCCAGCGGGTCGCATCCGTGCTGCCCCCCACCGCCGAGGCCCTCACCGGCACGGAAGCAGCCGAGCTGGAGGCATCCGACATCCAGGAGGGCTTCGGCTTCTTCCGACAGCTCCTGTCGATCTTCGCCGGCATCGCCCTGCTCGTCGGCACGTTCATCATCGCCAACACCTTCGCGATCCTCGTCGCGCAGCGGACCCGGGAGCTGGCGCTGCTCCGGGCCATCGGCGCCGGTCGACGGCAGGTGCTGACCTCGGTGCTGCTCGAGGCGCTCGTCATCGGACTGGTGGCCGCGGTGCTCGGCCTGCTCGGCGGCATCGCGCTCGCCACCGCGGTCACCGCCGCCCTCGAGGCCTCGGGGGCCGACCTGCCGACCTCCGGGCTGGTCATCAGCGCGACCACAGTGGTGACCGCACTGGTCCTCGGGCTCGGCATCACCCTGCTCGCCTCCGTGGTCCCGGCGATCCAGGCCACACGCGTGCCACCGCTCGCCGCGCTGCGCGACGTGGCCGTCGACCGCTCCGGCGCGTCCAAGCCCCGCATCGTCGCCGGCGTGCTGCTGCTCGCCCTCGGCGGCTGGTCGCTGTCGTCGGCCTGGCGGGTGGACGAGCCCGAGGTGGCCACCGTGGGCCTCGGTGCCCTCGCCCTCATCGTCGGCGCGATCGTGATCGGGCCGGTCCTCGCCGAGCCCAGCGTTCGGATCCTCGGCGCCGCGCTCCCCCGCCTCCGGGGCATCACCGGGGTGCTCGCCACCGAGAACGCGGCCCGGAGCCCCAAGCGCACGTCCGCCACCGCGTCCGCGCTGCTGATCGGCGTGGCGCTCATCGGGTTCATCACCGTCTTCGCCGCCTCCGCCCGTGAGTCGGTGGTCGCCGAGGTCGAGCGGGGCTTCACGGGCGACCTCATCATCCAGTCCGAGGCGAGCGGGTTCGGACCCCCGGGCGGGTTCCCGCCGGCCGTGGCCGACACGATCGCCGCCGTCGACGGCGTGGAGACGACCTCGCGCATCGGGTTCACCCAGGCCCAGGTCACGTACCCGGACGGGCGGGCCGGGACGCAGTTCGTCCAGTCGGTCGACCCGGCCACGCTGTCCCAGGCCTTCGACGCCCGCATGGCCGTCGGCGAGGTCACCGACCTCGGTCCCGGCGGCGTCCTGGTCGACGTCGGCGTGGCCGAGGACAACGACGTCGACGTGGGCGACGTGGTGCTGCTCACCGGCACCGGCGGCCAGTCGGTGCAGCTCGAGGTCCGGGCCCTGTCCGACGACCTCACGCTGCTCGGCTTCTGGTCGATCGACACCGCGGACTACGAGCGCCTGGTCACGGAGCGCCAGCTGGTGCAGGTGATCGCCACCGTCTCGGACGGGGCCGACGTCGACGTGGTGCGAGCCGACGTCGAGGCCGCGCTCGCCGGCGTGCCCGCCATCGATGTCCTGGACCGCGACGGGTTCATCGGCAGCCTCACCGACCAGATCACGAGCTTCCTGACCCTCGTGAACGCGCTCCTCGCCCTGTCGGTGATCATCGCCATGATCGGCATCGCCAACACGCTCTCGCTGTCGATCCACGAGCGGACCCGCGAGCTCGGCCTGCTGCGAGCCGTCGGCATGACCCGCTCGCAGCTGCGGTCGGCCGTGCGGTGGGAGGCCGTGCTCATCTCGGTGCTGGGCACGCTCGTCGGCCTGGCGCTCGGGCTGGTCGTGAGCTCGGCCCTGGTGCGCTCGCTCGAGTCCTTCGGGCTCACGCGGTTCCGCGTGCCGGTCGGCCAGCTGGTCGTGGTCGTGCTGGTGGCCGGCGCGCTCGGCGTCATCGCCTCGATCCGCCCGGCCCGACGGGCCGCCCGCCTCGACGTCCTGGACGCGATCGCTGTCGAGTGACCGGGTGGGAGGATGGCGGGATGGCACGCACCCCCGCCGACCTCACCGACGACGACCTCGCCTTCCTCGCCGAGCGGCACCTCGCCACGCTGACCACGCTGCGGCCCGACGGCTCCCCGCACGTCGTGGCGGTGGGGTTCACCTGGGACCACGACGCCGGCATCGCCCGGGTCATCACCTGGGACGCCTCCAAGAAGCACCGCAACGTGGCCGGTCAGCCGGGCGGCCGGGCCGTGGTCTGCCAGGTCGACGGCGGGCGCTGGCTGTCGCTGGAGGGGCCGGCCACTGCGGTCACCGACTCAGACGCCTGCCGCGACGCGGAGGCCCGCTACGCCCAGCGCTACCGCGAGCCCAAGTCCCGCGAGGACCGCTCCGTCATCGAGATCCGCGTCGATCGGATCCTCGGCCGCTCCTGAAACTGTCAGTCGTGGTGTAGCGCGCGGCGTCAGCCCTGGCCGCCGAGCTCGCAGATCAGGCGCTCGACATCGGCGATCGGGTTCGCCTGGGTCACCGCCATCGCCGCGGTCCGCATCTCGGCTTCGGTGGCCCTCGGAGCGTCGCGGTGGAACCGGATGATGTCCAGCCCCCGCTCGTAGTCGGTCGAGAAGATGTACTCGGTGCCGTCATCGTCCACGACCCACGACGCGGCGCCGGCCGCACCGACGACCGGCTGGAAGAAGCCGACCTCCTGCATCGAGTAGTCGGGCAGCACCTCGATGACCTTCACGCCGTGCTCGTACCAGCTGGCTGCGATCAGGGTGTCGCCGTCGCGGATGTCGAACCAGTGGCCGGAGCAGCCGAGGCCGTTGGCGGCGGGGTTGCCGTCGAGCCACGTCCCGTTGACCGGCCGGAAGGTGTGCAGGGGCTCCATGGTGGCGCCCTGGTCGAAGTCGGCGATCGAGAACGTCGTGAGGCCACCGGACTGGTCGTCGCACTGGGGGACGATGTTGGACTCGGAGTTGCCGATCACCAGCTCCCCGGGGCGGAGGTGGCCACCGAACGGGTCGTCGTTGGTGGGCAGGACGGCGGCGTGCTGCGTGCCGCCGGGGACCCCGTTGGCCTTCGGTGACGCCGTGATCGGGAGCCCGGCTGCGGGTCCGCGCGACGCGCCGCCGTCGAGGCTCCGGGGTGTCCAGTCCGCGGCGTTGGGGCGGGCGTTGTTGTGCTGGAGGAACCCGTCGCCCTCGTGGTCGGCCGGGTCGGACGTGGCCAGGAGCACCGGGTTCGCCGGGTCGGTGGCGTCCATGATCAGGCGGGGTTCCGAGTCGCTGATCATGATCGTGACCGGCTGGCCCGTCTCCGGGTCGAGGTGCACCGACCGGTTGAGGGCGTGGCTGCTGGTGACCCGCTCGTCGAGGTCGAACCAGCTGTTGTTGAGCGTGCGGATGTCCTCGGTGCCGTCTGCGTCGGCGGGCACCCGGTAGATCGCGCCCCGGTTCCCGTAGATCCACTCGCAGGCATCGTCGGCGCAGGTCGCGGTGTGGTTCGTTCCACCGGCGGCGTCGTCGAGCCAGGCGACCACCTCCGGGCTCGACGGGTCGGAGGTGTCGACGATGTGGAGCCCACGAGTCGCCTGGATCGGGACCAGCAGGCCGCCGTCGGCGGCGATGATGGCCCGGGTCCCGTCCTCGGAGACCTGGATGTCCTCGTTCTGGGAGTGGGGCAGGAGCAGGAAGCCGACCCGCTGGGGGTCGGCGGGATCGTCGATGTCGTAGATCGTGAGGCCCTTGGCGCCGTTCACGTAGAGGAGGCGCTGGTCACCGACCTCGCGGACCGCGTGGCTGACCCCCGGCGACTCGATCGGGACGGTGCCGACGTACTCCATGTTCGCCGAGGCGATCGCACCCGGCAGCTGGACCAAGACGGCCGGCTCCGCCTGGGCCGGCGCCACCGCACCGGCGCCCCAGGCCACCGCACCCAGCGCGGCCGCCGCCACGATCGACCCCCAACGCATCGACCCCCAACGCATCGACTTCGACACCCTGCACGCTCCTCGCCCCGCCGAGGCCCGCACGGTGCTCGCGCGGCGACCCACCTGCGACGGCCGACGGTGCGCACTTCGACGGATCGGTGCCGGCTTCCTCCCCTCGAGGCGGGCGGCCGATCCCGTTCTGGCCTACATCGAACCCCGCATGTGGGATCGGATGTAGGCCAGAACCGTCAGTGGTGAGGTGGGTCGGCGCCGGGGCCGAAGATGAGGCGCGGACCGCGGTCCCAGGTGAGGTAGTTCCACGCCCAGTTCACGAGCACCGACAGCCGGTTGCGGAACCCGATGAGCATCACGAGGTGCAGTACCAGCCAGGCGGCCCAGGCGATGGACCCGACGAGGATCGGCACGCCGGGGATCTCCGCCACGGCCGAGCGGCGACCGATGGTGGCCATGGTGCCCTTGTCGCGGTAGCGGAACGGCTGGGTCGGCTCGCCGGCAACCATGCGCAGGACGTTGGCGGCGACCAGCTCACCGGCCTGCATGGCCGCGGGCGCCAGCTGCGGTGCGGCGCCACCGTCCTCCACGGCGCCCGGCGTGTGGGCCAGGTCGCCGATCGCCCAGAGGCCAGGACGGTCCGGCACGGAGAGGTCACGATCGACGACGATCCGACCGCCCGGTCCCTGCGCCACGCCGAGCACCCGTGCGAGCGGGTTGGCCTGCACGCCGGCGGCCCAGACGAGGGTGTGGGCGGGCAGCCGTTCGCCACCGTCGAGCACGACGTGGTCGACGCCGACCGAGGACACCCGGGTCGACAGCCGCACCTCCACGCCCCTGCGGCGGAGCGCGTCGATGGCGTGGTCGCGGCTGCGGGTGCCGAAGGGCGTGAGGAGCGAGTCGGCCATCTCGATCAGCACGACCCGGGCCCGCTGCACCGGGAGGGTGTGGAAGTCGTCGCGGAGCACCTTGTCGAACAGCTCGGCGAGCGCGCCGGCCGTCTCCACGCCGGTCGGGCCGCCGCCCACGATGGCGAAGGTGAGGGCGCCGTCGTCGATGAGGGACTGGTCGAGGGCCGCGGCCTCGAAGCGCTCGAGCACCCGGTTCCGCAGCCGGGCGGCGTCGTCGAGGGTGTAGAGCGGGTAGCCGTGCTCGGCCACGCCGGGGATGCCGAAGTCGTTGGCGGTGGAGCCGGCGGCGAGGACCAGGTGGTCGAACGGGAGCGGGGCCTGACCGGCGACCTGCACCTCGTGGCGGTCCCAGTCAACGCCCTCGACGGTGCCGTGGCGGACGTCGATGTTGCGATGGCGCTGGACGATGGCCCGGATCGGGTGCGCGACGTCGGCGGCGTTCAACCCGCTGGTTGCCACCTGGTAGAGCAGCGGCAGGAACGTGTGGAAGTTGTTGCGGTCCACGACGGTGACGTCGACGGGCTGGTCGGCCAAGCCCCGCAGCACGGACAGCCCACCGAAGCCGGCACCGACCACCACGACCTTCGGCCGCTGGGATCCGTCCTGCATGTCGTCGCTCCTCCCGGACCAAACTTCGTGAACGCATTCACAAGTGTGCCGGATCGTGCGGGTCGTCGCACGCGGTTTCGCAGCGGCGCGGGATCAGGCGGTGGTCGGACCGAAGAGGTGGAGGAGGCCGCGGCTCGCGGCGCTGGGGAAGATCGACGGGTGGTGCTCGTCGGGGAGCACCTCCAGGTGGACGTCGAGCCCCTTCGTGCCCCGGCTGCGCAGGCGCCGGACCAGCCGCTCGGCGTTGGTGACCATCGCGGCGGCCGCGACGGCCGCCGGCGGCATCGCCACCGGCCAGGCGCGGGTCTCGGCCGACTCCTCGCGATCGCCGACGGCCAGGTACACCTGGGCATCGAGCTCTCCCCGTCCCGCGGCCGTGCGCTCCTCGACCCTGAGGACCTCGGCGTCGTCCCACCAGATCGCCGGGCTGGCGAGGATGTAGCGGCGGAACACCTCCGGGCGGGTCAGCAGGGCGTGGCAGCCGAACAGGCCGCCGAGGGACCAGCCGATGATGGTCGCATCGGCCACGTCCGCCCGGTGCTCGGACGCGACGTGGGGCAGGACGTCGCCGGCGATGGCGTCGAGGAACCGATCGGCACCGCCGGCACCGTGCGCCGGCGGAACGGGAGGCGCGAGCAGCTCGGGGATCGGCGCGTCGGTCGGCGTGAGGTCCCGGAAGCGCAGCGACATCGTCGTGAGCGGATCGGCGTCGTAGCCCACGCCGACGACGAGCAACGGCGGGAACGCCCCGAAGGCGAGCAGGCTCAACGACCGCGTGATCCCCACGACGACGTCGAAGGTCGCCATGGGGTCGAGCACGACGAGCGTCGCCAGGGGCTCGGTACCACCAGCGGCGAGCGGTGGCTCGGCGACGGTCACCTGCAAGCGCTCGCCGAGCACGCTCGAGTCCAGGTCGTAGACCTGGGTGTGCTCCAGCGTCCGAGGCCCACGCGCCTGCCAGGTGCTCACGACGCGGACGATACGCCAGGCCGAGGAGCGCCGCCTGGCTTCCACGCATCCCACCTCGTTCTGGCCTATATCGAACCCCGCATGGCGGATCGGATGTAGGCCAGAACGGTCAGGTGGGGGTGGTCGGGGCGTGGGCCGGCTGGCAGGTCGGGCACCAGTAGGTGGAGCGGGCCATCTCCCCCTGCCGGCGCATCCGCACCACCGATCCGCAGCGAAAGCACGGCTGGCCCCGCCGGCCGTAGACCGCGACGCCGTCTCGGTAGGTGACCCGGCGGGTGCGGCCGAGGTTGGCGACGAGCAGCCGGTGCGACGTGTCGAGCACGCGACGCAGGTCTTCGGCCGGCACGGCGGCGAGGGGCGTGAACGGGTCGAGGCCGTGCAGGAAGCAGACCTCGGACTTGTAGACGTTGCCGATGCCCGACGCGATGCGCTGGTCGAGGAGGGCGTCGGCCAGTTCGGTGCCGGGCGCGGCGAGGGCGGCGCGGGCGACGGCGGCGTCGAGGTCGGGGGCGGGGCCGGTGAGATCGGGGCCGAGGGTGGCGAGCGGGAGCGGCTCGCCGGCGTCGCGGTGGTAGGTCTCCACCACCGGCGCCTGGAAGCACACGCCGAGCCACCCGCCGTCGGCGCCCACCACCGCTCGGGCGAGGTGGGCACCCTTCCGCCACGGCTCGCCGTCCCGGTACAGGTGCCAGGAGCCGGTCATCTTCATGTGCGTGCGGAGGGTGATGCCGCCGCTGAAGTGGACGAGCAGGTGCTTGCCTCGGGCCTCCACGTCGTCGATGCGCTCGCCGAGCGCCGGGCGGTCGCCGACCAGGCGGGGTGCCTCGAAGCGGGTGAGGACGTGGCCGGCCAGTGCCGGGCGCATGCGGATGGCCGCCCGGTGGATCGTGTCGCCCTCGGGCACGTCAGGGGGTCCCGGCGGCGCCGCCGAACAGTCCGAGGATGCGCCAGCCGACGTCGGGGAACCCGCTGGCATCCGCGGTGCGGGCCGAGGCGACGTTGCTCTCGGCGTGCAGGTAGACGGGCACGGCACCGTCGGCCAGCACCCGCCGGGCGGCCTGGGTGACGAGGCGACGGGCGAACCCCTGGCCGCGATGGGCCTCCTCGGTGACCACGGCCAGCTCGTGACCGCGGGCGTCGTGCTGCTTGCGCCCGATGCCGGCAGCCGCCGAACCGTCGTCGGCCAGGGCGACGAGCACGTCGCCGTTGAACGGGTGGAGCCACTCGGGCACCCGCGGGTCGTCGCGGGGCAGCCACGTCCCGGGGTCGTCGGATGCGGTGGGCTCGGTCGACCAGCGGAAGACGCCGGCGCCGTACCGGGCACCGGGGAGCTCGAGCAGATCGGGGAGGCGCTCGCCGAGCGCGGCCAGCACGTCGTCGACGCCGTCGGCCTCGAGCTCCTCGACCGCAGCCCCGACGAGCGCTTCGGCGGCCGGGGGCACGGACACCACCGCACCGTCGGGTGTGGCCACGCCGTTCAGTGCCCGGACCGCCCCGTCCCACCCGGGTTCGACCCGCCGCTCGGACCCCACGACGTGCACCGGCTGGGCCGGGGGCCAGGCACCGAGCCAGGAGCGCAGGTGCGCCTGGAGGCGGGGATCGACCTCGGCGGGATGCGTCACCCCGCCACGCTACTGCGGTTACCAGCGGTACATGTCACACCGGAATCCGGGCAGGGACCCTGTACGAAAGGGACGAAAGCATTTATCCTACGACCGGTAGCAAATCTCTTGCCCACCACCACGGGAGCAACGAACGATGACCACCACGACCGCCATCCCCGCCCGCGACATCACCGTCCGCCGGCCCGGCATCGACCACGAGCAGCCCCTGCCCAAGCACTTCGTGGCCGACGACCCCATGCGCAGCCACATCGCCGCCATGCTCTCCTCGGTCTTCCCCGAGGGTGAGGACTTCTTCGTGCGCAGCGTCCGGGCCTACCGCGACCGCATCGACGACCCGGAGCTCTCCAAGCAGGTCAAGGGCTTCATCGGCCAGGAGGCCATCCACGGCCGTGAGCACCGCGACTTCAACGAGCAGCTGTCCGAGCTCGGTTACCCCACCCTCGCCGTCGACGGCATCATCAAGCGCTTCCTCGCCTTCCTCCACAAGACGACGCCGAAGAGCCACCAGCTGGCCGTCACCGCTGCGCTCGAGCACTACACGGCCACGCTGGCCGAGGCGCTGCTGCGCGACGACGCCGCCCGGGCCGAGTTCTCCACCGACGAGGTCCGCGCCCTGTTCACCTGGCACGCCCTGGAGGAGACCGAGCACAAGTCGGTCGCCTTCGACGTCTACGAGGAGGTCAGCGGCCGCCACCTCGAGCGGGTGGGCACCATGCTCGCCGTGCACGTGGCCTTCCTGGGCATCATGACCAGCGCCGTCACCGTCTCCGTCGCCAAGGACCGCTCGGCGTGGCGCAAGCTGCCCAGGAGCATCCTCGGCCTGCGCACGCACCCGTTCTTCCAGCGCCAGGTCATCACCCGGCTGCTCGACTACAACCGCAAGGGCTTCCACCCCGACGACCACGACACCGTCGAGCTGCTCGAGGAGTGGCGTGCCCGCTACGAGGCCGGCATCGCCGCCTGACCTCCCCGGAACCCGTTCCCCGCGCGCGGATCGGCCATCCTTGGTCGATGCGCGCGCGAGGAAGCGGACGGTGACGACCCGGCGCCGAGGCCGCCCCCGCCGCACCCCGGCCGAGCGCGCCGAGCAGCGCGAGCGACTGGTCGAGGCCGCGATGCAGACGGTCCGCGAGCGCGGGCCCGACATCTCGATGGACCACCTCGCCCGCGGCGCCGGCGTCAGCAAGCCGGTGCTCTACAGCGAGTTCGGCGACAAGCGGGGCGTGGCCGACGCCATCGCCGTGACCCTCGCCCACCGACTCGAGGCCCGGGCCGCAGCCGACCTCGCCGGCCGCCCGATGGACATCCCCTCCGTCGTACGGGCCACCATCAGCGCCCTCATCGACCTCATCGACACCGAGCCCGAGCTGTACGCGTTCATCGTCCGGGCCATCCGCACCGGCGACCGGGGGCTGCTCGACAACGGCCTGGTGCAGGTCATCCAAGAGCGTCTCGCCGTGCTGATGGCGCTGCTCCTGCCGGGCCTCGACACGGTGAAGCTGCGGGCGCTCTCCGACGGGCTGTTCGGGTTCGGGTTCGCCGCCGTCGAGTCCTGGACGTCGCACCGCGAGCTGTCCAAGGACGAGCTGATCGACGCGCTGTCGGTCGTGGTGCAGGGCGGCATCGAAGCGGCCGGCATGCTGCGAGACTGACGGGACCCGCCTCCTGTTCGGCACCTCCGAGGAATCTGGCAGCGGCTACGGAACACTGCCGCGGCCAGTGCCTCGCCCTCACCGACGGGGCGTTCCGCCTCCGCTGCCAGATTCGGGGCGGTGGACGAGGCCCTTGTAGCCGTCCTTGTAGCCGGCGGCCTCCAGCACCTCGCGCACCGGGGACTCCCGGACCGGCTCGCCGTCGACCTTGCGGATCTCCAGGCTGCGGTACCGCCCTCGGCGGACGAGGCCCTTGAGCAGCTCGGCCCAGTCCGGGTGCTCGACCGTGGTGGCGAAGGTCGACAGCGAGTGCCCGCCCCGCTCGAGGAACGCCACCAGCTCGCCGTCGACCAGCACGACGTGGGCGCCGGCCTGGCGGGCCGGTCGGCCGGCCGACTCGGGCCACGGGAGTGCAGCGCCGTAGGGCTGGGCCGGATCGGTGGCGGCGAGCACGAGCCCCTGACCGGTCTCGTCCCGGTCGACCGAGCGTGAGGCGCGCAACCGATCGACCGCACCGCCCATGGCGAACTGGGCGGCGCCGAGGCCGGACACGAAGTAGCCCCGTCGGACCTCGCCTCGCTCCTCCAGCGCCTTGAGCACCGGGTACACGCCGGCGAAGCCGCCCTCGCTGCCCTCGCCCAGCGCCGCCTCGCGGGTGAGCACGCCGTATCGCTCGAGCAGCTGGCGGGCCTTGGCGTGGGCGGCCTCGGTGGGCGTCGGCGTCGGCTGGAGCAGCGGGGCGACCAGCGACCAGCGGCCGGCGCCGGCAGCCGGCCCGAGCCGGGCGAGCCGACCGGGACGGGGCCGTGCCCGGCCCTTGCTCGTCGCGCCGCGCCGGGATGCGCCGCCGAGGAACGAGCGCAGCGGACCGAGGCCGTCGTTGGTGACGTAGCCGGCCCACACCAGGTCCCACAGCGCCGCGAGCACGGTCGCCTCGTCGTAGGGCGCGCCGGCTTGCTGGCAGGCGGCGACGATGTCGGTCCAGAAGCTGGCGCCGCGCTGGTCGAGGTGGTCGAGGATCGCCCGGTGGGCGTCGCCGTCCGGGGCCGGGTCGAGCGTCGGGACGAGCAGCGGCGCGTGGTCGCGGAACAGGAGGCGGATCCGGCCGTCCTTGGCGCCGAGGCTGCCGCTGCCGACCCACACGACCTCGCCGGCGGCGCACAGCTGGTCGAGCTGGAACGGCTCGTACTCCGGCAGGCGGGCGGGGATGATGTCGGACTCCAGCACGGAGGCGGGGATCGGCGCTCCCTGCAGCTGGGACACCACGTCGATCAGCGCGTCGACACCCCGCCGCTCCCGCCCGATGTCGTGCCAGGCCGGCAGGAAGCGGCCGAGCGCGTCGGACTCGACCGGTTCGACCTCCTTGCGCAGCGCCGCGAGCGAGCGGCGGCGCAGGGTGCGCAGCACGTCGGGGTCGGTCCACTCGCGGTCGTGGCCGTCGGGACGGAACTCGCCGCGCAGCACGCGCCCGTCGGCTTCGAGCCGCTCGAGCGACGGCAGCACCCGCTCGACGCTGACGCCGTAGCGCGCCGCCAGCGAGCTCACCGTGAACGGCGTGTGGGTCCGGGCGTAGCGGGCGACGAGGTCGGCCATCGGGTCGTCGACCGGGTCGGTGAACGCCGCCGGCAGCCCGACCGGCACCGCGACGCCGAGTGCGTCACGGAGGCGGCCGGCGTCCTCGGTGATCGCCCAGCGGTCCTCGCCGGCGACCGATGCGACGTAGGCCCGACGATCGGAAGCCAATGCCGAGACGAGCGCCGACGCGTCGCCCTCGCACCGGATGTCGATCTCCTCCAGGGTGAGCGGGCCGAGCAGTCGCAGCAGGTCGTGGACCTCGTCGGCGTCGCGGGCGCGGCGGCCCTCGACCAGTCGCTGCAGCTCGAGCTCGAGGTCGGCCAGCACCTCGGGGTCGATGAGCTCGCGCAGCTCCTCGGAACCGAGCAGCTCCCGGAGCAGGTCCCGGTCGAGGGCCAGCGCTGCGGCCCGACGCTCGGCCAGCGGCGTGTCGCCCTCGTACATGTAGACGGCGATCCAGCCGAACAGCAGCGACTGCGCCATCGGCGATGCCTGGCTGGTCTCCACCGGCACGACCCGCACGCGGCGGTTTCGGATGTCCCGGAGGACCTCTTCGAGTGCGGGCAGGTCGAACACGTCGTTCACGCACTCGCGCGTGGTCTCGAGCAGGATCGGGAACGTCGGGTACTTGGCCGCCACCTTGAGCAGGTCGGCGGCGCGCTGGCGCTGCTGCCACAGCGGCTGGCGCCGGTCCGGCCGGCGGCGCGGCAGGAGCAGGGCGCGGCCGGCGCACTCGCGGAAGCGGGACGCGAACATCGCCGTGTTCGGCAGCTGGCCGAGGACGATGTCGCGGATCTCGTCGGGCGGGATGGCGAGGTCCTCGACGGGCAGCTCCTCCACCGCCTCGGGCAGCCGCAGCACGATGCCGTCGTCGGACCAGATCATCTCCACGTCGACGCCCCACCGCTCCCCCAGCGTCTGCTGCAGAGCCATGGCCCACGGAGCGTGCACCTGGGCGCCGAACGGCGACAGCACGCAGACGCGCCAGTCGCCGATCTCGTCCCGGAAGCGCTCGACCACGATGGTGCGATCATCGGGGACGACACCGGTGGCC
Organism: Salinilacustrithrix flava; assembly: GCF_041228405.1. Taxonomy (GTDB): domain Bacteria; phylum Actinomycetota; class Acidimicrobiia; order Acidimicrobiales; family Salinilacustritrichaceae; genus Salinilacustrithrix; species Salinilacustrithrix flava. The sequence goes on from NZ_CP133888.1 coordinate 498,443, forward strand.
TCAGCCTGCTCGTCCAGGTACGACACCAGGTTCAGCGCGGCGAGCTCGTCGAGGCCGTGGTCCTCCCGGAGCGTCTTCACCGGGTCAGGCGTGGTGCCGCGGTCGCGCAGCTCGCGCACGAACTGGCCGATGCCCTGCCCGAGCTCCAGCGGGCGACCAGGCCCCTCGCCGTGCCAGAACGGCATCTTCCCGGGCAGGCCCGGGGCGGGCGTGACGATGACCCGCTCGAAGGTGATCTCCTCGATGCGCCACGTCGACGCGCCGAGCAGGAACGTCTCCCCGGCCCGGGACTCGTACACCATCTCCTCGTCGAGCTCGCCGACCCGGGTCCCGTCGGGCAGGAACACGCCGAACAGCCCGCGGTCGGGGATGGTGCCCGGGTTCGTGACCGCGAGGCGCTGCGCGCCGGCCCGCCCGCGGACGACGCCACCGCCGCCGCCAGGAGCGGTGCGGTCCCACACGATGCGCGGCCGGAGCTCGCTGAACTCCTCCGACGGGTAGCGCCCGGCGAGCAGGTCGAGGCAGGCGTGGAAGACCTCGTCACCGAGGGTCGAGAAGCTGGCGCTGCGGCGCAGGATGCGAGCGAGGTCGTCGACCTGCCACTCGTCGAGGGCGCACATGGCCACGATCTGCTGACACAGCACGTCGAGGGGGTTGCGGGGGTAGCGGGTGCGCTCGATGAGACCGTCCTGCATCCGCTTCACCACGACGGCGGCCTCGACCAGGTCGGCGCGGTGCTTGGGGAACAGCTTGCCCCGGCTCGGTTCGCCGACCCGGTGCCCGGCCCGGCCGATGCGCTGGAGTCCCGACGAGACGCTGCCCGGCGACTCGACCTGCACGACGAGGTCGACCGCGCCCATGTCGATGCCGAGCTCGAGCGACGACGTGGCCACCAGGCCCTTCAGCTTCCCGGACTTGAGCTCGTCCTCAATCTGGAGCCGCCGCTCACGCGAGATCGAGCCGTGGTGGGCCTTCACCAGCTCGGGGACGTCGCTGCCATCGTCCACGTGGCCGACGCCGAGCTGGGCGTCGCCGGTGTCCTCCTCGTCGTGAGCCAGCTCGTTGAGCCGCGTGGCCAGGCGCTCGGCGAGGCGGCGCGCGTTCACGAAGATGAGGGTGGAGCGGTTCTCCTGCACCAGCTCCAGCAGGCGCGGGTGCATGGACGGCCAGATGCTGCGTCGCACCGGACCCAGCGACGCCGGGCCGCTGATCGGCTCCTCGATGACCTTGCCGAGGTCGCCCATGTCCTCGACCGGGACGATGACCTCGATGTCGAGCTCCTTGCGCACGCCGGCATCGACGATGTCGACCCGGCGCCACGAGCCGGCGTCGTCTCGCCCGCCGAGGAACTCGGCGATCTCCTCCAGCGGGCGCTGGGTGGCGGAGAGCCCGATGCGCTGGGGCCCGTCGGGCCGGTCGGTGACCTCGACCAGGCGCTCCATCGTCACCGACAGGTGGGACCCGCGCTTGGTCTTGGCCACCGCGTGGATCTCGTCGACGATGACGGCCTCCACCCCCTGCAGGGTCTCCCGGGCCTGCGAGGTGAGCATCAGGTAGAGCGACTCGGGGGTGGTGATCAGGATGTCGGGCGGGTTGCGGATGAGCTTGCGGCGCTCGTCGGCAGGCGTGTCACCGGTGCGCATCCCGACCGTGGGCTCGTGGTACAGCACCCCCAGGCGCTCGGCGGCGAGGCGGATGCCCTGGATCGGCGCTCGCAGGTTCTTCTCCACGTCGACCGCCAGCGCCCGCAGCGGCGACAGGTAGACGACGCGGGTCCGGTGCGTGCGCTCCTCCGGCGGCGGCGTGGACGTGAGCCGGTCGATCGCCCACAGGAACGCGGACAGCGTCTTGCCCGACCCGGTCGGCGCCAGGATCAGCGTGTGCGCACCCGAGGCGATGGTGGGCCAGCCCGCCACCTGCGGCGGTGTCGGCTCCGGGAACGACGTCTCGAACCACGCTCGCACCGCCGGCGAGAACTGGTCGAGCACGGGCGCCCCAGGCATCGGAGGAACGGTATCGGCGTGGCGTGACGGCCGGACTGCGGCGGATCGGACATTCGCCCCGTACGCCGCGTAACGTCCCATGGGTGCGACGCCAGGACCGACCGCTCGTCGCCGTGCTCGGCCTGGTCTCGATCTGCTCGACCTTCCTCGCCGTCTCGGCCGCCACCGCCGCGCCGCTCGCCGAGCCGGCGCTGCTCCCGACCCCGCAGGTCGAGTGCGGCCCCGACGACGCGGCCGAGACCGACATCCAGGGCCGGGTGACGCCCGAGGACCACGCCTCCGGGCGAGCCGAGCGCGGCTTCTGGTGCAACGCCGAGCGCATCGGCACCTTCGGCGGGGATGCCGTCGACGGGACCGTCGGTGGGTTCAAGGTCGAGCGCTACGTCGACGCCAGCGGTCGGGAGTGCGCCTACTACGACTCCACCCTGCTGCTCGGCACCGACCTCTTCGACGGCGGCATCGGCACGAACGTGCTCGACATGTCCGACCCGGCGAACCCGGTGAAGACGGCGTCGCTCGTGACGCCGGCGATGCTGTCGCCCCACGAGTCGCTGCTGGTCAACCAGGAGCGCGGCCTGCTCGTGGCGACCCTGGGGAACCCGGCGTTCAACGTCGGCATCCTCGACGTGTACGACCTCACCGAGGACTGCCGGTCCCCGAAGCTGCTGTCGTCGTCGCCGGCCGGGATCCTCGGCCACGAGAGCGGCTTCGCGCCGGACGGCATGACCTTCTACTCGGCGTCGCCGGCCACCCAGACGCTCGTACCCGTCGACCTGTCCGACCCGACCCTGCCGGTGCCGCTCACCAGCTACCGCATCAACAGCCACGGCCTCTCGCTCAGCGCCGACGGCACCCGCGCCTACGTGGCCTCCCTCGATGGGTTGGTCATCCTGGACGTCTCCGAGGTCCAGGCCCGCGAGCCCGACCCCGTGATCCGGGAGGTCAGCCGCCTGTCGTGGGAGTCGATGAGCATCCCGCAGAACGCCATCCCGATCACGATCGACGGCCACCCCTACGTCGTCGAGATCGACGAGTTCGGTGCGCAGGACGCGGTCGGCGCCGCCCGCATCATCGACATCGCCGACGAGACCCGCCCGCAGGTGATCTCCAACCTGCGCCTGGAGGTCCACCAGCCCGAGCACTTCGAGCAGCAGTCCGCCGACCCGGGGAGCTCGAGCCCGATCCAGGGCTACGCCGCCCACTACTGCAACGTCCCGACCCGCGTGGACCCGACCATCGTCGCCTGCTCGATGATCCTGTCGGGCCTGCGCGTCTTCAGCATCGTGGACCCGGCCAACCCGGTCGAGATCGCCTACTACAACGCCCCGTCGGACCCGAACGCGCCGACGGCCGGCAGCTACGCCATGGCCAGCCCGACCTTCGTCCCCGAGCGCGACGAGATCTGGTACTCCGACGGCCACTCGGGCTTCCACGCCGTGCGCCTGGCCGACGGCGTGTGGCCGGCTGCGGGTTCGGCCCCGGTGCAACCGGCCCCACCCACGACGGAGCCGACGACCACGGCGGCACCATCGACCGCGACCGCTCCGGCGCAAGCCGCCGCCCCGACGTTGCCGGCCACCGGCGGTGGGGCACCCTTGGGTCTGGCCCTCGCCGCTGCGCTCTCCGGCGCCGCGGCGCTGTGGCTCGCCACGCGGGGCCGCCGCGCCGCACGACCCTGAGGAGCACGATGTCCTGGACCGCCGACGACATCCCCGACCAGACCGGCCGCACCGCCGTGGTCACCGGCGCCAACGGTGGGCTCGGGCTCGAGACGGCCAAGGCGCTGGCCGCCAAGGGCGCGCACGTGGTGATGGCGGTGCGCGACCAGGCCAAGGCGGCAGCCGCCGAGCGCGAGATCCGCAGCCACGCATCCGATGCCTCGCTCGAGATCGTGCGCCTCGACCTCGGCGACCAAGCGTCGGTGAAGGACGCAGCCGCGACGATCGCGGAGGCGCACCCGGTGGTCGACCTCCTGGTGAACAACGCCGGCGTGATGGCGATGCCGGAGCGCAAGACGGCCGACGGCTACGAGATGCAGCTCGGCGTCAACCACCTCGGCCACTGGACCTTCACCGCCGGCCTGCTCGCTCCCCTGCTCCGCTCCGCAGGCGCGGATCGCCGCCCGCGGGTCGTCACCGTCACGAGCGTGGCCCGCTTCACCGGCGGACCGGTCGATCCGTCGAACCCCCACCTCGCCGGTCGGTACGACCCGTGGCGGGCCTACGGCCAGGCCAAGCTGGCCAACTACTTCTTCGGCCTCGGGCTCCAGCGGCAGGCCGAGCGGGCCGGCGTGGACCTGGCCAGCCTCCTCGCCCACCCCGGCCTCACGAACACCGACCTGCAGAGCCGCACCCACCGCGAGGGCGGGGCCGGCGTCCTCGGCGCCGCGTCCGACCGGATCACCGACGTCCTCGGCATGTCGCCCGAGGCCGGCACACGCATGCAGCTGCGGGCGGCCACCGACCCGAAGGCGAAGGGCGGGCAGCTCTACGCGCCGGCCTTCGCCAGCTTCGGGCCCGCCGTCGTGCGCCCGGTGCTCCGTCGCTGGGATCTGGAGGAGCGCATCGACCAGCTGTGGGAGGTCTCCGAGCGAGAGACCCATGTGCCCCTCGACGTCAGCGAGACCGCCCGCTCCCTCTGATCGTCGCCCTCTCGTTCTGGGCCGCTCCACACGCCTCGAAGGCGTGTCCCGCGGCCCGGTTCGGTCGTCTCAACCGAGCGATGCCCCGGCGTCAGGGCGTAAGGCGGCGCATGCCCCGGAGGACGAAGACGGTGAGGACCGCGATGGTCCCACCGAGGGCAAGCAGGCCCGGCCACATCTCGCTCCAGCCGACCCCGAAGCCGGCGGGCGGGTTCAGCTGGTCGGGCACGAAGCCGGCCCGGGCCAGCCGCAGCACGTTGGTCATCGGGTTGATGCGGGCCACGCCGGGCAGCCAACCGCTCATGGCCGAGATCGGCACCTGCGCGGTCGACAGGAAGATGGCCATGAAGATGCCCACCTGGATCAAGGGCCCGACGTTGGTGTTCTGCACCCGGTAGACGAGGCCGAGGGCCCAGAGCGCCGCGACGACGGCGATGCCGAGGGCGGACAGGACCAGCGTGGCGATGCCGAGCGCGCCGCCGGGGATCGCGACTCCGCCGATCATGGCCACGACGAGCACGACCAGGGTGGTGACCAGGGCGCGTACGAGGGCGGCGGCGATGGCCCCACCGAGGAGCGTGGCGCGGCTCATCGGGGCGAGCAGGAACCGGTCGAAGAACCCGGACTCGAAGTCCCGGGCCGTCGACAGGCCCATCGTCATCCCGGCGAACGACGCGCCCTGGATGATGGCCATCGGGGCGTACCAGGACATGGCGTTGCCGTTGCCGAAGGCCCGCCCGGCGAAGCCGTAGGCGCCCGAGAAGGTGATCACGAAGAAGACCGGCATGATCAGCGTCGGCACGAAGGTGGCGGGCTGGCGCCGGATGCCCCGCAGGTTCCGGGCCACCATCTCGCGAACGATGGCACCGGACCCGTGACGGGTGGTGCCGAGGTCGACCCGGGCGTCGACGGCGGTCATGCCGCCACCGCCAGCCGGCGACGGAGGGCACGCAGCGAGAGTGCGATGGCGAGCACCGCGACAGCAGCCGAGACGGCGATGGCCACAGCGGCGTCCTGGAACGACCACCCGATGCTGATGAGGTCGCGGAGCGCCTCGAGGATCCAGGAGATCGGGTTGTAGGTCGCCACGGTGCGGTACCAGCCGGTCATCAGCTCGCGCGGGAAGAACGCGGACGAGGTGAACATCAGCACGAAGATGAGCGGGAACGCCCCCTGCACCGCCTCGGAGGACCCGGTGCGGATGCCGAGCATCACGCCGAAGCCGCCGATGCCCACGCCGAGGAGGGCGGCGCACACGACCAGGACCGCGACCGCACCGACCCCGCCGTCGATCCGGGCGCCGAACAGGACGAGCACGGCGGTGAAGAACAGCGCCTGCACCGCACCGAGCACCGCGCCGCCGGCGAGGCGGCCGACGAGGATCGAGGTGCGCGACACGGGCGACGCGAGGAGCCGGTCGAAGAACCCGTTCTCGATGTCGTTGGCCATCTCGGTGCCGGCCTGGGTGGAGCCGAACAGGACCCCCTGCAGGACGGTGGCCGGCAGCAGGAAGTCGAGGAAGGAGTCGAACTGCGCGGCGAACACCGGCTGCTCGGACGTGATGCGGTCGAACGCCGCTGCGTTGAGCGCGGCGAAGAACAGCGGGAAGAAGATCGACGGCACCAGCACCTGGGGCTGGCGGAGCACGGCGAACACCGCTCGCCGCGACAGCAGCAGCGACTGGCGCACCGGGCTGGGCCGGTTCACCACCACGTCGGCGGCGACGGTGGCGGTCACGTCGGTGCCGGCTCGTCCGCGCCTTCGAGGCGGCGACCGGTGGCCTCGGCGAACACGTCGTCGAGGGTCGGGGCGTTGAGCTCCATGTGGCGCACCGCCACGCCGGCCTCGTCGAGCTCGCGCACGACGGCGGTGAGCTGCTGGGCACCGCCCTCCAGGCCGATGGCGATCATGCCGGGCTCGCACGGCCGTTGCTCGCCGAAGCGCACGAGGCGGGCGAGGGCCGGGGCCGGATCGCCCTCCACCTCGATCATCAGCGTCGGCGAACCGACCTCGTCCTTCAGCGCCCTCGGATCGCCCTTCTTGACGATGCGGCCGTGGTCGATGATGGCGATGCGGCGGGCGAGCTGGTCGGCCTCCTCCAGGTACTGCGTCGTGAGCAGCACGGTGGTGCCGCGCTCCCGGTTCAGGTACCGGACCTCCTCCCACAGCGCGAGGCGGCTCATCGGGTCGAGGCCGGTGGTCGGCTCGTCGAGGAAGAGCACCTCGGGCTCGTGCACCAGCGACAGGGCCAGGTCGAGCCGGCGCCGCATGCCGCCCGAGTAGGTCCCCACCCGACGATCGGAGGCCGCGGTGAGTCCCACCCGCTCGAGCAGGTCCTTGCCGCGCTGGTCGGCGACCTTGGTCGGGATGCCGTGCAGCACCGCCTGCAGGTGCACCAGCTCGGAGCCGGTCATGAGCGGGTCGATGGCGGCGTCCTGGAGGGCGACGCCGATGGCGCGGCGGACGTCGCCCGCCTGGCGCACCACGTCGAACCCGGCGACGCTGGCGTGACCGGCGGTCGGCTTCAGCAGGGTGGTGAGCATGCGCACGGTGGTGGACTTGCCGGCGCCGTTCGGGCCGAGGAAGCCGAACACCTCGCCCGCCTCGATGGAGAGGTCCACGCCGTCGACGGCGACGAGGTCGCCGAAGCGGCGCTCGAGCCCCTCGGCCACGATGATCGGTGTCACGAGTGGGTCACCGTAGACCCGCCGGCACGTCTTCGATCACGATGGGCACGCGCCGTCAACCGGCAGCGGCTGCGGCGGCGAGCACCGCCCGTGTGGCTGCGGTCTCGTCCGGGTTCGCGCCCATCACCACGGCGGTGAAGTCCGTGGCACCGGCCTCGGCGACACGGGCGATGCCGTCGCGCACCTGCTGCTCGCTGCCGACGAAGGAGAGGTCCTCCAAGCCGTGGATGCCCTCGATGTCGAGCATGGCCCGGTAGGACGGGAGCTCGGCGTAGGCGGCCAGCACCTTGCCGATGAAGGCCCGGGCCGAGTCGGGGTCGTCGGTGACCCAGCACGGGATGCTGCAGACGATCGAGGGCGTGGGTCGGTCCGCATCGGCCGCGGCCTCGTTGATGCGGGGGGCGATGTGGGTCTCGACCGTGCGCGGCCCCACGCACCACAGGATCGTGCCGTCGGTGCGGGCACCGGCGATGCGCAGCATCTGGTCGCCGAGCGCGGCGAGCATGACCTTGGGCGGCTGCTCCGTGGGACGGGGCATGGGGGCGTCGGCCGTGAGGCTCCAGACCTCGCCGTGGTGCTGCACCGTCTCGCCGTGCAGGGCCGGCACGAGGACCTCGAGGTAGTCGAGCATGTGGCGGATCGGCTTCTCCCACGTCATGTGCCACCGGTGCTCGACGGCGGGCTGGTGGGACAGCCCGATGCCGAGCACGAGCCGCCCGTGGGTGTTGGCCTGGGTGGTCAGCGCGCTGGCCGCGAGCGCCATGGGGTGCTGCAGCCAGGTGGGCACGACCGCGGTGCCGAGCTCGATCACGTTCGTCGCCGGACCGGCCGCCGACAGCACGCCGAGCGCGTCGGCCATGCCGGTCTGGGCCAGCCAGTAGGACGTGAACCCCTCGGCCTCGGCCGTGACGATGTCGGTGGTGATGGTGCCGACGTCGGGACGGGCGAGGAGGGACGAGCCGTTGATGCCGATGCGCATCCCGCCGACCCTATGGGCAGGACTAGATGAGCGCCTCGACCAGGAAGGGGCCCTCGGTGGCGAGTCCGCGCTCGAGGCCGGCGCGCAGCTCCTCGATGGTCGTTGCCTGCATCGCCTCCACGCCGAACCCCTTGGCCAGCGACACCCAGTCGAGCGCCGGCGACCCGAGGTCGGTGAGGGCGCGAGCCTGCGGACCGGGGTCGTCGTTGCCCGTGCGGTGGAGCTCCATCTGCAGGATCCGGTAGGCGCGGTTGGCGCACACGACCACGGTGACGTCGAGGCCCTCACGGGCCATGGTCCACAGCGACTGCACCGTGTACAGGCCCGAGCCGTCGGCCTGCAGCGCGATCACCTTCCGATCGGGCGCGGCGACCGCGGCACCCACGGCGCAGGGGAGGCCCTGGCCGATGGCGCCGCCCGTCAGGGAGAACGACTCGTGCGGAGGCGCGCTGCCGGCGGTGATGGCCCAGCCGAGTCCGGAGGTGGCCGCCTCGTTGACGACGATGGCACCCTCGGGCTGCAGGGCCCCGACGACCTGACCCATGGTGATCATGTCGAGGTTGCCGCCGGGCACCTCGGGCGCGTCCAGGTCCGTGACCTTGGCGGCCGGGCACTCGAGCGCATCGACGAGGGCGTCGAGGCCGAGGTGCCCGCGGGAGCCGGGTGGGCACAGCTCGAGCACGTCGCAGCCCTTGTCGAGCAGGTCGCTGCGGCCGAGCGACTGGTAGCCGAAGAAGGCGACGGGTGCCCGGGTGCCGGCGCACACGAGCGTGCGGATGCCGGCGAGCGCGTCGATGGCTTGCTCGGGGAAGTAGGGGATGGCGTCGAAGCGGGGCAGGCCGCGGCCCTGCTCGAGCACGGCGGGGAAGGTGTCGACCCAGACCTTGGCCCCGGTGTCCTCGGCGATGCGGTGGGCGGCCTCGAGCTCGGCTCGGCGCACCACGCCGCCGAGGAGGATGGCGACGCCGTCACCGCTGCGGAGCTTGGTGGCCGCGGCACCCACGGCGTCGCCGTCGACGGGCGGCTCGACCTCGGGCGGGAGGCCCACGTCGTGGAGGTCGGCGGCGCCCCATGCGGCGTCCTGCGGGACGATGAGCGTCGCCACACCCGACGGCGGACCGATGGCCGCCGCGATGGCCTCCAGCATGGCGCTGCCGGTGTGACCGGGCCCGGTGACCCGCTCGACGTGCAACGACACCGGCGACGCCAGCGACTCGATGTCGCTCGTGAGCGGCGCATCGGCGGACAGGTGCCAGGAGGCGTGGTCGCCGATGAGGTTCACCACCGGCGTGTGCGCCCGGCGGGCGTTGTGGAGGTTGGCGATGCCGTTGGCGAAGCCCGGGCCGAGGTGCAGCAGCGTCAGGGCCGGTCGACCGGTGACCCGCCCGTAGCCGTCGGCCGCGCCGGTGACGACGCCTTCGAACAGGCCGAGCACGCCCCGCATGCCGGGCACCTGGTCGAGCGCGCCGACCAGCTCCATCTCGGTCGTGCCGGGGTTGGCGAAGCAGACGTCGACGCCCTGCTCGACGGCTGTCTGCAGCAGCAGTTCTGCACCGTTCACGTGGTGGTCCTCCTGGTCGTGGTGTGGATCACGGACCCGTTCGTGGATCCGGCGACGGCGTGCGGACCGCAGCACGGCGCGGCACGTCGTCGACGATGTAGCCCTGCCCGCTCAGGGACTCCTTCAGCTGCTCGGCACTCTCGCCGTCGCGGGTCTCGACGAGCAGCTCGATCTCGGTGACGCGGGCGGAGTGCACACCGAACTCGCGGTGGTGCCACAGGTCGACGATGTTCCCCCCGGCCCGACCGACGGCCGCGGTGAGCTCGCCGAGCGCGCCCGGGCTGTCGGGCACCTCGATCACCACCCGGCACAGGCGACCGGTGCGGGCCAGGCCGCGCATGATGACCGCCGACAGCAGCCGCAGGTCGATGTTCGCACCCGAGAGGACGAGCCCCACCGTGCGGCCGGCGAAGCGGTCCGGATCGTCGAGCAGGGCGGCGAGCGGCGCGGCGCCGGCGCCCTCGCTGACCATCTTCTCGATCTCGAGGAACCAGATCACCGCCTCCTCGATGAGGCGCTCGGGCACCGTCACGACGTCGTCGGCGAGGGCGGTGATGATCTCGGTGGTGAGCCGGCCCGGCGTCTTCACCGCGATGCCCTCGGCGATGGTGGGGCCCCAGGTGAGGTCCGGCGGTGCGGCGGTGCGGCCGGTGGCGAGGACCATCGCCGGGTGCAGCTCGGACTGCACGCCGATGAGCTCGATCCGTGGGGCCAGGGTCCGGGCCGCCACGCAGATCCCCGAGAAGAGTCCGCCGCCACCGACCGGGACGAGGAGCGCGTCGAGGTCCGGCCCGTCCTCGATGAGCTCGATGCCGCAGGTGCCCTGGCCGGCGATGATGGCGGGGTCGTCGTAGGGGGCGATGAAGGTGGCACCCTCCTCGGCGACGATCTGCATCGCGATGTCCTTGGCCTCGTCGAGGTTGGTGCCGGCCACCACGACCGTGGCGCCGTTGTCCTCGGTGGCCGAGATCTTGTTGGCCGGCGTGCCCTCCGGCATCACGATGGTCGAGCGGATGCCGAGCAGGGTGGCGTGGTGGGCGACGGCCTGGGCGTGGTTGCCGGCCGACATGGCCACGACGCCGGCGTCGGACTGCCCGGGTTCGAGGCGCAGGAGCCGGTTCCGGGCACCGCGCTCCTTGAAGGACGCCGTGTACTGCAGGTTCTCGAACTTCACCCACACGTCAGCCCCGGTGATGGCCGACAGGGTGTGCGACCGGGCCATCGGGGTGCGGACGACGGCACCGGCGATGGCAGCGTGCGCGGCGCGCACGTCCTCGAAGGTCACCGGCAGCCGTCCCTGATGCACGGCTGCATCGTGTCACGGTGCGGAGTCCGATGAGGGCCGCAGGGCCCTAGGATCTCAGGATGGCCGAGTACACCACCCCCGAGTGGCATCCGGCGTTCGAGGAGTACTGCGAGGCGATCTGGGAGCTCGCCGAGGACGACATCGCCGTCATCCAGGCCCGCATCGCCGAGCGCCTCGACGTCTCCCGACCGGCGGTCTCGGAGATGATCCGCAAGCTCGCCGACGAGGGCCTGGTGGCCACCGACGGCGGCAAGATCTCCCTCACCGACGCCGGCCAGCGCCTGGCCGAGCGCGTGGTGCGCCGCCACCGCCTGGCCGAGCGCTTCATCACCGACATCCTCGGGCTCTCCTGGGCGGTCGCCCACCAGGAGGCCGGCCGGTGGGAGCACGTGATGTCCACCGAGGTCGAGGAGGCCATGGACGCCGTGCTCGGCTCCCCCACCACCTGCCCCCACGGCAACCCGATCCCCGGTTCCCGCTACGCCGAGCCGGACACGACCCCGCTCGCCAGCGTGGCCGTCGGCTCGACCTTCGTGGTCGACCGCATCCCCGAAGAGCTCGAGTTCACCCCCGGCCTGCTCGACTTCCTCGAGGATGCGATGGTCACCCCGGGCACCGCCGGCACCGTCACGGCCATGTCCCCCGACGGCACCACCACCGTCGAGATCGACGGCCACACCGTCGGCATCGGCGCCTTCGCCAGCGAGCGGATCCTCGTCAGCGCCAGCTGAGACCAGCTGGAACGAGCGCGCCGACCGGCGGCGTTCACACAAGGCCCAACTGGCGGTCTCTGCGCTGGGCGTCATCGACCTCCCAGATCTCTGCGAGACGGTCGTCCTTCCAGACGAAGAACATCATCACATCGATGTCGATCGTGCGTTCCGTGGGCGCGATGCCTCTCCACGGTCCCAGGTGAGTCCCGCGCAGGCGGGCACGCACGGCAATGCGATCGTTGCCCTCGACGAGGTCCTCGATCACGAACTGCAGGTCCGGGAATCCATCGCGCCACCGTTCGATCACGGACGCCAGCTCGTGGCCGTCAGTGCGCCGACCGTCGCCACCGTGGTGAAAGGTCACATCGCCGATGTGCTCCTGGACGAGTTCGGTACGGCCGCGGCTCCACGCCTCGCCGAACATCTGATGAACGAACCGCTCCCGAGCACTCATGACCACATCCCGTGTGTCTTCTCGTACCAGGTGTCCTGACGAACGGTAGGCGGGGATCGGAACAGCGCGCAGACAGCAACGAGCCCCGGGCCGCATCGTGGGCCGGCTCTTCCGGCGGGATCGGTCCCGGCTTGGTCAGCCGCAAGGTGTCGTACGACAGAGAGGGACGGGCGTTGCTGTCTCGTCGTTCACGGGGCAGCGATCACGTCATCGACGGGTCGTCGCAAGCTGTAGGGCGAGTAGTCGGCGTAGCCGAACCGGATCAGCAGTTGCGCTGCCCCTTCGGTGTCGAGCACCTGCTCGAGCAGGGGACGGAGGTCACTGACCTCCACGGGCTGGTTGATGAACCGGCACTCCGGGACGGCCGGCCGACGTGTGGACCGATTCGGACCCCCCGGTTCTGATCCGTCCACACGTTGCCATTCGAGTCAGCGGTGCCCTGGGGGTGACCCGGCGGTGTCGCCTCGGCTGGAGTCGGCGGACGGCGGGCCAGAACCGGGCCGCGACGCGGACGCCGGCCTCGTGCCACGCCTCCCGGAACGGCCCCGACGCCATCCCCACGCGGCCAGGGCGAGCAGCACCACGGCCCACACCGAGAGCACGAGATCCGTCGCCCAGCCACCCTCACGCAGGTCGGGCAGCACGAGGTGAGCGGCCTGCACCCACGGGTTCGTGGTGCGGTCGAAGTCCACGATCAGCCGCAGACCGCCGAACGTGGCCTCGATCGCGAGCCACGCCCACGTGGTGACCCCGACCGCTCCCGTGCCGACGAGGACAGGCCAGACCCACCGGGCGCCGGCGCGGCGTTCCCGATCGACGAAGACCGTCACCGCCAGGACGGCCAGCGGCAGGACGACGACCACCTGGCGGCCCGGCCACCACCAGCCGTGCATGGTCAGCGCCACCCAGGTGGCGGTCGCCCACCCGGCGGCGAGCGGGACGAGCAGCACCGCAGCGATGCGGTCCCGGCGACGGAGCAGCGCCCCGACAGCCGGCAGAGCCAGCAGGTAGGCGGGCGCCCACACGAGCAGGCCGAAGTGGCGGTCCACGAGCAGTCCGGCCAGGCGCACGGTCCGCCCGAGGTGGTCGGGGTCGTTGCCCACGACGGTGAGCTCGCCGTCGACGAAGTGGTCGCCCGCCGCGTAGACGGTCCAGCCCCCGTACACCCGCTGGTGCACCACCAGGTAGGCGACGCCGGCAACGACGAGCGCCACCAGGGCGGCGACCCGGTGCCGGCGGTCGAAGACCAGGCCGAGCGCAGCGATCGCCGCCGCGACGGCTGCGTACTTCACGCCGAGCCACGGCAGGGCCACGACCGCACCGACCCACGCAACGGTCGACCCCCACCGACGACGGTGTTCCGCAGCCGCTGCCAGTTCCAGGAGGGCTGCCGCCCCCACGGCCACCGCGAGCGCAGCGACCAGCTCGGGATACAGCTGATTGCCGTAGGTGCTCAACGGGGCGGCCAGCGCGAAGGCGCCAACGACCACGACGGCGGTGGACCGGCGCACCCCGAGGCGAGCGACCGCGGTCCGCACCAGGAGTGCGGCCAGGGCACCGGCCACCAGCGCCAGCACCACGCGCGCGCCGGCGAGCTCGGCGTGCTGCCAGTCGCCGGCGACGACCTGGGCGACCGCCACACCGGGGGCGAGGAGCACGGGCAGGAGTGGGTCGTGGGGGCTGAGCTCGGACCCGTCTGGACGGGGCTCGGTCTGGCGGGGCAGCTGGGCGTCGTGGAAGTCCCGCCAGCGCTCGACCGCGAGCTCGTCGGCGATGTCGAGGTCGCCGTCCTCGACCAGGCTGATCGCGCTCAGCAGGTACTGGGGCTCGTCCGCGGTGACCCGGGCGCCGTAGGTGGCCCGCACCCCGGAGCCGAGCAGCGCCCACAGCGCGACCACGGCGAACACGGCCGCCAGCAGCCGGCGCAGCTCCACGGGATCAGTCGAGCAGCTCGGCGCGTCGCACGACCAGCACCCAGGTGAGCAGGCCGGACACGACCAGCAGGACCAGCGCGGCGAGACCGGCTTCGGCCAGCGCGTTCTCCTCCGTGGCCGACCAGATCCGGGTGGCGAGGGTCTCGAAGCCGGTGGGCGCGAGCAGCAGCGTCGCCGGCAGCTCCTTCATGGTCGACAGCAGCACGAGGCCGCCGCCGGCGGCCAGGCCCGGAGCCATCAGGGGCGCGTCGATGCGCAGCAGACGCCTCCACCGCTGGGCGCCGAGCATGCGGGCGGCGTCGTCGAGCCGACCGGGCACGGACCCGACGGCGACGCTGGCCGCCCGGACCGACTGGGCGCCGAAGTGCACGACGTAGGCCAGCACCAGCAGCGGGAAGGTCTGGTAGAAGGCATCGAGCACCGGGGTGTTCAGCGACAGGAACACCATCGACAGCGCGATGACGATGCCGGGCAGCGCGAAGCCGGCCACGACCATCGTGAGGGCGGGGCCGGCGACCCGGCTGCGGTACCGGGTGGCGAGGAAGGCCAGGGGCAGTACGACGACGACCGCCACGAGCGCGGTCACCATCGAGATGCCCGCCGTGTTGAGCACGGGGGTCCAGAGGTCGGCGTCGCCGACCTCGAGCGAGCCCGAGGTGATGCCCCGCCGGGTCCAGTGCACGAGCGAGGCCACCGGGGCGACGATGGCGTTCAGGAGGAAGAAGACGGCGAGGCCGAACACCGGCCAGCGCCACCGGCCGAGGGACACCGTGAGCGAGTGCTTCGTGCGCAGCCCCTGCGCCACCGCGGCGTTGCGGCCCACCCGCCGCTCGGCGATGGTCACGATGAGGGCGACGATGGCGAGCACCAGCCCCAGGGCCATCGCCAGGTCGCGGCGCAGCACCCGGTTGGCGTAGATGACCCGGGTGAGCGCTGGGTAGCCGAGCAGGTCGACCGCGCCGAAGTCCGACACGGCATACAGGAACACGAGCAGCGTGCCGGCGGCGATGGCGGTTCGGGCCTGGGGCAGGACCACCTGGAAGAACACGGCGAGCGGCCGCCGACCCAGCATCCGGGCCGACTCCTCGATGGAGGGGCCGAGGGCGCGCAGGCGGGCCGCCACAGGCAGCTGCACGTAGGGGTACGTGAACAGCGTGAGCACCAGCCAGGAGCCGAACAGGCCGTCGATCTGCGGGAGGCGGTCGACGCCGAACGGCCCGAGCACCGACTCGAGCAGCCCGCCGGGCGACACCGACGCCCGCAGCGCGAGCGCGCCCACGAAGGAGGGGAACACCAGGGGCAGCGGCACGAGCACCGCGAAGACCCGCCGGTACGGGACGTCGGAGCGGGCCACCAGCCAGGCGAGCGCCGTGCCGATCACCGCAGCCGACGCTGCCACCAACGAGGCGAGGACGATGGTGCGCCACAGGGCGTCCTGCACCCGGTCGTCGGACACGACCGAGGACATGCGCACGTCCCCGACGGCGACGCGGGAGATCAGGTACGCCAGCGGCGTGGCGAACACGAGCGCGACGAGCACCGATGTCGCCGAGAGGGCGACCGGTGCGCGCCGGCGCATCGTGCCGAGCACTAGCGGTCCAGGCCGCTGTCCTGGATCAGCTCGGCGGTGCGGGCCAGCCCGCCACCCAGCCCGTCCAGATCGATCGTGGTCGTGTTGATCGTCGACAGCGCGGGCACCGACTCGGCCTGGGGCACGTCCCGGGCGAGGGGGTACTCGAAGGTCTCCTCGCTGAAGTAGCGCTGGGCCTCCTCGGACAGGAGGAACTCGACGAGGGACCGCGCGTCCTCGGTCTGGTCGCTGCCCGCCATGATCGCCGTGGCTGTGGTGATGAGCAGCGAGCCCATGTCGCCCTCGTCGAAGAAGTGGTTCGCGGCCGGCAGGTCGGGATCATCGTCCAGCGCACGCTCGAGGTAGTAGTGGTTGACCAGGCCCATCGGGACCTCGCCCCGGGTGACGGCCTCGACGATGGCGGTGTTGTTGGAGTAGGTCGGCGAGTCGTTGGCGACCATGCCGGAAAGCCACTCGGTGGCCGCGTCGTCGCCCAGCTCGATGCGCATGGCCGTGACGAAGTCCTGGAAGGAGCCGTTGTTCGGCGCCACCGCCACCCGGCCGACGAACTCCTCGTCGGTCAGGTCGAGCACGGATCCGGGCAGCTCGGACTCCTCGACGAGATCGGTGTTGTAGACGAGCACCCGCACCCGACCGGACAGACCGATCCACTCGCCGTCGCCGGCGTGGAAGTCGTCGTCGACCAGATCGAGCAGCGACTGGTCGAGCTCGCTGAGCGTGCCCTGCTCGTCCAGGAACCCGACGGCCCCGGGCGACTGGGAGATGAACACGTCGACCTCGCTGCGGTCGCCCTCCTCGTCGATGAGCAGGGCGAGGTCGGCCGAGTCGCCGTAGCGCACGTCGATCTTGGTGCCCGTGTCCTCACTGAACTGGTCCAGCAGCGGCTTGATCAGGTCGCTGGTCCGGCCGCTGTAGATGGTGAGCCGGTCCTCGTCGGTGGAGCAGGCCGGCGCCACGAGGGCCACGGCGCACAGCGACGCGACCACGCCCTTCCAGGCACGGGTCAGTCGGGAACGGGGGGCGGGCATGCCGGGATGCTAGGAGGCCGACCCTGGCGTGTAAAGTCCGCCTAATGCCGGTCCCTGGCGCTCCCGTGGTGCTGTTCCTGCCCGCTCGTGACGAGGTCGCCACCGTGGCCGACGTGCTCGCCCGTGCGCCTCGCACCGTCACCGTCGCCGGCCGCGACCACCCGGTGCGCACCCTCGTGGTCGACGACGGGTCGGTCGACGGCACCGGCGACGCGGCCCGGGCCTGCGGCGCGGACGTCGTGCGCACCCCGGGGCTGGGCCTCGGCGCCGCGGTGGGGATCGGTCTGGCCTGGGGCGCCTCGCAGGGCGCAGCCGCCGTCGCCTTCTGCGACGCCGACCTCGAGTACGACCCGGCCGAGCTGGAGACCCTGGTCGCCCCCGTGCTCACCGGTGCCGCCGACTACGTCGTGGGGTCCCGGTTCCTCGGTGGCGCACGACGCATGAAGCCGCACCGGGAGCTGGGCAACCGCTTCCTCACGGCCCTCACCTCGGCGAGCACCGCCGGGCGTCGGGGGGTGCCGCTGACCGACGGCCAGTCCGGGTACCGCGCCCTGTCCGGCGAGGCCGCGGCGGCGACCGTGGTGGCCCACGACTACAACTACGCGCAGGTGCTCACGCTCGACCTGCTCGGTCGCGGCTTCCGCTACGTCGAGGTGCCGATCACCTACGCGCACCGCCAGGTCGGGCGCTCCTTCGTCCGCCTGCCCACCTACATGCGTCGGGTGCTGCCCACGATGTGGCGTGTCCGCCGTGCGTGGCCGGCACCGACCGCGCGGCCGGCGCCGGCGTCAGTCGTGGCGACGCGCCGGATCTGACGACAGCAGGCCGGACCCGACCCACAGCGGGACGAGCTGGCCGGCAGCGAACACCAGGCCGCCGAGCACCACCAGCAGCCGCATGGCGGTGACGCTCCCGTCCAGCTCTCCGCGGCTTTCGTCGACGAGGTCGCCCGCTCGGCCGGCCTGATCCTGGTAGCGGTCGATCAGCTCGGCGCTCTCGTCCATGCGGGTGACGAGGGCCCGCACGTCGGACGTGAGGCCCCCGAGCTCGGCGCGCAGCTCTGACGTGGTGGCGCGCAGTGCCGAGAGGTCCTGCCCTGACGCGGCCAAGGTGTCGATGACGGGGTCGAGGTCGTCGGAGAGCTGGTCGAGCTGGGCCGAGAGCGTGGTCTCCGGGTCGTAGCTCGGGGCGAGGGGCAGCCGAGCCAGCTGCACGAGGATGGCGTCGACCTCACCGGCCGCGCCGGCGACCCGGTCGAGGGTGTCCTGGAAGGCGCCGAGCGCGGTGGGGACGTCGGTGGTGAGGTCCTCGACGTCCCCGAGGACGGGCTCGACGTCGCGGGTGCCGTCCCGGAGCTGGACCAGGACGTCGTCGAGGGCGCCGAGGGCGGCGCCGACGTCGTCGACGACCTGGCCGGCCACCACGATCGTGTCCTCGATCGTGGCCACCGACTCGTCCGTGATGGCCAGCGACTCATCGACGGCTCCTCCGACCTGGCCCACCAGCTGCCAGGCGACGACGGTGCCGACGACCGCCACGACGACGCCGACCGCCGCGGTCACGACCATCATCCGACCTGCGGTCCGGGCCGGGAGGCGGTCGACGAGCACGACTCCCTGCTACCCGATCGCGGCCAGGACCAGCATCACCGGGGTGGAGCCGGTGCGGGATGGGTACGTCGCTCCTGGACCACCCGGAGGACCCATGCCGATCCCCACGCACCCCGAGCTGCACTTCGAGCCGTTCCTGCACCTGGCCGGGCTGACGCACGACGACGCCCTGTTCTCCTGGGGCGGGTTCTGGTTCCGCCCACCCGACGACCCCGACGGTCACTGGACGATCGTCGAGGACCCGGCGTTCGCCGACATCGAGGAGATCGAGCGGCGCGACACCATCGGCGCTCGATCGAAGCCCTACGGCGCGGCGCGGGTCGAGGTCCGGTCCCTCGAGACCGGGGAGCTGGCCGGCGCCGCCACCGTCGACGATGTCAACCACGCCTGGGTCCGGGGTCTCGAGCCGCGCACGCGCTACCGGTACCGGGTCCTGGTGGACGGCGACGAGTGGGCGGCCGGACCCACACGTGCTTGTGAGGTGGACGAGGGCGGCTTCCGCCTCGTCGACCGTGGCCGCCGATACGACAACACCTTCCGCACGTTCCCGGCGGTGCGGGATCGTGCCCCCGTGAGCTTCGCCGTGCTCGGCGACTACGGCATCGGCATCCTCGCGTCCGAGGGCCGGGGCGGAGTCCAGCACCGGTTGGCCACGGCACTCGAGCGGGCGGTCGAGCACCACGACGTCGAGCTCGTGGTGACGACGGGCGACAACGTCTACCTGGGTGACGAGGACACCGCCGCCGGGACGGGCCGCCACGACGACGACTGGTACTTCAGCTTCTACGAGCCGTACCGACACGTCATCAACAGGGTCCCGGTGTACCCGTCCGTCGGGAACCACGACACCGACGACACCGAGCACTCCGACGACCGCGACCAGCTCGCCGACAACATGTTCACCGACGTGCGCTTCGCCGAGGGCGCAGAGGTCGGGCGGGCCAGCGTCGATCCCGGGCTCAACTACCGCTTCGACGTGGGAGCCGACGTCGAGCTCATCGCCATCGACACCACGCTGGCCTCGGACGACGACGAGCACGACCAGTTCTTCCAGATCCCCCGACACCGGTCGTTCCTCGAGGACATCTTCCGAGACGAAGGCCACACCGAGGGCGAGCCGTTCCCCCGCTGGCGGATCCCGTTCTCCCACCACCCCGCCTTCTGCGCCGGACCGCACCACCCAAACACCGAGCCCATGGTCGAGGAGCTGGTCCCGCTCTTCGAGCGCTCGGGCGTGCGGCTCGTGCTCGCCGGCCACGAGCACAACTTCCAGCTCAGCCGCCACCACGGGATCACCTACGTCGTGACCGGCGCCGGAGGGAAGGTGCGGGACGGCAGGCCCGAGGGGTTCGAGGCCGCACACACCGAAGGGTGGGCTGCGGAGGGCCACTTCCTGCTCGTCGAGATCGACGGCGACCGCTGCACGCTCACACCGGTGACCGACATCTCGGACGAGGGGACCATCCAGCGACTGGTCGTCCACCGACCCGACGGCACCGAGCACCCGACACCGATCGTGCTGCACTCGGACCTCGGGCCCGGCGCTCAATCCTCGACGACGTAGCTCCGGAACGCATCGCGCGCCTCGGCCCAGGCCGCGTGGTCGAAGGTGCCGTCCGGCCGGACGCAGCGCGCCGACCGCACGCCCATCTCCAGCACGTGGTGGGTGTTGTCCGGTGTGGCCAGGCCCTGGCGGCCGAGCACCGTGACCCGCGTCGACATCGTGAGGGCGCGCTCGGCTCGGGCCAGGGCCCCGAGCGACTGGGGGGTCATGACCGGGTACACCGACGGGAGGCGCTCCACGTGGACGGCGACGTGGCGGGGGTCGGGAAGACCGCTCCGCACGAGGTCGTCGGCCACCCGGGCGCCGAGCGCGTCGTCTCCGGCGGACCACACGTCGTCACCTTGCCAGCAGGGGATCTCGGCGCAGAGCACGGTGCGATCGGTGGGGTCCTCGGCACTGTCGCGGTAGTTGGCCGGCTCCGACAGGCGGCTGAGCAGCACGTTGCGGTCGGGCAGGTAGTGGGCATCGAAGGGGGTGTAGGGCCGGCGGTCGAGCACCAGGTACACGAGCACCATCGCCCGCACCGGCGGCGGGCCGACGGGGTCTTCGTGCAGGCCGAGCCAGGAGGCGACCCGCCAGGCGGGCACGGTGGCGTGGACGTGGCTGGCCGTCACCAACCGGCCGTCGGAGAGCCCGACGATGACCCGGTCGTGGTGCTCGATGACGCGGTTCACCCGCCGACCCGTGTCCACGGGCACCTGGGCGGCCAGGGCCTCAGCGATGGCGCCGAACCCCCGCCGGGGGTACAGGAACGTGGGCCTCGAGCGCACGCCGCGGGCGAGGCGCCGGGCGATGTCCACCGGGGATGATGCCGACACCCGGCGGCGGGCCAGCTCGCCGGCGAGCAGGTCGGGGTCGGTGTCCCACAGCTTCCAGGCGTAGGGCTCGTGGAAGCGCCGCCACACCGTCGGCCCGAGGCCGGCCCGGACCACCTCGGCGTAGGTGTCGGCCTTCGGTCGACGCAGCGGCGCGACCGCGGCGTCCAGAGCGGCGCGCGCCGCGACCCGGGCGGGGAGGCCGCGCACCAGACCCATCGGCGTCAGCGGGAACGGCACCCAGCGCCCGCCCATGCGGATGCGGCCGTTGCGGGGCCGCTCCTGCAGCTCCACCAGCTGGCCGAGCTCGTCGAGGAGCCACGGCGGGGTGGACGGGTGGAGGCGGTGGCTGCCGAGGTCGACCCGGACGCCGGCGACCTCGCGGACGCCGGCCATGCCGCCGACGTGGTCCGACGCCTCCAGCACCCGCACCTCGTGGCCGTCGCGCCGCAGCTGCCACGCGGCGGCCAGCCCGGCGGGCCCTGCTCCGATGACGACGTGCACGGCGTTCCGGCGATCAGCCGGCGGTGAACGCGACCGCGGCGCGGCCGGTCGTGCGGATCGAGGCCACGTCGCCGCGGTCGAACCGCGGCACGGAGACCTCCCGCACGCGCACCCGGGTGCCGTCGTCCAGGGTCGCCAGGTACACGGTGTCGTGGCCGTAGTACTCGACCAGCTCGACGCGCACCGGCTTGCTGACGTCGCCGTCCGCAGCCGTGTCGAGCATCAGGTCCTCCGGCCGCAGCAGCACCTCGCAGGACCCCTCCACCTCGCTGCGCAGGTCGATGTCGCCGAGGGCGGTGGAGGCCCGACCGTGGCGGGCGACCCCGGGGACGAGGTTGGCGTCGCCGACGAAGTGCGCCACCCATGCGCTGGCCGGGTTCGCGTACAGCTCGTGGGGCGGTGCCTGCTGGACGATGACGCCTTCGGACATCACCGCCACGTCGTCGCCGAGCACGAAGGCCTCGTCCTGGTCGTGGGTGACGAACACGGTGGTGATGCCGACCCGGTGCAGCAGCTCGTGGACCTCGGTGCGGACCCGGGCTCGCAGGGTGGTGTCGAGGTTGGAGAACGGTTCGTCGAGGAGCAGCGCCGAGGGCTCGGGCGCCAGCGCCCGGGCGAGCGCCACCCGCTGCTGCTGGCCGCCGGAGAGCGTGCCCGGCATGCGGTCGCCGAAGCCCTCGAGGCCGACGAGCTCGAGCGCGGCCTCGACGCGGGGCCCCTTTCGCTCGGCCCGGGGCAGGCCGAAGGACACGTTGCCTGCCACGGTGAGATGCGGGAACAGCGCCCAGTCCTGGAAGACCATGCCGATGCGGCGCCGCTCCGGCGGGACCTGGGTGTCGGGGCCGCTGACCAGCGTGTCGCCGATGCGGACCTCGCCGCCGGTGGGGCGCTCGAGGCCGGCGATGGAGCGCAGCAGCGTGGTCTTCCCGCAGCCCGACGGGCCCAGCAGGGCCACGACGCTGCCCTCGGCGACGTCGAGGTCGACGCCGTGCAGCACCTCGGTGCCGTCGAAGGAGACCGTGATGCCCCGAGCGGTGATCTCGCTCATCAGCCCGCCTCCTCGACCGGAAGGTCGAGCCGCAGCTGGCTGTCGTGGCCGTTGGCCTGCACCGTGTCGCGGTCTGGGCCGGGCTCGGCGAGGAAGTCGGGCAGCGGGCGCTCGTGGACGATGGCGAGGCGCTTGGTGGCGCGGGTGAGCGCCACGTAGAGGGCCCGCAGTCCCTGGGCCTCCTCGTCCACGATGGCGGCCGGCTCGACAACGACGGACGCGTCGACCTCGAGGCCCTTCACCATGCCCACGGGCACGATGGTGACCGGCTGGCGGAGGCCCTGGCGGGTGGCCCGACCGTGCTCGATGCCGGCCGCGGTGAGGGCCTCGGACACCTGCTCCACGAAGGTGGCCGGGACGATGACGGCGAGCGAGCCCGGGTCGACCTCGGCCGCCTCGGCCCTCGTCACCTCCGCGACGAGCTGGTGCAGCGCGCCGGTGTCGGCCCGGCTCACCACGGGTGGATCTCCGCCTTCGCGGACCGAGATCGGCGGGGTGAGCTCCGGGGCGGCGACCCGCAGGACCCGCGTCGCCATCTCCATGTTCTTGGCCGGGATGCGGTAGCCGACCGTGAGCTCGGCCTGCCGGGTGCCCCGCTTGGTGGGGAGGTGCTCGAGGATCTCCTCCCAGCTCTCGTGCGCCCACGCGCCGGTGGCCTGCGCGATGTCGCCGACGATGGTCAGCGAGCCCGACAGCGACCGCCGGGCCACCATGCGCAGCTGCATCGGCGAGAGGTCCTGGGCCTCGTCGACGACGATGTGGCCGTACGTGCGGATCTCGTCGTCCTGGCCCTTGCGCTTGCGGCGGGGACCGAGGCGCTCCCGGGCCTCGTCCAGCAGGGGCACGTCCTGCCAGGTGAAGGTGACCTGGTCGATGGAGGTCCGGGGGCGGTGCAGCTCGGCCTGCTCGTCGGGCGTGAGCCACTTGCGGCTGGCCAGGTCGATGAGAGCGCGGGACCCGAACAGGTCGTGCAGCAGCTCGGCCGGCGTGAGCACCGGCCACATCCACTCGAGGGCCGCGACCACCGCCGGGTGGCGGCGCAGCTGGTCGCGCACGTCCTCGTCCCGCACCGGGTTGCGGGCCGAGTCGGCCAGGACCTCGAACAGGCGCTGCTCGACGTGCTTCCGGCCGGCGTTGTGGCGGTGGTAGCGGCGGTGGGCGTCGGCCACGATGCGGGCGCTGTCGTCCACCGTGCACACCAGGGTCTGGGCGCCGAAGCCGACGCGCAGGTCGGCGCGCAGCTCGCGCTCGCGGTCGGCGATGGCCTTGCGGACCACGTGGGCCATGCGGGCATCGCCCTTGACCCGCGCGACCCGCGGGAGGTCCTCGCCGTCGATGCGCTCGCGATCGACCAGGTCGGCCAGCACCGCCAGCTCCACGCCGGCCTCGCCCAGCGACGGCAGGACCTGGTCGATGTAGCCGAGGAACAGCCGGTTGGGGCCGAGCACCAGCACGCCCTGGCCGTCGAGGGGGAAGCGGTGGGTGTACAGGAGGTAGGCGGCGCGGTGCAGGGCCACGACGGTCTTGCCGGTGCCGGGGCCGCCCTGCACGACGAGCACGCCGGAGAGCTCCGAGCGGATGATCTCGTCCTGCTCGCCCTGGATGGTGGCGACGATGTCGCCGAGCCGACCGGTGCGGGTGGTCTCGAGGGCCCGGATGAGGGCACCGTGGCCCTGGATGCGGTCGTCATCGGCCAGGCGGATGCCGCCGTGGTCCCCGTGGACGGCCTCGCCGAACAGCTCGTCTTCGAGGTTGAGCAGGGTGCGACCCCGGGCGGTGAAGTGGCGGCGACGGGCCAGGCCCATGGGCTGGCGCCCCGTGGCCCGGTAGAAGGCCTCCGAGATGGGCGCCCGCCAGTCGACGACCACGGGCTCCTGCTCGTCGTCGGCCACCGACATGCGCCCGATGTAGAAGGCATCCTCGCCGTGGTCGGCGTCGGTGTCGAGGCGGCCGAAGACGAGCGAGCTGTCACCCAGGTCGAGCTGGGTCAGCCGCGTCGCGATGCTGCCCTCGATCATCTCCCGCTCCCAGCGGGCCTGCTCGGTGCCGCCCTTGCCCACCTCGACCATCGATCGCAGCCGCGTGGCCCGATCGCGCGCCGTCTCCAGGCAGTCGTACGCGTGGTCGACGTAGGCCTGCTCGGCGTTCAGTTCCGGATGCTCGTTCAACGGCGCAGGATCACCTTCGAGGCTGGTTCGGAGGGATCGAACATGCTACCCCGACGCGAGGGTGCCCTCCCCCACCGTCGTGACGAGGAACGCCAGCACCATCGCCTCGTCCCGCCAGGCGTCGTAGCGCCCCGACGGCCCGCCGTGCCCGGCGCCCAGCTCGGTCTTCAGCAGGAACGGGCCTCCCTCGGCGCGGTCGCGGAGCCGGGCGACCCACTTCGCCGGCTCCCAGTACCCGACCCGCGGGTCGTGCAGGCCGCCGGTGGCCAGCACGGGTGGCAGGGCGACCTCGGGCACGTTCTCGTAGGGCGAGTACGCGGCCATCACGTCGAAGATCTCCGGTGAGTCCACCGGGTTCCCCCACTCCTCCCACTCGATGACCGTGAGCGGCAGGGTCGGGTCGAGGATGGTGTTGAGCGCGTCGACGAAGGGGACCTCGGCCACCACCGCCGCCCACTGCTCCGGCGCCCGGTTCAGCGCGGCGCCGACGAGCAGCCCGCCCGCCGACCCGCCCCGGATCGCGACGCGCGGCCTGCCGTCGTCGCCCGTGCCGGCCACGCCGTCGTCGAGCAGCGCCTGCCCGCACGCCACCAGGTCGTCGAAGGTGTTGGCCTTGGCCTCGAGCTTGCCCTCGAGGTACCAGCGGCGGCCCATCTCCCCACCGCCGCGGATGTGGCCGATGGCGAAGGCCCACCCGCGGTCGAGCAGCGACAGCCGAGAGATCGAGAACCCCGGGTCGATGGAGATCTCGTAGGAGCCGTAGCCGTACAGCAGGACCGGGCCACCCGGCTGGCGGTCGCGCCGGTGCACGAGGCTGATCGGCACCTGCGTGCCGTCCCCGGCCGTGGCCCACAGCCGCCGGGACACGTACTGCTCGGGGTCGTAGCCGCCGAGCACCGGCTGCACCTTGCGCACGGTGCGCGTGCCGGCTTCGAGGTCCACGTCGATCACGGTGGGCGGCGTCACCAGCGAGGTGTAGGTGTGGCGGAGCTGGGGCCAGTCCATGTCGGGGTTCGACCCGAGCGACACGGCCGAAACCTCCTCGGCCTGGTCGAGCAGGAACTCCTCGCCGCTCGACAGGCGGCGCACCCGGATGCGGGTGGTGGCCTCGGTGCGCTCCTCCACCAGCAGGTGGTCGCGCAGGACGTCGACACCCTCGAGGCGCACGCCCGGCGTGTGCGGGACGACGTCCACCCACGAGGACGGATCGGGGCCGGCCTGCAGGTCCCGCTCGTCCGACGACGTGGACGCGACCCGGAAGTCGAGGGCGTCGTCGTTGGTGAGGAGGAAGAAGGTGCCCCCGACGTGCTCGACCTCGGCCTCGATGCCCTGCCGGCGGGGCACGAGCACGTGGAAGGGCTCGGCCGGGTCGACCGTGGGACCGACCCGCACCTCGCTGGTGATCTTGGAGCCCATCTCCAGCACCAGCCACTGCCGGTCCTTGGTCTCGCTGATCTGGCAGAAAAAGCGCTCGTCGTCCTCGCGGTGGACCAGCACGTCCTCCGTGGCCGGGGTGCCGAGTCGGTGGCGCCACACCTCGTGCGGGCGGGTCGCCTCGTCGGGACGGGTGTAGAAGAACATGCCCCCGTCGGCCGACCACGCGGTGGAGTAGTACACGCCAGGCACCTCGTCGAAGGAGCCGTCGGGCAGCCGCCGGTCCTCGCCGGTCGACAGGTCCCGGAAGCGGAGCAGGTGCCGCTCGGAGCCGTTGCGGTCCGCGGCCCAGGCGAGCGTGCCGCCGTCGGGCGACAGGTCGAACACGCCGAGGGAGAAGTAGTCCAGCGTCTGGTCGGTGGCCGCCTCGGCGTTCTGGTCGAGCAGCACCTGCTCGGCGTCGACGACCGCCGGATCGTCCGGATCGGGCGGGTCGGTCTCGTCGCCGGCGGCCAGGCGGCAGTGCACCGGGTACTGCTGCCCCTCGATGGTCCGGCTGTAGTACCACCACGACCCGCGCCGGGTCGGCACCGACAGGTCGGTCTCCTGCACCCGGCCCTTGATCTCGGTGAAGATCGCCTCCTGCAGATCCTTCGTGGGCTCGAGGACGGCGGCGGTGTGGACGTTCTCGGCCTCGAGGTGGGCGAGGACGTCGGCGTCGGTGCGCTCGTCGTCTCGCATCCAGGCGTACTCGTCGACAGCGGTGCGGCCGTGACGTTCCCTGGTCACCGGATCGCGACGGGGCGTGGGCGGGCTCGTCGGGTTCGTCTCGGGCACCCGTCGGACGCTATCCCCCGCAGTTCTGGACGCGATCCCGCCGCACCCCCCGACGGAACTGGCAGTGCTGGTGTTGCACCGGCATGCTCGACCGATGCGGCGCTCCATCGACGACCACCCGTTCTCGGCCGAGGACATGCCACCGGGCTGGGAGGACGCCGATCTGCAGCCCGTGTCGTGGGGTGTTGCGATCAGCGACGACTACGACGACGCCGAGCCGCGCGTGGTGCTCACCGTCGAGGAGATCGGCCGGGCCGGTGCCGGCCTCGCCGCCCACCTCTCGCCGTCCATCGCCCGGCGGCTGCGCGTTGCGCTGCGCGACGCACTCGTCGAGATCGGCGAGGACCCAGGGCGCTGACCGACGCAACAGCAGCACTGCCAGTTCCGAAAGGGTGATCGGTAGGTTCGGGCCATGGCGCCGCGCCCCGACCACCCCTTCCTGCAGGCCTGCCGGGGCCTGCCCGCCGAGCACGTGCCGGTGTGGTTCATGCGCCAGGCCGGGCGGTCGCTGCCCGAGTACAACCAGCTCAAGGGCGACGTCTCCATCCTCGATGCCGTCGAGCAGCCCGAGCTCGCCGCCGAGCTGACGATGCAGCCCGTGCGCCGCTACGGCGTGGACGCCGCCATCTTCTACAGCGACATCGTCGTGCCGGCCCGGGCCATCGGCTTCGGCATCGACATCGTCGCCGGTGTCGGACCGGTGGCCGAGCAGCCGTTCCGGACCGAGGAGGACCTGG
Organism: Salinilacustrithrix flava; assembly: GCF_041228405.1. Classification (GTDB taxonomy): domain Bacteria; phylum Actinomycetota; class Acidimicrobiia; order Acidimicrobiales; family Salinilacustritrichaceae; genus Salinilacustrithrix; species Salinilacustrithrix flava. The sequence goes on from NZ_CP133888.1 coordinate 525,997, forward strand.
AGCGCCTGCCGGTCCTCGTGCCCGAGGAGCACTCGCCCTACATCGCCGAGACGGTCCGGATACTCGTCGACGAGCTCGGCGACCGACCCCTCATCGGCTTCGCCGGCGCCCCCTTCACCGTCGCCAGCTACCTGATCGAGGGTCGGCCCAGCCGCACCTACGAGCACACCAAGCGGATGATGTTCGCCGAGCCCGAGCTGTTCGCCGCGCTGCTCGACCGCCTCGCCGACATCGCCATCGCCTCCCTGCGCGACCAGATCACGGCCGGCGCCAGCGCGGTCCAGCTGTTCGACTCCTGGGCCGGCGCGCTGAGCCCGCCCGTCTACGAGCGCCACGTCCTCCCCCACTCCCGCAAGGTGTTCGACGCCATCGCCGACCTCGACGTGCCCCGCATCCACTTCGGGGTGGGCACCGGGGAGATCCTCGGGCTCATGGGCGACGCCGGCGCCGACGTGGTCGGCATCGACTGGCGGGTGCCCCTCGACGTGGCCCGCACCCGGGTGCCGGGGAAAGCCGTGCAGGGCAACCTCGACCCGGCCGTCACCTTCGCCGGCTGGGACGCCACCCGCGACGCCGTCGACGACGTGCTCGCCCGCAACGGCGGGCGACCCGGCCACGTGTTCAACCTCGGCCATGGCGTGCTCCCGAACACCGACCCCGACATCCTCGCCCGCGTGGTCGACCACGTCCACGAGCACGGCCGAGCCGACGGCGCGACGGCCTGATGGCCCGCTACGCCGTCATCGGTGCCGGCATCGCCGGCCTCTCGGCGGCGTGGGAGCTCGAGCGCGCCGGGCACGACGTCGTGGTGTTCGAAGCGGCACGGGAGATCGGCGGCAAGCTGAAGCGCTCCCGGGTGCGCGGCCTCGCCTTCCCGCTGGAGGACGGCGCCGACGCGTTCCTCGCCCGGGTGCCGGACGCCCTCGAGCTGTGCGCCGAGATCGGCATCGACGAGCTCGTGCACCCGGCCACGAGCCAGGCGTGGGTGTGGTCCGAGGAACGGCTCAACCCGCTGCCGAAGGCCCAGCTGCTCGGCCTGCCCACGGACCTCGAGGAGCTCGCCTCCAGCGGACTGCTGTCGCCCGAAGGCGTGGCGCGGGCCGCCGAGGACCTCGACAGCGACGCGCCACCGCTCACCGACGACGTGTCCGTGGGCGAGCTCGTCCGCTCCCGCCTCGGCGACGAGGTCTGCGACCACCTGGTGGAGCCCCTGCTCGGCGGCATCAACGGCGGCGAGGCGGACGGATTGTCCGTGCAGGCGTGCGCACCGCAGATCTGGGCGTGCGCCACCCGGGGCGGCTCACTGATCCGCGCCGCGGCCGAGGTGAAGGCCCGAACGGCGCCGAGCGATGCGCCCGTGTTCGCCGCACCGGCCGAGGGCATGGCCTCGCTCCCCCGACAGCTGGCCGACCACCTGCGGTCCGAGATCCGCTTCGGCACGCGCACCCCGCCGCTGACCGCCAGCCCCGACGGCGTGCACGTCGGAGACGGCGACTTCGCCGGCGTGGTGGTCGCCACCCCCGCCGACGTGGCCGGCACCCTGGTCGCCGGTCTCGCCCCCGATGCCGCCTCCGTGCTCCGGGCCACCGAGTTCGCTTCCGTGGTGATGGTCACCGTCGTCGCCCGGTCCGACGCGGTCGACCACCCCCTCGACGGGAGCGGGGTCGTGGTGGCCCGGGACGCCGGGCTGTCGATCACGGCGTGCTCGTTCGGCTCGTCGAAGTGGGAGCACTGGGACGACGGCCGCAACGTGGTGTTCCGGATCTCGCTCGGCCACGACGGCGATCCGGTCGACTGGAGCACGCACAGCAACGAGGACCTCACCGCCGTCGCCCTCGCCGACCTCGAACGGCTCCTCGGCGTCCCGGTGCCCACGGTCGGGGTCCGGGTCGGACGCTGGGCCCGGTCGTTCCCGCAGTACCGGCCGGGCCACCTCGACCGCACCGCCCAGGTGCGGGCTGCGCTCGACGCGGCCGGCCCGATCGCCGTGGCCGGCATGTCCTACGACGGCATCGGCGTCCCCGCCTGCATCCGCAGCGGGCGCACCGCTGCCCGCCACCTGCTCGGCTGAGCGCCACCGATCCCCGTCAACCTGTCCGGATCGCCCGGATCCGTGGTTCACTGGACCCGATGGCCGAGGGACCCGCGCACGAGCACCGCAGCCGGCTCCGCTCCGGTCGCGCCCGGGCCGTGGTCGTCGCCGTCCTCGTGCTCCTCGCGGCCAATGCCGCTGTGCTCAGCGGCGTCTTCGACCGCAGCGCCGACGCCGAGGTCGAGTCCCGTGGCGACGTCGCAGCCGCTGCGGTCGCCCTGGCTGCCGCCGCCGAACCGGCCGTCGAGGCCGACCTCGACCCCCTGGCCGGCATCTCCCTCAGCACCGCGCCGGTCACCCCCGAGGTCGACGCCACCGTCCCGCTGCCGGTGCCGGAGAACCCACCGGCGGACCCCTACGCCCCCGAGCCCGAGATCCGCCACGGGATGCTGGAGATCCCCGCCATCGGCCTGAGCCAGCCGCTCTTCGAGGGCGTCAGCCTCACCGCCATCAACCGGGGGCCGAGCCACTGGCCGGGCACGGCGATGCCCGGCGAGCTCGGCAACGTGGTGGTCGCCGGCCACCGCACCACCTACACCCGCCCGTTCTGGGACCTGCAGGCCCTCCAGCCGGGCGACGAGCTGATCTTCACCATGACCGACGGCACCCGGCACGTCTACGAGCTCGACCGCCTCGACATCGTCGGGCCCGAAGACGTGCACATCGTGGACCAGACGCACGCCCACACGGCGACGCTGTTCGCCTGCCACCCCCGCGGCTCGGCGCGCCAGCGCATCGTCGGGCACTTCACCATGCGGGCCGAGACCCAGCAGGTGCAGATCACCGACACCCACCAGATCCGGGCGCCAGCAGGATCCTGAGCCGCGACACCACCACCGCCAGCTCCGCTTCTCCCGAACTGGCAGTGCTCCGGTCGGACCCCGGACCGACTGCAGCGGCCTCGGGAGGCGGTGCCAGACTCGCCGCCGCCATGCGCCGTCCCCCACCCCTGCTGGTCGCGCTGCTCGCCGGCCTGTGCCTGGCCGCCGCCACCCCACCCTGGGGGTTCTGGATCCTCGCCTTCGCAGGCGTGGCGCTGCTCGACCACGTCCTCGACGACCCGGCGCTGCGTCCGGTGCAGCGCCTCGGCCGAGCGTGGATCGTGTGGGCGGCGCTGCTCTTCCCGACGCTGCTCTGGATGCGGGACCTCACGCTGCCCGGCTACGTCATCGCCAGCGGGGTCTTCGCCGGGTTCCTCGCCACCGCCACGTTGCTGGCCCCCCGGGGACCGGCCCGGCTGCTCGCCCTGCCCGGGGCGATCATCCTGCTCGAGTGGGTGCGCTGGCGGTGGCCCTTCGGCGGCGTGCCGCTGTCGAACCTCGCCGTCGGCCAGGTCGCCGGCCCGCTGGCGCCGGTCCTGCGCATCGGCGGCGCGCTGCTCCTCGTCGGCATCACCCTCGCGGCCGGGTTCGCGCTCGCCGCGGCGTGGAAGCGCCGGTGGTCCGCGGCGGCCGTGCTCGCCGCCGTCGTGGCGCTCACCTTCGGCATGGCCCTCGTCGCGCCCGACGGGGAGCCGACCGGCGAGCGCCTCGAGGTCGCGGTGGTCCAGGGCGGCGGGCCCCAGGGCACGCGAGCCGCCACCACCGAGCCCGGCATCGTGCTCGAGCGGCACCTGGCCGCCTCCGCCGAGCTGGACCCCGACCGCGACCTCGACCTGCTGGTCTGGCCCGAGGACGTCGTCGACGTCGTGCGCCTGCGCGGCAGCGTCGCCGAGACCCAGCTCCAGGAGCTCGCCCGGGAGGCCGACGCCACCTTCGTCGCCGGCGTGATCGAGGACGAGGGCGACGATGCCTTCCGGAACTGGGCCGTGGCCTACGACCCCTCGGGCGAGGAGGTCGACCGCTACGAGAAGGTCGAGCGGGTGCCGTTCGGCGAGTGGGTGCCCCTCCGCAGCCTGCTCGACCCCATCGCCGGGGACGTCCTGCCCCGCCGCGACGCGCTCATCGGGCAGACCCCCGCCGTCGTCGACACCCCGGCCGGACCGCTCGGCGTGTCCATCTCGTGGGAGATCTTCTTCGGCGAGCGCGGCCGCGACGCCATCGGGAGCGGCGGCCAGGTGCTGCTGAACCCGACCAACGGCGCCAGCTACGAGGGCACGCAGGTCCAGACCCAGCAGGTCGCCAACAGCCGCATGCGTGCGATCGAGACCGGCCGGTGGGTGCTGCAGGCCGCACCCACCGGGTTCAGCGCCGTGGTCACCCCCGACGGCGACGTGCTGCAGCGCACCGGCGTGTCCGAGCGGGCGATCCTCTACGACACGGTCGAGCTCCGCGACGGCGAGACGCTCTACGTGCGCTGGGGCGACCTGCCGGCCCTGGCCCTCGCCGTGCTGTCGCTGGCCGCGGGCTGGCTCGCCGACCGCCGGGGCTGGCTCAGGCCTCCAGCAGGACCGTCACCGGACCATCGTTGACCAGGGCGACGGCCATCTCGGTCCGGAAGCGTCCGGTGGCCACGGTGAGGCCGTGCTCCCGCAGCGCGGCCACGACCTCGTCGATGAGCGGTTCGGCGTGCTCGGGCCGGGCCGCATCGATCCACGACGGCCGGTTGCCCTTGGCGGTGCTGCCGTAGAGCGTGAACTGGCTGACGACGAGCACCTCGCCTCCCTCGTCGAGCACGGACCGGTTCATGACGCCGGCCTCGTCGTCGAGCACGCGGAGCTTGGCCAGCTTGGTCGCCAGCTTGCGGGCCTGGTCGGGGCCGTCGTCGTGGGTGACGCCGACGAGCACGCACAGGCCCGGGCCGATGGCACCCACCACCTCACCGTCGACGGTGACGCTCGCCTCCGAGACCCGCTGCACCAGTGCTCGCATCGCGGCGGACGGTACGGCGTGTTCCGTGGCCGCTGCCAGATCCGAGAGACTGGGGCGATGGAGACCCTGGAGGCCGGTGGCGCGAGCGTCACCATCGACCACGAGCACGGCGGCCGGCTGTCATCGCTCGTCGTCGGCGGGAACGAGCTGCTCATCGACGCGATGGGCCGCAGCGACGACCCGACGTCGTGGGGCTGCTTCCCGCTCGCCCCGTTCGCCGGTCGCATCCGCGACGGTCGCTTCTCCTTCGAGGGGCGTGCGGTGACGCTGCCCCGCAACCACCCCCCGCACGCCATCCACGGCACCACCCACGTGCAGCCCTGGGAGCACACCGGTCCCGGCACGCTCCGCTGCGACCTCGGTCCTGACTGGCCCTGGGCCGGGCACGCCGAGCAGGAGGTGGAGCTCACCCCCACGTCGCTGACCCTGACGTTGCGGGTCGAGACCACCGCCGATGCGATGCCGGCCACCGTCGGTTGGCACCCGTGGTTCCGGCGCAACGTCGGCGGCGCCGACGCGGAGATCGTGCTGCCGGCCGAGCGCATGTGGCGGCGCGACGACACCGGCATCCCCGACGGCACGCTCGTCACGCCGACGACCGGTCCCTGGGACGACTGCTTCACCGCCCTCATCGGGCCGGTCGAGCTGCACTGGCCCGGCGTGCTGGACCTGTACGTCGAATCCGACTGCGAGCACGTCGTCGTGTTCGACGAGCCCGTCGGCGCGCTCTGCGTCGAGCCTCAGTCCGCCCCGCCGGACGCCCACAACTCCGAGCAGGACCTGTCCATCGTCACCCCCGACGAGCCCCTGGTCCACCGCACGACGTGGGCGTGGTCCGCGCCGGGCTGAAACCCGTGCGGACCCCGCACAGACGCCCGGTCCTCGCTTGACCGACCAGTCAACGAACGGCGACGATTGTCCGCTATGCGCGCCGACGGAACCACCGAGGACGCCGGCTCCGAGCACGGTCCCCTCCGCATCGCCCTGCTGGCGTACCGGGGCAAGCCCCACGTCGGCGGCCAGGGCGTCTACATCCGCCAGCTCGCCAAGGCCCTCACCGACCTCGGCCACTCCGTCGAGATCCTCGGCGGCCAGCCCTACCCCGAGGTGCCCGAGGGCGTCACGCTGGTGGAGCTGCCGAGCCTGGACATCTACAACGAGCACTTCCCGGCCCGCACCCCCGGCTTCTGGGAGATCAAGAACTGGAAGGACCTGGTGGAGGTCCTCAGCTTCTCCGCCGGCCAGTTCCCCGAACCGCTCGCGTTCTCGCTCCGGGCCTGGGACCACCTGAAGGACCGCAAGGACGACTTCGACATCGTCCACGACAACCAGACCCTCGGCTACGGCCTCCTCGCCATCGAGGCCATGGGCCTGCCGGTGCTGGCCACCATCCACCACCCCATCACCGTCGACCGCCGCCTCGAGCTCGAGCACGCGCCGAACTGGCGCAAGCGCTGGAGCCTCGGCCGCTGGTACTCCTTCACCCACATGCAGACCCAGGTCGCCCGCCGGTTGCAGCGGGTCGTCACCGTGTCGGAGAACTCCTTCAAGGACATCGTGGCCGACCACCAGGTCGACCCCGACCGGATGGCCATCGTGCCGGTGGGCGTGGACCCCGACGTGTTCAAGCCGCTGCCCGACGTCGAGCGCATCACGGGCCGGCTGGTCACCACCGCCAGCGCGGACGTGACGATGAAGGGCCTCAAGTACCTGCTCGAGGCGCTGGCCAAGCTCCGCACCGAGCGCGACGACCTGCACCTCGTCGTCATCGGCAAGGAGAAGCCCGGCGGCCCGTCCAGCCAGACCATCGACCGGCTCGGCCTGCGCGGCCACGTCGAGTTCGTCACCGGCGTCCCCGAGCGCCGCATCATCGAGCTGTACTCCGAGGCCGAGCTGGCCGTCGTGCCGTCGCTCTACGAGGGCTTCTCCCTGCCGGCCATCGAGGCCATGGCGTGCGGCTGCCCGCTGGTGGCCACCACCGGCGGCGCCGTGCCCGAGGTCGTCGGGCCCGACGGGGAGACCGCCATGCTCGTGCCCCCCGGCGACAGCGAGGCGCTCGCCGTGCGCATCAGGGCCGCGCTCGAGGATCCCGAGGGCTCCCGCGCCATCGGCCTCGCCGGCCGCGAGCGGGTGAAGGCGAACTGGAGCTGGCGCCACACCGCGGAGCGCACCGTCGCCCAGTACCGCATGCGCCTCGGCCAGATCCCGCGCCAGCGCGGAGGCGTGCACTGATGCTCACCGTGGACTACCAGCGCCTCGGGCTGCAGCCCGGCGAGCTCGTCCTCGACCTCGGCAGCGGCCCCGGGCGCCACGCGTTCGAGACGCTGCGGCGCGGCGCCCGCGTCGTGCTGTGCGACTACGACACCGGCGAGCTGGCCCAGGCCCGGACCCTGTCGTCGGCGATGGTGGAGACCGGCGAGATCGCCTCCACCGACGCCATCGCCACCACGCAGGGGGATGGCGTGTACCTCCCGTTCTCCGACGACACCTTCGACCGCATCATCGCCGCCGAGGTGCTCGAGCACATCCCCGACGACGAGGGCGCCATCGCCGAGCTGCACCGGGTGCTCAAGCCCGGCGGCACCATCGCGGTGACCATCCCTGCGTGGTTCCCGGAGAAGATCTGCTGGGCGCTGTCGGAGGAGTACCACGCCCCCCACGTCCCCGGCGGCCACGTGCGGATCTACACCGAGAACGAGCTGCGCCGGAAGCTGCGCGACGCAGGCCTCAAGCCCGGGGACGCCCACCACGCCCACTCGCTGCACTCGCCGTACTGGTGGCTGCGCTGCGCCATCGACCCCCAGCACAGCGACGACCACCCCCTGGTGAAGGCGTACCTGAAGCTGCTCACCTGGGACATCGTCGAGCGCCCGCTCGTCACCCGGGTGGCCGACAAGGTGCTGAACCCGGTGCTCGGCAAGAGCCTCATCGTCTACGCCCGCAAGCCCGAGTCCGACGAGGTGACCGGGCGGGGTGAGCGGTCGGCCAGGGCGGCCGCATGACCACCGACGCACCGGCCCAGCTCCCCCTGCCGGAGGTCGAGGGCCTGCTCACCGCCGAGGAGTCCCGGGCGACGGCCGAGGCCATCGCCGAGTGGCAGCTGCCATCCGGCATGATCCCCTGGTTCCCCGGCGGCCACGCCGATGCGTGGAACCACGTCGAGGCGGCCATGGCCCTCGACATCGGCGGCCTGCGAGCCGAGTCCGAGCGGGCCTACGAGTGGCTCGTCGGGCTGCAGCGCCCCGACGGCGCTTGGCACCAGTACTACGTCTCCGACGACGCCGGGCAGATCTCGGTGGAGCAGGACAAGCTCGACGCAAACGTCTGCGCCTACCTGGCCTGCGGCGTCTGGCACCACTTCCTGCGCCACAAGGACGCCGGCTTCCTGGAGTCGATGTGGCCGACCATCGAGCGGGCCATCGACTTCGTGCTCGACCTGCAGACGCCCCGAGGCGAGATCCTGTGGGCCCGCCACGCCGACGGCTCCCCCTGGACCTTCGCGCTGCTCACCGGGTCGTCGTCGATCTGCCACTCCCTGCGGGCCGCCATCGGGATCGCCCGCGAGGTCGGCCGCGAGCGCGCCGACTGGGAGCGCTCGGCCGCCGCCCTCACCCACGTGGTGGCGAACGTGCCCGACGCCTTCGCCCCCAAGCACCGCTGGGCGATGGACTGGTACTACCCGGTCCTCGCCGGCGCCGTCACCGGCGAGCGGGGCCGGAGCCACCTCGAGGACCGCTACGAGACCTTCGCCAAGGAGGACAAGGGCATCCGTTGCGTGTCGGATCGCCCCTGGATCACCACCGCGGAGACCTGCGAGTGCGCGCTGGCCTACCTGGCCGTCGGCATGCGGGACCGGGCGCTCGAGCTGTTCGCCCATGCGCAGAGCCAGCGACTGGACGACGGCCGCTACTGGACCGGCATCGTCTACCCACAGGAGGTCCACTTCCCCGCGGACGAGACCTCCACGTACTCGGCGGCCGCCGTGCTGCTCGCCGCCGAGGCCCTGCACGGGGCCACGTCGGGCGCATCGCTCTTCGTCGATCACGACGACGTGCTGCCCGTGCTCCCCGAGCACACCCCCGACACCCTCTGACCCAGGGCAAGACCCGTTCTGGAGCACCGGACGCGACACCTCGTGTTGCGCCGGGTACCCCAGAACGGTCGAGCGGTGGTGCACCTGCACCACGGCCGCGGGTGCACCGGCACCTGTGCACGCCGAGCAGCGCGGCCGATGAGGGGGCATGGCTCCCCCGACCCCCTGGCGCACGGCCCTCCTCCGCGCCGCGCTGGCCGTGGGCGTCGCGGGCGTGGCGCTGACCGGGGTCCCGGATCCGGCTGCCGCGACCACGGTCGACGTGCTCGTGGTCGGCGACTCGCTGACGGCGGACGCCACCGGTGAGATCCGAGCGGCGATGGCCGCAGTGGGCTACCCGGACGTGGGCGTGGCCGCGTTCGGCGGCACCGACATCGCCTGGGCGGTGCAGCAGCTCCGGGAGCACCCCGATCCGCCGATCGTGGTGCTGGCCAGCGGCACCAACAACACCCCCGGCGGCTGGAGCGCCGCCGACCGCGCCGACGCGGCGGCCGCGGTCCAGGCGCTGCGCTCGCACCGCTGCGCGACGTGGGTCCTGCCCGCCGCGGACCGCCACCCCGACGGCCGCACCACACCGGATGCCGAAGCCGCCGCCACCGTCGACGGCATCCGCGCGGCGCTCGCCGGCACCGCGGTGGGCGCGGTGGACTGGAGCGCCGTCGCTGCCGCCCGTCCCGAGTGGCACCAGGCCGACGGCGTCCACCACACGGCCCGAGGCCGGCAGGCCTACGCCGAGCTGCTCGCCTCCGGCACGCGTGCGGCGTGCGGGCCACGCCCGGCGGCCAGCACCGTCGTGGACCCGGCCCGCGCCCGCCGCGACGCGGCCTACGTCGACGTGCTCCACCGCACCTTCCTCGATCGTCCCGCGACGGCGGACGAGTCGTCGACGTGGACGCTGCGGTTGGCCGGCGGCGCGCCGCGGTCGGAGCTGACCCGGTCCCTGGCCAGCAGTCCGGAGTGGGTGGGGGTCGAGATCGACGCGCTCTACCGCAAGGCGCTCGGCCGTGAGTCCGATCCGGGCGGCCGGGCCCACTGGCACGGGGTCGTGCTCAGCGGCCGCCGCATCGCCGACATCGGTGCCGAGCTGTACGGGTCGCCCGAGTTCCACCGGCGCGCCGGAGGCACGGACCGCGCCTTCGTCCGCGCCCTCTACGCCGAGATCCTCGGTCGTGGCACCGACGCGGCCGGCCTCGCCCACTGGGAGTCGGTGCTTCGCCGAGGCGTGTCGCACCGCGACGTCGCCGCCGGCTTCTACGCGTCCGTCGAGTCCCGCCGCGATCGGGTCGAGGCCCTGTACCAGCGGATCCTGCGCCGCTCGCCGGACCCGGGCGGCCACGCCCACTGGGCCGAGGTGCTGCAGACCGAGGACGACGTGCGGCTGGCGGAGCTGCTCGCCGCGTCCCAGGAGCTCTACGACCGCAGCCGCTGACCTCCCCGTTCTGGGGTAACGGACGCGACACCCTGTGTTGCCCCGGGTACCCCAGAACCGGGCTCGACGTCAGGTGGTGCGGCGCAGGACCCGGAGCGAGCCGGTGGTGGCGATGTGATCGAAGCCGCCGGCGAGGGACCGCAGGTACAGCTCGTAGGGGGGCTGACCACCGTCGGCCGGGTCGGGGAAGACGTCGTGGATGGCCAGCGTGCCGCCGACGCGGACGTGGGGCACCCACCGGTCGAAGTCGGCGTGGGCCGGCTCCCGGCCGTGGCCGCCGTCGATGAACAGGAACGCCAGCGGGGTCGACCAGTGCCGGGCGACCGTCGGCGAGTCGCCGACCACCGCGACCACGTGGGCCTCGAGGCCGGCGTCGAAGACCGTGCGCCTGAACCGGGGCAGCGTGTCGATGCGGCCCACGTCAGGGTCGACGAGATCGGGCTCGTGGAACTCCCACCCGGGTTGGTTCTCCTCGGAGCCCCGGTGGTGATCGACGGCGAAGAGCACCGTTCCCCGGATCGCCGCCGCGGCGCCGAGGTACACGCCGGACTTGCCGCAGTAGCTGCCCACCTCGAGGAACGGGCCGTCCACGTCCACCGATGCCGCGGCCTCGTGGAGTGCCAGGCCCTCGTCCGGGGGCATGAAGCCGCGGGCGGCCTCGGCGGCGGCGCGGAGCTCGGGATCCATCACGGGCCGGACGCTACGCGGCGCCGGCAACTTGGGCGAAGCAGGAGAAGTGTTGCGTTCACCGTCATGGATTCGTAATGTGTTCGCAATGTCAACCACGAGCCAACGGAGGTACCCCCATGCCCCGAATCCGCACCCTCACCGCCGCCGGCGTGCTCGCCGGCGCAACCGTCCTCGGTGGCGCCGGCTTCGCCGGTGCCGCCAGCGACGACGCCGATCTCGAGAACGAGGACCAGGAGCTGGTCGAGGTCTCGGACACCCACGAGGCTCCGGAGCTGAGCACCTTCGAGTCCGACGAGGCGCCGACGGCCCCCGAGCTGCCCGACACCGCCGCTGAGCGGGCCGCGACCGCCCTCGCCGAGGCACCGGCCTTCACCGAGGACGGCGCCGAGTCGACGGAGCCCGAGGAGGAGACGACCGAGCCGGCGACGGCCGAGGAGGAGTCGCTCGAGTCCGATGACGGCGCCACCGACGACGGTGCGGTCGAGACGTCGGAGCCGGACAACCACGGCCAGCGCGTGTCCGAGGTCGCCCGCACCACCGAGCCCGGTCCCGACCACGGCCCGACGGTCGCCGCCGAGGCGAAGAAGAACGGCCAGGGCGACGACGTCGAGGACGACGACACCGACGAGCAGGGCTGAACCTCCCAGCGACCGCGGCCCGGCCCTCTCCTTGCCGGCGACCGCAGGCTGACGGCGCACGTGGCCTCGGCCGGACCCCCGACGGCGTGGGGTCCGAGCCGGGGCCACGTCCGCGTCCGGGGTGGCGGTGGGGCAGGATGGCGCCGTGACCCAACGTGCCCTCGATGCCGTCGTCGAGCTCCTCGACCTCGAACCCATCGAGGTGAACATGTTCCGGGGGCAGTCCCCCGACGAGGACCGCCAGCGCACCTTCGGGGGCCAGGTCGCCGGCCAGGCGCTCGTGGCGGCCAGCCGCACCGTCGAATCGCACGCCCTCCACTCGCTCCACGCCTACTTCCTCCGGGGCGGCGACCCGACCGCCCCGATCCTGTACGAGGTCGACCGCATCCGCGACGGCCGGTCGTTCACCACCCGGCGGGTCGTGGCCATCCAGCACGGCCGGGCCATCTTCCACATGTCCGTCAGCTACCAGCAGCCCGAGGACGGCTTCGAGCACCAGTTCGACTCGCCGGTCGCCGACACGCCGCCCCCCGACGAGCTGCCGGACTTCCAGACCCGGTACGCCCCGTTGGCCGAGAAGCTGGGCGACTGGGTGTTCCGGCCCCGCGCCATCGACACCCGCTACGTGGACTGGGAACCCGCCGACCGCCGCGAGAAGCTGCCGCCGCGCCAGCGGGTCTGGATGCGGGCCGACGGCACCCTCGCCGACGATCCGGTGCTGCACCAGTGCGTGGTGACCTACGCGTCGGACATGACGCTGCTCGACACGACGCTGCTCCCCCACGCGAAGTGGCACAGCCCCGACGTGTTCATGGCCAGCCTGGACCACGCCATGTGGTTCCACCGCCCGTTCCGGGCCGACGCGTGGCTCCTCTACGACCAGGACACGCCCACCGCCACGGGCGGCCGGGGCCTGGCGCGGGGCCACCTCTGGGACCTCGACGGCAACCTCGTCGCGTCCGTCGTGCAGGAGGGGCTCATCCGCCGGATGCGCCACTGAGCGGCACCGACGCGCCGGCGTCCCACGGCGGTTCCGGGCCGCGGACCCTCATGCCGTACGCTTGCTCGCTGGTCGAAGGGTCCCCTGGGAGGGGGGTCCGCTCCGACCGGAGGAGGGCGATCCGAGTGCATGCAGACGGTGCGACCGAGCGCACGCGAGAGTTCGTGTGTCGCCTCAGCGACGGTCCGGGATCGATCATCTCCGCGCGCCAGGCCTTCGACACCTGGCTTCGGCAGGCCACGACCGACGTCGAGCTGCTCGAGGACATGTCGGTGGTCATCAGCGAGCTGGCCTCCAACGCCCTCGACAGCGCACCCACGAACGAACCAGATGCCGAGGTCCGTGCCGAGATCGAGGACCGGACGCTCCACCTCCGGGTGTCCAACCGGCTGCCCGCCGGCATCGCCGACATCCGCCACTGGGACCTCGACGATCCGCTGCGGGGCGGTGGGCGCGGCCTCATGATCGTGCGCGCGTACACCGATTCGCTCGCCGTCGACAGCTCCGGGGGCGCCGTGCACGTGCGCTGCACCCGTCGCCTCGAGCCTGCCTCGTAGCCGAGTCCTCCGACCCGAACAGAATCGCCCTCCCGTGCCATCCGGCCTCCCACGCATCGGTCGCGCCACCTTCGTGGTGATCGCGCTCGCGCTCACCATCACGATCGCCCTGACGTTCGCGGCGCAGCGAGCCCACGACGCCAACGAGGAGCGTCTCCTCCAGCAGCAGGCGGAGGAGGCGACCGCGGTGCTGCAGGCCTCGATCCCCGGGGTCGTCGCGACCGTGCACGAGATCGCCCGGGTCGTGGAGCTCGTCGACGGCGACCCGGCCCGGATCGCCGAGGAGCTCGCCACCGACCTGGAGGCCGAAGGTGCCACGGAGGCATCCCAGGACCAGTTCGCCGCCATCGCGGTGCTGGAAGGCCCGACCGGGGACGAGCTGATACACCTCGGCGACGAGGCGCTCCGTCTGCCGCAGGACCGGATCGACGCCCTCATCGACGTCGCCAGCGAAGACGTACACGTGACCGCGGTGCTCGACGGCCCGAACCGTCGCATCGTGTACTCGCGGGAGGTCTCCGGCACCGACCTGGTGGTCGTGGGCAAGCGCATCCTGCGCGGTCCACGCATCGCCGGCGAGCGGACGGGGGAGGCGTTCAACGCGATCGACCTGGCCATCTACCTCGGCGACGACGAGCACGACGCCGACCTCATCACCTCGACGACGCCCGACCTCCCGATCGACGGACGGCGGGCCACCCGCACGCTCCCCTTCGGCGACAACCAGCTGCTCTTCGTCGTGTCTCCCGCCGGGAACCTCGGGGGCAGCCTCCTGGCTGTCCTGCCGTGGTTCACCGCCGTCGCCGGACTGGTCCTCGGCACGATCTCCGCCGTGCTCGTCGAGAGCCTGCACCGTCGCCGGCTCGACGCCGAGACCTTCACCGAGGAGCTGCACGCGCTCTACCAGCGCGAGCACGCCATCGCCCACACGCTGCAGCACAGCCTGCTGCCCACCCACCTCGACCGCCTCGAGGGCATCGAGGTCGCCGCCCGCTACTTCGCCGGTGCCGAGGGCACCGACATCGGCGGCGACTGGTACGACGTCATCAACGACGGCGACGGGACGTTCACGGTCGTGGTCGGCGACGTGGTCGGTCGTGGTGTGAAGGCGGCCGCGGTCATGGCTGCCATGCGCTACGCGACCCACGCCGTCGCCGGCCAGAGCACCGACCCGGCCGAGATCCTGGGGGCCGTGAACGGGCTCGAGCACATACGCGGCGACTTCGTCACGATGCTGTGCGGCAACGTCGACCCCGTGGCTCGCACGATCAGCTTCGCCAGTGCCGGCCACCCGGCGCCGCTGCTGATCAGCCCGGAGGAGACCCGGTTCCTCCGCGTCGCTCCCGGTCCGCCCATCGGCTTCCTGGACGACCCCACCTTCGCCGTCAAGCGCACGACCCTGCCCCACGGGAGCGTCGTGGTGCTGTTCACCGATGGTCTCTACGAGCGTCGCGGGGAGAGCATCGAAGTCGGGCTGGAGCGGCTGCGCGACGCCGCCACCCGCCTCGACGGCACCGTCGACGACATCCTCGACGGCCTCGCGGCGGCCATGCTCGGCAACGGCGTCCGGGACGACACCGCGATGCTGGCCTTCCGCGTCTGACCTCGGGGCCCCGCCGAGGAAGTCCCCGGGGACGCCCCTACCGTGGGCCCATGCGACGACGACGCCTGCTGGGGCTCGCCGCGGCGACGAGCCTGATCCTGGCCGCCTGCGGCAGCGACACCAGCGACGTGGAGCGCAGCAGCGACGCCACCACGGAGGCGGCGGAGCCGGCGCCCAGCACCACGACCACGGCGCCGCCGGCGACGACGACCACGGCCGCGCCGGAGCCGACCGCCGACACCACCCCGGCGGCGGCCGCGCCTGACGGCACGCCCGCCCCGGCCGCCACGCCCGCGGAGCTGACCGAGCGACTCGCCCGGGCCGAGGCCGCGATCCGGGACCTGGCCACCCCCACCGACGTGCTCGACCGGGCCGCCTTCGAGCAGCAGCTGCTGTACCGCCAGCTGGCCCGGACCCCGGATTGGGAGGCCGAGGTCACCGCCGCGCTGCCCGAGCCCTACCGGGCCGCCGCGGCCGCCAACGTGGCAGCTCGTCGGGAGTTCCGAAGCATGCACCGCACACTCTCCGATGCACTGCCGGCCTGGCGCATCGTCGAGCCGCCACCCGCGGAGGAGCTGCTCGCCTACTACCAGGAGGCCGAGGCCACCTTCGGCGTGCCCTGGGAGATCCTCGCCGCGGTGAACCTCGTCGAGACGGGCATGGGCCGCATCCGGGGTGTGTCGGTCGCCGGCGCGCAGGGACCGATGCAGTTCATGCCGGCCACCTGGGCCGCGTTCGGGGACGGCGGCGACGTGAACAACTACCACGACGCCATCATGGGTGCCGCCCGCTACCTCGCCCACAACGGCGGCGGCCGCGGCGAGATCGACAACGCCCTCTGGAACTACAACCACAGCGACCGCTACGTGCGCGGCGTGAAGCACTACGCCTCGGTCATGGCCCAGGACCCCAACACCTATCGCGGCTACCACCAGTGGGAGATCGTCTACCTGTCCACGATGGGCGACGTCTGGCTACCGGTCGGCTTCGAGTCCTACGAGCGCGTGCCGGTCGCCGAGCACCTGGGCCGAAACCCCGGCCACCACCTCGGCACCGAGACCAGCTGATCCCGCGACGCAGGGGCGGGTGCGCCGGGTAGGGCTGGATCCATGACCCTCCGAGCGATCGCACTCAACTGCACACTCAAGCCCGGCGACGCCGAGTCCAGCACCGAGCTCATGCTCACCCAGGTGCTGGACGAGCTGCGCAGCCTCGACGTCGAGACCGGACCCATCGTCCGGGTCGCCGACCTCGACATCAAGCCCGGGGTGACCTCCGACGAGGGCGACGGTGACGAGTGGCCGGCGCTGCGCCGCCAGGTCCTCGACGCCGACATCCTCGTGCTCGGCACTCCCATCTGGCTCGGCCAGCCGTCATCGGTCGTCAAGCGGGTGCTCGAGCGCATGGACGCCTTCCTCGGCGAGGAGGACGACCAGGGCCGGATGATCAGCTACGACAAGGTGGCCATCGCCGCCGTCGTCGGCAACGAGGACGGCGCCCACCACGTCTCCGCCGAGCTGTTCCAGGCCCTCAACGACGTCGGCTACACGATCCCCGCCGGGGGCGTCACCTACTGGGTCGGCGAGGCCATGCACGGCACCGACTACAAGGACAAGGAGCCCACGCCGGAGGTCACCGCAGCCACCAACAAGGCGGCTGCGACCAATGCCGCGCACCTGGCTCGCCTCCTGCAGGGCGAGGGCTACCCCGCCACCTGAGACCGCACGGCGGACGGCGCATCACCGGGCTGCGAGGGCAGCCCGGGCGTCGTCGGCGCCCCGGGCCATCGCCGGGCGGATGAACGCCGGGTCGAAGAGCAGGTAGGACAGCAGCTCGGCCTGGCGCGGGCTCTCGCCTCCGAGTGCCCAGTCGATGAACGGGATGTCCGAGGTCAGCGTGCGCAGCACCCCCCGGTGCTGGTCGCGCACGACCTTGCGGGCGATGTCGCCGAGGACCGCAGGCGCTTCCGGGGCCACGAGCTCGATGCTCGCTCGGTCCGCACAGCGCTCCACGTCGTCGAGCAGCGCGTCCTGCACGAGGGAATCCAGGACGTTCACGACGACATCGGCGAGATCCGGTTCCTGATCCACATCGATGTCCGGTCGTCGGGTCGCGGCGGCGAGCGAGGTGGCGCTGACCACGACGACGTCGTCGGCACCGGCCTCGATGGCGGGTCCGATCGGGCGGCTGAGTCGGGTCGAGCCGTCGCAGTACCAGCCCCGGTCGTCGACCGGCTCGTCGACGCGGGTGGCCTCGAACAGGATGGGGATCGAGGCGGACGCGGTGAGGTGCGCGGCGCGCAGGCGGGTGGGCACGTAGCGCAGGCGACCGGCGCTGCCGGCCCCATCGGGGATGCGGCCGTCCACGAAGGCCACCGAGGCACCCGTCGCGACCTCGGTCGCGGTGACCACGAGCGCATCGATCGGGCCGGTGCCGACGTTCGCATCGAGCTGGTCCCAGTCCACCCAGCCGTCCAGAGTCCGCTGCAGGCGCGCCGTCCCGATCAGGCCGCGCAGCCGGGGGCCGCCCAGCGGCGTGAGGTCGCTCGCGTAGCGGGCGAGCAGCCGCGGGATCTCGGTCACGAACGGGCCGAGCACGTCCCGCTGGCGGACACCGTCCCAGATCGCGACCAGCGCACCGACCTGGTCCTCCACCGCGAGGTGCGACGACGCGGCCACGGCCGTGGCGTTCAGGGCGCCGACGCTGGCGCCGCACAGGATCGTCGGGCGTCGACCCTCCTCCGCCAGGGTCGGGAGGAGCACGGAGAGCGCACCGGCCTGGTAGGCGCCGTGCGCACCGCCGCCGGAGAGGACGAGGGCCGTGGTCATGGACCGTCCATCCCCGACGCAGCCGCCCGTCACCGCAGGCCGCGCCCAGCGTGCGGGGTCGAGGCTGAGTGGCTGATCCCGTGTAGGAGATGCGCGAGCGTGGCTGGATCGACGCCGACCCCCCGATGTCGCCCGCATCGCGCGGGAGGGGTCGGATGAGCGGGATCGGCCGCCTCGCGGGCGCACCGCATATGGTCGGGGCGACAAGGGGGCGCGACATGCGCATGATCGAGACGGACTACCTGATCGTCGGTGGTGGTGCGTCGGCGATGGCCTACGTCGATGCCCTGGTGGAGGCCGCTCCGGACCTCGAGTGCGTCGTCGTCGACCGCCGTCACGCGCCCGGCGGGCACTGGCTGGACGCATACCCGTTCGTCCGGCTGCACCAGCCGTCGGCCAACTACGGCGTGAGCTCCCGGATGCTCGGCGACGATCGCATCGACGCCCACGGCGCGAACGCCGGCTTCTACGAGCGGGCGACCGGCGTGGAGATCTGCGACTACTTCCGCCGGGTCCTCGACGAGCGCCTCATCCCGAGTGGACGCGTGCGGTTCCTGGGCATGACGGAGTACGTCGGCGGCGAGGGTGGCCTCCACCGACTCGTGTCGGTGACGAGCGGGGAGGAGACCGAGGTGCGGGTGCGTCGCCGCCTCGTCGATGCGACCTACGTGGAGTCGAGCATCCCATCCCGGCACCGCCCGTCCTTCGGCGTGGACGAGGGTGCCGTCGTGGTGCCGCCCAACGAGCTGGTGCACCTGGCCTCGGCGCCGTCGGGCTTCACCGTGCTCGGCGGCGGGAAGACGGCCATGGACACGTGCGGGTGGCTACTGGACCAGGGCGTCGATCCGGAGCGGATCTGCTGGGTCCGCCCGAGCGAGCTGTGGCTGTTCAACCGCGCCAAGACCCAGCCGCTCGACCTCGTGGGCTCGTACATGCAGCTCCAGGCGTCATGGGTCGCCGCCTCGGCCACAGCCACGGGTCCGATCGACTTCGCCCGCCGGCTCGAGGCCGAGGACGTGTTCCTCCGGATCGATCCCGGCCAGGAGGGCTCGGTGTTCCGGGGGGCCACGATCAGCCTGTCCGAGCTCGATGCGCTCCGTTCCATCGGCGACGTGCGGCCGGCGCGCGTCCACCACGTCGGGGCCAGCGTGATCAGCACCGATGCCGGCGACATCCCGAACGATCCGGGACGTGTCGTCGTGGACTGCACCGCCGCCGGTCTGCGGCCGTCACCTCCACGACCTGCGTTCGAGGGCGACCGCATCACGGTGCAGTACCTCACGCTCGGATACCTCTGCTGGAGCGCGGCGCTCCTCGCCATCGTCGAAGCGGCGCCGCTCACTGACCCCGAGCGCAACGCGCTGTGCCCGCCGGTGCCGTTCTCCGGGCGCATCGGAGACGTCCTGTACCAGGCCAACGCCGTGCTGCAGGGCATCGCGGCACGAGGTGCCGTCCCCGAGATCGCCGGCTGGAACGACGCCAGCCGCTTGAACCCGGCCGCCGGCCTCGGACCTCGGATGCAGGACCACGACGTCGTCGACGCGCTGGGGCGGATCGGCAAAGACGTCGGTGGTGCGTTCAGGAACCTCCAGCAGCGTGCGCCGCTCGACCGCTTCCCCGTGACCTGAGGACGTGGACCACGCACACACGGACTCGACCCCCGTGGCGAGCACGGCGCACCGAGCTCACCGCTCTGCGAGTTTCGGCAATGGGTGAGATCGGGGTGGGTCAACTGGTTGTACGACGCTTGCCACGGCGCCAGGCGGTGGAGTCGGGTGTGCGCCGCTGCTCCGACCAACGCACAGGTGTCGTTGGATGCGGGAGCGACTCCAGCGCACGGCCGCGCCAACGGCACCTCGGCGCGCCCCCGATCCGTTCTGGGCAGCCGACAACGGCCTCGGCGCCGCCGGTGACTGCCCGGTTCACATCGGGCGTGATTACCGGGCAGCCGAGGACGTCACTGACGGCATTGCTGGCTGCCCAGAACGGGAACGGTCCCGTTTGCCGGGTGTCAGGCGGTGACTCCACGCCGAACTGGAAATCGCGGGCGCCGCCGCCCCAGTGACGTGGCGCTACGGGACCACCATCGGGCGACACGTTGGTGCGGCCGGCAACGGGGCAAGCACTTCTCTGCGAGGGGGCGCGAGACTCACTGAGTGACCGAGCCCCACGAGACCGTCGTCTTTCGATGGCTGGCCGCCGGCGACTCCGGCGACCTCGATGTGTTCGATGAGCTGATGCATTCCGACGCTGTCATCCACGCGCCCGCTGGGCTGTCAACCACGAGCGCCGACGAAGAGAAGGCGGTCTGGCGAGACGCTCTCGCCGCGATGCCCGATCTCCGCCACGAAGTTCAGGAGGTCCTCGTCGACGGCGAGGTCGAGATGGCACGGGTCGTCGTCACCGGAACGATGGCCGTGAGCTTCGGAGGCGTTGATGGCACTGGTCGACCGTTCCGCATCGACCAAGCCGTCATCACGCACCTCCGCGACGGCAAGGTGCACGAAGCCTGGGAGATCGCGGACATCGCCGCGTTGCGGGACCAGGTGAGCGAAGCGTGACGACTTCCACGGCTGCTGTCGTCCATCGTGGGATGCCCCGCGACGGCGAATGGTTGATCGCGCGATCAGCCGCCTCGTCGGAAAATGCAGTAGTGACCGCCGAGGATCGGCGCATCGGTGCGGTATCAGGTTGATACCATCTGTGCATGGCCATGACACTCCGCCTCTCGGATGAAGAGCAGGAACTGCTGCGCCGTCGCGCTGCCGAGGAGGGCGTCTCCATGCAGGAAGTCGCTCGACGCGCCGTGCGCGAGTACGTCGGCATCGAGGACCATCGAGACCGCGTGTTTGCCTCAGCCCGGCGCGTCCTGACTGCACACGCCGACGCCATCGAGCGCCTCGGGCGGTGACGGACGCGCCCGAGTACCTCGACGTCGACGACCTCGTCACGCTTGCGGTCGCTCTCCTCGGCGACCCGCCGCCCATTCGCGACCTCGGCCTCCTCGCCGCGGCAGCTGCCCGGCCACAGGCATCCGCCTTTGGCGACGACGCCTACCCCGACCTGTGGACCAAAGCAGCTGCCCTGCTCCACTCGGTCGTCAAGAACCACCCACTTGTAGATGGCAACAAGCGCCTCGGTTGGCTCGCATGCGCAGTCTTCCTCGACATCAACGGCACCGACCCGACCGCCGCCTCGAACAACGACGTCTACGACCTTGTCATGCACGTCGCTGCTCACCCCATCGAGATCGACGAGCTCGCACGTCGTCTTCGGGCGATCGTCACCGCAAATGGATGAAGGGCCGGGGGTCCGACGCACGGCACGCCAGCAACGAAGGCGCTGAGGATCGGCACATCTGCCGCGCTTCGGTCGACGTGTGGACCGGTCCGTCCTGGGCGGTCTCGATCCGTCCACACGTTGCCATTCGAGCAAGACGTGTGGTCCGCCAGCGCCCGGATGGGCTCGATCCGCCCACACGTCGCTGGCGTCCGGCGCGGCCGCACCTACACCGAGTGCCGGTTCGCGGGCGGACGTGCAAGCCGCGGCGGGGCAAGTCGGCCGCACCTATCGTCGCCCGCCCGCCCGGGCCGGGGCGCACCGAGCTCACCGCTCGGTGAGATCCACGCGAGCACGGACGACGCCGGCCCGGTCGCTGCGCACGACCACGTCGAGGCTCGTCCCCGCTGGGGCGCGGACCGTCCAGGTCGCCGATCCACGATCGCCGGTGCCGTCGTTGGGCGGGCCGAACATGCCCACCGCAGAGCGGCGCAGGGCACGCCCCGACAGCTGGCCGAGCTCGACCCGCGCCGTCCCGTGGACCAGGGAGGTCCCGTCGGGCAGCGCCACCCGCGCCTCGACCGGCGTCGCCACCCGCACGTCCTCGGCCCGCTTCGTCACGTTGGTCGGGAGCCAGCCCGCGTTCTCCACCACGACGCGCACCTGCCAGGTGTCCTCGCCGAGCTGCTCGACCGAGGTGTCCCGCACCCGCAGGTGAGGCAGGCACAGGGCCTGGTGCACGGCGAGCTCGGAGTGCGGTTCGACCTCGGCCTCGAGCAGGTGGGGCGGCGGGTTCCGGAACACCGCCGCCGCGTGCCAGCCACCGAGCTCCACCCGACCGAGCTGGGGGTGGTCGAAGGGGTACCAGTCGACGTAGCCCTCCGGCACGTTCTCCTCCACCCACGCCAGCAGCTTCAGCTCGTCGTCGAGGCTGTGGTCCCGGTACCACTCGATCGGGTGCGGGTCCTCGATGCCGGCGGCGGTCAGCGGGTTCCAGAACTCGGTGGTCCACGCGAACAGCCCGCGGTGGTCGTAGGCCCAGTCGTCGCCGACGCCGGTGATGACGTCCTTCGGGTCGTAGCGGAACCCGTCGTACACGCCGAGGTAGGGGTAGCCGGTGATCTCCTCGGCGCGACGGCCGAGCTCGTCGTAGGTCCACTTGTCGACGGTGGGGAACGCGTCGTCGGGCCGATCCGAGTACGGGCGCAGGATCACACCCGAGTACGTGTGGTGGGCGAAGTAGATGCCGATGTTGGGTCGGTCCACGACGCCCTGGACGACGGCGCGCACCTCCGGCTCGCTGGTGGGGAAGTCGCCGTGCCCCCACCCGAAGCCCTCGCCCTCGGGGAAGCGGCGCCACTGGTAGGGGAAGTTCCGGTTCGAGTCGATGCCGGCGAGGGGCGGGGCCGAGGGGATGTTGACGCCGTCGTAGCCCTCGACGTGGCCCTCGCGCAGCAGCCGGTAGTACGGGCCGGGACCCTCCTCGTCCGGCTCGCGGGCGACCAGGAGCTTCGGGATGGACGGGTGCGGCTTCCACGTGCCGTTCGGGTCCTCGACCCGCATCTGCAGGCTGCGCCCGTCGTGGTCCACGTCGCCGCCGACGAGCCCCTCGCGCTGCTCGGGCCGGGGCCAGGCCCGGGTGGTCGAGCGGACCACGAAGGGCACCTCGGACAGCGCCAGCTCGGCACCGTCGGGGTTGACCCGGGGCACGACGTAGAAGGTGCGGGTGTCGAGGGCGCGGGTGACGCGCTCGTCGGTCCCGTGCCCGGTGCACAGGTGCGTGAGCAGGTGCAGCAAGGCGACGGAGGCGGTGACCTCGCTGGCGTGGATGTTGCCGTCGAGCCAGACGGCCGGCTTCTCGTCGTGCGGGCCGGTGGCGGTGTTGGTGACCGTGGCGATCCACAGCTCCCGCCCCTCGTGGCTCCTGCCCAGGACGTCGAGGTCGAGCAGGTCGGGGTGCTCGGCGGCGAGCCGCTGGAGGTGCTCGGTGAGCTCGTCGAAGCGCGGGTAGCGGTCGAAGGGGATGTCGAGGGTGCTCATCGGGGGGTCGTCCTCACCAGGTGTCGATGTTCGGGCGCTTCTTGCCGGTGCGCGGCGCCGGTTCGGGTGCGGCGGCCAGGCCGGTGGTGATCCAGCGGCGGGTGTCCACCGGATCGATCACGTCGTCGATCTCGAACGCCGCGGCCATGGAGGTGCCCTTGCCCACCTCGTACATGCGCTCGACCATCTCGTCGAACGTGCGGCGGCGCTCCTCGGGGTCCTCGATGGCGGCGAGCTCGTTGCGGTAGCCGAGCTTCACCGCACCCTCGAGGCCCATGCCGCCGAACTCGCTGGTCGGCCAGCCGACGACGAACAGCGGGGCGTGGAAGGACCCGCCCGCCATCGCCTGCGCGCCGAGCCCGTAGCCCTTGCGCAGCACCACGGTCATGTACGGGACGCTGAGCCCGCCGGCGGTGACGAACAGCCGGCTGGCATGGCGGACGAGGCCGGTGCGCTCGGCGTCGGGCCCGACCATGATCCCGGGCGTGTCGCAGAGGAACACGATGGGCAGTTCGTGGGCGTCGCACAGCTGCATGAACCGGGCGGCCTTGTCGGCGGCGTCGCTGTCGATGGCGCCGGCCAGGTGGGCGGGGTCGTTGGCGATGACCCCCACCGCCCTGCCCTCGATGCGGGCCAGCGCGGTGACCATCCCGTGGCCGAAGCCCCGTCGCAGCTCGAGGACCGAGCCGGCGTCGAACAGGGTCTCGATGACGCCCCGCACCTCGTAGACCCGAAGACGGTTCTCGGGGATCGCCCGGCGCAGCCACCGCTGGTCGGCGCAGTCCCACACGCCGAGGTCGGGCTCGGTGAAGTACGACAGGTACTGCTTTGCGACGGCGACGGCCTCGACCTCGTCCTCGACGGCCACGTCGACCACGCCGGACGCGATCTGGTCCTCGATCGGGCCGACCTCCTCGGGCCGGTAGACGCCGAGGCCACCGCCCTCGATCATCGCCGGTCCGCCCATGCCGATGTTGGAGTCTCGGGTGGCGATGACGACGTCGCAGCAGCCGAGGATCGCCGCGTTGCCCGCGAAGCAGCGCCCGCTCGCGATGCCCACCAGCGGCACGAGCCCGGAGAGCTTGCCGAAGTAGTGGAACGCGAGGCAGTCCAGGCCGGCGATCCCGGTGCCGTCGGTGTCCCCCGGCCTCCCGCCGCCGCCCTCGGTGAAGAACACGACCGGCAACCGGTTGTGCTCGGCCACCTCGAAGAGCCGGTCCTTCTTGCGGTGGTTGTTCAGGCCCTGGGTCCCGGCCAGCACCGTGTAGTCGTAGGACGCGACCGCCACCGGGTGCCCGCCGACCGTGGCCACGCCACCCACCAGGCCGTCGCCCGGGGTCCTCTCACGCAGGTCCTCGATGGTCCGCCGCTTCTTCTGGGCCGCCACGACGAGGGGCCCGTACTCGATGAGCGATCCGTCGTCGATGAGGTCGGCCACGTTCTCGCGGGCCGTGCGCTTGCCGAGCTTGCGGCGCCGCTCGACCGCATCGGGACGGTTCTCGTCCAGGCCGTGGGCATGCCGCTCGATCACCTCGGCGAGGTCGGGGCGGATCTCGTCGAGGTCGACGTCCTCCTCGGCCAGGCCCGCCGTCGCCGCGACCTCGGCCGGTTCGAGCACCACCAGGTCGTGGCCGGCGAACACGGCGTCGCCGACCTCCACGCCGATGCGGCGCACGATGCCGCTCCGGGGCGAGGTGATGACGTGCTCCATCTTCATGGCCTCCATCACCGCGACGGTGGCGCCGGCGGCGACCTCGTCCCCCACCGACACGGCGATCGAACCGACGGTGCCCTGCATCGGGGCGCGCACGGCGATCGTGGACCCGTCCTCCCGTTCTGGCAGTGCTGGTGTCGCACCGTCCCGGGGGCGGCCGTGCTCCAGCACGGCCAGCGGGTCGGTGCGGTCCACGGTCGCGCCGGCCCGACCGGACGTCGGCGCGCGTCCGCCCAACCGGGCCGCGTTGGCCTCCAACCACGTGGTGTCGATGTCACCGTCGCGCACCGCTGGATCCCGCAGCACCGCAGCGAGGAACGCGGCGTTGGTCTCCACCCCCTCGATGGCGAGGTCGTCGAGGGCGCCCACCGCGGCGTCGAGCAGCTCGTCGACCCCGTCGGCGGTGACCACGACCTTGGCCAGCAGGGAGTCGTAGCGCGGGCTCGTGGTGTAGCCCGCCAGGGTGGACGGGTCCTCGGCGAACGTGTCGACGCGGACGCCCCCGGGCGCCTCGAACCTCGTGATGGTCCCGCCCGCCGGCACCGCCTCGCCGTTCGCACCGATGGTCTCCATCAGCACGCGCGCCTGGAGTGCGGCACCCGACGCCGGCGGTGTCGCGAACATGCCCAGCGAGCTCAGCGACGAGCCGCCGGCCAGCGCCAGCTGGAGCTGCACGAGGTCGAGCCCGGTGATCGCCTCGGTGACGGTGTGCTCCACCTGGAGTCGGGCGTTGCACTCGATGAACGCGATGCGCTCCCCCGCCACCAGGAACTCCACCGTGCCGACCGAGTTGTAGTCGACGTGCTCGCCGAGGCGGACGGCCGCATCCTGCAGCTGCACCCGGATCGACGGTGCCAGGTCCCAGGCCGGCGCGGTCTCGATCACCTTCTGCCGGCGGCGCTGCAGCGTGCAGTCGCGCTCGTACAGGTGCTCGACCCGCTGCCCGTCGCCCACGATCTGGACCTCGACGTGGCGGGCCCCGGTGAGCAGCTCCTCGACGTAGACGGCGTCGTCACCGAAGGCGGCGGCGGCCTCCCGGGCGCACGCCGCCATGGCCTCGGCCAGCTCGGCCCGCTCGGTGACGACCCGCATCCCCCGTCCGCCACCGCCGGCGACGGCCTTCACCATCAGGGGGCCGTGCTCGTCGAAGAACGCCTCCGCAGCGGCCAGGTCGGTTGCGCCGGTCGTGGCGGCGAGCACCGGGACCCCGGCGGCCTCGGCGACCGCCCGACCGCGGAGCTTGTCCCCGAACGTCTCGAGCTGGCTGACGCCGGGACCCACGAAGGTGATGCCGGCTTCTCGGCACGCCCGGGCCAGCTCGGGGTTCTCGCTCAGGAAGCCGTAGCCGGGGTGGATCGCATCGCAGCCCGCCGCCACCGCCGCAGCGACCACGCCGTCGACCGACAGGTGGGCGGCCGGACCGGTGCCGGCCAGCGCCTGGGTGGCGTCACCTGCCCGCACGAACGGGGCGTCGGCCTCGTCCTCGGCGTGGGCGATCACGGTCTCGATCCCCTCCGCCCGGGCGGTCCGGACGATGCGGACGGCGATCTCCCCGCGGTTGGCGATCAGCAGGCGTCGGATGGCTGGCACCTCGCCATCCTGCCCCACCGTTCCTCGCGCGCGATTTGGCCTCCCGACGTCGGTGCGCGCGCAGGGAACCGAGCCATCGTCGTTCCCTGCGCGCTATCGGACCGCCGGTGGTCGATCGGCGCGTGAGGAAGCTTCAGGTGGCGGCGCGGGTCTTGCGGAGGAGCGGATCGGCGGCAGCGAGGGTGCGGTCGGCGATGCGCATCACCCGGCCGGCGGCGCCGGGCGTCTCGTTGTCGACGAGGTTGCCCATGACCGACAGCGTGATGTCGGCGATCTTCTGCGTGCCCACCGCGACCCGCAGGCCGTTGCGCAGGATCCACGGGTGGCCGATGAGGAACGAGAACCGCCGACCGGTGCGGAGGAACGCGTCGAAGCGCTCGCCGATCTCGATGTCGTACCGGGCCGGAGCGGTGGAGGGGCTCTCCAGGAACAGATCGGCGGCGAGCATCCCGGACTCGAGGCCGTAGTCGATGCCCTCGCCGTTCATCGGGTTCACGAGGCCGGCGGCGTCGCCGATCGCGACCCAACCCGGCCCGTGCCGCTTCACCGATGACATCGGCAGCCTCCACGCCCGCGGCCGGGCGAGGTACTCGCCGACGCCCCACTCGTCGCGCACGAGGGCCTGGTAGTCGTCCAGCAGCGTGTTGAGGTTCAGGTCGGTGAACCGCTTCATCGTGCTGAGCGCGCCGACGCCGATGTTCACCGTGCCGTCGCCGCAGGGGAACATCCAGCCGTAGCCGGGCACCGCCGTGCCGCTGCGGTCCCGCAGGGTGAGGCAGGCCTCGAGGTGGCGATCGGCGTGGCGGGGGGACTCGACGTAGGCCCGGATCGCCAGCCCGAACGGCTCGTCGGGGTCGCGCTCGGCGCCGAGCATGCGGGCGGCCTTGCCCTGGGCGCCGGCGGCGACGACCGTGAGGTCGGCGTGCACGGTGCGCCCGCCGGCGGTGACGCCGCGCACGACGTGGCCATCGAGGATCGGGAGGGCCTCGGTCTCGTACACCAGCTCGGCGCCCGCCTTCTCGGCCGCGTCGACCAGGTGGGCGTCGAGGCGCTTGCGGGGCCACACCGCGCCGTGGGACGGGAAGCGGCCGTGCTCGGGCCAGGGCAGCTGGCGGCGCTGCCGGCCGGCGATCATGCGCAGCCCGTCGATGCGGTGGGCCTCGTCCTCGTAGGGGATCTCCAGCTCCTGGAGCGCACCGACCGCCCGGGGGGTCAGCCCGTCGCCGCAGACCTTGTCCCGGCCGTGCTTGCCCTTCTCGAACACGACGACCTTCGCGCCGGCCCGGGCGGCCCGGATGGCGGTCGCCGCGCCGGCGGGACCTCCACCGATGACGGCGATGTCGACGTGCTCCATCGGCCCATTCTCACGGGTCGCCGGGGCGTTCCCACAGTCAGGTGGCGGACGGCACCTGCTTCTCGACCATGGCGACCCGCTCGTCGGTGCCGTAGGGGGCGAGCTCGCCGACGGCGGCGTAGCCGCGACGCTCGTGGAACCGCATCGACCGCGGGTTGGGCGGCTCCACGTTGACCTCGGCGCAGACGACCAGTCGACCGGTCTCGCTGGCCCACGCCTCGACGCGGGCGTAGAGCTCGTCCGCCACGCCGATGCCCCGCGCCTCGGGCTCGAGCGCGATGCGGTCGACGTAGGCGAAGCGCTCGTGGCGATCGACGAACCAGCGGTAGTTCGGGCTGGCGTACGGCATGCCTTCGGCGAGCCCGACGAACAGGCCCACGACCACGCCATCGACCTCCACGACGTCGAAGTGCGGGGCCGCCTCGGCGAACAGGGCGAGCCGCTCCTCGTCGAGCGGGCCGACCTCGGGGACGTTCGCGGCGTTGATCGCCCGGACCCGGTCGTCGTCGGCGGGGGTGCGGGATCGGATGCGCCACTCAGCCATCGCAGGAGCCTGCCACCGGCGCCGCCCGCCCACCGAGAGCGCGCCCGCCGCGACGGCACTACCGTCCGCTCATGGCCGAAGCAGGGTTCCGGGGGACGACCGTCGAGCAGGTGGTGGCCCAGGTGGCCGACCGCGAGATCGGGGCGCGCGAGCAGGTCCAGCGGGCCCTCGACGCCATCGAGGCGCTCGATCAGACGATCCACGCCTTCGTCGCCGTCGACGCCGAGCGAGCGCTGCGGGAGGCCGACGAGGTCGACCGACGGATCGCAGCGGGCGAGGAGGTCGGTCCCCTCGCCGGCGTGCCGCTCGCGGTGAAGGACATCGAGGACGTCGCCGGGTTCACCACCACGAACGGCTCGGCGCTCCACGCCGGCGACCCGCCGGCGGAGAAGGACTCCGAGCACGTGGCTCGCCTGCGCGCCGCGGGCTGCATCGTGGTCGGCAAGACCAACACCCCCGAGTTCGGGTGGCAGGCCGACACCTCCAACCAGATCTTCCCGGCCACGGTGAACCCGTGGAACCCCGAGCGCAGCGCCGGCGGCTCCTCGGGCGGGTCCGGCGCGGCGATCGCGTCGGGCATGGTCCCGCTGGCCACCGGCTCCGACGGGGGCGGTTCGATCCGGATCCCGAGCGCGGTCCACGGCCTCACCGGCCTGAAGACGTCCCTCGGGCGCGTCCCCGGTGGCGGACCGACCGCACCCCGCTGGATGCACCTGTCCTGCAAGGGACCGATGGCCCGCACCGCCCGCGACGTGGCCCTGGCCCTCGACGCCGTCGTCGGCTTCGACCCCACCGACCTGCACACCCTGCCGCCGCACCACGGACCGTCGTGGCGATCCCAGGTCGACGAGGTCCTGCCGCCCCGCCGGGTCGTGTGGTCGCCGACGCTCGGCTACGGATCGGTGGACGCCGAGGTCGCCGCTGCCTGCCGCGCCGCCGTCGACCGACTCGCCGACGAGGGCACCGAGGTGGTCGAGGTGGAGACCGTGTTCGACGAGGACCCAGCCTTCGTCTGGGCTGCCGTCGCCTACTCCGCCATCCTCCGCACGGTCGCCGACCGGCGCGGCACCCCGGCGTGGGAGACCATCACGCCGGGCCTGCGGACCATGTTCGACCTGATCGGCGAGCAGAGCGGGGTGGACGTGCTGCAGGCGATGGACGCCGGCCACCGGCTCAACCACCGCCTGGTCGAGGTGCTGCACCGGGGCGCCGTGCTGCTGTGCCCGACCGTCGCCGGCCAGACCGGGAGGGTCGGCGAGCAGGGCACCATCGACGGCGAGGCGTCCATGTCGTGGGTGTCCTACACGTACCCCTTCAACCTCACCGGGAGCCCAGCCGGCACGGTCTGCGTCGGCCACACCGACGACGGCATGCCGATCGGCCTGCAGGTCGTGGGGCCGCGCTTCGGCGACGTCGTCGCCCTGCGCGTCCTCACCCACCTGGAGGACCTGCTCGACGTCGACACCGTGGCCCCGCTCGATTGGGCCTGACCACCCGTTCCGGGCAGCTCCACACGCATCCGATGCGTGCGCCGCGGCCCAGAACGTCGCATCGTTGATCGAGCGATCTGCAATCACTTGATGCGGTCGACTGCGCACTCCGCGCAGGTGGTTTCGCGTTCATTGGTCGAACTGGTTGGCAAACGGTGTGAAGTCCGTCACCATGGAGCGCATGGCCGAGCTCACGATGGAGCTGCCGGCGGACCACCCCGGCGTCAGCGACGAGGACTACCTGGCCCGGCGCGCCCACATCGCCGAGGTCGGTCGCCGGTACCGCCCGGGCGACCCGATCCCCGAGGTCCACTACTCCGCCGAGGAGGACCAGGTCTGGGCCACCGTGTCGGCCGAGCTGGCCCAGCTCCACCAGCGCTTCGCCTGCGCCGAGGTCCGCGACGGCAGCGAGCGCCTCGCCCTCCCGAAGAACCGGGTCCCCCAGCTGCACGAGGTCGACGCCCGCACCCGCCAGCTGTCGGACTTCCGCATCCGGCCCGTCCCCGGGCTGGTGCCGACCCGCGAGTTCTACGGCTCGCTGGCCGAGCGCACGTTCCTGTCGACGCAGTACATCCGCCACCACTCGGTGCCCTTCTACACACCCGAGCCCGACATCGTGCACGAGATCATCGGGCACGCCACGATGCTCGCCTCCCCCCGGCTGGCCGACCTGTACGAGCAGGCCGGACGGGCGTCGCTGCGCGCCACGTCGGATGAGGCCCTCGACTTCTTCAGCCGGGTCTTCTGGTTCACGCTCGAGTTCGGCGTCCTCCACGAGGACGGCCCCGACGGTGACCAGGTCCGGGCCTACGGCGCCGGGCTGCTGTCGTCCTACGGCGAGATCCAGGTCTTCCGCGACGCCGAGATCCGTCCGTGGGACATCCAGGCGATGGGCACGACCACCTACGACATCACCCAGTACCAGCCGGTGCTGTTCGCCGCCGAGAGCATGGACGCCGTGCTCGAGGACCTCGGCGCCTTCTTCGACTCCTACGACGACGACACCTACCGGAGGAACCACGCATGACCACCGTCGAGCGCACCGCGGGCACCGAGGCCCCGGCCACCCACCTGCAGGGTTGGGACTGCATCGAGTGGTGGGTCGGCAACGCCCGCAGCACCGCCGGCTTCCTCATGTCGGCCTTCGGCTTCGAGTGCACCGGCTACGCCGGCCCCGAGTCCGGCGTCCCCGACCGGGTGAGCTACGTGCTCGAGCAGGGCGACATCCGCTTCGTCATCACCGGCGCCCTCGACGCCGACTCCCCCATCGCCGACCACGTCCGCCACCACGGCGACGGCGTGCACGACCTGGCCTGGGTCGTCGACGACGTCGACGCCACCTTCGGCGCCGCCGTCGAGCGCGGCGCCCGCCCGGTGCGCGAGCCGTGGGACGAGACCGACGAGCTCGGCACGCTCCGCCTCGCCCAGATCGCCACCTACGGAGACACCGTGCACACCTTCGTCGACCGCCAGCGCTACGCCGGTGACGCCGCCCACCGCCTCGAGCCCGGCTTCCACGACGAGCGCCTCCCGCCCCTTCCGGTCGGCCCCGAGGTCGGCCTCCGGGGCCTCGACCACGTGGTGGGCAACGTCGAGCAGGGCAGCCTCGACGAGTGGGTCGACTTCTACGCCCGGGTGCTGGGCTTCGAGCAGCTCGTCCACTTCGACGACGACCAGATCGCAACCGAGTACTCCGCGCTCATGTCCACCGTCGTGTGGGACGGCTCCAAGATCGTCATGCCGATCAACGAGCCGGCCGACGGGCTCAAGAAGAGCCAGATCCAGGAGTACCTGGAGTGCTACGACGGTCCCGGCGTGCAGCACATCGCCATGCGCACCGACGACATCGTCGCCACCGTCGACGCGCTGCGCCAGCGGGGCGTGCGGTTCATGGAGGTGCCCGACACCTACTACGCCGAGGCCAAGGAGCGGCTCGCCGACTTCGACCTGCCCTGGGCTGAGCTGCAGCGGCTGTCGATCCTCGCCGATCGCGACCACGACGGCTACCTGCTGCAGATCTTCACCGAGACGGTGACCGACCGGCCGACGGTGTTCTTCGAGATCATCGAGCGCCACGGGGCCAAGGGCTTCGGCGAGGGCAACTTCAAGGCGCTCTTCGAGGCCATCGAGCGCGACCAGGCCCGCCGCGGCAACCTCTGAGGGCCCGTGCGCCACGCCTACGGCATCGCCACCGGACCGGACGGCGGACCCGCGCACCTCGCGGCCCGCGTCGGTGACGTCGCCGTGGACCTGCGGGGCGTCCCCGGCGTGCCGGACGAGGTGGCCGAGGCCGACGACCTCCACCCGCTGCTCGCCCTCGGCCGGCGGGGCTGGGACGACCTGCACGGCGCGGTCGACGAGCACCTGACCTCCGGACCGCCCACCGTGCCGGTCGCGGACCTCGAGGTCCGACTCCCCGTGGTGCCCGGCGACTACGTGGACTTCTACGCCTCCGAGCACCACGCCACGAACCTCGGACGGATCCTGCGGCCGGGCGAGCAGGCCCTCCCCGACGCCTGGCGCCACCTGCCGATCGGGTACCACGGCCGGGCCGGCTCGGTCGTCGTGTCCGGCACCCCGATCCGCCGACCCGTCGGCCTGGTCGGACCGGGCGAGCGACGGCCCTCCGCCCGGCTCGACCTCGAGCTGGAGCTGGGCTTCCTCGTCGGCACGGGCGTCCCGATGGGCGAGGTGCTCGCACCCGACGACGCCGCCGACCACGTCTTCGGCGTGGCGCTGGTGAACGACTGGTCGGCTCGCGACATCCAGGCCTTCGAGTACCGCCCGCTCGGCCCCTTCGCCGGGAAGAGCTTCGCCACCTCCGTCGCCGGGTGGGTGACCCCGCTGGCCGCACTGCCCCGCGCGCGGCCACCCGTGCAGGACCCCGCCCCGGACCCGGGGCTCGCCGCCGACGAGGACTGGGGTCTCGACCTCGAGGTCGCCTGGTCCCTGAACGGCACCGAGGTCGGGCGGACCAACGCCTGCCACCTGTGGTGGACATTCGCCCAGCAGCTCGCCCACCTCACCGCCAACGGCGCCGGGCTCCGCGCCGGCGACCTGTTCGCCTCCGGCACCATCTCCGGTCCCGGCCCGGGCGCGGAGGGCTCGCTCATCGAGGCGGCCCGGAACGGCGCAGACCCCATCACCCTCGACGACGGCACCACCCGCGCCTGGTTGGAGGACGGCGACACCGTCACCCTCACCGGCAGCTGGCGAAGCGCCGAGGGCGTCGCCCACCTCGCCGAGGTCACCGGCACCATCGCAGCTGCCCAGGAGGTCCGCTGATGCCCCACTACCGATCCGTCGGCACCGTGCCCCGCAAGCGACACACCAAGGCCTTCGACGCGGACGGCAACCGCCTGTTCGAGGAGCTGGTCGGCACCGAGGGGTTCTCCCGCGAGTCGGCCCTGCTGTACCACCGCTGCTCGCCTTCGGCGATCCTCGGCGTGGAGCCGGTGGACCCGCCAGACACCGGACCGGGCGGCGGCATCGGCCCCCGCCACTTCCGCACCGCCGACCTGCCCACGGACGCGGACCTGGTCACCGGTCGCCGGCGCCTGCTCGCCAACGCCGACGTCACCATCGCGTACGCCCGCACGTCGGCACCGTCGCCGCTGTACCGCTCGGTCGTGGGCGACGAGCTCGTCTACCTCCACGAGGGCTCGGCCCGGCTCGAGTCGGTGTTCGGATCGATGGACGTCAAGGCCGGCGACTACGTGGTCGTCCCGGCCGGCACGACCCACCGCTGGGTGCCGTCCAGCGACCTCGTCGCCGCGCTCGTCGTGGAGTCCAGCGGCCACGTCCGGATCCCGGACAAGTACCTGTCGCCCCACGGCCAGCTGCTGGAGGGCGCACCGTTCTCCGAGCGCGACCTGCGCGGCCCCGACCGACCGGTGCGGGTCGAGGGCACCGATGTACCCGTGCTCGTGCGGACCCGGAGCGGCTGGATGCGGTACCGCCACGCCACGCACCCCTTCGACGTCGTCGGCTGGGACGGGTGCGTGTACCCCCACGCCCTCAGCATCCACGACTTCGAGCCGATCGTCGGCCGCATCCACCAGCCGCCGCCGGTGCACCAGACCTGGGCGCTGCCGGGTGCGGTCGTGTGCTCCTTCGTCCCCCGCCCGTACGACTTCGACCCCGACGCCGTGCGGGTGCCCTACCACCACCACAACGTCGACAGCGACGAGGTGCTCTTCTACGCCGAGGGCGACTTCATGAGCCGGTCCGGCTCGGGCATCGGGCGCGGGTCGATCTCGTTGCACCCCGCGGGCTTCGTGCACGGCCCCCAACCCGGCTCCTCGGACAAGGCCGACGCCGCCGACGGCACGAACGAGATCGCGGTGATGGTCGACACGTTCCGGCCCCTCGAGGTGCTCGCCGACGCCGCCGACGTGGAGGACCCGGGCTACTCGTCGTCCTGGGGCTAGCTAGCCGCTACTCGCTCACCACCGCCCGCAGCACGTCGAGCCGGGCCGCCCGTCGGGCGGGCAGGATCGCCGCCGCCACGCCGGCGAGGGCGGCAAGGACGACCACCCAGACCAGCGTGGCGACCGGGATGGCGAAGACGGTGAGGCCCTCCTCGGCCAGGGCGGCGACCAGCGCCCACCCGAAGAAGATGCCGATGGCCAGGCCGAGGATCGCGCCCTGCACGGCGATGATCACCGACTCCCACCGGATGGTCGAGCGCAGCTGGCGTCGGGTCATGCCGACCGCTCGGAGCACGCCGAGCTCCCGGGTCCGTTCGAAGATGGACAGGGCCAGCGTGTTCCCGATGCCGAGCAGGGCGATGATGATGGCCAGGGCGAGCATGGCGTACACGAGGCCGAGCATCTGGTCGACGAACGCGAGCTGCTCGGCCTTGTACTCGTTCTGGTCGAGCACCTTCGCGCCGGGGAACGCCGCCGCCTCCGCCTCCACCGCAGCGAGCACATCCTCCTGGGCGACCCCGTCCGCGCCCTTGATGAAGATCTGCGCGTCCAGCTGGTCGACGTAGTTCGCCTCGTAGGCGGCCTTGCCGAGCAGCCAGTCGCCGGCCGGCTGGTTCTCGCCGTAGATCAGCGCGACGGTCAGCTCCTGGGGGCCGGTGGCGACGAACGCCGCGTCGACGGTGTCGCCCACGGACAGCCCACGATCCTGCGCCACGTCCTCGAACACGGCGATCGAGGTCGCGTCGAGATCGTCGGGCGAGCCGGCGACCGGCTCGACGTCGAACACGTCGAAGGTGGCCTCGTCGGCGGCGAGCAGGAACTCGACGGAACCGTCGACCTCGACGACGCCGCCTCGGACCCCGGCGGCCGTCTCGACCTCCGGGAGCGCGGCGACCCGCTCGGTCAGCTCGGGGGACATGCCCCCGCTGCCACCGAACTGCTGGGGCGAGGTGATGACGACGTCGCCGGTGAACGCCCGGTCGATCACGTCGTTGAACGAGGCCTTGGTGGACGAGGCGAAGATGGTGATGAACGACACCAGGCCGACGCCGATCATCAGCGCGGCCGCGGTCGCCGCCGTGCGCTTCGGGCTCCGCATGGCGTTCTGGCGGGCCAGGTGCCCGGCGATCCCGCGGCTCTTGGCCAGCGGCCAACCGATCACCCGGCTCATCGGCAGGGACACGGTGCGGCCCAGCACCGAGACCCCGAAGAACACCACGATCGCCGAGCCGCCGACGATGGCCAGCCCGTTCGACGGCGACCCGAACAGGCCGTACAGCAGGCCGGCGGCGCCGAGGGCGAGGACGGCCACGCCGACCATGATCCGCTCCTTGGAGCCGTAGCCGCTGCTGCTGACCTCGATGTCGCGCATCGCGGCGATCGGCGGCACCTTGCCCGCCTTGCGGGCGGGGGACACGGCCGACACGACCGTCACGATGAGGCCGGCGCTGAAGGCGACCACGGCGGTGCCGAGGCCGAAGACCATCCCGCCGGCGGGGAGCGCCACGCCGAACGCGGTCAGCATCGCCTTCAGGCCGGCGGCGATCACCACGCCGGCGCCGAGGCCGATGGCGGAGGCGATGATCCCGATGACGACGGCCTCGAGCAGGATCGACACCAGCACCTGGCGGCGGCTGGCGCCGATGGCCCGCATGAGCGCGTGCTGCTTCGTGCGCTGCGCCACGGTGATGAAGAAGGTGTTGAAGATGGTGAACCCGCCGACGAGCAGGGCCACCACGGCGAACACCATCATGAACTGGTCGAAGAACGCGGTGGCCTCGGCCATGGCGTCCTGGTTCTCCTGGATGAACTCGTCACCGGTGATGGTCTCGAGCCCGCCCGGGACGATCGCCGCGATCCGCTCGACCAGCTCCTCCTGGGACACGCCCTCCTCGGCGGCGAGCGACACGCTGTCGACCTTGCCGACCTCGCCGAAGTGCTGCTGGGCCGCCTCGACGGTGAACAGCGAGAAGGAGGCGCCGCCCGGCGAGTCGGCGCCGGCGAAGGTGACCACGCCGCTGACCGTCACGTCGATGGGTGCACCGTTCACGAGGACCTGCGCACGATCCCCGGCGGCGTAGCCGCCGTCCTCCGCGGTCTTGCGGTCGATGACCACCTCGTCCGCCGCGGCCGGGGCACGGCCCTCCTCGAGGGTCCAGGTGTTCAGCTCGTCCACCGGCCAGCTGGCACCCACCGTCGGCGGGCCCATCTCCGGCTGCCCGACGGGGTCGCCGTCGCGGCCGATCACCTGGGCGACACCCCAGACGTCGGCCTGGGCCACGGCGACGCCGTCGACCGCAGCGAGCTGGTCCACGACGGCCTCGTCGATCCGGGGCCGGATCTCCGTGCCCTCGGGGGTCTCGATGACCGACGAGGAGCGCACCAGGGCATCGGTGCCCTCGTACGCGCTCGCGAACATGTCGTCCATGGTCTCGGCCATGGTGGCGCTGAGGATCATCGTGCCGCTCATGAACGCGACGCCGATGAGCACGGCGAGGCCGGTCGTGAGGAGGCGGAGCTTGTTCGCCGCCAGGTTTCGCAGGGTCGTGCGGAGCACCTCAGTCCCCGAACTGCTTCATGCGGTCGAGCACCCGCTCGGCCGTGGGTTGCACCATCTCGTCGACGACCTTGCCGTCACCCAGGAAGACGATCCGGTCGGCGTAGGACGAGGCCACCGGGTCGTGGGTGACCATGACGATGGTCTGGCCGAAGTCGTCGACGGCGGCCCGCAGGAACTGCAGGACATCCGAGCCCGATCGGGAGTCCAGGTTGCCGGTGGGCTCGTCGGCGAAGATGATCCTCGGCTTGCTGGCGAGGGCCCGGGCGACCGCCACCCGCTGCTGCTGACCGCCCGACAGCTCGCTCGGCCGGTGATCGAGGCGGTCCTCCAGCCCGACGGTCCGCACGACCTCGTCGATCCAGTCCCGGTCGCCCTTGCGGCCGGCGAGCGCCAACGGGAGGGTGACGTTCTCGTCCGCGGTCAGGGTGGGCACCAGGTTGAACGCCTGGAACACGAAGCCGACCTGATCCCGCCGCAGCACGGTCAGGTGGTTGTCGTCGAGGGTGCTCAGGTCCGTCTCGCCGATGTAGGCCGAGCCGGAGGTGAGCGTGTCGAGCCCGGCGATGCAGTGCAGGAGGGTGGACTTCCCCGACCCGGACGGCCCCATGATCGCGGTGAACCGGCCGGTCTCGAAGCCGACGGTGACGTCGTCGAGCGCCCGGACCTCGGTGGCGTCCTTGCCGTAGACCTTGGATGCGTGCACGGTGGAGGCGGCGAGGGGGACCTCCGCCACGCCCCGATCCGATGTCGAACGGTCGGTGATCGTCATGGGTGCTCCCGCTGTGCTCGGGCTCGCATCACTCGAGCCGTGCCCCGATCGTGCGCTGTCGCACAAGCTCGTCGTAGGGTCCATCGTCATGGTCCGCTCGGGCCGTCCGGCGCTGGCGGGCGTGCTGCTCCTCGTCGCTGCGCTCGGTCTCGCGGCGGCCGCGTGCAGTGGGGAGCCGCTCGACGCCGCAGACGACCTGCGCGGCAGCGTGCTCGAGGTCACGGCGGTGTGGCAGGACGCCGAGGCCGACGCCTTCCGTCTCGTCCTCGACCGCTTCGAGGCCCGGACCGGCGCCACCGTCACCTTCACCTCGACCGAGGGCGCCGACATCGGCACCGTCCTGGACGATCGGCTGGCCGCGGACGACCCACCCGATGTCGCCGTGCTCCCGCAGCCCGCCCTGCTCGAGCGCTACGCCCGAGCCGGCGACATCGTGCCCGTGGGCGACGTCGTGGGCGAGGCGGTGCGGGCCGGCTGGGCTCCGGTCTGGGAGCGGCTCGGCACGGTGGACGGCGACCTGTACGGCGTCTGGTTCAAGGCCGCGAACAAGAGCCTGGTCTGGTACTCGCTCACCGCGTTCGAGGAAGCGGGCCTGGTGCCGCCGGCCGACCTCGACGGCCTGGACGCAGCCGCGGCGGCGCTCGCGACGCACGGCGTGCCGGCGTTCTCCCTTCCCGGCGTGCCCGGTGACGCCTGGGTCCTCACCGACTGGTTCGAGAACGTCTACCTGCGCTCCGCCGGGCCCGATCGCTACGACGCGCTCGCCGCACGTCGCATCCCGTGGACCGACCCGTCGGTGGTCGAGGCGCTGCGGGTGATGGCCTCGCTCCTCGACGCCGACCGCATCGCCCGGGATCCGGGCGCGACCTTCCCGGACTCGGTGGGCGATGTCTTCTCGTCGCGCCCCCGGGCTGCGATGGTGATGGAGGGCGACTTCGTGCCGGGGGTGCTCGGCGATCGCGGCCTGGCCCGCGTCGGCACCGACGTGGACGTCTTCGCCTTCCCCGGCCCGGAGCCCACGGACCGCGGCGTGGTCGTGGGTGGCGATGCGGCGGTGCTCATGCAGGCGTCCTCCGGAGGACGGGCCCTGCTCGAGTTCCTCGCCTCGACCGAGGCCGCGGAGGTGTGGGCGGGGCTCGGCGGGTTCATCTCCCCGAACCAGGAGGTGGATCTCGGCGCCTATCCGGACGTCCCCACCCGACGCATCGCCCGTGCCCTGCTCGAGGCAGGCGACCAGCTCCGATTCGACCTGTCCGACCTCCAGCCCGTCGCGTTCGGCGCGACCACCGGCGCCGGGCTCTGGGCCGAGCTCAGCACGTTCGTCGCCGATCCGACGGACGTGGAGGCGGCTGCGGATCGCATCGAGGCGGCAGCCGACGCCGCGTGGGCGGGACGTTGAGCCGACCGCCGATCAGCGGTCGACCAGCCCCCGGCGGACGAGCCACGCCCGGGCCTCCGCCTCCGGGTCGGTGCCCGCGTTGGCCAGCCGCCAGTTCATGAGCCGAAGGCTCTCCGTGGTCAGCGCGGCCGACACCTCGTCGAGCGTCGCCCGGATCCGCGGGTCGGCCAAGGCCTCCGTGCGGACGACGGGGACCACGTTGTCCGGCGGCTGGAGCCCGCGATCGTCGAGGAGCACGGTGATGCCATCCGCGGTGAGGGCAGCGTCGGTGCTGAAAAGGACCCCCACATCGATCACGCCGTCGATCAGGGCGCGCCGCACCAGCACGGCGTCGGCGAAGGGCTCGAAGCCGGCGAAGTCCAGGCCGTACCGGGACTCGAGCCCAGGGAGGCAGCGCGGGCGCCGTGGGCACTCCGGCGGGCCGCCGAGGACGAAGCCGTCCGCGACCCCGACGAGGTCGCTCACCGTGCGCAGGTCGAGCTCCCGTGCGGCGTCGCCACGGACGGCGAGCACGTTCTCGTTGGAGGCCGAGGCCGGGTCCAGCACCGACACGCCCCACGGGTCGAGCGCCTCTGCCAGCGCGGCGAAGACGGCGTCGACGTCCCCACGCTCGACCTCGGAGCCCGGGGCGACGGCATCCAGGGCCGACCCGGCGTACTCCGGCACGACATCGACCAGGCCACCGCGCAGCGCAGGGAGCACCAGCTCGCGCTGGCCCAGCCCGAGCTGGCGGTGGACGGTCAGCCCCGACGCCTCGAGCGCCTGCGCGTAGATCTCGGCCACCAGCTCGCTCTCGGCGAAGCTGAACGAGGCGACGACCACACCGGGTCGAGCCGTGGGTCCCGGCCCGTCGTCACCGCCGCAGGCAGCCAGGAGCAGGAGCACCGCTGCTGCCATCCCCCGCCATCGCACGGTCCTAGTATCGCCACAGACCCGGGATGGAAACGCCACCCACGCTCTCGCCGCGATCCCCGACACCCGGTGCGACCACCGCGCGGCGTCGGCCATCCGGGGAGGCGCCACCGCTGCCCCGCCCGGTCAGCACCGCCACCCGAGCGTCCGGCGCGCTGCTCGTCCTCGTCGCGATCGTCTCGGTGGCGCTGGGCACCGTCCGCGGCGTCCGCGCCATCACCCGAGCCGACCTGGCGGTGCTCGAGGCCCTCGAGGGGCTGCGGTGGGATCCCCTGGTGGAGGTGGCCGAGGTGGTGGTGACCCTCGGCTCGACCACCGCGTTCCGGGTGCTGGCGTGGACCGTCCTGCTCGTCCTCCTCGCGGTCCGCCGCTACCAGCACCTGTTCGCGACGCTCGCGCTGCTCCTGGTCGTGCCCCTCGTCGCTGCCCTCATCCGCGAGTCGGTGGGTCGGATGCGCCCGGCCGGCGTCGAGATCGTCGCCGGCTGGGACGGGTACGCGCACCCGTCACGCCCCGTCGGCCAGCTGGCGCTCGTGCTCACCATCGCCACCGTGGTCCTCGCACCCCACGGCCTCTGGCGGCGGCGCGCCGCCATGGTGACGGCCGGCGTCCTCGTCCTGGTCGTCGCCGCCCGGCTCTACACCGCCGTGGACCACCCCTCCGACGTGGCGGCATCCCTCGCCCTGGGTGTGGCCGCGCCGGTGCTGGCCCTGCACCTGCTGACACCGGAGGAGGCCTTCCCCGTCACCTACCGGCGCGGGGTGCGGGCACACCTCGACGTCGGCGGTCGCCGGGGGGAGGCGATCCGCCGGGCGTTCGCCTCCCAGCTCGACGTGGACGTCGTCGACGTCGTGCCGTTCGGGCTGCGCGGCAGCGCCGGATCCACGCCGTTGCGCGTCGCCACCCCGTCAGGCGCCCTGTTCGCCAAGCTCTACGCCGCCGTACACCTCCGGTCCGACCGCTGGTACAAGCTCGGCCGCACCGTCCGGTACGGCCGGCTCGAGGACGAGCGCCCGTTCAACTCGGTCCGCCGCCTCGTGCAGTACGAGGACCACATGCTCCGGCTCATGCGCGACGCCGGCGTCCCGACCGCGACACCCCACGGCATCGTGGAGATCACCCCGGAGCGGGAGTACCTCCTCGTCACCGAGCTGATCGAGGGTGCCACCCACCTCACCGATGGCACCGTGACCGACGACGTCGTCGACCAGGCCCTCGCCGTCGTCCGCACGATGTGGGACGCCGGGCTCGCGCACCGGGACATCAAGCCGTCGAACCTGCTGCTCGCCGACGGCAAGGTGCGGGTCATCGACGTGGCCTTCGCCGAGGTGCGGCCGAGCCCGTGGCGGCAGGCGGTGGACCTGGCGAACATGATGCTGACGCTGTCGCTGTGCGTCCCCCCGGCCCAGGTGTACGAGCGGGCGACGCGCGCGTTCACGCCCGACGAGATCGCCGAGGCCTTCGCCGCCACCCGTGCAGTGACGATGCCGGCCCAGCTCCGGTCGATGCTCCGGGAGCAGGAGGGCGACCTGGTCGAGGAGCTCCGGCGGCTG
The DNA here is from genome assembly GCF_041228405.1 of Salinilacustrithrix flava. Taxonomy (GTDB): domain Bacteria; phylum Actinomycetota; class Acidimicrobiia; order Acidimicrobiales; family Salinilacustritrichaceae; genus Salinilacustrithrix; species Salinilacustrithrix flava. Next base: position 567,371 of record NZ_CP133888.1, read on the forward strand.
GCGCCCCCGCGCCAGCCGGTGGCGATCCAGCGCTGGACGCTCCGTCGGGTGGGGCTCACCTTCGCCGCGCTGCTCGGCGCCGTGGTGGCCTTCGCCCTCGTGCTGGCCAACCTCGACCTGGCGGGCCTGCTGTGACCCTCCGCCGCACGGGCGCCGTCACCGCGTCCGCGGCCCTGCTCCTCGGTGGGTGCGCGCTGGCCACCGGCGGCGCGGCTCCCCGCTGCGAGCCCGGCATGCGGCTCGCGACGCTGGCCCAGTCCGTCCCCGGCGCCGCCTACGTGCCCTGCATCAGCGACCTGCCGCCGGGGTGGACGTTCGAGGGCCTCGAGGTCGACGACGATGGCGCCACCATCACGCTGGAGTCCGATCGTGCCGACCGGGAGGTCCGCGTCGCGCTCGCTGCATCGTGCGACGTCGAGGACGCGACACCGATCACGCCGAGCGACGAGGGCGTGCGCACGTACCACCGGGTGGATTCCATCGACCCGCGCTACGCCGGCCAGCTGCTCGACGTGTTCCCCGGGGGCTGCGTCACCGTCGACTACGACTTCGAACGAGGACGCCACGTCGCCCTCGTCACCGAGCTGCAGGCGGCCGTCAGCCTGTTCGCCCGCCTGGAGCTGCGTCAGGCGCTGGACGCTGACCTGGACGTCCGGCTGGACCCCTGATCGCGCGGACGGACCGCTCGGTGGCGAGCCCGAGCGCTGCGCCCCCGGCGACGTCGAGCGGCAGGTGGGCACCGACGTAGATGCGGGCCGCGGCCACGACGCCCGCCGCCGACCACACCGGCACCCGCCAGCGCCAGGGGACCTGGGCGGTGGCCGCCGACGCCATGGCCACCGCGACCGCCGCATGACCGGAGGGGTAGCCGAGCCCGGTCTGGGCCCGACCGAGGATGCGGGCTGCGTCCACCACGGAGGAGGGGCGGCCGCGCTGGGCAAGGGGCTTGACCAGCTTCGAGCCGGTCCAGGCCAGCGAACCGACCAGGGCCAGCCGGCGACCGAGCTCGGCGCGTCCCGACGCCGCGGTGGCGCCGCCGATCCCGAGCGCGCCGCCCAGGCTGCCGGCCTGCATGACCAGCCATGCCGGGACCAGCCACCGTTCGCTGATCCCGTTCACCCCCGAGAACCAGCGGGCCTCGGCGGCACGGAGCTCACCCCGCCTCGCCTCCCACGCGCCGATGCCGACCGCGCTGGCGGCCAGAGCGGCAACGGTGAGGTCGACGGGTCGCTGCTCCATCCTGACCTCAGGTGGCGGGCTCGCCGGTGCGGCTGCGCCGCCAGATCTTGCGCAGCTCCTCGGTGAGCAGCACGGTGGAGGCGACGCCGAGGCACACCAGCCACTGCATGGCCGAGATCGACGTGGTGTCGAACAGCTCCTGCATCGGGCCGACGTGGGTCACGCCGATCTGGAGCGCGATGACGGCGGCCAGCGCGATCCAGAGCTTGCTGTTCCGGAACGTGGCCCGACGGAAGACCGTCTGCTGATCGCTGCGCACGTTCAAGATGTTGAAGAACTGGTACAGGACGAAGGTGTTGAACGCCATCGTCCCGGCCACCGTGGCCTCGCCTGCGATCGGTTCGGGGCCGGGAGCGAAGGCGAGCACGGCCAGGGTGCCGGCGGCCATGACGACGGCCGCCTGGCCGATGGCCGTCCACCGAGGACGGGTGAGGATGGGTTCCCCGGGCGGTCGAGGATCTCGCCCCATCACCCGCTCGTCGACCGGATCGAGGCCGAGGGCCATGGCCGGGGGACCGTCCATGATGATGTTCACCCAGAGGATGGCGATGGCGGTGAACGGCTGTCCGCTGGCGATGCCGAAGATCGACGCGGCGAGGAAGATGGTGGCGAAGCCGAGCGTGGTGCTCAGCTGGAACCGCACGAACTTGACGATGTTGTCGTAGATCGTGCGGCCGCGGCGGACGGCCTCGATGATGGTGGCGAAGTTGTCGTCGGCCAGGACCATGGTGGCCGCCTCCTTCGTCACCTCCGTCCCGGTGATGCCCATGGCGATGCCCATGTCGGCTCGACGCAGGGCCGGTGCGTCGTTCACGCCATCGCCGGTCATGGCCACGACGTGGCCTCGCTTCTGCAGGGCGGAGACGAGGCGCAGCTTGTGCTCCGGCGAGACCCGGGCGAAGACGGAGATGTCGTCGACCCGCTCCGCGAGCTCCTCGTCGCTCATCGCGTCGAGGTCCCGGCCGGTGACGGCCACGACGTGGTCGCCCCCGCCGAGGTTCAGCTGCTCGCCGATCGCACTCGCCGTGCTGGCGTGGTCGCCGGTGATCATCTTCACGCTGATGCCGGCGCCGCCGGCCTCCTCGATGGCCGCTCTCGCCTCCTCGCGGGGCGGGTCGACGATGCCGATCAGGGCGAGGAACGTCAGGTCGGTGACCGCGTCGAGGTCACCGTCTCCGTTCCACTCGTCCCGGGAGATGGCGCGACGAGCGACCGCGAGGACCCGCATCCCCGAGCCGGCCAGGCGGGCGTTGTGCTCCTCGAGCTCCTCGCGGAGCTCCTCGACGGGAACGATCGTGCCGTCGTAGCCGAGCACGGTGGTGGACCGGTCGAGGATGGCGTCGGGTGCACCCTTGGCGTACATGCGCAGCCCGGACTCGCTCTCGTGCAGCGTGGCCATGAGCTTGTGGGCCGAGTCGAACGGCACCTCGCCCACCCGGGGGCGCTCGGCCCGCCGGGTCGCCGGGTCGACCCCACCCTTGCCGGCCAGCACCACCAGCGCGCCCTCGGTGGGGTCGCCCACCAGGCGCCACACGCCCTCCTCGTCGTCGAAGCGGACCGTGGCGTCGCTGCACAGCGCCATGGGCTCGAGCACCTCGTCGAGGTCGATCGGCACGTCGTCGAGACCGTGGATCTCACCCTCGGGGGCGTAGCCGTTGCCGCTGATGGCCAGCCGGCGGCCGGTCACGACGATCTCCTCGGCGGTCATCTGGTTGAGGGTGAGCGTGCCCGTCTTGTCGCTGCAGATGACCGTGGTGGACCCGAGCGTCTCGACGCTGGCGAGGCGCTTCACGATGGCGTTCTCCCGCGCCATCTTCGACACGCCGATGGCGAGGGTCACGGCGGTGACCGCCGGCAGGCCTTCGGGGATCGAGGCGACCGCCAGGGCGACGGCGGTGAGGAGGAGGTCGGAGATGTCCTCGCCGCGGATCAGCCCGATGAGGAAGACCAGCCCGACGATGACGCCGGCCAGCTTCGCAAGGCTGTGGGCCAGCTGGTCGAGCTGGCGCTGCAGCGGCGTCTTCTCCGGAGCCGCTTCGCGGAGGAGCCCGGCGATTCGGCCGATCTCGGTGCCCATGCCGGTCGTGGTGACCACGAGCTCGCCCCGACCTCGGGTGACGGTGGTCTGCATGTGGACCATCGACGTGCGGTCGGCGACGGGCAGGTCGTCACCTGCCGCCGGCTCGGGCGTCTTGGTGACCGGGAGGCTCTCGCCGGTGAGCGCGGCCTCCTCGACCTCCAGCTGCACCGCCTCGATGACGCGACCGTCTGCCGGGATGCGATCGCCCGCCTCGACGGCGACGACGTCGCCCGGCACGAGCTCGGCCGCCGGGACCGTGCGCATGGTGCCCTCGCGGCGCACGCGCACCTCGAGCACCAGCATGCGGCGGAGCGCATCCAGCGAGGCCTCGGCCCGGTTCTCCTGGACGAACCCGATGACGGCGTTCAGCAGCACGACGACGAGCACCACGATGGGTGTCTTCAGCTCGCCGGACACCACGAAGCTGACGACCGCAGCCGCCAGCAGGATCAGGATCAGCAGGTCCTTGAACTGGCGGGCGAATCGCTTCCACGACGGGTCGCGCGGCGCCTCGTCGAGCTCGTTGGTGCCGTGCTCCTCACGCCGGCGGACGACCTCGTCGGAGGACAGGCCCGTGCGGGGATCCACCGCGAAGGCCTCGAGCACCTCGTCGACGGTGCGATCGTGGAACGTCGCTGCGACCTCGCGGGTCGTGGCGGTTGCTGGCGTGGTGGACAACGGGATTGCACCTCGGAATTCGACGACGGGCCGTGCTCCGAAGGTCTCTCCCACCCACGACGTGGGCCGATGTCCCGGGCCGGAGCCGTAGTGACGAGACAGCGATGGTGCACCGCACCGGGGGGATACTCCCCTTCGACGGGGGAGCCTACCGCTACCCGGGCCCGATCTCCCCTCGATCGCGTTCCGCGAACTGGCGGAACGCCCGGTCCACGACCCGGTCGTGCAGGCGCCGCGAGACGCCGGGGACCACGCGGTTGACCCCCCGGAGGAGCCGGTGCCGGGGAGCGAGATCCGAGCGCAGCCGGATCTCGGCACCGTCGGGGCCCGGCGCCAGCGTGACCGTTGCGGTGCCCTCGATGTCACCGGCCAGCGTCGCATCCACCTGCCGCGGCGGCTCGACGCGGTCGATGTGGAGCGTGAACTGCAGGGACCACGGCATCGGCACCCGGATGCGGGCCGCCCAGCACTCGCCGGCTGCAAGCCGGCGACCGTCGAACCGCCGGAGCCAGGGCCACCACCGCTGGTACTCGTCCACGCCGGCGAGCGCGCCCCACGCCTGCTCGAGCGGCTCATCGAGCAGATAGGTGCGGTCCGTGCGCAGCCGGCCGCCGTCGTGGTGGCTCACGGTGGTCAGAGCCCGAAGACCATGCGGGCGTAGGCGAAGTACACCAGCAGCCCGGTCGCATCGACGAGGGTGGTGATGAACGGTGCGCTCACCACTGCCGGGTCCCCGCCGACGCGACCCACGACCAACGGCAGCACCGATCCCGCGGACGTACCGATCACGCACACGGTCACCAGCGTGAGGCACACGACCGCTGCGAGCTTGGGCTCGTAGGCGAGGGCGATCGGGAGGGCGGCGAGCACCGCCAGGAGCCCGCCGAGCATCACCCCGACGCTGGCCTCGCGCCACACCACCCTGGGCAGGTCGCGGATGCGGAGGTCGTCGACGGCCATCGCCCGCACGACGGTCGTCGCCGCCTGCGCCCCGATGTTGCCGCCCGTGCCGAGGAGCAGGGGGATGAAGAGCGCGAGCGCCACGACCTCCTCGAGCTCCCCTTCGAAGTGATCGAGGACCTGCACGGTGAGGACACCGGCGGATGCAGCCACCACGAGCCACACCGCTCGGCTCCGGACCAGCCGCAGGAGCGAAGCGGTGAGATAGGGACGGCGGAGCGGGTCGACACCAGAGGTCTTGGCGGCGTCCTCGGCCTCCTCGAGCCCCAGGACCTCCATGGCGTCGTCGATGGTGACCACACCCAGCAAGGCGCCCTCGGCGTCCAGCACCGGTACGGCCAGCGCCTCGGTGCTGAGCACCCGCCTCGCTGCGACCTCCTGGTCGTCGTCGGGCGACAGGGCATCGGCGCGGACGTCTTGGCTGTGGGCACCGACGTGGTCGTCGTCCTCGGCGCTGAGCAGGTCTCGCAGCTCGACCATCCCCACGAACATCCCCGCGTCGGTCACGGGCAACCGGTAGACGGTGTCCACCTCGGGCTCGCACCGGCGGACGCGGTCGAGGGCGGCTGCGACGCGGTCGGAGGCGGAGAGCTCCAGCATGCGCTGCGTCATCATGCGCCCCACGCTCTCCGGCGGGTACTGCAGGAGCCGCCGGGTCTCGGCCGCCTCCGCCGCCGGGAGCTCGTCGACCCATGACTCGGCCGTCGCCGAGTCGGTGAGCATGCGCGCTCGCTCGTCCGGCGGCATCAGCGCCAGCAGCTGCGGCCGCCGCTGCGATCCGACCCGGTCGAGCAGGAGCGCCTGGTGACCGGATTCGAGCCGGCGCAGCGCCTCCGCCGCATCCGTCGGCGGTGCCGCCCGCAGGAGCTCTGCCCCGTCGTCGAGGTTGCGCTGGACCAGCTGGGCGTGGAGCTGCTCGGTGGCAGTCGAGGATCGCATGGCCGTCATGATCCGAGGTCGTACCCCACCGGTGCGGTCCCGATGACGGAACCGCCTCAGCCGTCGAGCTTGCGGCGGTAGACGTTGGTGTCCCGGACCTCGAAGCCCTCGCGCTGGTAGAGGCGGTTGGCGGCCTCGCGGGTGGGCCGGGACGTCAGGTCGACCGTGGTGCACCCGAGCTCCTCGGCTCGATCGACCATCGCCTGGGTGAGCGCACCGCCGACGCCGAGGCCACGGGCCGCGTCGTCGACCACCACGTCCTCGATCCAGGCCCGCCGACCCGTGGGGATGCGGAACGTGACGAGGGTGGCGGTGCCGAGGATCGTGCCGTCGTCGTCCGTGGCGAGGAACAGGTCCGTGGCGGGCGACGTGACGATGTCCACGAGCTCGTCCGCGCTCGGCGGCGGGCTGGAGCTGGAGAGCTGGGGGATGAGCCGCTCGAACGCCGCGAGCAGCTCGTCGGTGACCTCGGCGACGATCTCGATGAACACAGCGGCGAAACTAGCGGGGGACCCCGGCGGCGGCGACGGGCAGGGTGAAGGCGAACGTCGCCCCTCCCTCCTCACCGGTCTCCACGCGGATGTCGCCGTCGTGGGCCTCGAGGATCTGGCGACTGATGTACAGGCCGAGGCCGGTGCCGCTGACGCTGGTGTCCCGGCCCCGAACGAACTTGTCGAAGACGCGGCCCTGGAGGTCGCTGGACAGGCCGGGGCCCTGGTCGGTGACGGCCACCGTGGCCCGGTCGCCGTCGCGCCGGAGCCGGACCACCACCGTGCCGTTGGTTGGGGACACCTTGGCGGCGTTGTCGAGCAGGTTGGTGAGCACCTGCTGGATGCGGTCGACGTCGACCACCACCGGCACGTGCGGGGACTCCAGCTCGGCCTCGATGGTGAGGCGCGGGTACAGCGCGGAGGCGGCCTCGATGGCCACGGTGACCTCCTCGGCCAGGTCGGCCTCGCCCATGGCGTAGGACATCCGACCCGACTCGACGGCCTGGGAGTCCAGCACGTCGCGGGTGAGCCCCTGCAGGCGCCGGGCGTTGCTGGCCGAGCGCCGCAGGGCGTTGAACCGCTCGGTGTCGGTCATGGCGTCCCAGTGGTCCATGGTGGTCTGGAGGAAGCCGAGCACGCCGGCCACCGGCGTCCGCAGCTCGTGGGACACGATGCTGATGAACTCCTCCTGGGTCTCGCTCAGGCGCTGCAGGCGCTCCTGCTCCTCCCGGGCGGCCTGCAGCCGGCGGGCCAGGGCGAGGAACGTGAGCACGCCGACCACGAGGAAGACGGCGACGATCACCAGCCCGACCTGCTGGAGCGGTCCGGCGAGGCCCTCGTCGAACTCGTCGCTGTCCTGGGTGAACGCGATCCGCCACCCGGCTGCGGGGACGTCGGCGATGGCCTGCACCTCGCCCTCGCGCCGGTGGACGCCCGCCTCCAGGGTGAGCAGCTCCTCGTCGGGGATCCGCTGGGCCACCAGCGACGGGTTGCTCGCGGCGATGACCGCACCGGTCTGGTCGAAGACCACCAGCTCGCCGGTGTCGCCCCGGCCGAACTCCTGGATCTCGCGGTTGAACGAGCTGGTCACCGAGACCTCGGACTCGAACACGAAGGTGCCCCGGAGCTCGCCGGTCGCCGGATCCCGGATGGCGAGCATGAACGCCGTGTTGGGCAGGTCGGACGTGGCGCCCGGGCCCATCGGCAGCGAACCACCCGGGAGCACGGGCTCCTCCTCCCGTCGCAGGGCGGGGAGGAGCTGCTCGACGCCCGGACGTTGCAGCGGTTCCCCCAGCGCGTCGTCGTCCACGCGGAAGCCCTGGGTCACCACGCCGGCGTCGTCGGTGAGGAAGAAGCCCGTGCGGAACTCCTCGGCGCGCTCCACGAGCCGCACGAGGTCCCCCAGCGCCTCCCGGTCGGCCTCGCTGCCGACCGCGAACTCGAACTGGAAGTCGTCGGTGAGGTCGGTGAGCAGCGATGCGAACGTCGTCAGCTGGCTCTCGACCCGGGTGCTCTGGCTGCGGGCGTTCGCCTCGACCTCCGAGAGCACCGCCTCCTCGAGCGCCTCGCGACCGTTGTCGACCGCAGTCGTCAGCAGCACCAGGACGAGCACGCCGACGGCGGCCAGCACCAGGAACGCAGCTGCGGGCAGCAGCCGCTCACGTCGTCGCAGCATCTCGCTCCTCGACTCTCGAGCGGTCGAGCACGTCGAGCTCGACCACGAACCGGGCCCCGCCCAGGGGGCTGTCCTCCACGCGCACCGAACCGCCCATCTGGGCGACGAAGTCCTGGACCACCGACAGCCCGATGCCGACGCCTCGCGTCCGCACGACGGCGTCACCGGCGCCTCGGAAGAAGCGCACGAAGATCTTCTCCCGCTCGTCGGCCGGCACCCCGGGCCCCGAGTCGTCGACCAGCAGGAACGCCCGGCCATCTCGCGCGTGGACGCCCACGGACACCTCGGCATCCGAAGGCGAGAACTTCACGGCGTTGGAGACCAGGTTGGTGACGATGCGCTCCAGCGCGCTCACGTCGCCGAGCACCTCGATGCCGGGATCGATGGCTCGAGCCACGTGGTGGGAGCCCCAGACGCCGTCCAGGCGGTCGAGCACGGCGTCGACGGCGTCGGACAGCACGACCGGTGCGAGCGCGAGCTGCAGGTCGCCGCGCTCCAGCCGGGCGAAGTCCAGCAGGTCCTGGACGAGGGCGTTGAGGGCGTCGGCGTTGGTGGCGATCCGGCTGGCGAAGGCCCGCCGGTCGTCCTCGGACAGTGCGTCCCATCGGGTCGCCAGGAGCGTGGCGAGGCCGGAGATGGCGGTGGCGGGGGTGCGCAGCTCGTGCGATGCCACGCCGAGGAAGGTCGTCTTCAGCTCGTCCAGCGACTCGAGCCGGTTGACCGCCTCCTGCTGCTGCTCGATGCTGCGGCCGGCGACGACGGTCGAGGTGATCATCTCCCCTGCCACCTCGAGCAGCTCGATGGCGCTCGCATCCAGCTCCCTGCCCGCCACGGCCCGCAGGACGGCGATCGACCGCTCCGCCCGGTGCAGGTCGAGCGCCACCGTGGCCCCGGGCGGGACCCGTTCCGGTCGCCGGCTCGCCGGACGGGAGGTCGGGTCGGGACGGGTGCCGTGGGTGAAGATGGCGCGCTCCGGGCCGCGAGCGGTGGCGACGGCCAGGGACAGGCCCTCCAGCGCGAGCTCGTCGCTGAGCTGCACGGCCATCGCCGGCAAGATCTCGTCGAGGTCCTGGCTGTGCTGGACGATGCCCGTGAGCGTCCGGATGGCCGCCGCCCGCCGCTCGGCCCGGTGCATCGATGCGGCGTCGGCGCGGCGCTCTCGCCGCCGCTGCCGGTCGGCGAGACCGAGGAGGAGCGCACCCCCGAAGCCGAAGCCTGCGACGGCGGTGGCGGCGGGCCGCCACAGGCCTGCCGTCCCGACGTCGGTGGAGACGGTCCACCGGCGCTCCAGCGCGTCGACATCCGCTGCGGCTCGCTCCGCACCGTCGTCGGCGCGCTGGCCCGGGACCAGGTCGACATCCGCATCGGTCAGCTGCCAGGTGGATCCGCCGTCGAGCAGCTCAGCGGCATCGACGACGGCGACCACGTGACCGACCAGCTCGGACCGGCGGACCTGGACGCGCCGTTCGGACGGCACGAGGGAGAGCTCCCCGCCGACCAGGTAGATCGGCCCAGCGACGATCGGCGGGGCACCCGGCCCGGGCGCGCTCAGCACCGCAGTGCCGCGATCGCGGGACTGGGCCAGCGCGGTCTGGACCATCGGATCGCCGAGATCCATCTCGACGGCATCGTGGCGGGTGGCGCCGGCGGGGAGGCAGAGCAGCGAGGCGCCGACGGGCGCCGGACCGATCGGCGTGATCGCGGCCAAGGCCGGACCGGAGTCGTCGGGCTCGGTCCGGGGGTCGCACAGCGAGGGGTCGAGGTGCTCGACGCTGGCCTCGATGCTCCCGAGCGCGACCGCGACCCGGCCGGCCTGGCGCTCCGCGGCCGTGCGCGCCTCCGCTGCGAGGAGCTCGTTGCGGCGCTCGGCGAGCGCCGCCACCGCCACCAGGACGCACGCAGCGATCAGGACGAGGCCGAGCGCGGCGAGCAGCGGCACGCTGGAACCGTCGGCTGCGGTCGGTCTTGCACCACCAGCGGCCACCCGTCCTCCCGTCCCCTTCCGATGCCACGGGGGGCGGGATCTCGCCCGTGACCGTCCCCGCTCACCAGCGTGCCACGTATGGTGTCGCTCAGCGGGCCAGAAGCGCTCTCCGATCTGGGATGGAACCGATGATGACCCTGCAGGACACGGTCCGGGTACTGATCGCCGACGACAACTTCGACATGCGCCTGCTGGTCCGCGCCACGCTCGGCGGCGACGCCCGCCTCGACGTGGTCGCCGAAGCCGAGGACGGCACGATGGCGGTCGACGCATTCCGCAGCGCACGCCCTGACGTGAGCGTCCTGGACTACCGGATGCCGGGCCTGGACGGCCTCGAGGCCGCCACCCAGATCCTGGCCGAGGACCCGGACACCAAGGTCCTGCTGTTCTCGGCGTACCTGACCCCGGAGATCACCGAGGCAGCCGGCGCCCTCGGCCTGCGCTGCCTGCGCAAGGACCTGTTCATGGAGCTGCCCACCGCGGTGGTGGAGCTGGCTCGACGCTGAAGCGGCGCCGTCAGGAGGCCTGCACGGCCCGCCGCAGCGTCCGCAGGTTGCCCTTGGGCACGAACCGCACCCCGAGCGCCTCGGATCGGGCGAGGAGGTCGTCGGACTGGTAGTTGCTGTAGAGCACGACGGCCGTCTCCGGGTGCGAGGCCCGCACCTCCGCGGCCACGTCGATGCCGTTCGGACCCGGGGGCATTCGGTGGTCGACCACCAGCACGTCAGGGGCCAGCTCGGCGACGAGGCGGAGCGCGCTCGTGCCCTCCAGGGCGGTGCCCACGACCTCGATCCCCTCGAGGGAGAGGTCGAGCACCACCAGCTCGAGGGCGTCCGGGTCGTTGTCGACGACCACGATGCGGCGGGCCACGGCCGGACCATAGGGCGGCTCCGGTCCCCTCGGCGGGACCGGGACCGGCCAGTACCCTCGGGGCCGTGGAACTCCTCCGCTGGCACTTCCATCCCGAGCTGGAGCGACCCATCGTGGTGGTCGCCTTCGAGGGCTGGAACGACGCCGGCGACGCCGCCTCCTCGGCGGTTCGCTGGTTCGCCGACCGCTGGGATGCCACCCCGTTCGCCGACATCGACCCCGAGGTGTTCTACGACTTCACCTCGACCCGCCCCGAGGTCCGCATCGAGGACGACGCGCGCGTCATCGACTGGCCGGCCAACGAGTTCAGCGCCACCGCCCTCCCCGGATCCGAGCGGGACATCGTCTTGATGCACGGCGTCGAACCCCAGCTGCGCTGGCGGACCTTCGCCGATCTCGTGCTCGAGGTGGCCCAGGCGTTCGACGCCTCGATGGTGGTCACCCTGGGCGCGCTGCTCGCCGAGGTCCCCCACTCCCGTCCGGTCAACGTCGTGGGCACGGCCTACGACCAGGGCGTCGTCACCCGGCTCGGCCTCGCACCGTCGCAGTACCAGGGCCCCACCGGCATCGTGGGTGTCCTGCACGACCGGTGCCGCTCCGCCGACCTCGAGTCCGCCTCGCTCTGGGCCACCGTCCCCACCTACGTGCCCGGTGCCCCGTCGCCGAAGGCCACGCTCGCCTTGGTGGAGAAGACCGCCGAGCTGCTGGGCGAGCAGGTGATCACCACCGACCTGGAGATCGCGTCGGCGTCCTACGAGCGCCAGATCAACGAGCTCGTCGACGACGACGAGGAGACCCAGGCCTACGTCGCCGCCCTCGAGCAGCGCCACGACGAGGCGCTCAGCTCGACGGAGCCCGCCGAGCTCGTCGAAGAGGTCGAGCGGTTCCTGCGCGAGTTCGGTGGCTGAGCCCATCGTCCGGCCGGCCACGGAGGCCGACCTCGACGGCATCACCCGGATCTACGACCAGTACATCGTGGACTCGGCGATCAGCTTCGACGTCGAACCGTGGTCTCGCGAGCGCCGCCTGGCCTGGTGGGAGGACCACCAGGGCCACGACCGCCTCGTCGTCCTGGTCGCCGAAGCCGACGGTGAGGTCGTCGGCGCCGCCTACTCCTCCTGGTACCGGCCGAAGGTCGCGTACGAGCGCTCGCTCGAGACCTCTGTCGTCCTCGACGGGGCGTGGACCGGCCGCGGCCTGGGCCTGCGCCTCTACGGCGCGCTGCTGGACGAGCTCGCCGCTGCGGGCGCCCACCGGGCCTACGCGGTGGTGACCCTGCCCAACGACGCGTCGGTCGCCCTGCACCACCGCCTCGGGTTCCGCGACGTCGGCGTCGAGGACGAGTGCGGCTGGAAGCTGGGCCGCTGGTGGTCGACGCTCACGCTCGAGAAGCGCCTCGACGACAGCGCGCCCGATCGTCCGTGAGGGCGGCTCCCACCGATGGCGACGAGGCGGTCCGGAACGCGCACACGTGGTTCGAGCACAACAGCGGATGGGCGCCGCCCGACGAGGAGACCCTCGCCGAGTGGGTGGCGGACGGGGTCTGCCGGTGCCCGGACGAGTGCCTGGTGGAGCCGGAGGGGTGGTGCGAGCACGGACTGGCGTCGTGGCTGCTGATCCTGCAGGCACTGGAGGAGGCGTGAAGGCACCGCCGCCTCGTGTCCCCGTGAGGAACGACACCACCGATGCCCTCGCGAGATGCGGACCGGGCCGCTCGGCACGCCTCGGGTGCGCGCACCGCGGCCCGGAACGGGGCTCTCAGCCGGGCGCGAGGCCGGCGGGCCCCAGTGCCGTGCGCCAGTCGACGAAGGTCGCGTCGAGCGAGCGCCACAGGTCGGCGGGCGTGGCCAGGCTCCACGCGTTCGCCGCCACGTAGTGGGCGAGGGCGCAGTCGACGAGCGCGTCGTCACCCAGGCGGTGCAGGGCCGCCGCCGGCTGCACGTAGACGCTGCGGTAGTAGCTGGCGGCCCGGCCCTCCCAGTACGCCATCGGCGCGCCGGCTCGACCATCACCGTCGGCGGGGACCGATCGCCCTGCCATGTCGGGGAGCGTGCCCTCGATCCGACCCTCGGCCCACGTGGCCAGGCCCTCGTCCAGCCACGGGTCGCGCCCCTGCACGTTGCCGACCAGGCCGTAGAACCACATGTGGGCGACCTCGTGCGGCGTGGTGCGACCCGACGTGCCGGAGCCCTGCAGGACGTGCATGGGGAACTCGATGCCACCCGACAGGTCCGGGGTGATCGACAGCCGGTACGCCGGCCAGGGGTAGGGGCCGTACCAGGAGGCGAAGGATTCGAGCGCGGCCACGATCCGGTCCACGTACACGGCGCCGTCGTCGATGTCGTCGTGCACGGCGACGGTCACCTCGACGGGGTCCGGGGCCATCGCCGTGGCCGTCGACACCGTGAAGCGACCGACGCTCACCGCCACGTCACGGGCGGCATCGACCTCCCACCGACCGGGTGCCACCTCCGAGCCCGTCGCCACCACGCCGAGACCCTCGGGGACGTCGACCGACACCGACCACCGGGCAGTGGGCGATGATGTCGACTCGGCGAAGCCCGAGGTCGGCGGATCCACGGACCAGCCCACCCCCGGCTCCCAGGCGAGCAGGGGCAGGAACGACCCGAGGCGCAGCGACCCGTCCTGACGCGAGATCCGGTCGTTCACCGGCCCGCCCACGGTGAGCCGCCAGGCCACCCGCACCGTGATCACCTCACCGGCCGGGACCCATCGGTCCAGCGCCACCACCGCGGTCGTGGGATCGGGCTGCTCCAGCGGCGCCGGGCGGCCACCCACCGCCACCGGACCGAGCTCGATCGACGTGCCCACCGATGCGGGACGGGGGCCGTTCGCCCACAGGCGCAGCACGACGCGATCGATCGGGAGGTCGGGCACGAAGCGCACGGCCTGGGTGCCCTCCACCACACCCGTGGCCGGATCCGCCGTCATGTCGACCTCGTAGACGGGTCGGTCCGGGTCTGGCTCGGCTCGCTCGGGGACGGCGGGGCAGGTGTCGGCGGCGAGCGCGGTCGCCGCCGTGGTGCTCGGCACGGTCGTGGCCGTCGTGCTGGTCGTGCTCCCCGTGGACGCGGCCGCCGACTCGGTGGTGGAGGACGTGCCGGCCCGATCGACGGTCGCGCGGTCGTCGGTGGCGCAGGCGGCGAGGAGCGCGGCGGCCACCAGCGAGGCCACGCACCGGGTCAGCCGGTGCACGGTCGGGTCAGCTCCGCCAGGTCTCGGGACGGACGTCGTCGAACTGCACCGGCACCGCCTCGCCCCGGAGGGCCTGGAACACCGGGCCACCCCAGTGGTCGTAGCCGGCGAGCGGCGACGGCAGCGCGTCCTCGGCGAAGAAGCCGACGTCGCTGGTCTCGAGCGGGTGGGCGGCGAGCTCACCGCCGGTCGCCCGGCACTGGAACACGATCGAGTAGAGCGGCACGGTGGTGAAGCCCAGCCGCAGGCCGTCGAGGACCATCAGCAGCCGTTCGACCTCGCAGTCGATGCCGGTCTCCTCCTTGACCTCCTTCACCGCGACCTCGGCCGGGGAGTAGCCGATGTCGGCCCAACCGGTGGGGTAGAGCCAGACGCCCGAGTCGGCCCGCTGCACGAGCAGGATCTCGCCGGCATCGTTGCCGACCACCGCGCCGATGGCGACCTTCGGCGTCTGGTAGCCGGGCACGCCGTCGCTGACGCCCTTGAGCCACTCGGTCACGTAGTGGTCGCCGTCGTAGTCGGTGCCCGCAGCGACCCGGATGTCGGCGGCGATGGCCAGGACCTCCTCGTAGCGCTCGCGCTCGTAGAGGCTGTCGGTGAAGCCGAGGCCCGTCTTGGCGATGCCGGCCAGCGACTCGGCCCAGCGGAGCAGGTCTTGGCGGGTGGGTCCGGGTCCCGCTCGGTCGCTCGCTGGTCCTGCAGGCTCCACCATGGTGTCGACGCTACTCAGCCGGGCCGGGGGGACCGACGGCCCGCCGCTGTGCGCGACACTCGCCGGGTCCTGTCCTGCCCCTCGACCGGGAGCGAGCCGATGGCCGACCGCACCGCCTTCCACGACCTCGACCGCTACCTCGACCTGCCCCGGGTCGCCGGTCTGGCGCTGTCTCCCGACGGCACCCGCCTCGTGACCTCGCTGGGCACGCTCTCCTCCGACCGGACTCGCTACGTCCAGGCGCTGTGGGAGCTGGACCCGACGGGCGAGGCACCGGCCCGCCGGCTCACCCGGTCGGCCAAGGGCGAGCACGCACCGGCCTTCCTGCCCGACGGCACCCTGCTGTTCACCTCGGCACGACCCGGCGCCGACACCGACGGGAAGGACGAGGACCCGCCCGCGCTGTGGGCCCAGCCGCCCGGCGCCGGTGATGCTCGCATCGTCGCCCGCCGGCCAGGGGGCATCGGTGGCGCCGTGACCGCCACCCGGGCCGACGTGGTGGTGGTGCAGTCGGACACGCTGCCGGGAGCGGTGAGCGCCGCCGACGACCAGGAGCGGCGCAAGACCCGCAAGGACCGCAAGGTGTCGGCGATCCTGCACGAGTCGTACCCGATCCGCTACTGGGACCACGACCTCGGCCCGGACCAACCCCGCCTGCTCCTCGGCCGGAACCTGGGCGCGCGGGACGAGCCCGTCGACCTGGCCGACCTGACCCCGGTCCCGGGTCGCCGCTTCGACGAGACCGACGTCTCGATCACGCCGGACGGTCGGACCGTCCTGGCCACGGCGGCGCGCCCCGAAGGGGGCGGGACCCGGTCGACCCTGATCGCCATCGACACCTCGTCGCGCACCGAGCGGACGCTGCTCCACGAGCCGGGCCACGAGTTCAGCGGTGCCACGATCTCCCCGGACGGCACCCGGGCCGTGGTCGTCCGGGAGTCCGACGGCGACACGCAGGAGCCCCTCACATCCGAGATCCTCCTGCTCGACCTGACCGATGGCTCGACCACGGCGCTGGCACCCGGCTGGGACCGCTGGGCGGGCGGGTTCGCCTGGGTCCCGGACGGCAGCGCCGTGCTGTGCATCGCCGACGAGCACGGCGCCGCCCCCGTCTTCCGCATCGAGCTGGCCGACGGCACCGTCACCCGGCTCACCACCGACCACGGCGCCTACAGCGACCTCCAGGTGAGCCCCGACGGCGCCAGCGCCTACGCCGTGCGCAGCGCCGTCGACCACCCGCCCGCCGTGGTCCGACTGGACGCTCGCACACCCGCGGAGCCGGCCCCGCTGCCCGGCCCCGCCGAGACCCCGGCGCTCCCCGGCACGCTCGACGAGGTGACCGCGACCGCGTTGGACGGCACGCCCCTCCGGGGCTGGCTCGCCCTCCCCCACGGGGCGTCCGAGACCCCGGCACCCCTGCTGCTGTGGATCCACGGCGGCCCGCTCGGGTCCTGGAACGCGTGGTCGTGGCGGTGGAACCCGTGGCTCGCCGTCGCCCAGGGCTACGCCGTGCTGCTCCCGGACCCGGCGCTGTCCACCGGGTACGGCCTCGACTTCATCCGCCGGGGCTGGGGCCGCTGGGGCGACGCCCCCTACACCGACCTGCTCGCCATCACCGACGCGGCCGAGGCCCGGGACGACGTCGACGAGACCCGGACGGCGGCGATGGGCGGCAGCTTCGGGGGGTACATGGCCAACTGGGTCGCCGGCCACACCGACCGCTTCGACTGCATCGTCACCCACGCCAGCCTGTGGGCACTCGAGTCCTTCGGCCCGACCACCGACCGGGCCGACTACTGGCGGCGCGAGATGGACGAGGCCATGGCGGCCGAGTGGTCACCCCACCGCCTCGTCGAGCACATGACGACGCCGATGCTGGTGATCCACGGCGACAAGGACTACCGGGTGCCGATCGGCGAGGCCCTCAACCTGTGGTCCGAGCTGGCCCGCCACCACGGTCGCGACGACGGGTCGCTGCCCCACAAGCTGCTGTACTTCCCCGACGAGAACCACTGGATCCTGACCCCGCAGCACGCCAAGGTCTGGTACGAGGTGGTCCTCGGCTTCCTGGACCACCACCTGCGCGACGCCGACTGGTCGGTGCCCGACACCCTGCGCTGAGGGCCTACCGGGGGGCGTCGACGGCGTGGAGGATCGCCCGGCGCAGCTCGGGCAGCACGTCCTCGGGGACCTTCCCGCCGCCGGCGGCCTCCAGGTAGAAGGAGTCCACCACCTCGTCGAGCAGGGTCTGCACCCGGGCGCGGACGATGTCCAGGTCGAACTCGGCGATCGCCGCGGTGATGCGGTGGAGGACGCCGACGGAGTCCGGGGCGTGCACCTCGACCACCGTGGCGCGGCTCGACGCGTCCAGGTGGAACTCGACCTTGGGGGCGCTGTGCACGGTGGCCGGCGCGCTGCGGCGGTAGGTGGCGGCCCGCTCGGCCAGGCGGGCCCGCAGGGCCAACCGGCCGGCGAGGGCGCGCTCCAGGTCGCGCAGCACCTTGTCCCACGCGAACGTCGGACCGAACGAGGACTGCACGGTGATGACCTCGAGCGCCCGACCGTCGAAGGTCACGATGTTGGCGTCGAGCACGTCGAGGCCGTGGAGCGCGAGGGTGCCCGTGACCCGCGAGAACAGGCCCGGGCGGTCGGCGTCGACGACGGTGAGGGTGTCCCCCACCCCGCGGACCACCCGCTGGCCGCTCATGACCAGGGCGCGCTGCTCCTCGCTCGGGAAGGTGTCGGTGACGTCGTGGACCGCGCCGCCCTCGAGCACGTGCTCCACCCGCCGCACGAGGACGTCGACGAGCTCCTGCTTCCAGGGTCCCCAGGCCGCCGGGCCGGTGGCCTGGGAGTCGGCCTCGGTGAGGGCGTGGAGCAGCTCGAGCAGCAGGGTGCTGCCCACGCTGTCGGCCACCCACTGGATGACCTCGGGGTCGTCGAGGTCGCGCCGCGTGGCCACGTCGGGCAGGAGCAGGTGGTGCTCGACCATGGCGACCAGGACGGCCACGTCGTCGGGGTCGAAGCCCATCCGCGCGCCGATGTCGGCGACGATCTCCATGCCGACGACGGTGTGGTCGCCGGGGAACCCCTTGCCGATGTCGTGCAGCCACGTGCCCACCACCAGCAGGTCGGGGCGGCTCACCCGGCCGCCCAGCTCGGCGGCGTTCGCGGCCGCCTCGCACAGGTGACGGTCCACGGTGAACGTGTGGTAGGCGTTGCGCTGCGGCTTGGACCGCACCGCCTCCCACTCCGGCAGGACCTTGGTGAAGAGGCCGTGCTGGTCGAGGCTCTCGAGGTGGGAGATGGCCGGCCGGCCGCTGCCGAGCAGGTGCACGAGCTGGTCCCGAGCCTCGTCCGGCCACGGCGTGGGCAGAGGTGGGCAGCCCTCGAGCAGCGCGAGCACGGCGCGGTGGACCGGCACGTCCTCGCCGGCCGCGAGGGCCGCCGTCCGCAGCGGCAGCACCGGATCGCTCGTGTCGACCTCGCCGAGGAGGTGCACCTCGCCGTCGCGCAGGACGGCCCCGGGCGCCAGCGCGCGGTCGCGGCGGGCGAAGCGACCGATGCCGCGCCGCAGCGTCATCCCGACCCGCCGCCAGGTGTCGTCGGAGCGGAAGGAGATGATCCGGGCGGCCTCGGCCAACCCGCGCATGAGGTCGTCGGCATCAGCGACGCCCAGCGCACCGGCGACGCCGTCCTGCTCCTCGAGCACCAGCACGTCGCCCATGCGACCGGTCCGGCGGTGCAGCTCGACGCGGGCGGCGAGCAGCACGTCGTACGCGTCCTGCAGCGCCTCGTCGTCGCCCTCCCACAGCATCTCCCGGGCGCGACACGCCCAGCGCAGCGACTGGACGTCGCGCAGGCCGCCACGACCCTCCTTGAGGTCGGGCTCGAGCAGGAAGGCGACCTCGCCGGCGCGGGCGTGGCGCTCCTGGACGCGATCGGCCAGCTGCGGGAGGAACCGGCTGGCCTTGGCCCGCCACAGCTCGGCCACCTCCTCGATGAGCGTGGCCGTCAGTGCCCGGTCCCCGGCGATGTGCCGGGCCTGGAGCATCGCCGTGGCCGAGTCGATGTCCTCGCCGGCCAGGTCGAGCGCCTCCTTGACGGTGCGCACCGCGTGGCCGAGCTTCACGCCCTGGTCCCACACCGGGTACCAGATGGCATCGGCGACCGGGCCGATGTCCTTGTAGCCGTCGTGCAGCAGCAGCACGTCGAGGTCGGACTGGAGGCTGAGCTCGCGACGGCCGTACCCGCCGAGCGCGACGAGGCTGATGCCGCCGATGCGATCCGACGCCGCCTCGAACAGCTCGGTCAGGAAGGCGTCGGCGCGGTCGGCGTAGGCCTCGCAGAGGGAGCGGCCGACGAGCGACGTGTCTGCAGCGAGCTCGTCGCGACCGAGGTCCATCGGCGCGAGCCTACGGGTGCACCGGCCGTCGCAGCCGACGGCGGTTCAGGTCCGGTTCAGGAAGGACAGGCCGTCAGGCGCTGGCGAGCTCGGATTCGGCGGCGGCTTCGTCCTGGGCGGCGTGGCGCTCGCGCCGGGCGGTCATCCGGGTGGCGGCCTTGTCCACGCGGTCGAGGTGCTTGAGCACCTTCTCCCGCGCCGCGTCGGCCTCCGGGGACAGCCCCTCGAGCTCGGGCAGCTTCCACTGGTCGACGACCATCGGCTTGAGGATCTGGTCGTGGTGGATGCGGAAGTCGTAGATGCCGGCGTCAGCGATGCGCTTCGCGTGCTGGGCGAAGTCGGGGATGCCGGTGCCGGGCATGGCGAAGCTGCGGACCTGGCGGTCGATGGCCAGCACCATGCCGTCGGGGTCGAGCTCGAGCGCGGCGGTGGCGGCGTCGCGGTAGAAGACGTGGTGGAGCTGCTCGTCGCCGGCGACGGTGGCCATCACCTGGTAGCCGACCTTGTCCTCGAGGAGGCGGCCGGTGTTGCGGTGGCTGATCTTGGTGGCCAGCTCCTGCATGGTCACGTAGGCCAGGCCGTCCTGCACCGTCTCGGGGTGGGGGACCTCGCCGGTGGACACCTGGGCCATGCGACCCCGCTCGAGGTCGTCGAGATCGACGGCCCGGGTGACCGACAGGTAGTCGCGGATGATGATGGCGTGGCGACCCTCTTCGGCCGTCCAGCGGCGGGCCCACGTGCCCCACGGCTCGAACTTCCCGAACAGGTTGTAGATCGTCTCGAAGTAGTACGGCAGGTTGTCCTCGGTGAGCAGGTCGACGATGAGGGCCGACCGCACATCGGGCGACAGCTCGGTCTCGTTCGGGTCCCACTCCCAGTCCTTGCCGAGGTCCTCGCCCCGGCTCCACGGCACGATCCGGTGCGGGAACCACTCCTTGGAGTTGGCCAGGTGCCGGTCGACGAGACCGGCGACCACGGGCGCGAGGTCTTCGGTGAGGGCAGCATCGTTCATCGGCATGGAATCACCCTACCGACCGGTCGGTCGGGACGGAAGGGACGGAGGAGTTCGTCACAGTCGGGGCTCTACCCGACCGGGCCGGAAGTCACCGCAGGCGGGCGGCGACGGCCTTGTCGAGGGCCTCGGCGCCCTTGCGGGCAGCGATGTGGACGGCGTCCCAGACCCCCGAGAAGGGCGGTGCGTAGGCGAGGTCGAGGTCGATGACGTCGTCGACGGTCATCTCGGCGGTGATGGCGGTGGCCAGCACGTCGATGCGCTTTGCCGCGCCCTCCCGGCCCACGATCTGGGCACCGAGCACCCGGCGGGTGTCTCGCTCGGCCAGCATCTTGATGGTGATGGGCTGGGTGCCGGGGAAGTACCCGGCGCGGGTGGTGGAGTCGATCTTCACCGTCTCGTACTCGAAGCCGGCCCGATCGGCCTCCTCCTGGTTGACGCCGGTGCGCGCCACCTCGAAGTCGCACACCTTGGTGATGGCGGTGCCGATCACCCCCGGGAACGTGGCGTAGCCGCCGCCGAGGTTCAGCCCGGCGACGCGCCCCTGCTTGTTGGCGACCGTGCCGAGCGCGACGTGCACCTGGCGCTGGGTCACGCGGTGGTAGCTCTCGGCGCAGTCACCTGCGGCGTAGACGCCGTCGACCGAGGTCTGCTGGCGGCGGTTGACGCGGATGGCGCCGCGGACGCCGGTCTTCAGCCCCGCATCGGCGGCGAGGCCGGCGTTGGGTGCGACGCCGAGCCCGAGCACGACGATGTCGGCCCGGATCGAGCCGGCCGAGGTGTGCACGACCCCGTCCTCGAACCCCTCGGCCTTCACGCCCAGGCGGACGTCGATCCCGAGCTGGCGCAGCGCGGTGGCGATCGGCGCCGCCATGTCGGGGTCCATCGTGCGCATGACCTGCTCGTCGGCCTCGACCAGGGTGACCTTCATCCCCCGGCGCAGGAACGCCTCGGCCATCTCCACGCCGATGTAGCCGCCGCCGACCACCACGGCGGTCTCGCAGCCGCCCCGCTCGGCGTGCTCGAGCAGGTGGATGCCGTCGTCGAGGGTCTGGACGCCGTGCACGTACGGGCTGTCGATGCCGGGCAGCGGCGGGCGGATCGGGCGGGCGCCGGTGGCGATGTGCAGCAGGTCGAACCCGAGCTGCAGCGTGCGGTCCCGGGTGTGGTCGCGGACCTCGACCTTGCGGGATGCCAGATCGATGCCGATGGCCTCGTGGCCCATGCGGACGTCGATGCGCTGGCGGTCCCGGAACTCCTCGGGCGAGCGGGCGATCAGCTCCTCGTGGGAGCCGACGTCGCCGGCGACGAGGTAGGGGATGCCGCAGGCCGAGTAGCTGGTCCAGCGACCGCGCTCGAGGGCGACGATCTCCATGTAGGGCTGCTGCCGGCGGGCTTGCGACGCCGCCGCCATGCCGCCGGCGTCACCGCCGATCACCAAGAGTCGTTCGGCCATGGGGCGGGAGGGTAGTTGCGCACCTCGTGCGCGACACTGGCCGCGTGGCTGTACGAGAGGACTGCCGGCACTACTCGACGCGCTCGACCCCGGCGGGCGACGTGCTCCAGCGGTGCCGCTTGGGCGTGAACGAGGAGATGCCCTTCGCCTGCCCAGAGGACTGCCTGTTCTTCGAGCCCCGCCAGATCAGCGGCACCGGCTGGCATCGCTTCGACCGCCCCCCGGAGTAGCGCCCCGACCCGAACTGGCAGTTCCCCTGTAGCGGCGGCGGCGCACCTGGCATGGTGGGCCCATGGAGCTCGCCGAGGTCATGCGCACCACACCCGCCACCCGGACCTTCACCGACGAGGCGGTCCCTGACGAGGTGCTGCACCGCATCCTCGACCACGCCCGCTTCGCCCCCTCGGGCGGCAACCGGCAGGGCTGGCACGTGATCGTGGTGAAGGACGCCGAGACCCGGACCCGCATCCGCGAGCTGTACCAGCTGAGCTGGCGGGAGTACTGGGCCCACGTGAAGATCGGCAAGGTCGCGTTCCAGCCCGGCGACACCCGGTTCTCCCAGCCGTGGGTGGACCTGGAGGAGGCCCGGGAGACACCGGCCCCGAACGACTTCGCCGACGAGATGGACACCCACCCCGTCCTGCTCATCGTCTGCGTGGCGCTCGAGGCCCTGGCCGTGCTCGACCACGGCCTACCCCGCCAGTCGATCGTGGGCGGCGGGTCGATCTATCCCTTCTGCCACAACATCATGCTGAAGGCCCGCGACGAGGGCCTCGGCGGCGTGATGACGACGGCCATCTGCCGCGAGGAGGCGGCGCTCGCCGATCTGCTCGGCATCCCCGAGAGCCACGCGGTCGCTTCCCTCATCGCGCTCGGCCACCCCCAGCAGATGGTCACCAAGCTGCGGCGCGACCCGGTCGAGGACTTCGCCGTCGTCGACCGCTTCGACGGCGAGGCCTTCGAGGTCCGATGAAGGCCGGCGAGGAGCCCGAGCCCGTCACCGAGGGGGGCGACCCCGCGTGCTGGGCCCACCTCTTCGACGACGACCCGCGTTCCGCAGCCGCTGCCAGAACGTCAGCGGACGACGACGATGTGGAGGGCGACGGGGCCGTGGGCGCCGAGGGTGAGGCGCTGCTCGATGTCGCCCGTGCGCGACGGGCCGGTGATCAGGACCCGACCTGAGGGCATCGGGCGCTGCTGGCCGCGCAGCACGTCGGCGTGGCTGGCGACCAGGCGGGTGATCGGCAGGACGCAGAGGTGGATCTTCGGGAGCAGGCTCACGGCGCGGCTGCCGGCGGACGCCGAGTCGACCACCACGCTCCCCGTCGCGGCGATGCCGTGGGTCGCCGAGGTGATCGCCAGGTCGGCCGCAGCCGCCACCTCCCGGTCGTAGGGGGCGACCGACACGCCCGCCGCTGCCAGCGCGCCGCCGAGGGCGACGGCCTCCGGCTCGCGGCTCGTCACCGCCGTGCGCACGTCGTGGTCGCCCACGAAGCGCAGCAGCAGCTCGGCCGGGACCTCGTCGTCGACGACGTCGACCGTCGCCTCGGCAGCGCGGGCGGCGGCCACGAACACCGGGAGCAGGGCGAAGGGGTCGTCGTGGTCGACGCCGTCGAGGGTGCGGTAGGCCAGCTCTGGCACGACGTCGGGCGCCGGCGGCGGCGGGTGGGGGCCGCCCCCGGCCGGGCGTCCCTGGCGGGAGCGGATGCGGTCGAGGAAGGCGGCGCGATCGCCGTGCTCAGACATCGCCGGCATCCCAGCGCTGGCGGAACGTCCGGGCGGGCAGGTCCGGCAGGTCGCGTCCGTCCGTCCAGCGGCTCCCGCCCGGGAGGCGGCCGAGCAGCGGCGCGAGCCGTCGGGCCTTCGTCGCCACCGTCGCCGACGCCCCGTACGCGCCCGGCCGGGACCAGGCCGCGGCCCAGGCCCGCCACATCGATCGCTCGGCGAGGCCGGCGTGCTCGGCGTTGCGGCGACGGAGGCCGAGCAGCAGGTCCTGCAGCGGGATCTCGACCGGGCACGCCTCCATGCAGGCGCCGCAGAGCGTCGACGCGTTGGCGAGCTCGCCGACGTGGTGGTCCTCGCCCGGACCGTGACCGGTCTGCGAGGCCAGCAGCGGGGTGAGCACCGCGCCCATCGGACCGGAGTACACCCAGCCGTACGCGTGCCCGCCCGTCTGGTGGTACACGGGGCACACGTTCAGGCACGACCCGCAACGGATGCAGTTCAGCATCTCGGCGAACTCGGTCCCGGCGATGTCGGAGCGGCCGTTGTCGAGTATGACGAGGTGGAACTCATCGGGTCCGTCGGCTTCGTCCTCACCCCGGGGCCCGCTCAGCACGGTGGTGTAGGAGGACAGCGCCTGCCCGGTGCCGGACTTGGCCAGCAGGCCGAGGACCAGATCGGCCTGGTCCCACGTGCGGGCGATGCGCTCGGCACCCATCACCGCGATGTGCACCCGGGGCATGGAGGTGACCATCCGGGCGTTGCCCTCGTTGGTGACCAGCACGACGCTGCCGGTCTCGGCCACGCCGAGGTTGGCGCCGGTGATGCCGAGGTCGGCCTCGAGGAACCGCCGACGGAGCTCGCGCCGGGCGAACGCGACGAGCTCGGTGGGCTCCGTGACCCGCTCGGTCATGCCGGCCTTGGCCTCGAAGGTGTCGGCGACCTGGTCGCGGTTCTTGTGCACGGCCGGGGCGATGATGTGGCTCGGGTGCTCCTCGGCCAGCTGGATGATCCACTCCCCCAGGTCGGTCTCCACCGTGTCGCACCCGGCCGCGGCCAGCGCCTCGTTGAGCCCGGTCTCCTCGGTGGCCATCGACTTGGACTTCACGACCGTGCTGGCGCCGATGCGCCGAGCGACCGACGCGATGTAGTCGTTGGCATCGGCACCGGTCGGCGCCCAGCAGACGTGGCCGCCGTTGGCCTGCACGTTGTCGGCCAGCAGCTCGAGGGTGGCGGCCCAGTCGGCGAGGATGTCGCCACGCACGCCGCGGGCCGCCGAGCGCAGCGCATCGGGGTCGTGCAGGCGGGCCAGCGCCGAGGTGCGCTTGGTGCGGAACCGGTCGGTGGCGGCCCCGACGTTGGCGCGCAGGACCGGGTCGTCCACGGCGGTCGCCGTGCGCTCGCGGAGCGTGGAGCTGCGGAGCGGCCACTCATTGGTCATGTGTCCGCTCCCCCGTCGTCGGGAAGCGCCCGCTCCAGCACCTGGGCGATGTGCTCGGTGCGCACCTGCATGCCGCGGGCGCCGGCCCGGGTGCGCAGCTGCATCAGGCAGGAGGCATCGGCGCCGACGATGACCTCGGTGCCATCGGGCAGGACGTCGAGCTTCTCGTCGGCCATCGCCACCGAGGCCTCGGGCAGCTTCACGCTGAAGGTGCCCCCGAAGCCGCAGCACTGGTCCGCCGCGGCCCACTCGGCGACGTCGCAGCCGTCGACCCGCGCGAGCAGGGCCTCGGGCTGCTCGGCGACGTGCAGCTCCCGCAGCATGTGGCAGGACTGGTGGTACACCGCCGCGCAGGGGGCCACCGACCCGAGCCCGAGGCGATCGTCGGGCAGCGCGTCGAGCAGCTCGGTGAGCTCCCACACCCGCTCGCCCAGGGCCCGGGCCCGGGCCGACGCGGCCTCGTCGCCGGCCAGGGAGAACAGCTGGGGCCAGTAGAGGCGGATCATCGTGGCGCACGACCCGGCCGGGACCACGACGGCATCGGCGCCGTCGGCCACCGCCCGCTCCAGCGCGTCGAGGCTCGTGCCGGCGACCCTCGCCGCGTCGGCCGTGAACCCCGAGTTCCACGCCGGCTGCCCGCAGCACGTCTGGCCCTCCGGCACGTCCACGTCGCAGCCCGCGGCCCGCAGCACCCGCACGGCGGCGACCGGCACGTCGGGCTCCACCAGCTCGCCGACGCAGGTGACGAAGAGCGCCACGCGCTCGACGCCGTCGGGACGGCGGTCGGGTGCCTCGCTCACGGGTCCATCATGACAACTCGACGGCACGGGGCGGACCCACTGCTGGGCCAGACTCGCCTCGTGGGTTCCTGGGCCGAGCTGACGCCGCAGTTCCGGTGGCGGCCGTCCCAGCAGCACCTGCTCGAGCTGTGCACCCACGTCGACGACGAGCGCTGGCACCTGTGCGCGCCGCCGGGAGCGGGCAAGACCCTGATCGGCCTCGAGCTGGCTCGCCGGCTCGATCGCCCCACGCTGGTGCTCTCACCCACGACCGCGATCCGTGATCAGTGGTGCGAAGCGACACGGATGTTCGGCGCCGGTCCCGCGTTCTCCACGTCCGACCCGTCCGAACCGGCCCCGATGCTCAGCGTCACCTACCAGCTGCTCGGCAACCCCGGGGCCGCCACCGACGAGCTCCGTGGCGCGGCCCGCCGACTGTGGGTCGCCGGGCTGGCGGCGGAGCACGGCGTCGAGGTCGCCGAGCAGCGGGTCGCGACCACCGAGGAGCACGAGCCGGGCCGGGCCGCCGACGAGCTGCGGCGCCACGTCCGTCGGCTCCGTCGAGCGCTCGCGACCGGCGACGACGTGGGCGTGCCCGTGGTCGACCTGCTCGGCGCGCGCACGCACGACCTCGTCGACACCCTCGTCGCCCGAGACATCGGCTGCGTCGTGCTCGACGAGTGCCACCACCTCCTCGACTGGTGGGCGCTCGTCGTCGCGGCCCTGATCGAGCGTGCCGACCCGGCCGTCATCGGGCTCACCGCCACCCTCCCCGATCCCGACTCGAGTCGGGAGGCCGCCAACTACCACCGCGTCCTCGGCCCGGTCGACGCCGAGCTCCACCTGGCCGCCCTCGTCGCCGAGGGCGCCGTCGCACCCTGGCGCGACGCCGTGCACCTGACCACCCTCACCCCGTCCGAGGCGGCCTTCCTCGACAGGTGGACCGAGCGCTTCGAGGCCGAGCTGGACGAGCTCCTCGCCGGCGAGCACTTCGGCGAGTGGGCGGTGCACGGGCTCCTCGGCGCCGCCCTCGACGAGCGCGACACCCCGAGCCCGGCGGCATGGTCGGCGTTCTGGGACCGGGACCCGCTGCTCGGCACCGCACTGGCCCGGTGGTGGCTCGCTCGCCGGATGTCGCTGCCCGCCGGCTTCGATCCGCCTCCGGAGGCCCGCATCGAGCGCGCGCTCGACGTCCACGACCGGCTGCTGCTGCTCGATGGCTGGCTCCACCGGCCCGACAGCACCGCCGACGCCGACGACCGGTCTGCGGTCGGCGCGGTGACCCGACGTCACGGCGTCTCGCTCACCACGGGCGGCATCCGATGGGGTCGCTCGGTCGCCGACGTCGTGTGCGCGCGATCGGACGCCAAGGCCGTGGCGGCGGCGTCGGTCGTGGCCATCGAGCTGCGAGCCCGAGGCCGGACCGGACGGGCACTGGTGGTGGTGGAGCGTGACCGGGCCGGAACACCCCCGGCCGAAGCGCGAGCCGTGCTCGGTGAGGACGCCGGGACCAGCACCCGCATGCTCGCCGCGCTGTGCCGGGAGCCCGATGTGGTCGCGGCCGGCGTCCTCGCGGTCACCGGCAGCGGCGCGTGGTGCGACGCGATCCACGCCGACGCCATCACGGCGTCGATGTCGCTGTCGCCGGCCGCGGGGCCCATGGGGGCGACGGTCCGAGCGGTGGGGTGCGACGTCCCGGGGGCTACGGCGCTGGACGTCCACGGCGCCTCGTGGAACCCGGCGCAGTGGCTGGCGGCCGCCGAGCAGGCGCTCGACGACGGCGCCGCGCAGGTGCTGGTGGCCACCCGTGGGCTGGTCGGCGAGGGCTGGGACCACGCCCCCATCGACGTGATCGTCGACTGCTCGGAGGTCGCGAGCTCGACAGCCACCACCCAGCTGCGAGGCCGAGCGCTGCGCATCCACCGGGGCGACCCGGAGAAGGTCGCATCCCTGTGGGACATCGCCGTCGTCCACCCCGGGGCACCCGGCGACTGGCAGCGGGTGCGTCGGCGCCACGAGCACTGGTGGGGTCCCGATGCTGCCGGCGTGATCCGCACCGGGCCCGGCAAGCTGCACCCGCGCCTCGATCTCCCCCACCAACCCGAACCCGGTGAGCTCGAGCTGGTCAACGAACACAGCCGCGAGTTCGCCCTCGACCTCGACCGGACGCGCGCTGCGTGGGCGCTGGTCGATCCCGGCGGGATCGCGACGACCGCGGTGACCGTCCGCCGCCGCGGTGCTCGGCGCACCGTGCGGACCCGGGCGCGAGGCTGGCGCTCGTCGGCGATCGGAAGCGGGCTGGGGCTGACGGGCGGCGTGCTGGCCGGGATCGTCGCGCTGAGCGCTCCACCGCTGTGGCCGGTGGCGGCCGCCAGCGTGGGCGCTGCCGTCGCGCTCGGTGCCCGCGCCGCTGGCCGGCGGCGCGACGACGTCGAGACGGCGCGGATCCTCGGAGACGCGGTGGTCGCCGGGCTCGTGGCGGCCGGCGTGCCGGGCCTCGGGGACGCCCGCGTGCAGGCGGCGCCATCTCCGGCCGGCGGCGCATCGATCGTCATCGGTGGCGTCGACGATGACGCCGCGGCGGTGTGGAGCGCGGCGCTCGCCGAGGCGCTCGGCCCCCTCGGGACCCCGCGCTGGCTGGTCGCCACCGACGAGCAGGCATGGCGCGTGCCCGGCGCAGTGGGTGCGACGCGGGCCGCCGCGGAGCGGTTCACCGCTGCGCTGCACGACCGGATCCCCGGAGCCCGGCTGCACCGGGCCGGCACGCCCGAGGCCACTGCGGTCGTGCTCCGCGAGGCGGAGCACCGCGACCCGGACATCGACCGCTCGTTGCGCTGGACCTCCCGCTGATCGGTCGGTCAGGTGCGGCCTTCGGCGCGCCGGCGAGCTTTGTGCACGAACGCCTTGGCCGCCCCCCACGTGAGACCGATCTCGTGCAGGTCGGGGTGGATGTCGGACCAGGTGGCGGGCATGAGGTCGTAGGAGTCGCCCGGGAACGACCGCTGTGCGAAGTCGTCCCGCGCCACGCTCGGCACGCCGATCCGGGCCAGGGCGTCGTGCGCGTGCCGGGTGGCGTGGCGCAGCAGCTCGAGCGGGTTGGCGGTCTGGTCGTCGATGTCGGCCTCGAGCAGCCGGCGCATCCGGGGCACGACCTCGGCGCGGGCGTCCTCGGCGGCCACCACCGCCTCGGCGGCCACCTCGGGGCTCACGTGGCCGCTCCACTGTCGAACGCGGGCGAGCACGAGCCCCTCGATCCAGCCGGGGACGGCCTCTTCCACCCGGTCGGCCAGCGCGGCGGCGATGGCGGCGAGGCGCTCCTCGTCGGCGGCGGCCACGGGCGGGTTGGCATCGGAGGCCATGTGGGTCAACCTACGGACGTGCAACCCGAGCGCGTCGAACCCGGTCCCGGCCAGGAGTCGGTGTGGGACTACCCGCGGCCACCTGCGCTCGACCACAGCGATCACCACGTCGTGGTCCGCTTCGGGGGCGAGGTCATCGCCGACACCCGCCGGTCGATCCGCGTGCTGGAGACCAGCCAGCCCCCGGCGTACTACCTGCCCGCCGCCGACGTCCGCACGGACCTGCTCCGGCCGGATGGCCGGCGCACCTTCTGCGAGTGGAAGGGCCAGGCCAGCTACTGGACCATCGACACGGGCCGGGCCGTCGCCGAGGCCGCGGTGTGGTCGTACCCGAACCCGACACCCCGCTTCGCCGAGCTGGTCGACCACTACGCCTTCTACGCGCAGCAGATGGACGAGTGCACCGTCGACGGCGAGGTCGTCGACCCCAACGAGGGGTCGTTCTACGGCGGATGGATCACATCCAAGGTCGTGGGCCCGTTCAAGGGTGCTCCGGGGACGATCCACTGGTGAGGCGATCGCCGTGAGGATCCGCGCCATGTCGGTCTTCGAGCACGTCGTCTACCACTCGGCCTGCCTCGACCCGTCCAACCCGTCCAAGCCGACGCTCGAGATCGAGGCGGTGGTCCGGGAGGGCGACGTGGACGACGGCCCCGTCCTGCTGCCGTGGGCGGACTTCGTGTTCATGGTCGGCAAGCCGATCGCCGACCGCTGCTACCGCGAGTTCGCCGACACCGGCCGGATCGTGGAGCACCTGGGCGTCAAGCACCTGTCCTTCCCCCTCTGGACCGCCGGCGACATCATCCACCGGTGACGCGCGGATGAGCCGAGGGACGACCGGGTAGGTCGTGCCCATGCGAATCATCAGCAAGCTCTTCCGGATGTTCAGCAGCGGCGGTGGCCGCACCACTGGTCGGGGCGGCATGGGCCGCACCGGCGGGACCGGGACTGCGACGCGGAGCCGCGGCGGCATCGGGTCGATCGTCCGACGCTTCCTGCGCTGACCACGTGCTCAGCTCGGGTTCAGGTTCCCCGATCTGAGTCCGACCAGATCCAGCGTGACCCACCGGTAGCCGGCGTCCTGCACGGCGGCGACGACCTCGTCCCGCTGCGCCACCACCTCGTCGATGCGGTCGACGGGCACCTCGATGCGAGCCAGCTCCTCGTGGTGCCGGACCCGCAGCTCGTCGAACCCCATCGCCCGGAGCGCGGCCTCGGCCTGCTCGACGGACCGGAGCCGACCGAGGGTGACCGGGATGCCGTACGGCAGCCTCGACGCGAGGCACGGCGCCGCGGGCTTGTCCCACGTCCGCAACCCGAGCTCGCGTGACGCAGCTCGGACATCGTCCTTGGTGAACCCAGCGTCCACCAGCGGGAACACCGCACCGCGCTGGCGGGCGGCCTCCTGGCCGGGCCGGTGGTCGTCGAGGTCGTCCAGGTTCACGCCGAGGGCGA
This sequence comes from Salinilacustrithrix flava, assembly GCF_041228405.1. Taxonomy (GTDB): domain Bacteria; phylum Actinomycetota; class Acidimicrobiia; order Acidimicrobiales; family Salinilacustritrichaceae; genus Salinilacustrithrix; species Salinilacustrithrix flava. Next base: position 597,844 of record NZ_CP133888.1, read on the forward strand.
CGGTGGCGCCGGCGGTGGCAACGATCGGTTCGACGGCCTCCATCAGCGCGTCCTTGCACCAGAAGCAGCGGTCGATGTCGTTGCGCTGGTAGGCGGCGTTGGCCATCTCCTCGGTGTGCACCTCCCGCCAGGTCAGTCCCCACTCCTCGGCGAGCGTGCGGCAGTCGTCGTGCTCGGCACCGGCCAGTGACGGCGACACCGCGGTCACCGCAGTGACCCGCTCCGGGCCGAGCGCGTCGTTGGCGACCCAGGCGAGGAAGGACGAGTCGGCGCCACCGGAGAAGGCGACGACCACCTCGCCGAGCCCGAGGAGCTGCTCGCGGAGTGCGGCCAGATCACCCATCGGTGCGACCCCACGGCGGCGGTCCGGTGTCGATGCGCGGCAACGGCGACCCAACGGAACCGAAGCGGTCGGTGTCCTGGGCGGTCCAGGCCCGGTGGGCCTCGATGATCTCCTCGCGGGACCGGCCCACGTAGTTCCACCACATGACGAGCTCGTCCTCGAAGGGCGTGCCGCCGAGCAGCATCGCCCGGGTCGGCCCTTCGGTGGTGATGCTGCACCCGTCGTGCCCGACGCCCAGGTAGGCGAGCATCCCGGGCTCGACCTCGTGGCCTTCGACGGTCAGCCGGCCCTCCAGCACGACGATGCCGTGCTCGTGGGTCGGGATGAGCGTGAGGTCGGTCTGCCCGGCCCCCAGTTCGAGGTCGACCCCCAGGTGGTCGGTGTCGCGACGGGCTGGCGAGCGCGTGCCGTCCAGCTCGCCGACGAGCACGGTTGCGGTGCCGGCGCCGACGTCGACGCGGGGCAGGTCGCCATGGTGCTCGAACGCGGGGGCGCCGTGACGGGTGACCTCGGGCTGGGCCACCCACAGCTGGATGCCCTGCAGCTCACCGGCGTAGCGGCCGGTGGCCTCCTCGCTGTGGGCGATGCCGTGCCCAGCGGTCATCAGGTTCAGCTGCCCGGGAGCGATGACCTGCTCGGAGCCGAGGGAGTCCCGGTGGAGGGCCTCGCCGCTGATGAGCCACGTCACGGTCTGGAGGCCGATGTGCGGGTGCGGGCCGACGTCCAAGCCCCGTTCCTCGGTCACGGCAGCCGGGCCCATGTGGTCGGCGAAGCACCAGGCCCCGACCGTGCGACGGGCTCGCCGGGGCAGCGCCCGACGCACCCGGAACCGACCGACCTCGGCCTCGGCGCTCGACGTCAGCTCGATCTGGGGCGACGTCTCGCCGCACGCCCCCTCGGCCGGTGCCTCGTCGGCGGCGGTGACGGGGCCGCTCACGCGTCGACGACCCGGAGCGCCGCATGGTGACCGTGGGGCCGCATGGCGGCGAGGGTACCGGGCGACGGACGCGGGATCGTCAGGAGGAGGCGGCCAGGACCAGGTCGGCCATGTCGGTGAGCAGTCCGCGGACGTCGGGGGTGCCTTCGGGCACGGCGTGCTGACCTCGCTGCGCTCAGCAGTTGTCCCACTTCCACTCCCCGTCCTCGCGGACCCAGCGCTCGTCGGTCAGGCGGGCCGTGTCCTTCACCGTAGGGGGGTCGCTCGCCTTTGCCGACGGGGTCGGTCGCTCGGAACGTCCCGCTGCAACCACCCCAGGACGGCCGATCGGCTGAGCTCAGCGAGGGCGATGGCAGCCACGAGCACGCCCACCCACAGCCACACCACCTCCCAGCCCCGGTTGACGATGGCGGCGTGCTCGGGGGCGAACCCTCCGAGCACGAGGAAGAGCAGGGCGGTGACCGACGCAGCCAGGACCACGAGGGCGTGGAGCTCGGCGATCCACGCATCGACGAACCGCACGCCCGAGCGGCGCTCGGTGCGCAACCGACGCCACACGATGGACCCGTGCAGCGCCCCCAGCACGACGCTCGCAGCGACCAGGTCGAGGCCGTGCGCGCCGGTCAGACCGCCCTTGCGAGCGACGGCGGCCAGGACGATGGCGGGGGCAGCGGCGACGACGACGTGGAGCGTGGCGAACGCGACGAGCGCGACCGTGAGCGCCTGGCGCCTCATCGACGCTCACGTGCCCGAAGCTCGAACCGGTCGAAGGCGACACCGTCCACGCCGATCGCCCGACCCGTGAGCCGATCGCCATCGATCTCGATGCGCAGGAACTGCAGGACGGAGTCGGCGTAGGCGGTGTACGGCCGGGGATCGACCGGCGTCAGCTTGCAGCCGCCTCCGCTGACCACGTGGGTGATGCCGTTCATCGGGTGCGTCCGCTCGTAGTGGTGGTCGTGCCCGGTCAGGACGAGGTCGACGTGGTGGCGCACGAGGACCGGTTCCAGGCGCTGGCGCAAGCCGGGCCACGGCCCGTGCACGCCCGAGGAGTACATCGGGTGGTGGGAGCACACGATCCTCCACCGTCGGGTGCTCGCCGCAAGCGCAGCGTCGAGCCACTCGAGCTGCGCCTCGCCGTCGGGCCCGAGGAGCCCCAGGGGGCCCGAATCGAGGTAGAACAGCTCGGCCGGCCCTCGAGCCACGGAGTAGTAGCGGGCGGGTGTGCCGAGCAGCTCGAGCGTGGCCTCCACGTCGGGCACGCCTTCTCGCCAGAACAGCTCACCATCGTGGTTGCCCACGGCGAGCTCGAACTCCACCCCTGCGTCGATCAGTGGCTTCATCGGCTTCACGAACACGTCGTCGAAGCGCTCGGAGATGTGGCCGTAGTAGCAGATGTCCCCGAGGAGCGAGACGAGGCCGAAGGGCTGCTCGCGATAGGACAGCGCGAGCCGTTCGGCGACGGCCATCGCCTGCTGGCCGCCGCTGCCGTTGTCCCCCAGGACGGCGAACGAGAGCTTGTCCTCGGTGACCCGCCAGCGGTTCGGCTCCAGCGCGATCTCTGTCGCCCGGCCCGGGATCAGATCCTCACGTCCGAACTGCTCGAGCGCCTTGTAGACGCCCCCCGCGGTGGCGGCGGATGCGACCAGGCCGAGACCACCGGCCAGCAGCTGGCGTCGGGTGAGCGACCGGTCCGTCATCCGCGGTCGGCCACCTCCCGCATCTCGACGACGTCCACCAGCAGGTGGTCGACGTTCCAGTCCTCCATGCAGCCACGGAACTGGACGCGGTCGGTGTCGTCCAGGCTCGGCTGCAGGATCAGGCGGAACCTGCCGTCGGATCCGCGCTCGAGGGGCCCGACGGGGTCGGACGTGGCCACCTCCAGCCGGCATGTCCCGACCTTGGCCGCCACCATCTCGTCGAGGGACTGCCCGGGCTCTGACTGGCGGGCCTCTGCGTCGAGGGTGACCGCCAGGCGCGAGTCGGGATCCGTGACGACGTGGGTCGACATCGTCGCCGACCGCAGCTGCCAGACGCCACCGGCGATCAGCGCCACCGCCACCAGCGCCACCATGATGCGGGCCGGCGAGCGCATCAGCGATCGCTCCCGAGGAGCATGCGCAGCTGGGGGTCGTCCAGGTCGGGGAGCTGCTGCGCCAGCACCGTGACCTCGTCGGGCAGGAGGCCGTCGCTCGGGTAGGCGATCCTCGTGAGGTCGCCGGCGAGACGGCCTTCCTGGAGCGACGTCGTGGTGTTGGCCGCGACCTTGTCGAGCAGCCACGCCAACCCCGACAGCAGGATGCCACCGCTGACCACCATCGTGATGAAGACGTTCGACCGCGAGGCCGCCCTCTCGGGGGCGAGCCAGCGGAACCGGTCCCTCGAGACGCGCGAGCCCCGCAGGACGTCTCGGATCTCATCCCGCTCGCCGGCGTCGGTATCGGCTTCGGCCTGCTGGTCGAGCTTTCTCAGGACGAGTCCCGTGGCCAACCCGACCTCGGCGACGAGGACGACGAGACCGAAGTACAGGGCCCTGGACCACTCCCACCGGTTGAGCGAGATGACCGAGTAGACCCCGGCCGCCAGGAAGGTCCCGAGCGCGAACAACCACATCAGCTTCTTCACGAGCCGTCCTCCATCTCGGATTCGTCGCCATCGCCATCGCCGACGGCCGTCACCTCACCGGTGCTGCCGTCGACCGTGACCTCCTGGCCTTCCTCGAGCTCCTCGACGGCGCCCTGGAAGCCGACGACCGTCGCCACACCCGCCTCACGGGCGAGGATCGCCAGGTGGGCCAGCACGCTGCCGGTCTCGGCGACCACCCCGTTCAGGCGTCCGAGCATCGGCCCGATGGCCGGGTTGAGGGAGGTGACGACCAGGACGGCGCCTTCGGGCGGGTCATCGAGGTCGTGGGTGACGACGCCGGTTCCCTGGCCACCGCCCGCGCCGGTCCCACCGCTGGCGCCGCCGTCCCCGCGCTCGGGGACAGGACGACCCAGATCGGAGATCCGGAAGCGGGCCGGCAGCGGTGAGGGCTCAGGGCCGCATTCAGCCCGGTGGCACAGCACGTCGGTGACGACGTCACCCCGCCGGGCGATGACGGCGGCGAGGTCTTCGAGGGACAGGTGCCGCACGAGCTCCGGAGCAGGCAGCCGACCGGCGCGAGTGAGCCGCTCTCCGAGCTCCCATGCCGCCCTGGCCTCGAGCTCCTGCACCCAGCGGACGCGGAGGCGCAGCGCCTCGCGGACGATGCCTGCGTCCCGGTCCTCCTTCGGCTCGTCGTCGCGACGGGAACGCGGGCTCGGGGCGAGGTCAGGGGTGACCGACTCATCGGGCAGCTGCGGCTGACGGCAGATCTTGGGACCCGTCAGGGCGAGCACGACGGGGCTGCGGCCGAGGATCTCTGCCTCGTTGCGTCCATCGGCCCTGGCCTCGGTGAGGACCCGCATGGCAACGGAGGCGCCGGTGAGACGGATCTCGGAGGTGTCGGTGAGCATGCCCATCAGGACCTCGTGCGCGTGCAGGGAGCGCAGCGCCTCTGCGGATCGGCCGAGCAGCGCGACCAGCTGGCGATCGGTGACGACGTCCAGCGGCGGCAACCCGACGAGGTCCTCGTCGACCCGGTGGACGACGCGCTCGCCGAGGGCGGGCAGGGCGCTGCGCAGGCGACCGATCCGCCACGCTGAACGCAGCCGGCGGATGCGGCGCATGACACCGAGTCCTCCACCCGAGCCGGCGTCCTCGGACTCTCCCGTCCGCTCGAGGTCGATGGCGGCGTACCCGTCGACCGCGACGACCAGGTCGGGGCCTTCCAGGGCGGAGTCGGGGACGGCACCGCCGAGTCGCAGCGCCTCGCGGACGCCGGCGTCGAGCGGCGGTATCCAGAGGTCGGCCTCGAGCGTCGAGAGCGGGTCCGGGAACGTCTCGGCGACGGGGCCTGGCCCGTAGAGCGGACCGTGCGGGATGCCCCGGATCTCGGACGTGACCGGCCGGGACTGCAGCAGGAGCAGCTGTCCGTCGACCACGGCCCACTCGACGTCCTGTGGCTCCCCGAACACCTCGCCGACCCGGTCGCTCATGCCGACGAGCTGCTCGAGCAGGTCCGAGGGCAGCTCGGGGCCGTCACCGGCCTCGAACCGCACGACGGAGCCGTCGGACTCGAGCACGTACCGGGAACCCTCGACCTCGCCGCTCACGAGGGGGTCGGGCTGACCCTCCACAGCGGTGACGACGCACCGATCGGGTCGGCCGGTGACGGGATCGACGCCGAACAGCACACCGCCGAAGCGGGGCTCCACGAAGGGCTGGATGAGCACGGCGATCAGGTGATCGGTGGCATCGGCCCGCTCCCGAGAGTCCAGCACCACCTGCACGGCGTCGGTCAGCTCCTCCAGACCGTCGATGCCGATCACGGACTCGAACTGACCGGCCTGCGAGCTGTCGCCCATGTCCTCGACGACGGACGACGATCGGGCGACGGCACCCTTCGACCAGTCCGCCGTCTCCGCACAGGCACGAGCCACGTCGGGGTGCCCCTCGACCGGTGCACCACCGTCGACGTCCTCGCAGAACGCGGTGGTGAGCACCACCCCGGGCAAGGTCTGCAGGCCTGCAGCTCGCGCGTTGGCGAGCGCTGCGGCCTTGCCGCCGACGCACGAGACCTCGGTGGCCCGGTCATCGTCAAGGGTCGCGAGACCGAGTCGCGCCGACCGGTCGTCGCCGGGTGCGCTCGTCGTGGTGGTCATCTCTTCCCCGTCTCTGGGCTGACTGGGCCCATCGGCTCGACGCGATCGTCGATGAACGCTCCGTAACCACGGGGGCCATGTGCCATGCCCTGGACGGCGCTCAGGCGACGGAGCCGGGTCGAGACCCGATGACGGCGGTGACGGTCGCCGTCCGCCCTCCACGATCGATCTCGATCTCGACCTCCTCGCCGGCGCCGGTCTCGACGACCGCATCGCCGAGGTCGGCGGAGGTCTCGACGTCGCGTCCGTCGACACCGACGATGACGTCGCCGGGCCGGATGCCGGCGTTCTCGGCGCCGGAGCCGGCCGTCACGTCCATGACGAGGGCACCGTCCTCTCGCTCGACGCCGGTCTCGGCACGCACCTCGTCGGTGAGGTCGGCGGTCTGCACGCCGAGGAACGGCCGGGTCGGGACCTCACCGCGAGCGAGCGCCTCGATCACCGGCATGGCGTCGCTGATGGGGATGGCGAAGCCCACCGACTGAGCGCCTCGGGCCCCGGCGCTGTTGATCCCGACCACACGTCCCTGCCGGTCGACCAGCGGTCCCCCGGAGTTGCCGGGGTTGATCGCTGCGTCGGTCTGGATGGTGCCCCGCAGCGTGATCTCGCGGGTCACCGGCACGTCGCGGTCCTTGGCCGACACGATGCCGGTCGTGACCGTGAGGTCACCCTCGAGACCCAGCGCGTTGCCGATGGCCACCACCGGGTCGCCGACGCCGAGGGCGTCGGAGTCGCCGATCTCGAGGGCGGGCAGCTCACCGCCCTCCACGGAGAGCACGGCCAGGTCCCGGGAGGGGTCCCGCGCGACCAGCTCGGCGTCGAGCTCGGTCCCGTCGTCCAGCTCGACGGAGATGGACCGGGCACCCTCCACGACGTGGCTGTTGGTGACGATGGTGCCGGCGGGGTCGATCACGAAGCCGCTGCCTGCGCCCTCGCCACGCTGGAGGCCCGTCGACGACGGCCGGACCACCTGCGTGCGGATGGCGACGACCGCAGGTCGCGCCTCCTCGAGGACGGCGTTCACGTCCAGCCCGCTGCCGGCCGGTGCCGACACGGGGGTGGCATCGGCGTCCGATGATGTCGTGGCCGCCGCAGGAGGCGCCTGCGTCGACTGTTCGTCGAGGAGCAACGTGATCGGCGCCGCCACGGCTGCGCCGGCGACCGCGCCGGCGAGCAGGGTCGAGAGGAGGCGTGGTGAGGTCATGTCTGGAACGCTAGGAACGGGGCCCGCAGCCGCCGCCCCGCGCCACGCGAGGCTTCTGTCAAGGTTCTGCAAAGGCGATCGGCCGGTACCCTCCGGCCGTGAGCCGCCTACTCGTGGTCGAGGACGACGATGCGATCGCCGTGCCGCTGGTCCGGGCGCTCGAGGCACAGGGATACGACGTCGAGCACGTCGGCGGCGGGGTGCCGGCGGTCGAGCGGGTGGCCGGCGGCGGCATCGACCTGGTGATCCTCGACCTGACCCTGCCCGACCACGACGGCCTCGACGTGTGTCGTGAGGTGCGGGCTGCGGGCAACGACGTGCAGATCCTCATGCTCACCGCCCGAACCGACGAGCTCGACCTGGTGGTGGGCCTCGACGCCGGCGCCGACGACTACGTGACCAAGCCGTTCCGCCTCGCCGAGCTCCTGGCCCGGGTGCGCGCCCGTCTGCGGGAGGCGGCCGAACCGACGGTGCCCGCCACCTCGGTCGCACGCGACGTCCGGGTTGACCACAGCGCCCATCGGGCCTTCCACGGTGACCGGGAGCTCGACCTCACACCAACCGAGTTCGCCCTGCTCGCGCTCCTCGTTCGGGAGGCCGGGCGAGCCGTCCCCCGCGACGAGATCATGGAGGCGGTGTGGGGGCCGGGCTGGTACGGCTCGTCCCGCACCCTGGACGTCCACATCTCCGCGCTCCGCCGCAAGCTCGGCGACGACCCCGGCCAGCCCCGGCTGCTCACCACCGTGCGCAGCGTGGGCTTCCGCTTCGAGCCCTGATGCGGTCGCGCCTGCTGCTCTCGACCGTCGGCATCGCAGTCCTCGTCGCCCTCCTGCTCGGCATCCCGATGGGGGCGCTGCTGGACCGGCTGGCCTACGAGACGGCGCGGTCGCAAGCGGAACGCCAAGCGGTGAGCGTCGGCCTGGCGCTGGAGCCGGCGCTGGTCTCCGGCCGGGTGCCGACCCCGGCCCTGCTGGAGGCGATCGTCGGCGAGCAGGAGCGGCTCACCCTCGTCACCAGCAGCGGCCGCACGATCACCGGCGGCGGCGTCGAAGGCACGGCGTACACCGTCACCGCTCCCGGCCCGGTGGGCACGCAGATCCAGCTCACGATCTCCGACGACGACGTCCGCCGCGAGATCCGCCGCTCGTGGGCAGCACTGGCCTCCCTGGCGATCTTCGGCATCGCCGCCGCCGTGGTGCTGGCGCTCGTCCAGTCCCGCCGCCTCGGCCGGCCGCTCCTGCGGCTCCAGCGCCAGGCCGAGCGGATCGGGGCGGGCGACTTCACCGCAGCCGCACCTCGCGCCGGGCTGCCCGAGATCGATGCGATCGCGGTCGCCCTCGACGACACGGCGACCCGCATCGCCGGTCTCGTCAAGGCAGAGCGGTCCTTCTCGGCGAACGCCAGCCACCAGCTGCGCAGCGCCCTCACCGGGCTCCTGCTGCGCCTCGAGCACCTGAGCGAGCACGAGGACCCGGAGGTGCGGGACGAGGCGCGGGCCGCGCTCGGTCAGGGCGACCGCCTGCTCACCACGGTGGAGGAGCTCCTGCTGCTCGCTCGCACGGGACGGGCCGGCGAGCAGCGGCCCGTGGACCTGCGCACCCTCGCGGGCGAGCACGTCGAGGACTGGAGGGATCGCTTCTCGGCTGCCGACCGCCGGATCGAGCTCGCCGGAGACCGGGGGGTGGTCGCGCTGGTCTCACCGGGCGGCATGGGACAGGTGCTCGACGTCCTCCTCGACAACGCCCACCACCACGGCACGGGCACCGTGCTGGTCCACGTCGCTCGGGCCGGGGACCACGCCGAGATCATCGTGCGCGACGAGGGGCGCGGCATCGAGGGCGAGACCGAGATCTTCGCTCGTCGGGTCGACGGTCGAGGGCACGGACTCGGCCTCGCCCTCGCTCGGACGCTCGCCGAGGCCGACGGCGGGACCCTCGACCTCGTGCGCCGGGATCCGACGTCGTTCCGCGTGCGGGTCCCGATCGACACCTCGTCACCCGGCGATGTGGGCAAGAACCGCCCATGAGCGCCGCGCCGACCCCGGAGGCCATCTACGAACGAGCAGAGGAGGAAGGCCGTCGACGCCTGTCGATGCCGCTGCTGGAGCAGATCGCCACCGGCTTCATCGCCGGCGTCACCATCGTCTTCGGCATCGTCGCGCTCGGCATCACCGAAGCCCTGGTCGAGCCCGAGCTCGGGCACGGCATCGCCGCGCTCGCCGGTGCCCTGGCGTTCGGCATCGGCGTGGTCTTCCTCGTCGTCGGCCGGACCGAGCTGTTCTCGGAGAACTTCTTCGATCCCGTCGCGGCAGCGCTCGACGCCGACGACGAGCCGCTGTGGGGACGGCTGGCGAGGTTGTGGACGTCGACCCTCGGCCTGAACCTCGTCGGGGGCGGCGTGCTCGTGGCCCTGCTCACCGTCGAGGGCGCGCTGCCGGATGGCTCGTCCGAGACGCTGGTCCGGGTGGCCGAGGACATCGCCGCCAAGTCCTGGGAGGCCACGATCGTGCGGTCGATCCTGGCCGGGGCCCTGGTCACGCTGCTCTCGTACATGCTCGCGGCTTCCGGCACCGTGACCGCCCGGATCCTCGTGTCCTTCGCTGTCGGGTTCCTGCTCGCCCTCGGCCCGTTCGACCACGTCGTCGTGTCGGTGCTCCACCTGCTGTTCGGGGTCTGGGAGTCCGACACCGTCGGCTACGCCGACACGGCCCAGAACCTGGGTCTGGCGACCCTCGGCAACGTCGTCGGCGGGCTGTTCCTCATCACGTTCACGCACTCGGCGCAGGTCAGGGCCAGCCGGTCGTGACCGCTGCGGGGTCTCGATGCTCCTGCGGCTGGAGACAGAGGCCCTGACGACACCAGCGGACGGGGACACCGATGACGAACGCACACCAGACCACTGCCCGGGCGAGGAGCGCAGCGAACGGCGACTGGAAGGAGACCATGGGCCGGGTCGGCCTGGTCGGCCGGGGCGTCATGTACTCCGTGATCGGCCTCCTCGCCATCCAGCTCGCCCTCGGTGACGCCGGCCAGGACGCCTCGAGCAGCGGAGCGATCGAGTGGATCGCCGGCCAGCCCCTCGGCAAGTTCCTGCTCGTCGCCCTCACGGTCTCGCTCTTCGCCCTCGCCGGGTGGCGGCTGCTGGATGCAGCCGTCGGTGACCCGGTGGAGGGCTCCGAGGCCACGGATCGCGCCGAGTTCGCCATCAAGGGCGTCGTGTACCTCGGGCTCGCCATCGGTGCGCTCACCACGACCGTCTCGAACTGGAACGGGTCCGGCGGCGGCTCGGGCGGCGGCTCCGGTGACAGCGGCAGCCAGCAGGCCACGGCAACGGTCCTCGAGTGGCCGGCCGGCCAGTGGATCGTCACGGCGGTCGGGCTCGGCATCATCGGGTACGCCATCTACATGTTCAAGAAGCACGTGATGGACGAGGAGTTCCTCCAGCGGCTCTCGACGAGCGAGGACTGGGTCGAGAAGCTCGGGCGGGGCGGCTACGCCGCTCGCTCGGCGATCTTCCTCGTCATCGGCTGGTTCCTGGTCCAGGCGGGCCTGACCCACGAGCCCGGTGAGACCAAGGGGCTGTCCGGCGCCCTCCAGGAGATCTCCGGCCAGAGCTGGGGCCAGCTCCTGCTGCTCGCGGTCGCCGTCGGCCTGCTGGCCTTCGGTCTCTTCAGCCTGGCCGAGGCCAAGTACCGCCGCGACGCTTGAGCGACGGGTCGCGCCGCTCAGGGCGCGTCGACCACCTCGAGGCGGATGCGCTTGTTGCCCTTGCCCTTGGACTCGGTCTTCGTGATCCGGATGCGCCCGACCTCACCCGTGTGCGCGACGTGGGTGCCGCCGTCGGCCTGCTTGTCGAGGCCGACGATGTCCACGACGCGGATCTCCGGCACGGACTCCGGGATGAGGTTCACCTTGGTCCGGATGAGGTCCTCGTCCTGCACCGCCACGGAGCGGGGCAGGAACGTGACCTCGATGGGGCGGTCGGCGGCGAGCTCGATGTTCACCAGGTCCTCGACCCGCTCCTTGAACCCCTCGGGAAGGGGATCGAACTCGAAGTCCATGCGAGCCGACAGCGGCTCCATGTTGCCGCCCGTGACGGGCACGCCCCACTCGTTCCAGATCACCCCGCACAGCACGTGGAGCGCGGTGTGCGTGCGCATGAGGTCGTGGCGGCGCTGCCAGTCGAGCTGGCCGGTGACCGGGTCGCCGACCGCAGGCAGGTCACCACCCTCGAGCGCATGCCACACGACGGTTCCCTCCTTGCGCACGGAGGTGACCGTCCGGTGGCCGGAGGGCGTCTCGAGCGTGCCGGTGTCGTGGGGTTGGCCGCCCCCGGTCGGGTAGAAGGCGGTCCGGTCCAGCGCCACACGACCGCCGTCGGCGTCCACGTCGGTCACGCTGGCCTCGAAGGTCCGCAGGTGGGCGTCGCGCAGGTAGAGCAGCTCGGTCTCCATCGATGCCGAGTCTGGTCCATCCACGCAGGCACGCACCGACGACCTCCGCCCTAGCCTCCGTCCCATCGCTGCGCCCTCCCCTCGCCGACGACGCCGGTGGCCGTCGGGCCTCCTGGCCGCCACCCTGCTGGCCGCCGCCTGCACCTCCGGGGGAGACGAGGTCGCCCGACCCGATGCCGGCGACCCGGCTCCGGCGCCCGCGGTCCGCTGCCCAGACGGATCGGAGATCCCGGATGCCCCTCCCGCCGGAGCGCTGCCGAGCATCGACGCGACGTCGGCCGGCCCCGAGCCGCGGGACGGCGCCCTCGACGTCGGCACCCTGCTCCCGCTCTCGGGCGAGCTCGCCTTCCTCGGCCCGGCCGCCGTCGCCGGCGTGGAGCTCGCGGTCGCCGACGTCACCGAGGCGGGCGGCGTGCTGGGAGCGCCGGTCGGGCTCCGCCACGGCGACTCGGCCGACGGGACACCGGGTGCGGCGGAGGGCGAGGCCGCCCGGTTGCTGGGCGCCGGCGTCGATGTCCTGATCGGTCCGCTCTCCTCAGGCGCGGCCGCGCGCGTGCTCCCCCAGGTGGTCGACGCGGACGCGGTGCTGGTGTCGCCGGCGGCGACCTCGGGCGGGCTCGACGCGCTCGACGGGTCGGGCCGGCTCTTCCGCACCGGGCCCACCGAGGCGCTCCAGGGTCGGGCGCTCGCCGACCTCGTCCGGGCCGACGGACACCGCTCGGTCGCGATCGCCGCGCGCGACGACGACCACGGCCGGACCGTGGCCGATGCGCTGGTCGAGCAGCTGACGGCCACCGGCGGCACCGTCGCCAGCCGGGTCGACCACGACCCTGCCGCCGCCGACCTCGGCCCGACCGTGGTGCAAGAGCTCGACCTGGCCGCCGATGCGATCGTGCTGGTCGGTCTGGCCGAGACCGCCGCCGTGCTCGACGCGCTGGTCGCCGCCGACCAGGGTCCCCGGGAGCGGCCCGTGTACGGGACCGACGGGAACCTCGGCGAGCGCCTCGGCGACCTGGTCGAGGACCGGACCGAGCTGGCCTGCATGCGTGGGCTGCTCCCCGCCGCCCCGCCCGAGCCCGGGTTCGCGAGCCGGGTCCGGTCCCACGACCCGGCCCTGGCCGAGGTCGACGACGCCGGCCTCGATCTCGCCGCCGAGTCCTACGACGCCGTGGTGCTCGCCGCGCTGGCTGCGGAGACCGCTGGTTCTGCGTCCGGCGCCGGGATCGCAGCCTCCCTCGCCGCGGTGTCGGGCGGCGGGACCACGTGCCGGGAGCCGGCGGCGTGCCTCGACCTGATCGCCGACGGGGTCGACATCGCCTACGTCGGCGAGACCGGGCCGATCACCCTGGACGAGGCGGGCAACCGCTCCGACGGACGGCTCACCGTGGTCGCGTTCGACGCCGATGGGCACCTGGCCCGGCTGGGCGCCGCTCCCGCCCGATCGTGAGCCGAAACCCGGCATTCACGTCCAACGCCCCCACGACCCGGCCCAGAACGGTACTCTCGTGCTCCCTGTTGGTGAACACAAAGGAAACCCATCACATGCGCAAGCCAGGCAAGTTCCGCCTGCTCGTGGCGCTGTTCCTGTCCTTGTCTCTCGTCGCTGCCGCGTGCGGCGACGACGACGACGAGGCCACGGACACGACCGACGACACGGCGACCGATACCGAAGAGACCACCGAGACCGAAGAGACGACCGAAGACGCAGCCGGTGCCACCGACTGCGAGGTCGGCGAGGGCGACGGCACCCTGAAGATCGGCACCGTGCTGCCCGAGACCGGCAACCTTGCCTTCCTCGGCCCGCCGGAGTTCGCAGCTGCGGAGCTCGCCGTCCAGGACATCAACGCCGCCGGCGGCGTCCTCGACGCCGACGTGGAGCTGTTCCAGGGCGACTCTGGCGACACGTCCACCGACGTGGCCTCCCAGACCGTGGACCGTCACCTGAACGAGGGCGTCGACGCCTTCATCGGTGCCGCCTCCTCCGGCGTGTCCTTCACCTTCATCGACAAGGTGACCGGCGCCTGCAAGATCCACTTCAGCCCGGCCAACACGTCCCCGGACTTCACCGACTACGACGACAACGGTCTGTACTTCCGCACCGCTCCGTCCGACGTCCTCCAGGGCCGCGTGCTCGCCGACCTCGTCGTCGCTGACGGCAACGAGAGCGCCACGGTCATGGCCCTGCAGGATCCCTACGGTGAGGGCCTGCTGCAGTACACCGTCGAGCCCCTCGAGGAGCAGGGCGTCGTCGTCGACGAGGAGTTCGTCTACGACCCCTTCGCCGAGAACTTCGACGCTGAGGTCCAGCGCGTCGTCGACGCCGACAGCGATGCCCTCGTGCTCATCGGCTTCGATGAGTCGGCCCGCATCCTGACCGGCCTCTTCGAGAACGGCTTCACGCCCGACTCCAAGAGCATCTACCTGGTCGATGGCAACGTCGGCAACGCCCTCGGCGAGCAGGTCTCGGCCTCGATGGTCGGCATCAAGGGCACGCTGCCCGCCGCCGAGATCACCGAGGACTTCCGGTCCCGCCTCCTCGAGGTCGACCCGGAGCTCGAGGACTTCTCCTACGCTCCGGAGACCTACGACGCCGTGGTCATCACCGCCCTCGCCGCCCTCGTGGCCGAGAGCGACGATGCCGTGGCGATCGCCGAGGAGATCAACGGCGTCACCCGCGACGGTGAGAAGTGCACCAGCTTCGAAGAGTGCAAGGGCATGATCGAAGAGGGCACCGACATCGACTACGACGGTCCTTCGGGCCCGCAGACGTTCGGTGAGGCCGGCGAGCCCAGCGAGGCGAGCTTCGCCATCCTGCAGTACGGCGAGGGCAACACCATCGACGACTCGCTCACCGAGTACCGGTTCGCAGAGCTCTAGACCTGAGCTGAGCACCAGAACCTGAGGAGGCCGGGCCCACGGGCCCGGCCTCTTCGCGTGCTGGGCCGGCGCAGCTGGCGTCGACGCCGGCGGGGCGCGCGACGTGGGAACTGCCAGAACGGGAGGGGCTCGCGGCCCGGGTTCAGCGGTTGGCTGCGAGGGTGCCGAGGTAGAGCTCGACGACCTTGGGGTCCTCGAGCAGCTCCCGGCCGGAGCCGGTGTACGCGTTGGCGCCCTGGTCCAGGACGTAGCCGCGGTCGCAGATCTGCAGGCACTTGCTGGCGTTCTGCTCGACCATGAGGATCGAGACGCCGGCCTCGTTGATGCGACGGCAGCGCAGGAACACGTCGTCCTGCAGCGCCGGGGAGAGCCCGGCGGAGGGCTCGTCGAGCAGCAGCACGCTCGGCTCCATCATGAGCGCCCGGCCCATGGCGAGCATCTGGCGCTCGCCGCCGGAGAGGGCACCGGCGCGCTGGTCCTTGCGCTCACCGAGGCGGGGGAACATCTCCACCACGCGGTCGAAGGAGCCCTTGAACATCTTGGGGCGCAGGAACACGCCCATCTCCAGGTTCTCCTTCACCGTGAGGCGAGGGAACACGTTGTTGTTCTGGGGCACGTAGCCCACACCCCGCTCCACCAGCTCGTGGGCCTTGCGGTTGGCGATGTCCTCGCCCCGCAGGGTCACGCCGCCGTCGCGGACGGGGATGAGGCCGAAGACGGCCTTGAGGCAGGTGGACTTGCCGGCGCCGTTGGGCCCGATGATGCCCACCAGCTCGCCGTCGTTGACGGTGATGTTGCAGCCGTTGAGGATGTTGACGCCCGGCAGGTAGCCGGCGACGAGCTCGTCGGCGACGAGGAGCGGTTCATCCTTGGCCATCAGTGCTTCTCCGGGTCCAGCTCGATGGTGCCCAGGTCGATCTCGTGGGCGGTGCCGAGGTAGGCGTCGATGACGGCCTGGTTCTTGCCGATCGAGGCGTGGGAGCCCTCGGCGATGATCGAACCCTCGGCCATCACGACCACCCAGTCGGAGATGTCGCGGACGACGTCCATGTCGTGCTCGACGAAGACGACCGTGAGGCCCTCGTCCTTGAGCTCCTTGACGTGCTGGAGCAACGACTGGGTGAGGGCGGGGTTCACGCCGGCCATGGGCTCGTCGAGGCAGATGACCTCGGGGTCGGCCATGAGGGCACGGGCCATCTCCAGCAGCTTGCGCTGGCCACCGGACAGCTCGCCGGCGTAGTCGTCACGCTTCTCGTACAGCTTGAAGCGCTTGAGGAGCTCGTCGGCACGGGCTTCGATCTCGCGCTCCTGGTTGCCCCAGATGGGCCTGATCAGGGCCTTGAACGGGTTCTCGCCGACCTGGCCGACGGCGCCGAGCTTCATGTTCTCGATGACCGACAGCTTGGACAGCGCCTTGGTGAGCTGGAACGTGCGCACCAGGCCCTTGCGGGCAACCTTGTAGGCGGGCACGCCCTCGAGCGGCTCGCCCTTGAACTGGAACGTGCCGGCGGTGACCTCGTCGAAGCCGGTGATGAGGTTGAAGAAGGTGGTCTTGCCCGCACCGTTGGGCCCGATCAGGCCGGTGATGGCGTTGGCCTGGATCTCGAGGTGGTCGACGTCGACGGCGGTGATGCCGCCGAAGCGCCGCACCAGACCATCCACGGACAGGATCGTGTCCCGCTTGGGGGATCCGGGCCGGGGTTCGACCTGGTCGAAGGCGTCAGTGGTCATCGAGGGCCACCTCCCGCTTGTTGCCGAACAGACCCTGCTGGCGGAAGATCATGAGCGCTGCGAGCAGGCCACCGGCGATGATGAAGCGGACCTGGCCGGCCTGGACGCCGTCCATCAGCCAGGTCGGGATGTGGTCGTTCGCGATCGCCTGGCGCAGCGAGACGTCGGTGAACTGGATGATGCCCCAGAAGAGCATCGAGCCGACGACCGGACCGAAGACCCGCCCGGCGCCGCCGAGGATGAGGGCGGTGAAGGCGAAGAAGGTCGTCGGGGTGAAGAACTGGTCGGGCTGCACCGACTGCTGCTCCAGGGTGAGCATGATGCCGCCGAGGGCGCCGAACATGCCGCCCAGGATCAGGCTCTGCATCTTGTACCAGGTGACGTTCTTGCCGAGGCTGCGCACGGCGTCCTCGTCCTCGCGGATGGCCTTGAGCACCCGCCCCCAGGGGCTGCGGACCAGCAGGTAGGTGAGGACCATGCACAGCACGACCACACCCCAACCCACGACCATGAACCACAGCTCGCGCTCGGAGAAGCTGACGATGCCGAGGTCGAGCCCGCTGTCGATGGGGTTGTTGTCGTAGAAGCCCCGGCCGATGCCGTTGAGGCCACCGGACCCACCCGTGACCTCGCTGTACTGGGTGGACTTCACGATGCGTCTGATGATCTCGGCCGCGGCGATGGTGACGATGGCGAGGTAGTCAGCCCGGAGGCGCAGGGTGGGCAGGCCGAGGAAGAAGGCGAGCAGCACCGACAGCACGATGCCGAACAGGGCCGCCGGGCCGATGGTCCAGCCCCACTGGGTGATGGCGATGCCGGTGCCGTAGGCACCGGCCGCCATGAACCCGGCCTGGCCGAAGTTGAGCAGCCCGGTGTAGCCGTAGTGGATGTTGAGGCCGATGGCCGCCAGGGCGAAGACGACGGCGTTCTTGGTGACCATCGCCTCCAGGGTCGACTCGATGATGATGCTCCAGTTCATCGATCAGCCCACCCGTTCCTTGCGGCCCAGGATGCCCTGGGGGCGTACCAGCAGGATGAAGGCGAGGATCAGGAGCGCAGCCACGTTCTTCAGCTCGGAGGAGATGACGAGGGTCGACAGCTGCACGGCGAGGCCGACGATGATGCTGCCGACCAGGGCGCCGTAGGCGGTGCCGAGGCCACCGAGGGTGACGCCGGCGAACATCAGCAGCAGCAGCTGGAAGCCACCCTGCCAGCTGACCTGCTCGGTGAGGCCGAGGAAGATGCCGCCGACCGCCGCCAGCCCGCTGCCGACGGCCCACACGACGAGGATGACCTTCTCGACGTCGATGCCGGAGGACTCGGCCAGGTCCCGGTTGTCGGCCACGGCCCGGGTGGCCTTGCCGATGCGGGTGCCGCCGAGGGCGAGGGCCACGAGCACCAGCAGGATGATCGACACCACGACGATCCAGATGTCCTTGCGCACCATGGTGATGTTCAGGAACTCGATGGTGTCGGTCTGGATCGCGTACTGGTCGAAGGGCCGGGTGCGGCCGCCGAACTGGTACAGGAAGATGTAGCGCAGCACCAGCGACAGGCCGATGGACACGACGAGCATGGCGATGAGGCTCGTGCCTCGGTTGCGCAGCGGTCTCCAGAACCCCCGGTCGAACCCACCACCGAACACCCCGGCGAGCAGGACAGCGATCGGCCCGGCGATGAGGAGGTGCAACCCGAAGGTCACGTTGAACAGGTAGGCGAGCAGGGCGCCGAAGGTGACGACCTCGCCGTGGGCGAAGTTCACCAGCCCGGTGGTGCCGTAGATGAGGCTGAGGCCGACGGCCGACATGGCGATGATGAGGCCGAACTTGAACCCCTCGAAGGCCAGCTGGGGGACCTGGGCGATCTTGGTCGAGCCGCTGGAGCGCTCGCGCGCCTCGCCCTCGACGAGGGGGAACAGGACGGTGCGCTGCTGTCCCGGGCTCAACGAGAAGGTCGTGGTGCCCCGCTCCTCGCTCCGCAGCGAGATGCCGTCGGGGATGGTGTCGGGGTTGACCGTGAAGGTGTACTCACCCGGCTCGGGCAGCTCGAGCAGGAAGGTGCCGTCCTCGGCGGTGGTGTCGATGGCGACCTCCTCGCCGTCGGCGCCGGTGGCCGAGATCTCGACCCCTTCGACGGGGACCTCGTTGTCCTCTTCGTCGTCGTACTTCAGCGAGCCGACCACGGAGGCGATGGACTCGTCCTCGGCGGCCTCCTCGGCCTCCGGGGTGGCCTCGGGATCGCCCGGTTCCTCCGTGGCGTCCTGCGCGCTGGCGGCCCCGGCCCCCACGAAGGAGAAGCCGAGGACTGACGTGAGGGCGACGAGCAGGAGCAGCAACCTGCGAGGAGCGGCGGGCACGATCGGGGGATCATAGGCAACTGAACACGTGACGCCAGACACCCCGGCGATTCGCGCAGTTCCGCTCACCCGCAGCAGCCGGGGGCGGGGTAGCTCACCGAGGGGGCGACGACGCCGTCGACGTGACCGATCTCGGCCAGGAGCAGGCCCACCGTGTCGACCCCCTCGACGGCGGGGAGGTCGAGGTGGAAGACGTCCTCGGCCACACCGGCCCGTCGCGACGAGACCCGCACGTCGGTGATGTCGGCGCCGAGCGCACCGATGCGGGAGGCCACCGATCCGAGCGCGCCCGGGCGGTCCGGCAGCTGGAGCGTGACGACGAGGTGGCGCCGGCCGGTGTCGGCCGTCGGGTCGGCGGAGGTCTCACCCATCAGCGCTCGGTCCATGGGTGCAGGCAACCAAGTCCGCGTTCCCGGGCGACCACCCGCACGTGAACGCTTCGTGAACGAGGCCGGCTCAGCGCAGGCCCACCGCGTCGAGGACCTCGGCGAGGGTGCCGGTCATGCCGGTGATGAAGGTGCCGAAGTCGGCGTAGACGGCCGACGCCTTGTCGTAGCGCATCGTGTAGACGACCTCCTTGAGGTCGTCGGGCTTCTGTGCGAACAGCGTGACGCCCCACTCGAAGTCGTCGACGCCGGTGGAGCCGGTGACGACCTGGAGCACCCGCCCGGCGAACGTCCGCCCGGACTTGCCGTGCTCCATCATCAGCTCCATGCGCTCCTCGTAGGGCAGCGTGTACCAGTTGCCCTCCACGGTCCGCCGCTTGGACATCGGGTAGAAGCAGAACGCCGGCTTGCCCTCCGGCGGCAGCTGGGGGAACAGGCGTGCCTGCTTCATCTGGTCGGGCACGCCCTGGGCGTACTCGCTGATCTCGGTGAGGCTGACGTAGCTGTCGACCAGCTCGAGGCCGGCGGAGACGAGCTCGGTCTGGAGCCGGCGGAGGCGCCACTGGTCCGCACCGAGGGCCATGAACCCGATGTCGGCCTTGTGGCCGAGCACGGCGACCGGGACCACCTGGTAGCCGTCGGACTCGGCGGACGTCACCGCCTCGGACACCGCATCGGCGTCGGCGAGGGGCGTGAGGGCGAAGAACAGGTGGAGCACGGCCTGCCCGTCGGCCGGGCTCGAGGGGGCGGGCGTGGCGGGGGCGTCGCTCATGGACCCAGCCTACGGAGCGGCCCGGGCGGGTCCGTCAGTCGTACGCGCGCCCGCCGGCGCTGCTGGCCCAGCCGACGAGGGTGATGCGCGCCATGCGGGCGGCCTCCACGGCGAGCGAGGTCGGCGCGCCCTTGGCCACCACGGTGGTGATGCCGGCAGCCCAGGCCTTCTGCACGATCTCGAACCCGACGCGACCGCTCACGGCGAGGCCGAAGCCGTGGCGGGGCAGCTCGCCGGCCAGCAGCTGGTTGCCCACCACCTTGTCCACCGCGTTGTGGCGGCCCACGTCCTCGCGGACCACGACCGCCTCGCCGGTCGGCGTGAACAGCGCGGCGGCGTGGACCGCGCCGGTGGCGGCGAAGATCGGGGTGTCCCCGAGCAGATCCGCAGGCGCGGCGAGCAGGACCTCGTCGGGGATCGGCTCCCCCACCGGGAGCGGGTGGATGCGGGCCCGCAGCTCGTCGACGGCGGTGGTGCCGCACATCCCGCACGCGCTGCTGGTGACGCCGAGGCGGGCCTCCGGCACCGGCGCCAGCCCGCCGGTGCTGACGGTGACGACGTTGAACTCGGACTCGACCACCGCCCCCGGGCCGTCCCCGCGGCAGTACTTGGCCGAGCGGACCGGGGCGTCTCCGAGCAGGCCCTCGGTGTGGCAGAAGCCCGCGGCCAGCTCGAAGTCGTGGCCGGGCGTGCGCATGGTGGTGCCCACCAGGTGGCCGTCGAGGCGGATCTCGAGGGGTTCCTCGACCGCGACCTCGTCGGGGCTGCGGGAGCGACCGTCGGCGTCCACCCAGGTGGTGAGCAGGCGGTTGGTGCGTCCCCGGGTCACACCCCCCAGCGTAAGGAGCCGAGCCGGAGGCGAGGCGACCCATGTGACGCGCCCTTGTGGCGGCGGAGCCGCCACGACCGAATTGCGGCGGGATGTACTCCACTGCGCAGATCCTCAGTCGGCGCGCAGCATCCGGCGGGGGCAGGAGGAGGTGGGTCCCAGCACGAACAACACCGGCGGGGAACACGACGACCATGCCTGACGAACCGATCCGAGCCGCGCGCTCGCGCCGCCGACCGCACCGACGGTCCCGCACCGCTCTCGTGGCGGTGCTGCTCGCCGTCCTCGGCACCCTCACCGCCCTGCCGGCCGCCCTCGCCGCGCCGGCCGATGGCGTCGCCGTGCTGCGCCTCGACGGTCGCGGCCACGGCCATGGCGTGGGGCTGTCCCAGTGGGGCGCTCGCTCGATGGCCGCCCAGGGCGTCGACGCCGCCGGCATCCTCGCCCACTACTACCCCGGCACCGAGACCGGATCGGCCGGTGGCGAGGTCGTGGTCGGCATCGCCAGCGGACCCCGCGCCACGCTGGCGCTCCCCCAGGGCGGCGAGCTCCGGTCCGCCCGCGACGGCCCCCAGGCCGAAGGCTTCCCCATCGCGCTCGGCCCCGGCGAGGTGGTCACGATCCACCACGACGGCAGCGGCTGGCGGGTGGAGCGCGGCGGCGTGCGGGGCCTCGACGCCGGCAACGCCCAGATGTTCCAGGAGGCCGACGACTGCGTGCTGCTCTGCCCACCGGAGGACACCCCCGAGCCGCAGCCGACCCCGGAACCCGACCCCGAGCCGCAGCCGGAACCGGAGCCCGACGGCTGCGCGCTGTGCGGGCCCTCCGACGAGCAACCCGACCCGGAACCCGGGCCCCAGCCGGCGCCCGGTCCGCAGCCGAGCGGTGATCAGCCGGCGCCCCGCTCGCCCTCCCCGATCTGGGCGGTTCCCGTCGACGGCGGCACGGTCCGCTCCATCGACCGGGGTCGCACCTACCGCGGCCTCCTCGAGGTCGGCGGCGGTGCCGGCTCGGTGCGGGTGCGCAACCACGTCGACATCGAGGACTACCTCCGCGGCATGGCCGAGGTCCCGGGCACGTGGCCGGCAGCGGCGGTGCAGGCCCAGGCGGTCGCCGCCCGCACCTACGCCCTGCGGGCCATGGCCGGCGCCGGGGAGATCTGCGACTCGGAGTCCTGCCAGGTCTACGCGGGTGTGGCCCGGGAGAGCGCCGGTCAGGACGCAGCCGTCGCCGCCACCCGCGGCTGGGTGCTCACCCACGGCGGCTCGCTGGCTGCGACCTTCTACTCGGCCTCTGCCGGTGGCCACTCCGCCACCGTCCAGGAGGGGTTCGGCTCGTCGTACGACATCCCGTACCTGCCGGCTCGACCCGAACCCACCGACGACGTCCGCCCCTGGAACCTCGAGGTCTCCCTCGCCGACGTCGCCGCCCGCCTCGGCTACCCGGGTCGCATCACCGACGTGCGCGTCGACGCCGCCGGCCCCTCCGGCCGCCCGCTGGCCATGACCCTCGTCGGCGACGCCGGCGACCGCCCGGTCGACCCCCAGGACTTCCGGCGGCGCCTCGGGCTGCGCTCCACCTTCTTCACCATCGAGTCGGGCGTCGCCGGGCAGGCCCCACCACCACCGCCGGCCCCGGTCGAGGCCGACCAGCTCGCCACCGCCGAGGCCGTCGCCACCGCCGATGCCGGTCCGGTCCGACCGACACGGGCGCGCAGCCGGGCCGTGGTGCGCCCCCGTTCGCTGACCCCGGCCGACGGGCTGGCAGCCGCACGGATCGGACGGCTGGTCGTCCTCGCAGCGCTCACTGCCGCAACCACCTGGGCCGCTGCGACAATGGCGCCGTGGAGGAACCGCAACCCCTGACCACATCTCGCGTCGTGCGACGCGGGCTGCTGCGCCGATGCCCGCTGTGCGGGAGCAGGGGGATCTTCGAGGGCTGGTTCCAGCAGGTCGAGCGATGCCCCCGGTGCAACTACCCGACCACCCGGGTCGAGGATCAGTGGATCGGCTCACTCGGGATGAACATCATCGTGAGCTTCACGCTCCTGCTCGGGGTCATCGCCGTCGGCTTCGCGGTGACCTATCCGGACCCGCCCGTCGGGGTCCTCCTGGTCGCCGCCGTCAGCGTGGCCGCGCTGTTCCCGGTGTTCTTCTTCCCGATCTCCCGGTCCCTGTGGTCGGCCATCGACCTGGCCATGCGCCCGCCCGACCCCGACGACGACGTCGACCCCCGCTACCTGCCCCCGACCCGCCACGGCCCGGGCTGACCGCTGTCAGGAGGTGGGCACGTGGGAGTGGTCGTTGTGCCGCACCAGCGACCAGGTCCGCTCCTTCACCCAGGGCATCTCCGGACGCTCCTGGTGCTGCCACTCGGTGACGCCGCAGTTCTGGATCAGGACCCCGCCGAGCCACCCCGTCATCCCCCGGCCGTGGAACGCGGTGAAGCTGTGCTCCACCACGCCGCCGTGGCAGGCGACGACGACGGTCTCGCCCCGGTGGGCGCGGGCGATCTCGTCCAGCGCCCCGCCGACCCGGGCCGCGAACCCGGCCCACGTCTCGGCCCCGGGCACGTGGTGGTGGAACGGGGTCCACACATCCGGGGTGGGGAACCGCTGCTCCAGCTCCTCCCAGGCCAGGCCGTCGCCCTCGGGCCCGATGTCGAACTCACGGAGGTCCTCGCGCTCCACGACGTCGAGGCCGCCGATGGCCGGAGCGATGATCGACGCCGTCTCCGACGCCCGCGGCAGGGTCGAGGCGTAGAGGGCGTGGACCTCCCCGAGCTCGCCGGTGCGGGCCAGGCGGTCCCTCAGGGCCGAGGCCTGGCGGCGCCCCAGCTCGGACAGGCCGGTGCAGCCCCGGCGGCCGCCCACGACGCCCTCCACGTGGGACTGGGCCTCCCCGTGGCGGACGAGGACGATGCGCGTGGTCGTCATGGCGTGACCGTAACGCCGCCTGGACGCGAGAGGAGCGCCCACGAAGGGCGCTCCTCAGGTGCTTCAGTCGGTCCGGAGCGGAGCGCCAGCGAGCGGGCTGCGCACCGGTGACCACCTACTCCGTGTACGTGGGGCTCCCCGCAGCGACGGAGGAGCGAGGAAGCCCGATGGACTCAGAAGTCGTCCATGCCCCCGGGCATGCCGCCGCCGGCGCCGCCCTTCTCGGGCTTGTCGGCGATCACGGCCTCGGTGGTGAGGAACAGGGCCGCGATCGACGCCGCGTTCTGCAGCGCCGAGCGGGTCACCTTGGCGGCGTCGATGATGCCGGCCTTGGTGAGGTCCTCGTAGTTGCCGGTGGCCGCGTTGAGGCCCTCGGACGAACCCGACATGGCCAGCACCCGGTCGACCACGACGCCGCCCTCGAGGCCGGCGTTGCGGGCGATCTGCTTGAGGGGCTCCTGCAGCGCGTAGGCCACGATCTTGGCGCCCGTGGCCTCGTCGCCGACGAGGTCGCCGACCAGCTGGTCGACCTTGGCCTTGGCCCGCAGCAGGGTGGTGCCGCCGCCGGCGACCACGCCCTCCTCGATGGCGGCCTTGGTGGTGCTCACCGCGTCCTCGATGCGGTGCTTCTTCTCCTTGAGCTCCACCTCGGTGGCCGCGCCGACCTTGAGGACGGCGACGCCGCCGGACAGCTTGGCGAGGCGCTCCTGGAGCTTCTCGCGGTCGTAGTCGGAGTCGGTGTTCTCGATCTCGGCCTTGATCTGGCTGATGCGACCCTGGAGGTCGTCATCGGAGCCACCACCGTCGACGATGGTGGTCTCGTCCTTGGTGACGACGATCTTGGCGGCGGTGCCGAGCAGGTCGAGGGTCGTGTTCTCGAGCTTGAGGCCGATCTCCTCGGAGATGACCTGGCCACCGGTGAGGACGGCCATGTCCTGCAGCATCGCCTTGCGGCGCTCGCCGAAGCCCGGGGCCTTGATGGCCACGGCCTTGAACGTGCCGCGGATCTTGTTGACCACGAGGGTGGCGAGGGCCTCGCCCTCGATGTCCTCGGCGATGATGGCGAGCGGCTTGCCCGACTGCATGACCTTCTCGAGCACCGGGAGCATGTCGCGGACCGCGGTGATCTTGGAGGAGACGAGGAGGATGTAGGCGTCGTCGAGGACGGCCTCCATGCGGTCCTGGTCGGTCACGAAGTACGGCGAGATGTAGCCCTTGTCGAAGCGCATGCCCTCGACGAGGTCCATGTCCATGCCGAAGGTCTGGCTCTCCTCGACGGTGATGACACCGTCCTTGCCGACCTTGTCGATGGCCTCGGAGATCATGGTGCCGATCTCCTCGTCAGCGGAGGAGATCGAGGCGACCTGGGCGATCTGGCCCTTGCCCTCGACCTCGACGGCCAGCTCCTTGATGGAGGCGACCGCGGTCTCGACAGCCTGCTCGATGCCCTTCTTCAGCGACATCGGGTTGGCGCCGGCGGCCACGTTGCGCAGGCCCTCGCGGACCATCGACCAGGCGAGCACGGTGGCGGTCGTGGTGCCGTCACCGGCCACGTCGTCGGTCTTCTTGGCGACCTCCTTGACCAGCTCGGCGCCGATGCGCTCGTAGGGGTCCTCGAGGTCGATCTCCTTGGCGATGGAGACGCCGTCGTTGGTGATGGTGGGGGCGCCCCACTTCTTGTCCAGCACGACGTTGCGGCCCTTGGGGCCGAGCGTGACTCGGACGGCGTCGGCGAGCTTGTTCATGCCGGCCTCGAGCGAACGGCGGGCTTCGCTGTCGAACGCGATCATCTTGGCCATGTGTCGACCTTCTTTCTTCGGCGGTTAGCAGTCCTAGACAGAGACTGCTAACAGCCAAGCACGTTGCGTTAGCAGTCGCAACATCCGACTGCTAACGCCGTGCCCAGGTCAGCCTCCCGCCACCGCGGGGATGATGGCGACGGTCTCCCCGTCGGGCACCGGGGTCTGGAGGCCGTCCATGAAGCGGACGTCGTCGTCGGCCACGAACACGTTCACGAACTTGCGAAGGTTGCCGTCGTCATCGAGCAGGCGGTCGGTGAAGCCGGGGTGGGCGGCGTCGAGGGACTTCAGCACCTCGCCGACGGTGGCGCCCTCGACCTCGACCTCGGACTTGCCGCCGGCCATCGGGCGGAGGGTGGTGGGGATGCGGACGGTGGCGCTCATGACGTGGGGTTCCTCGGGATCGGGGGTGGCGACGGGGCCGGACGGACCGGCTCCTTCGATGCTAACGAGTCGCCCTCTTCGGGCATTCCCCGTCGGGCGCAGGTTGGTGGTCGGCCTCGCGCAGGGGGACACTGCTCGACGTGTCGACCATGCTGCGCACGGCCCACGGTGACTTCGACCCGACCGGGATCGCCTCTCGCAAGGGCGACCGGACGGTCGCGGTGTGCCTCCCGGCGAGGGACGAGGAGGCCACGGTGGGCACCATCGTGGAGACCCTCCGACGCGACCTGCAGGAGGAGGTGCCGCTGATCGACGAGCTGGTGGTCGTCGACGACCACTCCGGGGACGCCACGGCACGGGTCGCGCAGGATGCCGGCGCCCGGGTGGTGGACGCTCGGACCACGCTGCCCGCGTACACCGGTGCCGGCAAGGGCGCCGCGCTGTGGAAGTCCCTGCACGAGACGACGAGCGACCTGGTCGTCTGGGTCGACGCCGACATCACCGAGTTCAGCTCCCACTTCGCGGCCGCCCTCATCGGGACGCTGGTCGAGCACCCAGAGGTGTCGTTCGTCAAGGGCGCCTACGACCGGCCCCTCGTCGAGGGCGAGGGCGGCGGGCGCGTCACCGAGCTGGTCGCCCGACCGGCGCTGGCCATGCTGTTCCCCGAGCTCACCGTGGTCGCCCAGCCACTGGCCGGCGAGTACGGCGGGCGGCGAGAGCTGCTCGAGCGGCTGCCGTTCGTCCAGGGCTACGGCGTCGACATCGCCCTGCTCATCGATGCCCACCGGTCGGTCGGCATGGCCGGGCTCGCCGAGGTCGACCTGGGCGTGCGGCGGCACCGCAACCGCACGATCGGCCAGCTCGGCCCGCAGGCGGCCGAGGTGCTGCGCGCCGCCCTGGTCCGCGCCGGGGTGCCCACGGGAGACGAGCACCTGACCCTGCGCCGCCCCGGGCTGGAACCGCTGGCGCTCGCCCACGACGAGCTCCCTCCCCTGGTGGAGCTGGAGACCTACCCGCGCCGCTCCGACTGACCCTCGGGCACCGGCGCGCGGTCGGCGGGGCGCTCCTCGGCCAGCCGGTGGTCGACCTGCTCCTCCACGCCGATCTCGTCGTTCACGTAGTCATCGAGGGGCTCGAGCGGGCCGTGACCACCGAGCGGTGGCCCGGTGTCCATGGCGATGACCTCCTCGACCGGCACCTCGAGCACGTAGACGGCCCAGAGGTGCCCCACGATGACCTTCACGGTCGCAGCGACGGGCACGGCCAGGACGAGTCCGAAGAACCCGCCGAGGGTGCCGCCGGCGAGCAGCGCCAGCATCACCACGGCCGGGTGGAGGCTGACCGTGCGCTGCATGACGAGCGGGCTGATGAAGTGGTTGTCGATCTGCTGGGCGATGGTCATGATCGCCGCCACCCACAGCGCGGTGCTGAAGTCCCGGGTGGTGAGGGCGATGATCACGCCGGGCACCGCGCCCACCCACGGGCCGATCAGCGGCACCAGGTTGAAGGCCCCGGCGATCATGCCCACGATGAGCCAGAACGGCAGGTCGATGATCGCCAGGCCGACGCTGACCATGATCCCCACGATCACGGCGACCGCGAGCTGGCCGCGGAAGAAGCCGCCGATGGCCACGTTCAGGCGGTGCGCGACGTGGAGCACCTGGTCGCTCGCGGGGCGGGGGATCAAGCGGCGCGACACCTCGCCGATGTGGGGGAGGTCGACCAGCAGGTAGAAGGCGATGATCGGGGCGAGCACGAAGATGAGGCCGACCTCGAAGATCCGGGTGCCGATCTCCCGGGCCCGCGTCAGCTGCTCGCCGATGCCACCCTGCTCGGGGAACTGCTCGCGGGCGTCGGCCGCGACGCGGTCGAGGTCGGCGGCGAGCACCGGCTCGTCGTTCATCTCGAGCTCGTCGGCGGCCCGCTCGATGACGCGGTCGAACTCCTCGTTCTGGGCGGAGTCACCCCCGTTGCCGAACTGGTCCCGCAGCTCGTCGACGTTGGGGATCTCGATGAGCCAGTTCCCGTCCTTGGACTGCTCGGACAGGTCGTCGAGCCAGTCCTCCATGTCGGCCCGGAGCTCGGGCCACTGGGCGGACAGCTCGTCGGCCTGCTGGCTGATGAGCGGTGCGACCAGGAAGCCGACCGCGACGAGCAGGCCGACGAAGCCGAGGTAGCTCAGCCCGGTGCCCGCAGCGCGGGGGACGCCCTTGCGCTGCATGCCGGTGACGATCGGATTGAGCAGGAACACGATGGCGCCGGCGAGCACCAGGGGCGGGAACACGACCCGGAACTGCCAAGCGATCCAGAACACCAGCGCGAAGGCCGCGGCGACGCCGAGCAGCGACCAGGCCACCCGGCCCGCGACGGCGAAACGCTCCCACATCGGCCGCACGGTACCGGACCCCTCTCGATTCCGGCGCCAGCCCGCACCGGTGGACGCCGGGGCCTACCCTCGCGCCATGGACGACCGCACCGAGCCGCCGACGTCGACCACGGGGCTCGTGCCCAAGATCGTGCTCGCCGGCATCGCCGTGTTCGTCGCCCTCACGGTCATCGGTTGGATCGTGGGCGCCATCATCGCCGTGCTGCGGACCCTCGCCATCGTGGCGGTCGTGGTCGCGGTGATCTGGGCCGTGCTCGCCGCTCGCCGCGACTGAGCCGGACCCCTCAGCTCCGGGCGGCCAGCACGTCGGCGACCACCTGCTCGACGCAGCCCACGGTGTCGGACATGGCGCGCTCCCGACCGAAGCGCTCCACCAGGGACACGACCTCGGCGATCCCGCACTCCCGGACGGCGGCGTGCACCGAGTCGAGATCGACCTCCTCGCCGACGACCGCCACCACCGGCACGCCGAGGTCGGCAGCCAGCTCGGCGACCCCGCCGACGACCTTGCCCTCGAAGGAGGCATCGTCGAGGAAGCCCTCGCCCGTGACGACCAGGTCCGCCCCCTCGACGGCCTGATCGAGCTCGAGCTCGTCGGCCACGAGGGCGAAGCCGTCGAGCAGCTGGGCCCCGATGGCGGCGAGCCCGCCGGCGAGGCCGCCGGCGGCGCCGGCGCCGGGGAGGTCCCGCACGTCGACGCCGTGGTCCTCGCGGTACACGTCGGCGAGGCGGGCGAGGCGGTTGGTGAGCAGGCGCACCTGGGCCCGGCTGGCGCCCTTCTGGGGGCCGAACACCTCGGCCGCGTCGAGGAACCGGGTGCGCACGTCGCAGGCGACGAGCAGCTCGACGGCCCGCAGGCGCTGGTGGGGGTAGAGGGCGCGCAGCGCACCGAGCCCGCCGTCGGTGGTGGCCGACCCGCCCAGACCGACGATGACCCGCGTGGCACCGGCTTCGACCGCGGTCTGGATCAGCTCCCCGGTGCCGTGGGTGTCGGCCGCGATCGGGTCGTTGCCCTCGGGGCCGCCCGCGAGGAGCAACCCCGACGCCCGGGCCATCTCGATGACCGCCGTGCCGCGCTCGTAGCGCCACCCGGCCTCCACCGGATCGCCGAGCGGCCCGGTGACGACCGAGGTCCGGTTCGGTCCGCCCAGCACGTCGAGCAGGCCGTCGCCGCCGTCGGCCACCGGGATCTCGTCGCAGCGCCACCCCGCCGCACGGGCGGCGCGACCGACGGCCGCGGCCACCTCGGCGGCCGTCGCCGTGCCGCGGAACTTGTCGGGTGCGGCGACGACCCGCACGTCAGGCCAACGGCCCGAGCGCGGCGAGCACGGCCTGGGGGCCGTCCAGGACCAGGTCGGCCGCGGCGGCCACGTCGTCGTGCAGCTCGTCGGACGCGATGGCGACCTTGCAGGTGGTGACGCCCCCCTCGGCCAGCTGATCGAGGGCAGCGAAGGCCGGGAGGTCGCCGAGGTCGTCGCCGAGGTAGGCAACCGTCGAGCACCCCTCGCTGAGCGCGAGGACCGACGTGCCCTTGTCGACGGCGAGCGGCGGGTGGAGCTCCACCGAGCGCTTGGCGGCCCGGGCCTCGAGGCCGGCGCTGCGGGCCACGTCCTCCGCCCAGGCCAGGACCTCGGCCTCGGCCTCGGGGACCTCGCGGAAGTGCACGGTGAGCGACAGGCCCTTGGACTCGACGAGCACGCCCGACGGCAACCCGGCGCCGCTCGCCGCCACCTCGGCGATCACCGAGCGCCACCGGTGGGCGTCGTCGTGGTCCGCGTCGACCCCGTCGATGCGGGTCTCGAGCCCGTACACGCCCGAGAGGTCCACGCCACCGCCGACCCGGTCGACCAGGAAGGCGCGGGGCCGGCCGCTGACGACGGCGATGCGACGGAAGCGGCGAGCGAGCTGCTCGAGCAGCTCGACGGCCCCGGCGATGGCCGTCGCCGACGACGGGTCGGGGACGATCGGGGCGAGGGTGCCGTCGAAGTCGAAGAACAGCGCCGTGCGGGCCGGCTCGGCACCCACCACGGCCCGCAGGTGCTCCTCGGCACGGCGGCCGGTGAGCGGGTCTTCGCGGGCGTCGGGCACGGCCCGACCGTAGTTCCCCTCCTCTGTCACACTGCGCCCGTGATCCCGTCCCGCCGCCTCCGACGCGCCGCTGCGGCCAGCGCCCTGGTGCTGGCCCTCACCGCGTGCGAGGAGCACACCGTGGCGGTGCGCTTCGAGCCCGAGGTCGGCGACGTCCACCGCTTCCGCGCCGACATCGAGACCGAGGTCGTTCGCACCGTCGACGGCGTGACCACCGACGAGGACGACGACGCCACCCTCGACGCCACCCAGACCGTGCAGGCCGTGACCGACGACGAGGTCCTGGTCCGGGTCGCGCTGCAGCGCGACGACGCCGCGCCCCGCACGGTCGACGTCCGCCTCGACCGCGCCAGCCGGCTGACGGCCATCGACCTGGTCGAGGGGGTGCCGGCCGAGGCCCTGGGCCTGGACGTCGCCATGGACCTCCCGGCCGACATCGCCAGCCCGCCGACGGGCCCGCTGGAGCCGGGCGCCCGGTGGGAGATCCTCCGCGAGGTCAGCCTGGACGGCCTGTCCCGGCCGGTGGTGGTGCAGGGCCGCGGCCGCATCGACTCCCTCGGCGTGGAGGACGGCCGAGAGGTCGCCGTTGCCGTGGTCGAGCTCGACGTGCCGGTCCGCACCATCATCGACACCGAGGCCGGCCGGGTGCGCCTGATCGGGACGCAGCGCACGACCTCGGAGACCGCCTACGACCTCGGTGACGGCGCCATGAACCGCGATCGCACCGTCACCGAGGGCACCGTCGAGGTCATCGCCGAACCGCCGGCAGGCGTCGATGCCGAGCCGCTGCGCGGAGACATCGACTACCGGATCGTCACCCGCACCCGCCGGCTCAGCGGGCCGGTGACGCCGGCCTGATCCCTGACCTGATCGCCGGGGCGCTACCCGGCCGCGAGGTCGGGGCCGAGGTGCACGAGCACGTTGGCCAGCTGCAGGTCGTCGACCGGTGCGACGGCGGGCATCGGCGTGACCGAACCCTCCGGCGCGCCGATGGCGGCGGCGAGGGCTTCGGCCTCGGCC
The DNA here is from genome assembly GCF_041228405.1 of Salinilacustrithrix flava. Taxonomy (GTDB): domain Bacteria; phylum Actinomycetota; class Acidimicrobiia; order Acidimicrobiales; family Salinilacustritrichaceae; genus Salinilacustrithrix; species Salinilacustrithrix flava. The sequence continues at coordinate 629,089 of NZ_CP133888.1, forward strand.
TCGAACCCGGTCGTGTAGTACACGACGGTCGAGGGCACGCGCTCGGCGTTGGCCGGTGTCCCGGTGACGTAGCCGAGGGCCTCGAGGGCGTCGGTGGCCCCGCCGGCGGCGCCGTTCACACCCGAGCCGTTGGCGACGAGGACCTTCACCTCGGCAGCAGGGCGGGGCGCCTCGGTCGTGGTCGTGGTGGTGGCGTCGGGATCCCCGTCACCATCGTCGCCCCCGTCGGTGTCGTCGACCTGGCCCGCGGTGTCGGAGCCGACCGCGACCTGCGTGGTGGCGGCATCGTCGTCGCGCAGCAGCAGCACGCCGATGACGACGGCCACGACCACGAGGATCGCGCCGCGCACGACGGAGCCCTGGGCGGCGGGGGCCTTGGGGGGTGGCTGCCGACGGCGTCGCCGCGGCTGCTCGGACTGTTCGCTCATCGGAGCCTCCGGCGGCGGGTCGGACCGACGTAGCGACGTCGACGGCGATCGGCCCGGGCCCGGCGCAGGCGACGGACGAGGAGCGGATCCAGGTCCAGTGCGTCGGGGTGGTCGATCACGGCGTCGAGGCGCCGGTAGTACGCCGAGGGAGACATCTGGAGCTGGGTGCGGATCGCAGCGCCCTTGGGCCCCGGTGACTGCCACCAGGCCCGCTCGAAGTCCAGGATCGACTGCTCCGTCGGCGTGAGGTCGGTCAGGGGCATCCCCACCATGGTGCGTCCCGGGCCTCGGTGGATCAAGCATCGACCACTTCGCCGGGTCGGGAACGAGGCCGTTGGTACGCTGCTCGGGCCGCCCGAGTAGCTCAATCGGCAGAGCACCTGTCTTGTAAACTAAATGTGATAGTCTATTCGGTCCGCTGAGGGTCCGGCGTCACTCTCCGTGACTCTCGCCGTGGGGCGGGTAGGAGCCGGTTCGCCGCTGTGCTCTCCGACTGACCGACTCAGGCTGAAGGTTGTCTACGGGCGGCTCGTGCTCCGGTGCGGGCCGCTTCGACGCGCCCGCCCACGGTCACGTTCTCCGCCCGCCGCGCGATCTGACGCGCGATGAGCCGGCACGCGCCCGGCGGGTAGCGCGCCTGGGAGTCTCGTGCTGCCCGAGTTCGCCCGCCGGCCGAGGTCGGCATGGTAGAGGGAGCGGCTTATACACCCGGCCGCACACGCCCGTCAAGAAGTTTCTAAGGCGAGCGACTTCCCGGCCCGATGTACAGGGCATCCACACCCACCAGATCGGACACACCGTGTGTTCCATTCGGTTCCGCTAGCCCGACACCCAAAGCAAGGACTTCCCGCCATGCGCTCACCAGACCAGATCATCGCCAACATCGCCAGCCACCAGCAGCAGCTCGACCGGCTCCTGGCCGAGGCCCGAAAGCCTTTCTCTCCGCAGGACGTGTACTGGGGCATCAACGACTTCCGGGCCGAGATCGCCGAGATGAAGACCGAACTCGCCGAGGCGGTGTCGGCACGATGAACCATTTCGAGAAGATCGCCACGCCCATCGGCAAGGTCCACAAGGGCGACATCATCGCCACGCCGCACCAGGTCCGCGACCCGAAGCCGACCGCAGTCCTCGTGACGAAGGACGCCTTCACGTACGAGGACCCGTTCGCCGGGCACGAGCGCCGCACCACCGCCAACATCCGCACCACGTTCTGGTACTCGTCGCCGCACAACTGGGAAGGCTCGGTCCAGTACCACGGCCGCCCGCACGAGAGCATCACCGTCCTCCGCTCCACGTCGCCCGAGGCGGAGGCGCTGTCCGTCGTCGCCGGCCTCAGCGGAGACCACGGCGCCCTGCTCGACCTGGCCGAGACGATGGTCCAGTGGGAACACGACGCCGAGGCACCGTGGTGAGCGACACCGACACCGCCGACTTCATCTGGGGCACGCTCGTCGTGGACTGGGTGGACGTGCCCGGCCCGTACGCCATCCCGGTCTGGGCCCGGTTCCCGACCCGACAGCCCGGACCGTCGAGCTCGTGCGGGCGTTCACCGGGCCGAAGGTCAAGGACGCCCGCTTCGTCCGCGACGGCCGCCGGGACGACGTGCTGTGCCACGTGGTCCTCTGCGACGCCGACGGCGGCCGGGTGCTCGCCGGCACGTTCGGCCACGACGGCACCCACGACCTAGCCGACGCTCGCCGAGTTCGCGATGCGAGCGGGCCCGGCATGGTCACCGCATCCACACCCACACCCATGGAGTTCCAGCATGAGCACGCTCACACCTATCAGCACTTCCCGTTCGCACCGCACGACCCGGCACCTCCAGAGCATCGAGGCGCCCGACCTTTTCGACCTGGCCCGCACCATGAGCGTGGCCGTGGACATGATCGTCCCGTCGTCGTCCCGCAGCCTGGTGACGGTCCGCTCGGTCAGCGTCACCGCCAAGCCCACGCCGCAGCCCGCACCGGGCACGCCGTCCGCGCAGCAGCACCCGCACGGGCCGGGCATGGGCACGCCCGTCCTGTCGCAGGGCATGACCCTCCGCGACGTGTGGCGCTGGCGCGACGAAGCCGAAGCCCTCGTCGGACCCGACCCGCTCGGCCGGATGCTCCTGTGGCGGAAGCACGAGGACGACCCGGTCGAAGCGGACCGGTGCCAGACGTGGCAGCGGGCAGGCGACTCCGAAGGGTACGGGTGGCTCAAGGTCCCGAACCAGAGCAAGGCCAGCGAGTTCGGCATCGACCTGGACGAGCTCGCCGGGCTCGACGCCCGCGGCCGCAGGAAGATGTGCCGGCTCGCCGGGACGACGCTCTCCGGCATCAGCACGAGCATGTTCGCCCACCGGGTGATCTACCTCGCCCGAGGCGGGCACCTCGCCGACGGCGACGTGGTCAGGCACCTGTGCCAGAGCAACCGGCTGTGCGTGCGGCACCTGATGGGCGGGACCCGCAGCGATAACACGGCTGAACTGGTGCGGGAGAACCAGGCCCGGCTCGCCCTCGTGTACCAGCAGCAGAACGGTACGTACCTGCCGTGACACCGACCACCGACACCGACCGCACCATCGCAGAGAAGAAGGACACCAGCATGACCAACACCGAGACCACGCCCGACATCGACATCGACGAGCGGGCCGACCGGAACCCGCGGCCCGACTGGGAAGAAGAGCTCTCGGCGTGGGAGCGGATGTACCGGCCGACGCTCAGCCGGCGCGGCTCGTTCGCCTACCCGAAGAACCTCGTGGACCCGGAAAAGTGGGCCAAGTTCACCATGACGCCCGAATGGGTCAGCATCGCCAGCAAGGGCTACGACAGCGCCGTCAAGCTCGACCAGGTGCTCGGCCGGTACGGAGCGGACAACGCCGAAGGATGGTGGGTCAGCCAGGAGAACCTGACCATCAGCCTCCGCGGGTGGCGGCACGACAAGCTCAGCAAGAACTTGGCGTTCCTCGTGGCGATCGGCCGGCTCGTCGTCGTGCCCGACAAGAAGGCGAACCGGGCTGCGACATACTACCTGAGCGACATGCCGGTGTCGAACGAAGCGATGAGGACGGCCGCTCACTGCATCGTCACCGACGACGTGTGGTCCGACGAGAAGGACTGGAGCGGGTGCCGGCTCGCGTGCCACACGATCACGGCCGAGGCCGTCGACGAGGCCATCGCAGCGGGTGGCCCGAACTCGATGCGGTCGCAGTGGCCGGAGTGCTTCGCCGAGTGGGCGTTCGACAGCAGCGTCACCGTCACCGAGGTCGAGGACGACGACCGGTTCGAGCCGCTGTTCTAGGCACCACCGTCGTCGCCCACGGACCCGCACCCACTCTGGTGCGGGTCCTTTCGCGTCCGGAACCGTGTCGCCAGCCCGACCGGGCCGAAGCACGAGATGACACGAAGGTTACCGGGAGACACGTCAGGACCACTCCTGACGTTCTTGCATCCCCGTGCACAAAGGTCAGGACGGGACGCGAACCCGCCAGGACCAGCACCTACGGCATGTCAGGACAATTACTGATAGCCCTGGACGGATCGCCATCCTCTGAGAGCCACGATGACAGCCAACACTGACAGCCGCCGGCCCGGCTGCGCCGCTGCCGGCGTGCGGCTTTGGCTGACGCTGATGAACCTAAAACCTGAACGATGGGACGTCACGCAGAAAGAGCCGTCGTGATGGTCGGAGCAGACGGACGACGTCGCGGTCGGGATCGACGTCGCGTACTGGGGAAGGTCAAACGACGCGGGTACGGGAGACCGGAGAAAGACGGTGCGTGTGGTGTCGTCGGAGCAGAGAACGCGCGCGAGCCTCCAGCGTCTCACCATTCCGTCTGTGCGCGGCCGACAGCGTCTCGGTGCGAGATCCTGCACGAGCCACCCAGAACGTCCGTTCGAGGGCTTAGACGGGCACGTTCGGACCGGCTCATGGACACGCGCGGCCAGTTCCCGCACGCCGACCAGGAGCCTGCGCCAGGTGGCGTTGGTCGGACTATGGCAGGCGAGCATGCGCTACGAGCCGTCTGCGGGTGCAGCGTTCTCGACGTACGCGGTGACGATGATCGAGGGCCGGGTCATGCACGAGCTCCGCAAATACCGGTGCGAGCGGCCATGCGACGGACGCCCGCAGGTGGGTTGGGCGGCCCGACTACCTGGACTCCGGCCGGGAGATCGTCCACGACTTCGGGTCGCACGACGACGACCCGGTGTCCAAGGTCGTGGTCGAGCAGATGTGCCGTGCTGCTGCCGATGCCGTCACTGCCGAAGAGGTCGAGCTCGTCGCAGCCAGGCACAGCGGAGAGAGCTACCTGAAGATTGCTAGGCGGGTCGGGCGGAACCGGTCCGAGCTCCCTGCCGACATCGAGGTTGCGAGGGGCAAGCTGCGTGAGGCGCTGCGCCCGTGGACGGAAGCTGCGCGCCGCCGCCAGCACCCGCACTCCCGCAGGCGCGTCGGAGCGGGCACGTGCGGACGACGAAAGCCATCCCGCAACCCTTCCCGCATGGCTTCGTGGAACCCTTCCCGGAAGGGTTCCCGGAACCCTTCCAAGTGGCCTTCGTCGAACCGTTCGAGAAGGGATGCGAGTAGGCATAGACGCCGCTCATGCCGGGCCGACCGCCCCGCGTGGCTCGTGGGCGTCCTCGCCGCCGTCGTGCCCGTCGTGCTGCTCGTGGCCGCCCTCGTGGTCGCCGGACGGCGCCACGGCCGCAGGACGTTCCTCCGGCTCCGTGCTCGGTTCGGGGGCAGGCGTACTCGCAAGCAAGCAAGCAAGCACAAAGCCGACCTAGCCGCCGGGCAGCGGACCGTGATGTCGGAGTTCGTGGAGGCCGTAAGAACGGCCGAAGCGCAAGCCGAAGCGGACGCGGTCGCACGAATCGCCGAGCACGGCCGCACGCACTGGCAGGCGAACGCATGGCTGCTGGAACGGAAGCACCCGGAACGCTGGCGTCGCCGCGGCCGGGTCGGCGAGTCGCAGGCCTGCTCTGGTTGCTCTGATCGGAAGTGTCGGCGGCCATGAGATCGTGCCCGGTGGCGGCCATGTAGCTGCCCGGCGGTGGCCAGCAGTTCTGCCCACTGGCGGCCAGGGGTTCTGCCCGCGTTGATGTCCGCTCCTGTCCGGGGTCCGCCCGGGTGGGGTGCTCCTCCCACTCGACTGCTCGTTGCTGACGAAGCCATCGAGCAGGAGGAGCAGGTGAAGTCTCGCGAGGAGATCATGGAGATACTCGAAGCGTTCGACCTGACAGGGTCGTTCCGGGATGCCGGCGAGCTGGCCGGTTGTTCGCATCACACCGTCGCCGCCTACGTCGCCAAGCGCGATGCCGGGCTGTTGCCGGGCGAGGGCGCGGTGCGGCGGGAGCGGATCATCGATCCGTTCTTGCCGAAGATCGAGGAGTGGGTGGAGCGCTCCCAGGGCAAGGTCCGCGCCGATGTCTGCCACGACAAGCTGCAAGCGCTCGGCTTCGACGGCTCGGACCGAACGGTCCGCCGGGCCGTCGCCGACGCGAAGCGCAGCTTCCGGTCGGGTCGGCGGCGGGTGTATCGGCCCTGGATCCCGGAGCCGGGCATGTGGGCCCAGTGGGACTGGGGCACGGGCCCGGTCATCGACGGTCGGCCCACGAACCTGTTCTGCGCGTGGTTGGCGTGGTCCCGGTTCCGGGTGGTGATCCCGACCTGGGACCGGACGTTGCCGACGGTGATCGCCTGCCTGGACCGGGCCATGCGCGCCTTCGGCGGCGCACCGACCTACTGGCTGACCGACAACGAGCGCACGGTCACGATCGACCACGTCGCCGGCATCGCCGTCCGTCACCCGCAGATCGTCGCGGTCGGCGGGCACTACGGCATCACCGTCGCCACGTGCGTGCCCGCGGATCCAGAGACCAAGGGCGGCTCGGAGGCAACGGTCCGGATCGCGAAGGCCGACCTGGTCCCGACCGACGCGAACCTGCGGGCCGACTACACGTGCTGGGCCGAACTGGTCGAGGCGTGTGAGCAGCTGATGGACGAGGTGAACGGCCGGGTTCATCGGGTGACCCGGCGGGCGCCGGTCGAGATGCTCGCCGAAGAACGCCAGCGGCTGCACCGGCTGCCCGAGCGGCCCTACACGACCGTGCTGGGCGAGACCCGCAAGGTCTCCTGGACCTCCACGATCAGCTTCGGCGGCGTCACCTACTCGGTCCCTCACCAGCTCGTCGATGAGACCGTGTGGGTCCGCGTCGACGGCGACGAGGTCGTCGTGTGTCACTGCCCGCCCGCCGGTGTCACCGAAGTTGCGCGACATCGCCGGGGCACCCCGGGCACGCCAGTGATCAACGACGCCCACTACCCACCACGGCCCGACGGACCGTTGGCTCGCAAGCCGAAGCCGACGAGCGCGGCTGAGACCGAGTTCCTGGCCATCGGCGAAGGCGCTCGCAGCTGGCTGGTCGAAGCCGCCGCTGCCGGCACGTCCCGGGTGAAGGTGAAGATGGCCGAAGCCGTCACCCTCGCCCGCCTCCACGGGACCGGCCGGGTCGACTGGGCCCTCGGCCACGCCGCCACGTTCGGCCGCTTCGCCGAGGGTGACCTGGCTTCGATCCTGGCCGCCAACCCACCCGGCCAACGCCGCACCGCCGACGACGTGCACTCGCTCCAGCCCGGCACCGGCGCCTGGCACCAGCTCGGAGGCGACCGATGACCGCGGCACCGATCGACGAGGTCGTCGACCTGCTCCGCACCCTCCGGCTGCCCCACATGCGCTCCGCGGCACCGGAGCTGTTGGCCACAGCCAAGGCGCAGCGCTGGGAACCCGCCGAGGCCATGCGCGCCCTGCTCGCCGAGGAGCTCGCCGGACGCCAGGCGTCTTCGATCCGGGCCCGGCGCAAGGCCGCGGGGTTCCCGACCGGGAAGACCTTCGACGTGTGGGACGAGGGCCTGTCATCGATCCCGGCGCCGACCCAGCGGGCACTGCGCACGCTGGAGTGGGTCGACCGGCACGAGAACCTCGTCGTCTGCGGCCCGTCCGGCACAGGCAAGACCCACTTCCTCGAAGCACTCGGCCAGGCCTGCGTCGACGCCGGCCACAAGGTCTCCTGGTTCAGCCTCGAGCACCTCGGCGCCCTCGTCCGCCGCCACGGCGCGGATGACACCGCAGGCCGGGCGATCAAGCGGATCATGCGCGCCGACGTGATCGTGATCGACGACATCGGCCTCCTACCCGTGACCACCGAGACCGCCGAAGCCCTCTACCGGGTCGTCGACGCCGCCTACGAGAAACGCTCCATCGCGTTGTCCTCGAACCTGCACCCGGCCGGGTTCGACGAGCTCATGCCCAAGACCATCGCCAACGCCACCGTCGACCGACTCATGCACCACGCACATGTCGTGCTCACCGCCGGCGACAGCATCCGCCTCACCCAAGCGACCGCCGGCAAGGGGGTGACGCCTCTGGCCTGACGAGCTACGGGCAGAACCCCTGGCCACGGCTGGGCAGTTCTGTTGGCCACGAGCGGGCAGGTCTGCTGTCCGTCACCGGGCACGTCCTACTGACCGTTGACAGAGCGACGGCCATCGCGCGAACGGGTGCGCACGCGTGCGTCGCGATGGGTGCGCGACGCGTGCGGGGGAACGTGCGCAAACACGGAGGCATGCTCGATCGACCGCGGGCTGAGGTTTGCGCCACCGTGCGGGGAAGGGTGCGCAGCCTCTGCGGGAGCGGCGCGCTAGGGCGGGGCACCAGCCAGCTCGACGAAGGGCGCCGCTCGCTGTCAAGCACCGAAACGGCATGCCGGGGCACCGTGTTGGTCGTCGCGAACTCGGGTCGGCGAACCGAGCGCGGAACTCCCTGCATCGCCGCCAAGATTCTCCGACGGTGTGTCCCGGCTGGCGAGGTCTGCGGTCCGACGATGATTACCCCGCGAAAGCGCGAATCCGCCCCAGAATCGGCCCCCTCGCCGGGCGCCTACAACCCTCTCCTCTGCCCACGCTCTTCTCGGAGCGACGAGCTGGGCGCTGAGTGAGGCTGCCTGGCCGTCCGGAGCGAACGGCTCGGCCGCGCAGCGTCACGGTTCCGTGCGCTCTCCGCTTCGCGTCGAGCGACGGCACAGGACGACACCCGCTCCGGGCGGAGGCGTGTCGCCAGGCACCACCAGACCGCCCATCTACTTGCCCCGCCGCACCACCTTGCAGCTCGCTTCGTCGCCGTGCTCGCCGATGCCGCAGTCGAGCTCGACCTGCCACGTGCGGCCCCCCGGATCGACCTCGTCGTCGAACGTGACGCTGCGAACCTCCGCAGGCGTCGAGAGCTTCGCCCTATCGAGGCCGACGATGCGGTCCCCCTGGCGCAGGCCGCTCGGGTGCCACACCGCGAGCAGCCACGTGGTGCCCTCGTCCTCGATGATGCTCGTCGTGTCCTCGTCCATGCGATCGAAGTAGCCGGCACCCTCCACGCCGAGCGCGGGCGTGCACGACGACTCGACGACAAACAGCCTGTCGCTCTGTCCTTTATCGCGCGGGCCGGCTACTCCGATCGGCATGCCCACACCTTCCCCCGTGCCGAAGAACATCATCATGCCGATAGCCGTCATGGCGTCCGGGAGGCTGCGGGCGAAGTACCCGGCCGCTTCCGTCAAGGTGTCGTACGCAGTGCTCGCCGCGGCCATGGACGCGGACCTGGTCCTCCCCGTCCGCCAGGCGATCTACACGAGCGGAGCGTTCGACTGGATCGGCGAGTTCGACGACGGCGACCGCTCCGTCCTTGCCGGGCAGATGGCGCACGCGATCGGGTGCTGCGAGGACTGCGTGGCCGACACGTGGACTCGCTGGCGCATGGTCGCCTACACGCGTATCCCGGACACGGTCCGGTTCGTCGAGCCTGACCGGACCGTCGGCGAGTACGAGGACGAGGGCGGCGACGATGTTTGAGCAGGAGCTCGCACGCCACGCACGCAGCCAGCCTTCCCGTGTCCCCCTCTCCAGTTACGAAACCACGCTCCGCGTGAGGCGGGCCGCTCGCCGCAAGCGCATCCGCAGCACCCGCCGGAGCCGGTAGTCGTGCCCGTCAAGAACGCTTCGATCACACGCCGCCGTCTGCCCGGCTCCGGGCCCGGTCGTGTTCGCTGGGATGTGCGCTGGCGCTCACGCTCCGGCCGCGTCAAGACGAAGACGTTCGCCAGCAAAGGCGCGGCCCGCGAGTTCGCCGATGCCACCGAGGCGGCCAAGGCGAACGGCGGCGAACTGCCCGACGCAGGCGACCGGACCGTCGGCGACGCGGCGGCCGTGTGGATCGACGAGGTCCGCTCGTCAGCACGGACCGCCAAGACGATCGACAACTACGAGTCGGTGCTCCGCACGCACGTCGTCCCCGAATGGGGGACGTGGCCGCTGAAGAACGTCCGCAAGAGCGACGTGCGCTCCTGGCTCGCACGAATGGACAAGCACGGAGCAGGGCTGTCCACCCGCAAGCAGTCGCGGACCGTCCTCCGGCTCGTCCTCGGCCTCGCTGCCGACCGCGGGTGGGTCGGCAGCAACGCTGCCGAAGGCATCCGTGTCGAAGGCGCGCCGGTCCGCCAGGAGATGCTTTTCCTGACAGCGGACCAGCTCGTCGCCCTCGCCGACGCCATGGACGAGGAGCAGTACCGGGTCCTCGTGATGGTCGCGGGCACGACGGGCCTCAGAGCCGCTGAGATCGCCGGCCTCCGCGCCCGCTCCGTGGACCTGCGGACCGGCACCATCACCGTGTGTGAGACGTTGGTGGAGGTCGGCGGCCGGCTCGTCCAGCAGGAGCACACGAAGACGAAACGGAACCGAGCCGTCCCGGTCCCGGCGTCGCTTCTGCCCGACCTGGCCGCGCTCGTCAAGGACAAGCAGCCCGGCGACCGCGTGTGGACCAGCCCGACCGGCAGCGACCTGCGCCGGTCGGCGTTCATGGCGAAGCACTACAAGCCCGCTGCGGCGAAGGCCGGCCTGCCGCCCGAGCTCCGCTTGCACGACCTGAGGCACACGGCCGCAGCCATCCTCATCTCGCTAGGCGGGCACCCGCTGAGCGTCAAGGAACGGCTCGGGCACTCGTCGATCGAGATCACGCTGAACACGTACGGCCACCTGTTCCCGGCTCTCGACGAGCAGCTCACCGGTAAGGTCGATGACGTGCTTCGCAGCGCAAAAGAGTCTGACGGTGCAGATATCGGTGCAGATGAGGCCGACGTCGACTCTGACTACGATGCGTAGCCCAACCCGCTGACCTGCAAGTACGCGCCGGAAAGCGGGTCGCCGCCCGAGTAGCTCAATCGGCAGAGCACCTGTCTTGTAAACAGGAGGTCGCGAGTTCGATTCTCGCCTCGGGCTCGCCGTCAGACCGCAGTCGCGAGCGGCTCGTCCTCGTCGAGCTTGCCGTCGAGCTTGCGCTTGATGCGCTGCAGGGCGTTGTCGATCGACTTGGTGTGGCGGCCGAGCTGGTCGCTGATCTCCTGATAGCTCTTGCCCTCGACGTAGAGGCGCAGGACCTCGACCTCGAGGCCGGAGAGGAGGGCGTCCATCGAGGCGTGCATCTTCTGCATGCGCTCGTCGGCGACCACGGTGTCGCACGGGTCGGCGTCGGAGTGGCTGACGAGGATCTCGTCGATGACCGACTCACCGGCCTCGTCGCCGGGGCGGACGCCGGAGATCGACTGGTACTGGTTCAGCGGCTGGTGCTTCTGGCGGGTGGCCGTCTTGATGGCCGTGATGATCTGGCGCTTGATGCACAGCTCGGCGAAGGCCCGGAAGCTGGCCTGGTGGTCCGGCGAGTAGTCCCGCACGGCCTTGTACAGGCCGATGAGCGCTTCCTGCTCGACGTCGTCGGAGTCGCCCCCGATGAGGAAGTAGCCCCGGGCCTTGGCCCGGGCGAAGCGTCGGTAGCGGCTGATGAGCGCCTCGAGGACCTCGGGTTCGCCGTGGCGCTGGTAGCGATCGACCAGCGCGGCGTCCTCGGTGTCCGGGGCGATGGTGGTGCGACGATTCCCCACGTGGTGCGTTCCCTGCGTCGGTGGTTCCCTGGTGTAGCGCCTGCCCATCCGATCCATGGCCCGATCGGACTAGTCAAAGTGTGACAACCGCAACGGTCTTGTGTCAATCACGCTTGCAGTAACCCCCGGTACGACCTACTCGAGCCCGCGCTGGCGCACCACCTCGTAGAGGGCGAGCGCCCCGGCCACGCTGACGTTCAGCGACTCGGTGCTCCCCCGCATCGGGATCGATGCGACCACCTCGCAGCGCTGGCGGACGAGGCGGCCGAGGCCCTTGCCCTCCGAGCCGACGACGACGATGACGGGGCGATCGACGGGCGGCAGCGCGTGGAGGGACACGTCCCCGGCCATGTCGAGGCCGATCACCAGCGCACCCTTCTCGGTCGCTCCGGCCAGGGCGGCGGGGAGGCCGCCGACGATGGCGAAGCGCAGGTGCTCGATCGCGCCCGCCGCCGCCTTGGTGACGGCCGGCGACACGTGCACCGCACGGTGACGGGGCAGAACGACGCCGGTCACCCCGGCGCACTCGGCGGTGCGCAGGAGGGCGCCCAGGTTGCCCGGGTCGGTGACGCCGTCGGCGGCGAGGAGGAAGGGTTGGACGCCGTCGCGCACCTCGAGCAGCTCGTCGATGTCGACCGACTGCAAGGGCGCGGCCGAGGCGATCACGCCCTGGTGCGAATCGGTGCGGGCGACGGTGGCGAGCTTGGACCGGCCGAGCTCGCGCACCGGCACGTTCAGCTGGCGGGCGAGGTCGAAGATGTCCTCGAGCACGGGGGCATCGGCGCGATCCGTCGACACGACGACCTCGTGCACCCGCCGCCGACCGGCGACGAGCAGCTCGCGGACGGCGTTGCGACCCTCGACCTGGTCGCCGCCGAGCTCGTTCGTGGCGCGCTTGCGCTGGCCGCCGCCGCCCCCACCGCCGGCGGCGCCGGTGCGCCCCTTGGACCTCCGGGCCGGCGCCCGGCCGGGAGTCGCCGAGCGACCCGTGGGCGGTGGGCGTCGTCCGCCCTTCTTGCCTCCGGCACCCGGCTTCCCGCCGCCTCCGGGCTTGCCGCCGCCTCGTCCGCCTCCGCGCCCTGCGCTCATCGTGGGTCCTCTCGTTCGACCATGGCGACCGCCCAGCAGGCGATGCCCTCGTGGCGACCCAGGGCGCCGAGGCCCTCGGGACGCTTGCCCTTCACCGTGACCGGGCCACCGGCCGCGTCGCTCAGCCGGCGCTGCATCTGCTCCCGGCTCGGACCGATCTTGGGTTCGTCGCAGACGACGGAGCAGTCGACGTTGGCGACGTGCCAGCCCGCGGCCCGGATCTCGTCGCCCACCGCACGCAGCAGCTCGATGCTGTCGGCGCCGGCCAGCGCCGGGTCGGTGTCGGGGAAGTGGGAGCCGATGTCGCCGAGCCCGGCGGCGCCGAGCAGCGCGTCGGCGCAGGCGTGGGCGATGACGTCCGCGTCGCTGTGGCCGACGAGGCCTGGACCGGGGAACGTGACGCCACCGAGGACCATCGGCCGCTCGGGGTCGTCGCCGAGGGGGTGGACGTCGAAGCCCATGCCGACGCGACCGGTCACGCCGGGGCCCCCTGGCCGCTGCGCGAAGCGAGCGTGAGCTCGAGCGCGACGCGATCGCCCGGGTGGGTGAGCTTGACGTTGGTGGTCTCCCCGAGCACCACCTCGACCGTGCCGCCGGCCGCCTCGACCAGGGAGGCGTCGTCGGAGGCGTCCGCCCCCGATGCGTGGGCGGCGCGCAGGACGGCAGCGGCGAAGCCCTGCGGCGTCTGGACGGCGACCAGCCCGTCGCGGTCCACCGCGCCACCGGACCTCCGGCGGAGCGAGTCGGTCACCGCGACCCCCGGGACCACGGCGTCGGCGCCGGAACGGACCGCCTCCACCACCGCTCGGAACAGCGCCGGACTGGCTGCGGGTCGGGCCGCGTCGTGCACCAGCACGACGGCGGCGTCGTCGGGCACGGCAGCCAGGCCGTTGCGCACCGACGCCGACCGGGTCTCCCCGCCGGCCACGACCGAGTCCGCGTCGGGGATGGGCCCGTCGACGTCGGCGGCCGGCACGACCACGACGATGCCGTCGGACACGGACCGGGCGGCGGCGAGCGACCAGTCGATGGTGCGCCGGCCGGCGAGCTCCACGTACTGCTTGGGGCCGCCGAAGCGGGTGCCACCGCCCCCGGCGACGACCACGGTCCACACCGGGGCAGGAGCGGTCGGGGCAGGCATCACAGGGAGCGTACGCAGCAACCGGCGCCTCCTCGCATCCGGCCCCGACCGCGACCCTCCTGCCCGATCCGGTGACGTTTGGCATAGATTCAGACCTCGTGGCCGACCGTGACCTCCTCGCAGCCTCCGCGCTCTTCTCGGGTCTCACCGAGGGTGAGCTCGACGACGTGGTCCGGGCCGCCACGACCCGGGACCTCCGTCGGGGCGACGTGCTGTTCTCCGAGGGCGAGGAGTCCGAGGAGCTGTTCCTCGTGGAGGGCGGGCGCGTTGCCATGTCGCAGCGCTCGGTCGACGGGCGGGAATCCGTCATCGCCCTGATGGAGCGGGGGGACCTGTTCGGCGAGATGCCGCTCTTCGACGGGCTCGGCCGGTCCACCGAGGCCCGTGCGCTCGAGCCCTCCGTCGTCACCGTCGTCCCCTACGAGCCGGTGCAGAAGATCTACGAGGAGCGACCCGCCCTGCTGTGGCTGGTGGTGGCGCTGCTGTCCACCCGCCTGCGCATCACGGACTCCGCCCTCGCCGACTCGGTCTTCCTCGACGTCACCGGGCGCACCGCCAAGCGCCTGCTCGAGCTGGCCGGCGACCAGGACGAGTTCACCCTCCCGGTGACCCAGGAGGAGCTCGCCGGCATGGTCGGCGCCTCCCGGGAGCGGGTCAACAAGGCCATCGCCTCGTTCCTGCGCCTCGGCTGGCTCGACCAGCGCGACCGCCGCTACCGCATCACCGACCGCGAGCAGCTCACCCGCCGGGCCACCTGAGCATGGAGCAGCGCCGGGTCGAGCTCACCACCCCCGACGGGGAGATGACGACCTTCGTCTTCCACCCCACCCACGGCGGACCCCACCCCGTGGTGCTGTACCTGATGGACGCGCCGAGCATCCGCCCGGCGCTCATGGACATGGCGTCGCGCCTCGCCACCGCCGGGTACTACGTGCTGCTGCCGTTCCTCTTCTACCGGGGCATGGAGTACCGCGAGCTCGGCACCAGCGACGAGGACATGCACAAGCGCCAGGAGCTGATGGGCACGGTCACGCCCACCAACATCCTCGGCGACGCCGAGGCCCTCCTGGCCTTCGCCGATGCCGACCCGGCCGCGTCCGACGGCCCCGTCGGGGCGGTCGGCTTCTGCATGAGCGGTGGCCTCGTCGTGTCGATCGCCCGAGCGATGCCCGAGCGGGTGCAGGCCGGCGCCTCGATCCACGGCGCCTGGCTCGTCCGGGACGGCGACGACTCCCCCCACCTCGGCCTCGACGCCGTGGAGGCCGAGCTGCACTTCGCCTGGTGCGCCGACGACCCCACCGCGCCGGTGGAGGACCGCGAGGTCATGGAGCAGGCGCTGCGCGACGCCGGCGTCACCTACACCCTCGACTGGCACGACGACGCCGTGCACGGCTTCGCTCCGCCCGGGCCCCGGTACCACCGGGAGGCCTCCGAGCTGCACTGGGAGCGGGTCCACTCGCTCCTCCGCCGCCGAGTCGGCTAGAGACCTGACGGCCCGTTGCTCGACGGGTCCCGTCCGAAGGATCTGGCAGCGGCTGCGGAACAAGGCCCTGGCGGGCTACGTTCCGCCTCCGATGCCAGATCTCAGGAGTAGCGGTCGAGGATGCTGGACTCGGCGAGGCGGGCGAGGCCGTCCTTGATGGAGCGGGCCCGGGTCTCGCCGACGCCGCCGACGTCGTCAAGGTCATCGATGGTGGCCCGCATGATCTTCTGCAGCGAGCCGAACCGCTCGACGATGGCCTCGATGATGGAGTCCGGCAGGCGGGGGATGCGGGACAGGAGGCGGTACCCGCGGGGCTGCACCGAGGCGTCGAGGTCGAGGGTGCCGGGCAGGTGCAGCATGGAGGACACGGTGCGCAGGTCGAGCAGGTCCTCGGTGCCGAGGTCGGCGAGGGCGGTCATGGCCTCGTCGAGGTGCCAGCTGCTCTCCTCGTGGAAGTAGTCGCGCACGACCTGGCGGCGTTCGTCGTCGACCCCGCCCATCAGCTCGTCGAGCTGCAGGCGCACGAGGCGGCCGTCGGTGCCGAGCTCGACGATGTCGGAGGCGAGCTCGTCGGCGATGCGGCGGACCATCTCCGTGCGCTGCAGCACGGTGACGACGTCGCGCACGGTGACCAGGTCCTCGACCTCGAGGGCCGAGAGGTTGGCCGACACGTCGTCGAGGCGGTTGCGGTAGCGCTCGAGGGTCTGCAGCGCCTGGTTGGCCCGGTTCAGCAGGATCGGGATGGGCTGGAGCGGGTGCTTCTCGTCCCCGACGTAGACCGCGATGACCTGCTGGTCCTCCGACACCGACACGACGGTGACGTCGATGGAGCGGGCGACCCGCTCGGCGGTGCGGTGCCGGGTGCCGGTCTCCGACGTGGGGACGTTGGGGTTCGGCACCAGGTGGACGTTGGCCCGGGCGATGCGGGTGGCATCGGGGGCCAGGATGATGGCGCCGTCCATCTTGGCCAGCTCCGACAGGCGCTGGGGGCTGAACGCAGCGTCGAGCAGGAAGCCGCCCGAGCAGATGTTCAAGACGTCGGGGCCGTCCCCGACCACGATGAGGGCGCCCATCTCCGCCTGCAGGATGCGATCCAGGCCTTCGCGCAGCGGGGCGCCCGGCGCCACGAAGGCGAGGGCCTCCAGCATCGCGGGTGAGGTCCTGGACGGCACCTTCACAGACTATCCGTGCCGGTCCAGCCCGACCGCTGCGATGGCCTCGCGCAGCCCGCGCGCGCGGATCGCCTGGCAGCCCGCGGGCGGCTCGGGGGCGGTGGTGGGCACGAGGACGCGGCGGAAGCCGAGGCGGGCGGCCTCGGCGAGGCGGCGGTCGATGCGGCCGACCTGGCGGAGCTCACCGGCGAGGCCGACCTCGCCGCACGCGACGAGGTCACCGGGCACGGGCACGCCGGTCATGGCCGACACCACCGCCAGCGCCACCCCGAGGTCGGCGGCAGGCTCGGTGGCCCGCACGCCACCGGCGACGGTGACCCACACGTCGAGGTTGGCGGCGGACACGCCCACCCGCTGGTCGAGCACCGCCAGCAGCATGCCCAGGCGGCTGCTCTCGACGCCCTGTCCCTGGCGGCGTGGCGTGGGGATGGTGGTGGGCGCGAGCAGGGCCTGGACCTCGACCAGCAGCGGCCGGCCGCCGTCCAGCACCGGGATCACGACCGAGCCGGCCTCGCCGGTGCGACGATCGGCCAGGAACAGGGCGCTCGGGTCCTCGACGCCGACCAGGCCGGCGTCGGACATCTCGAACACGCCGAGCTCGCCGGTGCCGCCGAAGCGGTGCTTGACGGCGCGGAGCAGGCGCAGGGCGTGGTGGCGGTCGCCCTCGAAGGAGAGCACGGTGTCGACCAGGTGCTCCAGCACCCGCGGGCCGGCCAGCCCGCCGTCCTTGGTGACGTGGCCGACCAGCACCACGGCCACGCCGCGTGCGCGGGCCTCGGTGACGAGGCGCTGGGCGCACTCGCGCACCTGCCCGACCGCGCCCGGGGCGGACGCCAGCTCGGGGTCGTGCACGGTCTGGATGGAGTCCACGACCATGACGGCGGGCTGGACCGCATCGAGGTGGGCGAGCACGTCGGGCAGGGCGGTGTCGGCGGCCAGCCACAGCTGGTCGGCGAGGGCGCCGAGGCGCTGGGCCCGCCCCCGCACCTGGGGGGCGGACTCCTCCGCGGTCAGGTACAGGGCCGGCCTGCCGCTGCCAGCCATCGCCGACGCTGTCTGCAGCAGCAGGGTCGACTTGCCGATGCCGGGCTCCCCGCCGACGAGGGTGACCGAGCCCGGGACCAGACCCCCGCCGAGGACCCGGTCCAGCTCCGCCACGCCGGTGGGCATGGGGGCGACGTCCTGATCGGTCACCTCCGCGATGGGACGCGCCGGCGTCGCCGGGGCCCCGACGCTGCGGGTGACCGAGGACGTGCGCTCCTCCACCAGGGTGTTCCACTCGTCGCAGCCGGTGCAGCGCCCGGCCCACACCGGGGCGCCCGCTCCGCAGGAGGAGCAGCGGAAGGTGGAGCGGCGGGGCCGGGAGGATCGGGGCCGGGTCGTGGTCACCGGGCCATCCTCCCCGGACCCCCCGACAAGAACGCGGATGGCTAGGTGCGCACGGGGGTCGACCGTCGCCGGGTGCGGCGCCACATCGCGGCACGGACCAGCACGTAGAGCACCAGCGCGAAGGTGGCAACCGCGGCGACACCCGCCCACACGAGTCGCTCGGAGCGGCTGACCGTGCCCGTCGCCTGCAGCTCGATGACCTCGCGCTCCACCACCGACGGACGCCAGACGGCGCCGTTCGAGGCCTGGGTGAGGGCGTTGGAGTCCACCGACCCGGGCATGCGGACCGCGACCTGCACCTCCACCATCTCGTCGATGGCGGCGCCGAGGCGCTCCTCCAGCAGCTCGATCGGCTCGGCCTCCAGGGCCTCGGCGAGCTCGGGATCCTCGGCGAGCGCACCGGCGCCGGCCGTGAAGTCGACGGTGCCGGTGAAGCGGTAGCGACGCTCGGCGAACGCGTCCTCCCGGGTCAGCCGGAAGTCACGGAACGGGCCGCCCTGCCCCGCCACGTCGTCGATCAGCGTGCCGAGCTCCTCGGGGGTCCCGAAGTCGTGGCGGGCCCGGATCCAGGTGGCGCCGTCGGCCTCCTCCGCCGGCCCGGTCACCTCCCAGCCGGTGTCGGTCAGGTCGCTGAGATCGAGCTCGTCGAGCAGCTCGGGGCGGCGCGACATGGCGTCCTCGTCCAGCGCGACGGCCAGCTCCACCCGGCCGGCGCCGTCCTCGTCGACGGTGACGTTCAGCTCGGTCCGGACCTCGCAGCCGGCGAGCGCCAGCAGGAGCAGCAGGGCGAGCCCGGCGCGGCGCACCCGCACTCAGGTGGTCCGCACGACGAGCATGCTGGTGGGCAGGTGGTGGGACAGCTTGTTCGGCACGGCCCCCACCTTGAAGAACCGGCTCACGCCGGTCATGCCCTTGTTGCCGACGACGACGAGGTCGTAGCCCTGCTCGGCGGTGTCGATGAGCGCACCCACGGGGTCCTTGTCGACCACGAGGGTGTCGATGTCGACCCCGGCGCCAGCGTGGGCGGCAGCCGCCTCGTCGACCACGGACCGTCCCTCGGCCTCCGACGACGCGGTCATGATCGTGAGGCGGGCCCCGGCGGAGCGGGCGACCTCCACTGCTCGGGCCACGGCCTTGTCCGCCGTGGGGGATCCGTCGGTGCCGACCAGGATGCGCGCGTACACGCCGGGAAGCGTAGGCCGGACCGTCCCCGAGCGAAATGTCGTGGATCGTCCACCACCGGTGGTGCGGATCCACGGGATTTTCCTGTGAGGATGGTCGCCATGGCCCTCGACCCCCTGCAGGCCGTCCGCGACATCGCCCTCGGCTTCCCCGAGGCGGTGGAGAAGGAGACGGCCGGCCACCCGACCTACCGGGTGCGAGACAAGGTCTTCGTGGGGTGCGGCCAGGACGAGGAGGGTCGGACGACGATCACGGTGAAGGCGGTGACGGGCGAGCAGGGGACCCTGCTGGCCAAGGGCGACCCCTACTTCCTCCCGAAGTACGTCGGGTCCCGCGGCTGGGTCGGTGTGCGCCTGGACGACGAGACCGACTGGCGCAAGGTCCACGAGCTGATCATCGACTCCTACCGCGAGATCGCCCCCGGGCCGCTGGCGATGAGCATCGGGGTCCGCTCGGCCGAGCGCAGCCGGGCCGCGGCCGCGTTCGTCGCCGTCGGCGGCGTCATCGGCGAGCTGGTCGAGGGCAAGCCACCCAAGGACCAGCAGGTGGCCGAGGACGTCCAGGAGGACGCCGACGACGGGCCCCGCATCGCGCTCGACCCGGACGATCCCGGGTCCTCCACCGTCGAGCTGTAGCCGCGCCCTACTCGGGGGTGGCGGCGGCCTCGAGCTCCTCGACCGACGGGGGCACGAAGCCCTCCGCGGAGCGGAACACGATGACGTCCTCGTTCGTCTCGGGGTCGGGCTCGACGTCGACCGTGACGATCTCGCCGGCGCGGAACTGCTTGTAGAGCAGCTTCTCCGACAGCGGGTCCTCGACGAAGCGCTGGATCGCCCGGCGCAGCGGACGAGCGCCGAGCGTGGGGTCGTAGCCCTTGTCGGCCACGTACAGCTTGGCCGCCTGCGTCAGCTCGATGCCCATGCCCTGGGCCTCCATCTGGATGGCCAGCTTGGCGACGAAGTTGTCGACGATCTGGATGACCTCGTCCTTGCTGAGCTCGTGGAACACGATCGTCTCGTCGATGCGGTTCAGGAACTCGGGCCGGAAGTGGGCCTTCAGGGCGTCGTTGACCTTCTCCTTCATCTTCTCGTAGGAGACGGCCTCGTCGTTCTTGCCGAAGCCGACCGACTGCTTGCGCAGGTCGGCGGTGCCCAGGTTGGAGGTCATGATCAGCACGGTGTTGCGGAAGTCCACCGAGCGCCCCTGGGCGTCGGTGAGGCGACCCTCCTCGAGGATCTGCAGCAGCGTGTTGAACACGTCGGTGTGGGCCTTCTCGACCTCGTCGAAGAGCACGACCGAGAACGGCTTGCGGCGGACGGCCTCGGTGAGCTGGCCCCCCTCCTCGTAGCCGACGTAGCCGGGAGGCGAGCCGACCAGGCGGCTGACCGTGTGCTTCTCCATGTACTCGGACATGTCGAGGCTGATCATCGAGTTCTCGTCGCCGAACAGGAACTCGGCCAGGGTCTTGGCCAGCTCGGTCTTGCCGACGCCGGAGGGGCCGAGGAAGATGAACGAGCCGCTGGGGCGCTTGGGGTCCTTGAGACCGGCCCGGGTGCGGCGGATGGCCTGGGAGACGGCCTTGATGGCGTCCTCCTGGCCGATGACCCGGCGGTGCAGCTCCTCTTCCATGTTGAGGAGCTTCTGGGTCTCCTCCTCGGTGAGCTTGTAGACGGGGATGCCGGTCCACACCGACAGCACCTCGGCCACGGCTTCCTCGTCGACCTCGTCGAAGAGGTCGACGCCGGAGTCCTTGATCTCCTGCTCCTTGGCCTCCTTCTGGCCGAGCAGCTCCTTCTCCTTGTCGCGGAGGCGACCGGCCTCCTCGAAGTCCTGGCGCTCGACCGCGGCCTTCTTGGCCTCGACGACGCCGCCCAGCTCGTTCTCGAGCTCCTTGTAGTCCGGCGGGGTCTGCATGCGCTTGATGCGCAGGCGCGAGCCGGCCTCGTCGATGAGGTCGATGGCCTTGTCGGGCAGGTGCCGGTCGGCGATGTAGCGGTCGGCGAGGTTGGCCGCCGCGACCAGGGCCTGGTCGGTGATGGTGACCCGGTGGTGGGTCTCGTAGCGGTCGCGCAGGCCCTTGAGGATCTCGATCGTGTGGGCCACGGAGGGCTCCTCGACGATGATCTTCTGGAAGCGGCGCTCGAGGGCGGCGTCCTTCTCGAGGTGCTTGCGGTACTCGTCGAGCGTGGTGGCACCGATGGTCTGCAGCTCGCCGCGGGCCAGCATCGGCTTGAGGATGCTCGCCGCGTCGATGGCGCCCTCGGCGGCACCGGCACCCACGAGGGTGTGGAGCTCGTCGATGAACAGGATGATGTCGCCGCGGGTGCGGATCTCCTTGAGCACCTTCTTCAGACGCTCCTCGAAGTCGCCGCGGTAGCGGGAGCCGGCGACGAGCGCACCGAGGTCGAGCGTGTACAGCTGCTTGTTGTGCAGCGTCTCGGGCACGTCGTCGGCCACGATCTTCTGGGCCAGGCCCTCGACGATGGCGGTCTTGCCGACGCCGGGCTCGCCCACGAGGACCGGGTTGTTCTTGGTGCGCCGCGACAGCACCTGCATGACCCGCTCGATCTCGCGGGAGCGACCGATGACCGGGTCGACCTCCTTGTCGCGCGCGAGCTGGGTGAGGTTGCGACCGAACTGGTCGAGCACGAGCGAGCCCGACGGGGTGTCCCCGCTGGTGGAGCCGGCGGCGGCGCCGGCCTTCTCGCCACCACCGCTCGGGCCGCCACCGGCGGCACCGGAGCCCTGGTAGCCCGAGAGCAGCTGGATGACCTGCTGGCGGACCCGGGACAGGTCGGCGCCCAGCTTGACGAGGACCTGGGCAGCGACGCCCTCGCCCTCGCGGATGAGGCCGAGCAGGATGTGCTCGGTGCCGATGTAGTTGTGGCCGAGCTGGAGCGCTTCGCGCAGGCTCAGCTCGAGGACCTTCTTGGCCCGGGGGGTGAAGGGGATGTGGCCCGACGGCGAGGAGCCGCCCTGGCCGATGATCTCCTCGACCTGGCTGCGGACGGCCTCGAGGGAGATGCCGAGGGACTCGAGGGCCTTGGCGGCCACGCCCTCGCCCTCGTGGATCAGCCCGAGCAGGATGTGCTCGGTGCCGATGTAGTTGTGGTTGAGGAGCCGTGCCTCTTCCTGCGCGAGCACGACGACTCGGCGGGCACGGTCGGTGAAACGTTCGAACAAGGCGCTGCCCTCCCTGGGGGTCGACCAGGACTGATCGGGAGACTCGGACCGCCAGTGTATCCCTGCTCCGGAGCGCTCCACCGGGGCGGGGCGCGTGGCGGGCCGGACGGGCCCCCCGGTAGCGTGGGCCGCTGCGCCGGACGGCCCGCCACGGCGCCGAGTCCGGCCATCCACCACCATGCCCACCGATCTCAGCAGCATCCCGGGCGCAGGTGGCGGTCGCCGCCGCGGCCGCTCCGGTCCACCGGGACGCCCTCCTCGCCAGTACGACCCCCCGCTGCTCGGGGACCCCCGTCGCAGCGGCCGCCTCGATGCCCCGCGCCCCCGCTTCGGGCGCCGGCCCAAGGGGCCCAAGGCGTGGACGCCGCGCACCCAGCGCCGCTCCATCCCCTGGTCGAGCCTGTTCATCGCCCTCGGCTTCGTCCTGCTCGGCACCTACATCTGGACCCAGTTCTGGGGTGCGACCCGCGTCGACGTGGCCATCACCGGCCTCGAGGACGGCGCCCAGCTCACCCTGGATGAGGCCAGCGGCCTCGACGTGCGCATCGACGTCGCCCAGCTGGACCTCGAGTCGGGGCTGGAGCCGACGCTGTTCTTCAACGGCCTGCCCGCCGTGGACGACACCTACGAGGTGTCCGAGGACGGCGTGCGCTGGACCCCGCCCCCGCTCGAGGAGGGCGTGCACGAGCTGTCGATGTCGGTCGGCCGTCCCCTCCTCGACGAGGCCGAGTTCAGCTGGGTCTTCGCCGTCGACGGCACCCCGCCGATGATCGAGGTCGCCTCCCCCCAGCCGGCCGTGCCCATCTGCTCGCCGGTCACCGTCACGGGCCGGGCCGAGACCGGGCTGGCGAGCATCACGGTCGACGGCGAGGACCTCGAGCTCGCCGACGACGGCACGTTCACCTTGGAGTACGACAACGCCCCGACCGGCCCGGTGCTGATCCAGGCCCAGGACGTCGCCGGGAACCGGGCCGCCGCCGAGGTCGTCATCCCCGTCGAGTACCCGTCCTCGCAGTCCATGCACGTCACCGCCGCTGCGTGGGGCTACGCCCCGCTGCGTGAGCACATCATCGAGATGGTCGACGCCGGCAAGGTCTCGGCCGTCCAGCTCGACATCAAGGACGAGGGCGGCATCGTCGGCTACGACACCGACGTCGACATGGCCCACGAGATCGGGGCCGTCCGCCAGGAGTACGTGCTCGAGGACGCCATCGAGCTGCTCAAGGGCAAGGGCATGCGCATCATCGGGCGGATCGTGGCCTTCCGCGACGGGCCCATGGCCCGGTGGGCCGTCGACAACGGCCGCATGGACTACGTGATCCAGGACAACGAGGGCGGGATGCTGTCGAAGTACGGCGGCTTCACCAACGTCGCCAACCCCGACGTGCGCCAGTACAACATCGACCTGGCCATGGAGGCCGTCGACCGCGGCGTCGACGAGATCCTGTGGGACTACGTCCGCCGGCCCGAGGGCGACATCGCCGGGATGGTCTTCCCCGGGCTGCAGGTGCCCGAGGGTGGCGACGACCTCGCCGAGAAGCAGGCCGTGAACGACGCCGTCGTGTCCTTCCTGGCCGAGGCCGGCGACCCGCTCCGCGAGGCGTGCGTGTACCAGGGGGCGTCGCTGTTCGGCGTCGCCGCCCGCAACCCCGACGCCATCGGCCAGCCCGTGCCGGCCATCGCCCGCCACGTCGACTACATCGCACCGATGCTGTACCCCTCCCACTGGGTGCGGGGCGAGTACCGGGTCGATCACCCCAACGCCCAGCCCTACGAGATCATCACCAAGTCGCTCACCGACTTCCAGACCAAGGCGGCGGGCTCCGGCGTGGCGTTCAACCTGTGGGTGCAGGACTTCTCCATCGGCATCCCCTACGGGCCGGCCGAGGTGCGGGCCCAGATCGACGCCGCCCGCGACCTGGGCGTGGACAGCTGGCTGCTGTGGAACGCCACCGTGCGCTACACGCCCGAAGCGATCACGCCCGACATCGTGGACCTGCCCGGCGAGGAGTAGCGGCCCTCACCGCGGCGCCGGCAGGTGCTGGCGGAACCAGTCGATGGAGAGGTCGGCCACCTGGTCGAGGGCGCCCGGCTCCTCGAAGAGGTGGGTGGCGCCGGGGACCACCACCAGGTCGTGGGGGCAGCCGAGGTGCGCGGCAGCGCGCCGGTTCAGCGCCAGGACCTCGGTGTCGGCCCCGCCGACGATGAGCCGCGTCGGGGCCCGCACGTGCGCCAGGTGCTCGCCCGCCAGGTCGGGCCGGCCGCCGCGGGACACGACGACGTCGACGAGGTCCGGGCGACGCGCCGCGGCGACGAGCGCCGCGCCCCCGCCCGTGCTGGCACCGAACACGCCGACGCCGAGCCCCTCGACCTCGGCGAGGGCCCGCACGCCCTCGGACGCGGCGAGCAGGCGCTCGGCCAGCAGGTCGATGTCGAAGACGAAGCGGCGGTCTCCGTCCTCCTCGGGCAGCAGCAGGTCGAAGAGCAGCGTGGCGAGGCCGGCGTCGCGCAGGGAGTCGGCGACGTGGCGGTTGCGGGAGCTGTGTCGGCTGCTGCCGCTGC
Organism: Salinilacustrithrix flava; assembly: GCF_041228405.1. Lineage (GTDB taxonomy): Bacteria > Actinomycetota > Acidimicrobiia > Acidimicrobiales > Salinilacustritrichaceae > Salinilacustrithrix > Salinilacustrithrix flava. The sequence continues at coordinate 653,685 of NZ_CP133888.1, forward strand.
CGTGGGCGAAGAGCACGAGGCCGCTGGCGCGCTCGGGCACCACGAGCGTGCCGGGGAGGCGGCCGGGACCGACGTCGACGGCGACGTCCACGGTGGCGGCCGGGCGCGAGGCGCGCGGCGACGCGCCGGAGGCCTGAGCGAGCAGCAGGGCCACGACCTCGTCGTCGGTCGTCTCGGAGAAGTCCTCGTAGTACGCACCGACGGCGCCGAAGCCGGACGGTGCGGCGAGGCACAGGACGGCGTCGGCGACCGCCTCCAACCGAGCGACCGCGGCGGGTGAGCCGACCGGCACCGCCACCACGATCCGCGCCGCGCCCTGGGCCCGGGCCACCCGGACGGCAGCCTCGGCGGTCGACCCCGTGGCGAGGCCGTCGTCGACGACGAGCACCGTCCGGCCCGCCAGGCTGCGCTGCTCCCGGCCGGGGCGGAAGCGGTGGGCGCGGGCCTCGACCTCGGCTCGCTCGGCGGCGATCGTGCGATCGACGGCGGCCTCCGACGGGGCGACCGCCCGCATGATCCGCTCGTCGTGGACGACGACGCCCCCTTCGCCGACCGCCCCCATGGCCAGCTCGCGGTGCCCGGGCACGCCGACCTTGCGGACGATGATCACGTCGAGCGGTGCTCCCAGGCGCGTGGCCACCTCCGCAGCCACGGGCACGCCGCCGCGGGGCAGCCCGGCGACGAGGACCTCGGGTCCGAGGTCCACGCCGGCGAGCGCATCGCCGAGGAGCTCACCGGCCTCGACCCGATCCCGGAACGGCAGCCTCACGTCCGTGCCCGTCGGAATGCGCATGCCCCAGGCGTACCCGACCAGCACGCCGTTGACCACCCCCATCTGCCGGGACGCCCGGAGCCGCGACCCGTCCGGCGCCGCGCGCCCGACGGCGACTGCGGCCCTGTCCGAAGGCCCCAGTAGCCTCCGGCCATGGGTTCCAACCCGCTGCTCGACTTCCCCGGCGCCGAGGGCCACCTCGCGCTGATCGACGAGCGCCTGCTGGCTGCCGTCACCACCGACGACCCCCAGCTCACCGAGATGACCTCGCACCTGATCCGGGCCGGGGGCAAGCGCCTGCGCCCGATGCTCGGCGTGCTCGCAGCCGCGACCTCGACCGAGGTCACCGTCGACGTCATCGACGGCGGCGTCTCCGTGGAGCTGGTCCAGGTCGGGTCGCTCTACCACGACGACGTCATCGACGAAGCCGACTCCCGGCGGGGCGTCCAGTCGGTGAACGTGCGCTGGAACAACCTCACCGCCATCCTCGCCGGCGACTTCCTCCTGGCCAAGGCATCCGAGATCGCCGCCTCGCTCGGTACCGAGGTCGCCGCGCTGCTGGCCCGGACCATCGGCCGCCTGTGCGAGGGCGAGATCCTCGAGCTGCGCCACGCCTACTCCACGGCCCGCACCGAGGACGCCTACTTCGCCGCCGTCGAGGGCAAGACCGCGTCGCTGTACGCCACGGCCTGCCGCATCGGCGCCATCGTGGGCGGCCTGCCACGGGACGAGGTCGACGCCCTCACCGACTACGGGGTCAGCTTCGGCATGGCCTTCCAGCTGGTCGACGACGTCCTGGATCTCGTCGCCACCGAGGAGGAGCTCGGCAAGCCCGCCGCCCACGACCTCACCGAGGGCATCTACAACCTCCCGGTGCTCCGGGCGCTGCAGTCCGACGTCGGCGAGGAGCTGACCGGCCTGCTCGGGTCGCCCATCGAGGGCGCCGAGCGCGAGGCCGCCCGGTCCCTCGTGCTCCAGTCCGGCGGCATCGAGGAGACCATGGCCGAGGCCGAGCGCCACGCCCGCCGGGCCCAGGACGCGCTGGCGCCGCTGCCGGACTCGCCGGCCAAGGCCGCGCTGCACGACGGTGTGGACCACGTCCTCGGCACCGTCGCCGCCGCCCGCCCCTGAACCCGCCGGCGGGGGACGCACTCGCCCTGGGAACTGGCAGTACCCATGTTGCGCGACACCACCCTTGACACGCGTGCACACGTAGGACATATATATGTCATGCCTCACACGTCGAACGCATCCCTCCTGCCCATCACCGCCCGGGAGGACTTCGTCGCCTCCGTCGAGGAGCGCCTGCACCACGGCACCGTCCCCGCCGCCATGGCCCTCACGGACCTGGACGACTTCGCCGAGGTCAACGAGAGGTACGGGCACGACGCCGGCGACGCCGTGCTCCTGGCCTGGGAGAAGGTGCTGCACGCCAACATGCCGGGGGACGCGCTCGTGTCGCGGTTGGGCGGTGACGAGTACGCCGTGCTCCTGCCGGGTCAGTCGGCGGAGAACGGGTTGGTGCTCCTCGACGAGATCAGGGCGCACCTCGCCTCGCGTGCGATCGCCGACGTCGGGCACGTGACGGCGTCGGTCGGGGTGGCCGCGGTCCCACCCCACGCCGCCACCGGCGAGGAGCTCCTCCGGGCCGCCGGCCAGGCACTGATGCGGGCCAAGCGCGAGGGACGGGATCGCATCGCCATGTACGTCGAGGAGAAGATGGTCCTCAAGAGCAACTACTACAGCCGCGCCGACCTCGACCGGTTGTCGAAGCTGTCCGATGCCACCGGGCGCACCGAGGCATCGCTGCTGCGCGAGGGCCTCGACGACCTGCTCGGCAAGTACGGCGACCGCTTCTGACCCGCTACTGCTCCGGCTTCAGCGTCGGGAACAGCACGACGTCGCGGATGGACGTGGTGCCGGTGAGCAGCATGATCAGGCGGTCGATGCCGATCCCGAGGCCGCCGGTGGGCGGCAGGCCGTACTCCATGGCCCGGAGGTAGTCCTCGTCGAGGGCCATGGCCTCGTGGTCGCCGGCGTCCTTCTGGCGCACCTGGTCCTCGAAGCGAGCGCGCTGCACGTCGGGGTCGACGAGCTCGGAGAACGCGTTGCACAGCTCCCGGCCGGCGACGATGGCCTCGAAGCGCTCGGTGACGCCGGGCTGGTCCCGGTGGGCCCTCGACAGCGGCGACACCTCCTCGGGGTAGTCGGTGACGAAGATCGGACCCCAGAGGCCGTGCTCGGTGGTCTTCTCGTAGATCTCGAGGATCAGCTTGCCGGTGCCCCACGACTCCTCGACCTCGACGCCGTGCTCGGTGGCCACGGCCCGGACCTCGTCGATGGGCTGGCCGACGTCGAGGCGCACGCCGATGGCGTCCTCGATGAGCTCGACCATCGACGCCCGACGCCACGGCGTGGACAGGTCCAGCTCGCGGTCGTCGTAGGTCAGCGTGGTCGTGCCGTGGAGCTCGGTGGCGAGGTGGGCGACGAGGTCCTCGACCAGCGCCATCATGTCGGTGTAGTCGGCGTAGGCCTGGTACAGCTCGAGCATCGTGAACTCGGGGTTGTGCCGGGTGGAGATGCCCTCGTTGCGGAACACCCGCCCGATCTCGTACACCCGCTCGAAGCCGCCGATGACGAGGCGCTTCAGGAACAGCTCTGGAGCGATCCGCAGCTTGAGGTCGACGTCGAGCGCGTTGTGGTGCGTGGTGAACGGCGTGGCCGCCGCCCCGCTGGCCACGTGCTGGAGCACCGGGGTCTCGACCTCGACGAAGTCGCGGTCCTCGAGCCAGCGCCGGATGAGGCTGATCGTGCGGCTCCGGGCGCGCAGGGCCACAGCGGCCTCCGGGTTGGCCCACAGGTCGGCGTAGCGCTGGCGGTAGCGCAGGTCGGTGTCGGTGATGCCGTGGAACTTGTCTCCGAAGCCGCGGCGGGCCTGGGCCAGCGGCACGAAGGACGTCACCTTGATCGACAGCTCACCGCGCTTGGTCCGCACGACCTCGCCCGTCGCACCGATCCAGTCACCGAGGTTCAGCTTCACGAACCGGTCGAAGCCGTCGAGCACCTTCGACAGGGCGAAGAGCTGGATCTCGTCCCCGGTGCTGCCCTCGCGCAGGGTGGCGAAGGCGAGCCTTCCCTGGTCGCGCAACAACATGACGCGACCTGCCACGGTGACGGTGCGGTCGGTCTCCTCCCCGTCGGCCAGGTGGTCGAACTCGGCCAGGACGGCGCCGACCCGGTCGGTCACGTCGAGGCGGTAGGGCGGATCGAAGGGGGTGTCGTCAGACATGGGAGTTCTTCTCGTGGATGATCCGCAGGCCGTGCAGCGTCAGCCACGGCTCGTGGTGCTGGATGGTGGCGGACAGCGGGGCGATGAGGCCGGACAGCCCACCGGTGGCGACCACCGTGCAGGGCTGGTCGAGCTCGGCCTGGAAGCGCTCGACCATGCCGTCGACCACCGCGGTGAAGCCGTAGACCGCACCGGACTGCATGGACTCGATGGTGGACCGCCCGATGACGTTGCTCGGCTCGACGAGCTCGACCCGGCGGAGCGCGGCGGCGCGGCCGAAGAGGGCGTCGAGGCTGATGTCGATGCCGGGGAAGATCGCGCCGCCCATGTACTCCCCCTTGGCCGAGATGGCCTCGAAGGTGGTGGCGGTGCCGAAGTCCACGACGATCGTCGGGCCGCCGTAGAGGTCCCAGGCCGCGACCGCGTCGGCGATGCGGTCCGAGCCCACCTCGCGGGGGTTGTCGTAGAGGATCGGCATGCCGGTCTTCACGCCCGGCTCGACCACGAGCGCGTCGAAGCCGAGGTAGCGCTCGCTGAAGCGGCGGAGCGCACCGGTGACCCGCGGGACCGATGAGCACACGGCGAAGCCCTGGACGTCCTCGGTCCACCCGAACCCGTGGAAGGCGAGGAACTCCTGGAAGAGCAGGGCGTACTCGTCGGCGGTGCGCTCGACGTTGGTGGCGATGCGCCAGTGGTCGAGCAGGTCCGAGTCGGCGACCCGGTTCGGCGGTTCGACGCCGGACTCCAGGTCGTACAGGCCGATCACGGTCTGCGTGTTTCCGACGTCGATGGCGAGCAGATTCACGGGGGGCGACGCTACGCGACCCCTCCGGAGCCGTCCTCATCCGATGCGTCCGGCCACTCCGGATCGATGTCGAGGGCACCGGCGAGGTGGCGGGCGTAGAGGTCGCGGAAGTCGATGGTCGCCTCCAGGTGGGCCAGGATCGCCTCGTTGCCGACGGAGACCCGTCCGAGCAGCACGTGCTCCCGCGGCACGTCGAGCCGCTGGAGGAGCTTGAGCTCGTCGACGCCGACGCGGACCCGCATGGCCTCGGCCACGATGTCGGCCAGCATCTCGCGGGAGTAGTGGAACGGCTGGGGTCCCCGGGCCGCCTGCACCCAGCTGCCGAGCGGGCCGAGCAGGACCTCCGGGTCGAACCCCTCCCGGGTGCGCAGGAAGCCGGCGTCGACGAACGTGTCGAGCACGGCGTCGCGGTCGCCGGTCATGAGCGCAGCAGCCAACCGACGCAGGCGCACGAGCTGGTCGGGCGTGAGGCGGGACACGCAGCCGAAGTCGAGGAAGGTGACCCGGCCGTCCTCGTGGAACAGGAAGTTCCCGGGGTGGGCATCGACGTTGACGACCCCGTGGTCGTAGATCGAGGTGGCCGAGAAGCGGGAGACGACGTTGCCCCACTGGTTGCGCAGCTCGACCGGTTGCTCGAGCGCCGCCGACCACCGCATCGCATCGACGTACTGGCTGGTGAGCACCCGCCGGGTGGACAGGTCCTCGCGCACCGCCGGGATGCCGATCTCCGGGTCGCCGGCGAACATCGCGGCGAACTCGATCTGGTTGGCCGCCTCGATCCGGTAGTCGAGCTCGTCGGTGACCCGGTCCCGGACCTCGTCGATGAGAGCACGCACGTCGACGTCCCCGGCGAGCCCGGCCAGCATCCGCTGCATCAGCCGGGCGAGGGCCGACAGGAGGGCGGCGTTGCGCAGGTCGGCGGCCACCGCATCGGCGACGCCCGGGTACTGGACCTTCACCACCAGCTCGTCGTCGCCGAGGTGGGCCATGTGGACCTGCCCGATCGACGCCGCAGCCATGGGCCGGGGTGAGAAGAAGTCGAACAGCTCCTCGGGCGGAGCGCCGAGCTCGGCGGTGACCACCTCCCGGACCGCGTCGTAGGGCATGGGCGGCGCGTCGGACTGCAGCACCGCCAGTGCGGTGCGGTACTCCTCCGGGATCAGGCCGACGTCGAGGATCGACAGCGCCTGGCCGATCTTCATCGCCGCCCCCTTCATCTCGCCCAGCTCGCGGGCGATGTCCTCGGCGGCGGCGACCAGCCGGCGGTCGGAGGCGATGTCCTGGATCGAGTCACCGCGCAGGGCCCGTGCCTGCGCCATCGCGGCTGCGGCGGCGCCTCGCGCGAGCAGGCGAGCGGGGGTGACGGCCCGGCGGGTGCGGCCGCCCAGGTCCCACGGTCCCTCGGCGCGCCCCATGTCAGCCTCGGACGTCCAACCCGATGTCGAGGGCC